>DASSOG010000052.1:0-42626 GCA_035700805.1 Gemmatimonadaceae bacterium | reverse complement strand
TACCATCCCAACACCGCCGTGACGCCGGTCGAAGCACTCAACTAACCGAGTCTCCACAAAACCCGGTACGGTTCACAGTGGTCGTCCAGGCCGCTGCCGACATGGGTGACTGCAAGTGAGGGCGCTCCGTAGAGTCCGGAGCCGACGCCGACGCGACACGGTACTTCACAGTCTCTTGGCTTCGGGGTGGGCGAGACGGCGTTTCGGCTCGCCCGGCGTCGGGCTTTACCGTAGGGACGGCCTGTAGCTATGAGTCGTTTGCGGCTGGACGTACCACGTCGGTGAAAAGAACGCGAAACAACGGCTCACGGAGAATCTGCATGGTCCCCAAATCAACACAATTGCCTGTTACCGGTGTCAAGGCAGGTGCCGGGTGCCGTAAGTTCCCGTTCACCGAGCCGGGGCGTTCCGTCCGATCAGGATTGGTTGCGCCTTGCCCTCCTCATCCTGTGGAGAATAACACCCGGAAACGCACCACCTACCCTAACTTCGCCAACGCCTCCGCGTACCGCGGGTTCGGCACCAACTCTCCATCCAATAGTACTTCCCGATCCCACGGCAGGATGACCGTGCTCTCCGTAGCAATGCCGTGAAAATCCGGCGCGTAGTCGCCCGTGCGGAACGCCACCGCCGTGCGCACCTCGGCGGCGCCTGCATTCACCACCGCTGATACCGCCAGCCGCAGCGTGTCGCCGGAATCGCAGGTCTCGTCCACCAGCAGCACGCGGCGGTCGCGCACTTCGGGCGGCACCTGACCGAACACGGCGGGCGTTTCACGCGGGTGTTCCGCGTGATAGCGCCGGCTCACCAGCAGCGAGTGGAACTCCACATCCAGGATGGCCGCGATCACCGCGCCTGGTACCACGCCCGCCGTGGCGATGCCGATCACGACATCCGGGTCGTACTCGCGGGCCACCTTGAGCGCCAGGCTGCGCGACAGTTCGCCGAACAGGGGCCATTCGACGTTGAACACGCCCTGGGATGGTTCGACCGTGGTGCGACGCGGTGACATGGGGACCTCCTGGGCGGTGGGCGCTCGGTGATTTTTGGAAGCTATCCGTCCCCCCGCCGCACAGGAAGCGCGTTGCGGGGTATGTGACGTTGCTCCACATGGCAACAATCGGTAGTTTTGCCCTTTAGTGGCGCATGGAACGTGCGCCGCCTGCGCCCACCCTCTCCACCTCCCGAATCGCCGAATGTCCTGGTGGAGCCGCCTCTTCGGCGGCAAGTCGATTTCCGACCTGAGACCGCAACGTCTCGATTATCTCAACGAGGCGCTGGCCCTTGAGCGTCAGGGCAACTATGAGGCGGCCCTCACGTCGTACCGGCTGGCGCAGCGCGACCACCCAAGTGATCCGAGGATCCTGCAGAACATGGCCATCGTGCTGTCGCGCACGCAGCGCCTGGACGACGCGGTGCGTTGCTACCGGCGCGCGCTGGAGATAGCACCCGACCTGGCAGGCGCGCACTACGGCCTGGCGTTCCTGCTGCTCAAGCGGGGAGACCGGACGGGCGCGACCAGGCATCTTGAGGCGTTCCTGGCGGCGCCACCTGCCGGCGAAGACACCGAACGCTGGCTGGCGCATGCGCGCCAGACGCTGGCCGACCTGCGCACCCGCACCGATCCGTCATCGGCGCCGGACCCGGGTTCCGAGTGAAGCGCATCCTCGCGGTGGTCAGCCAGAAGGGGGGCGTGGGCAAGACCACCACCGCCATCAACCTCGCGGCCGCGCTGGCCTCGCGCGGCGTGAAGACGCTGCTTGTGGACGTGGACCCGCAGGGGTCCATGCGCTTCGGCGTCGGATTGCAGGCGTCGGCGGGCGCGGCCGGCCTTGGTGACTACCTGACGGGCGCGAAATCGCTGAGTGACATTGTACTCCCCACGGCGCTCCCGTTCCTCAAGGTGATCCTCACGGGATCGGTGGCGGAAACGGGCGATCACTCGGCGTACCAGTCCGTCATTGCGGACTCCACGCGGCTGGATGAACTGCTCACGCTGGTGCGCGACCGCGGCTACCTGGTGGTGGTGGATACGCCGCCCGGGCTGGGCCCGGTGGTGCACCGGGTGCTGGGCATGGCCGATCGCGTGCTGGTGCCGTTGCAGTGTGAGCCGCTGGCGCTGCAGACCACCTCGCAGATCCTCAAGGGAATCCGCAGCGCCGTTGCGACGCACCCTCGGCTGCGGCTGGAGGGGATCGTGCTCACCATGTTCGAGCCCGGCAACGCGCTTTCGGAGCGCATTGCCGAGTACGTCCGGCAGCAACTGCCCGGCGACCTGGTGTTCGAGACCATGGTCCCGCGCACGGCCGCGACGGTGGAGGCATTCGCCGCCGGCCAGCCCGTGGTGCTGCGCACCCCCGACGACCCGGCCGCCGTCGCGTACCTGGCGCTGGCGGACACGCTGCGCAAGCGGCTGGCGCGATGACGCGAGGCCTGGGCGTGCTCGCGGCCGCGGCCGCGCTCGCGGTGCTGGGGTGCCGAGCCATTCCAGCGCCGGCCAATGGCATCCTCTCCCTTTCCACCGTGGAGCTGGCGGCGCCCGCCGTGGTGGTGGGTGACACCATGCGCGACAGCCTGGGCAACGCGGTTCCACTGCGGCTATACGCGTTTGGCTCTGGCGGTCAGGCGGACACCATCACGGACGCCGAACCCACCTTCATCGTCCTGGACCGCGGTGCGCACGTCACGCAGGCCGGCTACCTGGTGGGCGACAGCGCGCGGAGCACCCCCGTGCGGATCATCGGATCAGTGGGCGTGCTGCAGACGTCGGCCGTGAACGTGTTTGTCACGCCGGAGCCGGTGTCCATTGCGGCCCCCGGCGCGACGACACTGGACACCGTGATCTTCAACGGCGCCGATTCCTCGGCGAGCGTCAACTTTTCACAGGGTCTGGGCGTCCAGGTGACGTCGCCCGGCACGCCCTCGCCAGTGGGCGTGGTGGGCGTCATCGTGCACTATGCCATTACCTACGCTCCCGCGCCCACCGGCAGCGGCGCCAGCGGGCTGCTGGTGGACGCCGCGGGACATCCGGCGGCGGCGGACACCACCGACGGCAGCGGCAACGCATCGCTGCGCATTCGCGTACGGCCGGCGGCGCCGGCGGCGCAGCCTGACAGCTTCGTGGTCATGGCCAGCGCGGCGTACCGCGGCGTGCCACTCACGGGCGCGCCCATCCGGTTCGTGATACCTGTGCGGAGCGTGCTGGCCGCGTCCGGCGGAACCCCCTGAGGGTTCTCCCCAGTCGGGCGCCCATACCTCCGCGTCCGACGTTCGGGTAAGTTGAATGGGCGGCGACCGCCGCAAAGTGGATCCCGTTCCGGGAGGTTCCGATGCACGCCACGGGAGGCCCGCGCAATTCCGAGCCGGGCACGCTGAACCAGTTGTTCTTCCACGCGGTGGAGACGTACGACAAGCCCGACGCCCTGCAGGTGAAGGTCGGCGGTCGGTACACTCCCATCTCGCACGTTACGCTGTTTGCGCGTGTGCGCCACACAGCGCTGGGGCTGGCGCAGCTCGGGGTGAAGCCCGGCGAGCGGGCGGTGATCCTGTCGGAGAACCGGCCGGAGTGGGCCATCGTGGACTACGCGTGCCTGGCGAGCGGCATCACCGACGTTCCCATCTATCCCAACGAGACGGCGGAGGCCGCCGCCTACATCCTGCGCGACAGCGGGGCGACCGTGGCCTTCGTGTCCACGGCGGCACAGGCGGCCAAGGTGGCCGAAGTCCGCAGCCAGTGTCCCGCGCTGCGATTCGTGGTGGAGTTTGACGGCGAGCGGGCCCCGGGCGCGGACCACACGCTCGCGGAGCTGGAGGCCATGGGCGCCAAGGCGCTGACGCCGGCGCGCGAGGACGAGTTCCGGCGCACGGCGCTGGCCGTGAAGCCCGACGATGTGGCGACGATCATCTACACGTCGGGCACCACGGGCAAGCCGAAGGGTGTGATGCTTTCGCACGACAACCTGTACTCCAACGTGAAGGCGAGCGCGGCGGTCGTCCCGTTCGAGGGACGCGACACGTGCCTCAGCTTCCTGCCACTGTCGCACGTCTTTGAGCGCATGGCGGGCCACTACCTGATGATGGAGACCGGCACCTCCATTGCGTATGCCGAGTCCATCGATACGGTGCCCGAGAACCTGGTGGAGGTGAAGCCTTCGCTCGTGCTGTCCGTGCCCCGCCTGTATGAAAAGATGTATGCCCGCGTGCTTGAGGCCGCGGTGGCGGGTGGCGGGCTGAAGAAGCGCATCTTCTTCTGGGCCAGGCGCGTGGCCAACCGGTGGGCCGACGAGCGGCTGGCCGGGCGCACGCCGGGCGGGCTGCTGGCGCTCCGGTACCGCGTGGCGCAGGCGCTCGTGTTCACCAAGCTCCAGGCGCGCACCGGGGGACGGCTGCGCTATTTCGTGTCGGGCGGCGCGCCATTGTCTCCCGAGATCAACAAATTCTTCTACGCCGCCGGGCTGGTGATCCTCGAAGGGTACGGCCTCACCGAGACCTCCCCGGTCATCTGCGTGAACTCGCCCGAGCACTTCCGCATTGGCACGGTGGGCCGCCCCGTGCCCGGCGTGGAGGTGAAGATTGCCGACGATGGTGAGATCCTCACCCGTGGCCCGCACATCATGCAGGGGTACTTCGGGCTGCCGGACGCCACGCGCGAGGCCGTCTCCAGCGACGGATGGCTGGCCACGGGCGACGTGGGGACGCTGGAGGACGGCTTCCTGCGCATCACCGACCGCAAGAAGGACATCATCGTCACCGCGGGCGGCAAGAACATCGCGCCGCAGCCCATTGAGAACGAGATCAAGACCAACAAGTTCGTCTCGCAGGTGGTGATGATTGGCGACAAGCGCAAGTTCCCCAGCGTGCTCGTGGTCCCGGACTGGGAGCAACTGGAACAGTGGGCGCGGCAGCAGGGCCTCACCTGGACGAAGCGCGCCGACCTGCTGGCCATGCCGCAGATCCAGGCCAAGATGGAGCACGAGGTCTTTGGGCAGACGGCGCACCTGACGCGCTTTGAGCAGCCCAAGAAGGTGGCGCTGCTCGAACACGAGTTCACGCTGGAGCGGGGGGAACTCACCCCGACACTCAAGGTCAAGCGCCGCGTGGTAGAGAAGACGTATAAATCCCGGATTGACGCGCTGTATCCGGACGAGGCCGAACCAGGCGAGACCTGAGGCTCAGCCCCGCCGCCGCCCAATCGACGCCAGCAGTTCGCGCGACAATCCACGCTCGGCCACCCAGCATTCGGCGTCGCGGGCAAGCTCGGTCACGCCCTCGGGGATCGGCGCGGAGTGCGGACCCACGAGCCGGCCCTTCACCTTGAGCAGGCGCACGGCATCGGCCCGCAGCACGGGCGAGGCGGCGTGGTCGATCGCCGCCCCTCGCGTGCCACCGGTGACCAGCGGCAGCCGGTCGTCCGCCAGCAGGCTGGAACAGCCGGGAGCAGCGACCACATCCGTCGGCGCATTGATGAGCATCAGGTGCACATCCACCAGTTGCAGCAGTGCCGACGCGTGGCGCGCCCACTCGCCCATCAGCACCACGTACCCACCCGCGCCGTCCAGGTTGAGCATCGCGGCGAGCCGCAGCGCCCCGTCAGGATCCACCGCGCCGGACGCGCCACGCGTGGTGGCATCTCCACTCGCCTGGTCCGGTCGCAACCGGAGGTCAGCCGTGCCATTGACGATGGGGAACTGCGCGTGACACACCGGGCACCCCAGCAGGCCCTCCAGGACGTTCCGGTTCTCGATGCGATCCGCGCTGAGCACCAGCCACGACTGGTCGTGGATCCGCGGGCACCGCAGCGCGCCCGCCAGTTCGATGAACATCAGCTCCGCGAGAGCCGCAGCTCGTCCACGTTCACGCTGAGGGGCTGCGTGACCGCAAAGAGCACGGCGTCGGCCACCGCGGCGGGGTTCAGCATCTGGTCGCGTGCCGGGACATCTCCCGGCGCGGCCACATCGGGACCCGACCAGAGGTCGGTGTCCACCGGGCCGGGCGACACCAGCGTGGTGCGCACCCCGGTGCCACGCAGCTCGGCCCGCAGGACCCCGTGCAGTCCGCGCACGCCAAACTTGGCCGCGGCGTACGCCGAGTTGCCGGCGTAGGCGACATGATCCGCCACCGACCCGATGGTCACCACATGCCCGTGGCCGCGCGCGCGCATCCCCGGCACCAGGGCATGCACAAACAGGAATGGCGCCACGAGGTTCACATCGAGCGCGTGGGTGAACGCCTCGGGGGTGGTGGCCTCCAGCGGCGCCATGGCAAAGACGCCAGCGTTGTTCACCAGGATGTCGGGCGCCGCCCCGCCCCACGTATCGGCCAACGCGCGGAGCGCCCCGTTCACCGACTCCGCGTCCGCCACATCGCACGTCACCGCGAAGGCGCCACCGCCCAGCGCGCGGGCGTGGTGCTCGAGTTCCGCCCCGGACCGCGCCAGCAGCGCGACGCGCGCGCCCGCGCGGGCCAGCGTGGACGCGCAGGCGAACCCAATGCCGCGCGACGCGCCGGTGACCAGTGCCGTCCGGCCGGTGAGCGCGCCCGGCACGTCAGGTGCCGGTGGCGTGCACGAGCCGCAGGAATTCGTCGCGCGTCAGCGCGTTCTCCCGGAACGAGCCCCGCAGCACGCTGGTGATGGTACGCGAGTTCTGCTTCTCCACGCCGCGCATCATCATGCACAGGTGGAAGGCCTCGACCACGACCCCCACGCCCACCGGCTCCAGGACGCGCTCCACGGCCAGGGCAATCTCCTCGGTGAGCCGCTCCTGCACCTGCAGCCGTCGCGCGAATACGTCCACCAGCCGCGGCAGCTTGGAGAGTCCCACGATGCGCTCGTTGGGGATGTACGCAATGTGCGCCTTGCCGTAGAACGGCAGCATGTGGTGCTCGCACAGCGAGTACAGCTCAATATCACGCACCATCACCATATTCTGATGGCCTTCGGCGGCGAACAGCGCGTCGCCCACGACATCCTCCACCGTCTGCGTGTAGCCACGGGTGAGGAATGCCAGCGACTTGGCCACGCGGCCCGGGGTCTTGATCAGGCCTTCGCGGCCCGGGTCCTCGCCCAGCAACTCCAGCTGGCGCCGCACGAGGCGGGCAAACTCGGGGTGGGCCACATCGGGGGTCACCTCGCGTTCCGGCCGGCCGGCCTCCCGGAGGATCGTCATCACCGAGGCGCCGGGCGCGCGCCGGGGGCCCCCCTTACTTCCCTTCGTATTCGACATAGTTGTTCGGAGTCTCCCAGAGCACGAGTCGCGACAGCCGAGCCGGCGCGACCAACGGCGCCAATCGCCGCCAGAACGCCACCACGATGTTCTCCGTGGTGGGAATCGTGCCCTGCATGAAGTCTACGTCCAGGTTGAAGTTCTTGTGGTCCACACGGTCAATCACCTGCTCGTTCACCAGGCGCTTGAGGGCCCCCAGGTCGAAGGTGAAGCCCGTCTTCGGGTCCACCTCGCCAGTGACCGAGACATCCAGCACGTAGTTGTGCCCGTGCCAGTTGGGATTGCTGCACTTGCCGAAGATCCGCGCGTTCTCGGCGTCGGACAGTTCGGGGTCGAACAGTCGATGGGCGGCATTGAAGTGGAGCCGCCGGGTTGCAGTGACCTGCGCCATGAATTCCCCACGCGGAGACGACGAACCCCGCGGTGTACCGCGGGGTTCGTGAGGAAACGGAACGAAGAGGGTTTTGTGAAGCCCAGTCGAATTTATGAGGTCCTCACCACACCTTCGCCTTCCCCCGCACTGGGGGCCTGACGGCAGTATAGATTATCGAACCCACCCGGTGGACTTGTTGGCTCAAAAACGGATCTCTTCGTCCGTCGATCTAACCGAAGGTGGAATCTACCGATCACGACTGGCGGGAGCAATTCATGGATCTGGGCATTCTGGCGGCGGTCGTCATCCTGGCAATCTGGGCAGTGGTGGCCCTGGGCTTCAGCGGCCCGGGCTGGATCCACATCCTGCTCACGGTGGGCGTCGCGCTGTTCATCTGGCGCGTAGTGGACCGCAGCAAGGGAAAACCGGGGCCGCGGCCAGGCGCCTGATCCACGCCCGCGCTGGATCTCCCAGCGGGAAAGCAGCAGGCCCCCGCTAGATCTCCCAGTTGGAAAGCACCACGCCGCGCGCCGGCCTCCGCTCCTCGTACCCGTCCAGCGACATCCGGAGGTCGCTCCAGCGCACGCGCGCATTCAGCGCAATGAGCTGCCGGTAGATCCCCGGATACTCCCCCTGCACGCGAATGGCCACGCGCCGTGTGCCACAGCGGCGCGCATATCCGCGCAGCGCCGCGATCATGGGCTCGAACCACCGCTCCTCCGCCAGCACCAGCTTGAGCACGCGCAATTCCTCACGTACCCGGCCCTCCACCAGCGGCACGGTGTGGCAGAGCGCAAACCCCACCAGTCGGCCGGCGTCGCGCAGCAGCACCGTATCGCCCAGTGACGAGGTGTCGGTGAGCGCGATTTCGCGCGTGTGGTCGTAACCCGGCAGCGCGTCCCCGAGCAACGTCCGGCATTCCTCTACCACCCGCTCCTTGTCGCCGACGTGCAGGCGCCCATACAACTCGGGCGCCGTGGCCGCCGCGGCCTCCAGCGTGACAGTGAGCGTGAGCCGCCCGGGCGTGAACCCGAGCGCCGAGTAGAACCCGATGTTGTCGAGCGTCCGCGGCATGGTCTCGAGGCCGATTACGGTGGCACCGGTCTCCTTGAGCCACTCCACGCCGTGCCGGACCACTTCCTTGCCCAGCCCGCTGCCCTGCAGGTCCTCGTGCACGGCCAGCGGCCCCATCCAGCCCTCGACGCCAGAACGGTGCACCATGTTGAACGCCACGATCTCGCCCTTGCGCCCGCGCCAGCAGAGCGCGCCCGCGTCGGCGTCGTCCAAGGCAAAGCGCCACACCACGGGGTTCAGGAATGGCACGCGCACGCCCACCATGCCATCTCGGCGATAGCGCTCGGTGAATGCGTCGCTGAACACCTGGTTGAGGCCGGGAATGTCATCGGTGGTAGCCCGGAAGGGTCCCTCGAACGCCGGCGCGGACCGCCAGGCTCGCGATGTCGCCATCAGTCGTCCACTCCCGCGCCCACCTCGGCTGGCAGCGGCGGCACACCGGCAGGACGCTCGATGGCCACGCGCGACTCGCCGGCCTCTTCGTCGTAACGCACGGCGATCACGCGGTCCAGCCCCTCGCGCACCGACTCGATGTGCGTGATGACGATGACCTGCTCAAACCGGTCGTGCAGGCGCCGCAGCAGTTCCACCACGCTCTGCCGGCGCGCCTCGTCCAGCGAACCGAACACTTCATCCAGCACCAGCAGCGAGAACGGCTGCCCCGCCCGGTCGGCGATCATCTGAGAAATGGCAAGCCGCAGCACCAGGTTGGCCACGTCCTCCTCGCCGCCGGAGATGGCCGGCTTGCGGACACCGTCTTCCAATACGCAGATGGCATAATTGTCGTCGAGCTCGAGCTCGGTATACCGCCCGTCGGTGAGCTCGGCAATCAGCGAGCTCGCCAACCCCGAAATTTCGGGGCGCAGTTGCTCGTTGAGCCGGAAGCGCAGGTCCTCGAACGCATCGTCCAGCTCCTCGTGCAGCCGGCGGTCGGCGCCCAGCACGTCGGCCCTGGCGCGCTGGTCATCCAGCTCCCGCTGCGCGGCCTGTGCCCGCTCCTCGTCGGTGCCGGCGGCCGCCACCTCGGCGTCGGCGCCCACCGAGGCCATCTCGGCGGTGCGCAGTTCGGTCATGGCCGCCTCCACCTGCTGCCGAAGCGTGATGAACGAGTCCTCGGAGTACTCCAGCGTGGCGCGTTCGGCCTGCAGCTCCACCAGGCGGCGGGCGGTCTCCGCCAGGTGGGTCTCGGCCTCGGCGCGCGCGGTCCGCACGGGCTCTTCCCGCTCCAGCAGCGCCGAGAGCTTGGTCGCCTGCGCGTCGAGCGGCTGGAGCCGGGCTCGCTCATGCAGCAATCTCGTATGCTCCGCCTTGTCGTATCCACTGGGGACGGCCGCCAGGTCCTGCTGCAGCACCGCATGCCGCTGTTCCTTCTCGGCGATGTCCGTGCGGAGCTGCGCCAGCTCCTGGACGCCGAGCTGCACCTTGGCCAGCCGCCGCTCCAGCTTGCCCACGTCCTCGAACATCACGCGTCGCTGGTCGTCCAGCGCCTTCACGTCCTCCGGCATCTCCTCCAACTGGCCGATGCGCTGCCGGTAATAGTTGCCATCCACCTGCACCGTGTCCATTTGCGAATCGAGCAGGTCCAGCACGTGGCGGTAGTGGTCGCCCAGCGGCCGCGCGCAAGTGGGACAGGTGCCGTCCTCCCCCAGGTCCACCAGCGTATCGCGCTGCTGCTTGAGCTCGGCGTACTGCTGCCGCAGCGCCTGGATCTTGGTGTCGGCTTCCTGGCGATCCCGCACCCACTCGGTACGCCGCGCCTCCAGCGCGCCCTCCACCGCGCGCAACTCCTTGCGCTTGCCTTCGAGCGCGACGGTCACCTCTTCTTCCAGGCCCGGCGCCGTCTGGACCCGCTCCAGCCGCTCGCGCAGGCGCGTCAGTTCGTCGGACAGGGCGCGATCGTTCTCCAACAGTGTCTGCCGCCGGCCATCGGCCCTGTAGAGTTCTTCCATGAGCCGCAACTGCTCGGCCAGCGCCGCCAGCGGACGCAGCGCCTCGGCCAGCGTTTCCAGTTCCCCGCGGGCAGCCGCGATCTCGGCCTGCTCGCGGGTCAGGCGATCGAGGTCGCGGGTCAGCCCCGCCGATTCCGCCTCCAGCACCCGCAGCTCGCCAAGGACGCGTTGCGTGGCCTCGCGCTGCTGCTGCACCGCCTTCCACCGCGGTTCCAGCGCCGTCATGGTGGCCCGCGCCGCCTCCACGCGGGCCGTGGCCTCGCCCGCCCGTGTGCGCGCGGTCGCCACGCGCGCGCGTGCCTGCGTGAGCATGCGCGCCACGCCTTCGGGGTCGGGCATGGCACTGCGCAGGCCATTGAGCTGCGCCGTCACCAGCCGCTTGCGGTCGCGGGCCTTCTCCTGCGCCGCCCGCAGCCGGTCGTAGCCGAGCACGCGGGAGAGGAACTGCCGGCGCTCGGTGGGACCCATGGCGTTCATCACGCTCAGGTCCTTCTGGCCCGTGAAGTAGGTGTTGAAGAACTCCTGCCGCGTCATGCGCAGGCGGCGGCGCAGGAATTCGGTCACGCCACTCACCGAATTCGCCACCGGTTGCGAGTCGCCATCCAGGTAGAGCTCGGCACTCGTGAGCCCGCGATCGACGCGGTACCGGTGGCCGGCCAGGTCGAATTCCAGCGCCACGCGCACCGGATCGCGCCCCTGCGCGCGCAGGGTGCGCACCCCCTCCTTGGTGGTGCGCAGCGCCGGGACGCCGTACAGCGCCCAACTGATGCCCTCGAGGATCGTGGACTTGCCGGCGCCGTTGGGCCCGATGATCCCCGTGAGCCCCGTCTCAAACTCGACGCGGGTGTTCACGTGCTGGCGGAAGTTCGTGAGCTGCAGCGAGAGGAGGCGCATCAGTCCTCCGCCTCGCCGGCGGCGGCCAGTTCGTCCGCCGTGGCCTGGTCCAGGTACTCGAACACGCGGGTGATGAGCTGTTCGCGGTCCACGTCGGCGGGCATCTGGCGCGCGCGCAGGCACTCGCGCACGAACTCGGCCAGCGACTGCGGATGACCGCGGCCGTGATCACCGGACCGCAGGCGCGCGTCCGGCCGCAGCAGCTCAAGCTGGAAGTGGAACGCACGCCGCTTGTAGTCGCGCAGTGCCTGGTGGTCCAGGTCGTTGTTGACGTGGCGCGCGACATCGCCCACCACGAGGCGCACGATCTTCTGCTCGATGCCGTCCGGGCAGCGGTCCACCGCCGCGCGGATGGCGGCATCGAGCTCCGTACCCGTCATGCCGCGCGCGCTGAACGGCTCCAGGTCCACCAGCGGGCGCGAGGGCGGAATCGGGTGGAAGGTGCGGACGCCGGTCTCGAGGTCGAACTCGATGAAGCCCTTGCCCGGCAGGCCGGCCTGGCGCTCCTCGGCCAGCTCGCCCCAGACGTTGGTGCTGGTGTAGTCAATGGACCCGCTGTACCAGGCATTGGGCGCCACCTGGCGCTGCACATGGTAGTGGCCCAGGGCCACGTAGTGCCACCGGGCCGCCCCGAGTTCATTTTCCGTGATTTCATATGTCGCGCGATCCAGCATGGCGGCGCGCTGCGGGATGATGCCCGCCACTTCGCCGTGGATCACCATCACGTTGAAGCGGGCGGCCGGGTCGGGCGCGAGCTCGGGGCGGTCGCCCGGCACGTCGGGGACGGCCAGCACCGAGAGGCCGCGATCCGGAAACTCAAATCGCCGCGCCTCGAAGTCGGCCACGTACAGGTTCTCCTGCTCAAAGAGCCGCAGGATGCAGCCGGTCTCGCTGGACCTCGGCAGGTCGTGGTTGCCGGCCACCAGGATGATCGGCACGCCCGGCAGGCCGGTGGCCAGCCGCGTGAACTGCCCAAAGGCATGCAGGATGGCGGGATTCGTGGGCCGCACCGCATGGAACACGTCGCCCGCCACCACCACCAGGTCGGGCTGGAGCGCGAGGACGCGATCCACCACGCGCTTGAACGTGAGCGCGACGTCCGCCTCCCGCTGGTTGGCGCCCAGGGACGTCAACCGCTGGTACTGGCGATAGCCAAGGTGAAGGTCGGACAGGTGAACAACGCGCAAGTTGGTTCCGGGCCTGAGGTTGGGACACGCCCCGCCGGGCGTCCTGCCTAATCGCTAACCGCCGCCCTGCCGGTTGTCCATAGCCCGCACGCGCTGCGTGATTCGCATGTCGAACACGGTTCCCGCGCCCGTCGTGTCGGCCGCCGGCCCGGTACGGGTGCGCAGGAGGATCGTGAGCCGCGAATCGGTGATCCATCCCCGCCGCTGATCGAGTCGCAGCACGCCAACCACCGAGCCCGCCGTGGTGCGCCCGACGCTGTCCTGATTCGCATCGGGCATGAAGAACCCATGGACGGAAATCCACGCCGTGCGCCCGCCGCCGCCCAGGGAATCCAGGCGGTACGTGTTTTCCAGCGAGCCATCGGCCGACGGCCCCAGCGGACCGGCGGACGGCACCGGGATGGAGCCCGTCCACGTCTCGCCCACGCGCACCGGTGCACGTGGCAGCATGGCGGGGCTGGCCATCGGGACCGCGGAAGACGCCGGGGCACCGGGCGCCATCCGGGCACTCTCCATCCGGACCGCGCCATCCGGCAGGATGCGCATCCGCGTGGCCACACCCGCCAGCGCGCGCTGGATCTGCTGCCCCATCGCGGGCATCACCTGGTCGTTCCATCGGACCTCGACGGAATCCACCATGGAGGTCACCAGGGCTCCCGCGGCGTTGCTCGAATCCACGATCACGCGTGAGTACACGCGAAAGCCCGACGACGTGCGCCGGGCGCTCGTATCGGCGTCGGCCGTGGCGCCCGCCGGGCGGCTGGCCAGCTCCGCGCGCTGCTCGAACACCAGGCGCAGGGTGTCACCCGCGTGCGGCCGGTACGCCAGGCGGACTGGCGCGCCGTCCCCGCCGGCCTGTACGAGGGCCATGGCCACCAGGAGGGCCGCCGCTGGAATCAGAACGGTGGCTCCTGCGGCGGCTCGTCGTCGCCGTACGGGTTGCCGCCCCGCGGCACGCGCAGCCCGCGCGGCTGCCGCGGTTTGGGTGGCTCCGCCGCGACCACGCGACGAAACTGCGCCTTGAAGTAAGCCTTCACGTCCTCGGGCCGGGCGCGCAGCGTCGCGTCGCGTGCGCGCAGCACCTCCTGCTCCTCATACAGGGCGACCACCTCGTGCACCCATCCCACGGTGATCGTGGGATCCAGGCGGCGCAGGGCACGCGCCACCGCCACGTCCTGCGACAGCTCGCGCTCGGGCGGGTACAGCGCCGCCCCGTCGCGCCCGCGCATCACCGCCGGACGCGGGAACCGCACGAACACCGGCTGCGTGAAATGTGGATGCCTGACCATCAGTGTTCCTTTATCCAGAGTTGCCAGCCGGGTGCGGATGGCCGGGCTGAGCACGGCATACCCCGGCGTGGCCAGTTCGTCGCTGTCCATGCGGCCGTACAGGGCCGTGCCCGAATTGCCCACCACGCGCCGGTGCACCTGCGAGCGGAACTGCTGCGCGCTGAACAGCACCAGCCCCAGGTATCGTCCGCGCTCGGCAATGTCGAGCAGCATCTTGCGCACATGCGTCTCGGGCCCGTCGGCCGGCGCGTACTTGTTGAGCTCGTCCACGAACACTACCACGTGGTCCACGCCCAGGTCGTGCCGTTCCAGGTGCTCCCGCAGCCGAGTGACCACGCGCGTGAACACCAGGTCCTGCGCATCCTCCTCCAGCCCTGCCACGTCCAGCACATACACCCCGCGGTCGCGAAAGCTCCCGAAGGGAAGGTCGCTCACCAGCCCCTCGTCGGTCACCAGCCCCGCGCACCGCGTGGAGATGTTCGACAGCCGGTTGCGCACCTTGCGGATGGTGGCCACGTGGTGCGTGCGCCAGTACTCGCCCCGGTTCTGCTGCTCCACCGTGCGCAGCAGGTCGCGGAACCACGCCTCCAGGTCGGCGAACGACTGCACCCGGTGCGTGGCGGAGAACCCGTCGTCCGTGAATTCGCGATCGATCACGCGCTCCATGATGAAGTCAATGAACGCATCGGCCTTGGCGTCCACGTCGTCGCGATTGAGCATCACGTCGGCGTGCTGCATCACCTCGTGCAACCCCCAGGTGAGCGGATGCACGTTGGCCGCCAGCGCTTCATTGGACCGGAGCGTGTTGAGCGTAAAGCCACGCGCCGTGTACGGCGCATAGAACTCCGCGTTCCGAAACGGCTCGGCGGGTACGCCCATGGCCTCGTACAGCGCGCGGTCGGCATCGTCCAGCTCGCCCGGCTGGTCAATGAAGCACAGGTCTGGGCCCTTCACGTTGAAGCAGACCGCCGCCACCGAGCCCTTCTGCGCCGGGAAGTGCGCGAACACCGACGCCAGCAGCCACTCCACGGCGCTGGTCTTGGTGGCCAGCCCCGACACCCCGGTGATGTTCAGGTGCGCGGCCTCGGGACCTATCAGGAAATCCGCATCCAGGTACACGGGCGCCTCGGTGCCCCCGGCCCTATACACGCCAACCGGAATGCCGGTGCGCGAGCCCTCGGCCAGGTACCCATCCATGCGCAGCGCCACCGCCACGTCGTCCGCGTCCGCAAGGAACACCACACCCATGGGCACCGGCTGCAGCGGCTCGTCCGGCACATGCCGCAGGACCGACGCCACATAAAGGCGGATCTCCGCCCGCGCCGTCGCGCCCGGCAGGTCGCCGGCCGGCGCCCCGTCGTGCCCCACCACGTCGTGCAGGGGCGTCTGCAGGTCCGTATAACTGAATCCTTCCGTCACCACCGCGTACACGCGTGGCAGCACGCCGTTCACCGGCTCCGGCGCCTCCACCCGCACGATGGTGCCAATACCCACCGGCGAGTCCAGCGCCGTCCAGAACGAGAACTCGTGCGGCGTGTTCGGCTTCCGCTCCGTCGCCACCACGCGACCCAGCACCTGCGCGTTGCTCATTGTCCCGCCCGGAGAAAGACTTCACAGTCACGGATGCCGTAGGCCATGGTGTGCCAGCGCGCATCGGGGTGCGCGGTGGGCGCGCGCTCGGCCAGTACGCGGCGCGATATTTCATCCGCGTGCGTGGTAAGCGCCGACAGCGATCGCTCCGCGTCGTGCGGCACCTCCACGCGGACCAGCCCCCAGAAGGGATCGTGCGCGGCGGCGCTCCGGAGCCGCAGGTACCAGCTGGCCAGCGGCGCGCCGCGCTGCCGGCCCACCAGGAACACCGGGCCCCGCTGACCACCCTGCAGCGCCAGCACCGTGCGACGGGAATCCCGGTCGGCGTACAGCGTATGGTGGCTCTTCACCACCCCCACCGCGTTCGCCGCGCGCGGGAACAGCAGCGACGCGCTCAACCCACCATCCACGTATAAGGGTCGCCGTTCCTCCGCCACCCAATCCGTCAGCAGTTCCACCTCCAGCGACTCGCGCATGCGTCGAACCGCCCGCAACGCCACGTCCCGCCGGGCATGGGGGTGCGCATCCTCCAGCTCACCACCGTCCACCGTATCCACCACGGGCAGCGGCAGCCCGCGCAACGCGGCCTGCAGGTCCGCCGGCAGGACGCCCACCGGGGCATAGATGCGCTGGCTGCGGCGGTACTTCCATGTGGCGGCTCGCCGGTTGTGCCAGCTCCGGATCACGGCGCCCACGGTCCCGAGCAGCACCGCTTCGCCCTCCACCGTGTGCCCGACGACCTCCGTGCGCTGCGTACCATCCAGGAATGCTGCAAACCCCTCCGCCGGCTCGCCGCTGATGTCACGGGCCGCGGAGCCCGCCGGCTCCATGGGCTCGAACTGGCCCAGCACGGCCGGGTCGCCAACGGGAATGAGCTCCAGTGGTTCGGCCCCGGCCGTGGCCACCGAGCCGGCGGGCACGAGCCGGGCAAAGGCGCGTTGAAGCTGCTCGAGACGCAGGGGCGGCGCGTCGCCGGAGGCCAGGATCATCGGAGCAAGTTAGGCGGCCGGTCGCCCGGCCGTCACTCGACGCCGATGTCCCACGCCTGCTGCAGGTCCCCCTTGGAGTAGGCGCGGAACGCGGTAAGCGTCTGCGTGCGCTGGATGCCCGGGATCGTGGGGAACGTCTCCGTCACCACCCGCGCGATCTGGTCGTATTCCGGCACGCGCACCACCGCCACCAGGTCCCAGTCCCCGGAGACGGAGTACACCTCGGACACTCCATCCACCCCCGCCAGCATCTTCGCGGCCTGGGGGATCTTCGTGGGCTCCACTCGGATGAGTACGATGGTCGTGATCACGGCTGACGGGGATTGGGGTAAACCGGTGGGCGCGGACTCGCCTTCAAGATGCGTCACTGCCCGCGCGGTGGGCAACCGGGCGCGTGCCGTGGCTCCTGCGTCAGGGTATCTTTCCCGTCGCTGCATCTTTTGACAACGCGACCAGCACTGGTTGCCCCGACATCGGTGAGGACCTGTGGAACAGGCAGGAACGGAGACAGCGGGCGTGACCCGCAGCCAGAATTCAGTGTATGTCCTGCCCCCGGATTGGTCCCGGGCGGCCGCGTTCCTCAGTCCGGCCGCGGATCGGCTGGACCCCGCCAGCCCTGAGCTTCAGATGGTGGTCGTCACGGCCGACGCCGACGCGGCAGTCGCCATCGCCCGGTGCTGCCGGACACTGGCGGGCGCACGGACCCTTCACACCACTGCTGCCACCGCGGTGGCACGCGCCGCGCGGGCGCTGCGGGTACAGCCCGCCCAGATCCTCGTCGGCGACGCTCGCACACTCGTCGGGCTTCTCCAGCAGTCGGTACTGCGTCCGGCCGCCGTGACCCAGCTCGTCCTGGCCTGGCCCGAGGACCTGGCGGCTTCGCCGTCCGCACTGGAGACCCTCCTGGCAGAGATGCCCAGGGAGGCCGCGCGCACTATCGTGGTGCCCGCGATCTCCGAGGCGGTGGAACAGTTGATTGAACGCCATGCCCGGCGCGCCCGGCGGGTGCTGCCCGCTGCCGCGCCCGACGCCGCCGGCGCCACCGGCTGGCCCCTGGAGTACGTGTCAGTGCACGCCGAGGCGCGCCGGAGCGCGCTCGTGCGCCTGCTCGACACGCTCGACCCGGAGACCGCGTTCGTCCATGTGCGCACCGAGACCGCGCGCCAGGACGTGACCACGGAGCTTCAGGCCCTTGGCTACGCGCCCGAGGGACCCGTCACCACCGGTGAGACGCTTGCCGGGAATGTCGAGCTGCTGGTGCTCTTCGACCTGCCCGGCACCACGGAGGAACTCCGCTCGCTGCTCGCGGGCCATCAGGCGGCCCGCATCGTGGCGCTGGCCCAGCCTCGGCAGCTCGCGTCGCTGCGCTCCGCGGGCGCGGGCACGCTGGCGCCCTTTACGCTCCCGGAAGCGGCGGCTCGCGCGCGCGCGCAGCAGGAAAAGCTGCGCGATTCCCTGCGCGCCGTGCTCGCGCACGACGTGCACGCCGCCGAACTGCTGGCGCTGGAGCCCCTGCTCGCCGACTATGACGGAATTGAAATTGCCGCTGCCGCCCTGCGCCTGCTGGAAGCGGAACGCGCACAGGCGGCATCGCCCACACAGCAGTCACGACGCATGGCGCGCCTGTTCCTCAACGTGGGGAGCGACGACGGCATTCGCGCCGGCGACCTGGTGGGCGCGGTGACCAGCATGGGCGGGATCTCAGGACAGGACGTGGGCAAGGTGGAAGTCCGCGACCGGCACGCATTGCTGGAGGTACCTGAAACCGTGGCTGACACCATCGCCACGCGCCTCACCGGGGTGACGCTCAAGGGCCGCCAGGTGGTGGCGCGGCTGGACCAGGAGCGCAGTGCGCGCCCGTCGCGCCCTGACCGGGGCGACCGGGGTGATCGCGGCGATCGCGGAGGCCGTTCGGACCGCGGAGACCGCGGAGACCGCGGAGACCGTGGAGACCGTGGAGACCGTGGAGACCGCGGCGGCCGTGGGGACCGCCCGCCGCATAGTGGCGGCCCGCGCGGTTCGTTCCGCGGGCCCGGTGCCGGCTCCCGTTCCGGCGGCCCGACGCGCCGGCCACCCCGCCCGCGGGATGACGACCGGCGATGACGTCCGACACGTACTTCACGGCCCGCGGTGGATGGATCGAAGTCATTGCGGGGGTGATGTTCAGTGGCAAGAGCGAAGAACTGCTGCGCCGAGTGCGCCGGGCCACGATCGCGCGTCGCACCGTGCAGCTCTTCAAGTCACACCTGGACGAGCGGTACGCGGGCCTGTACAAGGTGTCCAGCCACGACGGCCGCACCGCCGAGGCGGTGCCGGTGGACACCGCGGCGCAGATCGCCGAACTGGTGCACCCCGACACACAGGTGGTGGCCATAGACGAAGCGCAATTCCTGGATGATCGCATCGTGCCGCTGGCCACCGAGCTGGCGGCGCGCGGCGTGCGTGTCATCCTGGCCGGGACCGACACGGATTTTCGCGGCGAACCCTTTGGCGCCATGCCCCAGCTCATGGCGGTGGCCGAGATCGTGGACAAGCTGCATGCCATCTGTGTGCAGTGCGGCAACCCCGCCAGCCGCAACCAGCGGCTGATTGACGGCAAGCCGGCGCTGTATGGCTCGCCGACCATCATGGTGGGAGGCGCCGATACCTACGAGGCCCGCTGCCGGGCCTGCCATCAGGTGCCTCGGCGCGATGAGGATCAAGGCGACCTGTTGTAGCAGCCGGATCTCGTTGCCAGGCAACAAGTTGGACGGCAGCACCCGCTTCAGGCGAGTTCCGCGTTGACGCCTCTTCACCAGCCGCCTAGCTTGGCCCAGTCCCCCTCAGCCACCGGAATCCGGACCCCAAATGCTGCTCGTCGGCCTCACGGGAAACATTGCCAGCGGAAAGTCCAGCGTCGCGCGCATGCTCGCGGAGCGCGGGGCCACCATCATTGACGCCGACGTGCTGGCGCGCGAGGCCGTGGAGCCCGGGACCCCCGCCCTCGCCGCGATCGCGGAGCGCTGGGGTCCCCAGGTGCTCCAGGCCGACGGCCGACTGGACCGTGACAAGTTGCGCGCTATCGCGTTTGGCGATCCCGAGCAGCTCGAGGCGCTGAATCGCATTGTGCATCCCGACGTGGAGCGCCGGCGCGTCGCGGCGGTGGAAGCCGCGCGCGTCCGCGGCGACCGCATCGTGGTATGCGACATCCCGCTGCTGTTCGAGAAGAAGATGGTGCACCTGTTCGACATGGTCGTGCTGGTGGATGCCCCGCGCCCGATGCGGATGGAGCGGGTGGTGCAGTCCCGGGGGCTCGACCAGGCGGAGGCGATGGCCATCATCGCGGCCCAGATGCCGGCGGACCTCAAGCGCGCGCGCGCGGACCTGCTGATCCGGAACACCGGGTCGCTGGAGGACCTGGAGCGTCGCGTGGACGCGGCGTGGGCGACCCTGGATGCCGCGGCGACGGCGCGCGAGGGCGCCGCGGTTCCTTGACAATGGCGCGCGCGGCCCGGTAGACTCCGCGCACCAACCACCCGACCCGGGGGCGTCCGTGTCCGAGATCCCGAACGACCTGCTCTATACAGAAGACCACGAATACGTGAAGTCCACCGACGACCCGGCCGTGGTCGCCATCGGCGTCACCGACTACGCGCAGGGTGAACTGGGCGACGTGGTGTACGTGGAGCTGCCCAAGCCCGGCACCAGGTTCGCGCGCCACGACGTCTTCGGCACCATCGAGGCGGTGAAGGCGGTTTCGGAGCTGTTCAGCCCCGTGGCCGGCGAGGTGGTGGCCGTGAACGACAAGCTGGACGGCGAGCCGGCGCTGGTGAACAGCGCGCCCTATACCGACGGGTGGATGGTGAAGATCAAGCTCGCCAGCGCGTCGGAAAAGGACGGCTTGCTGACCGCCGACGCGTACAAGGCCAAGCTGGGCGAGTAACCGGCCGCTACTCCCTGCCCGCCAATTCGTATTCTTCTATTGGCGGGCAGGAACACACCAGGTTCCGGTCACCGTAGGCGCTCTCCACCCGTCCCACCGCCGGCCAGAACTTGTGCTCGCGCACCCAGTGCGTCGGGTACGCCGCCCGCTCGCGCGAATACTTGTGCGGCCAGGCGTCGGCTACCAGGCGCTGCGCGGGGTGCGGCGCGTGCTTGAGCAGGTTGTCGGTGGCGTCCGCCGCGCCGGTTTCGAGTTCGCGAATCTCCTCGCGGATGGAGATCAACGCATCGCAGAACCGGTCCAGCTCGGCCTTGGGCTCGCTCTCGGTGGGCTCGATCATCAGCGTCCCCGCCACCGGAAACGAGACCGTGGGCGCGTGGAAGCCGTAGTCCATGAGCCGCTTGGCAATGTCCTCCACTTCCACGCCGCTGGCCTGCTTGAGCCCGCGCGGATCGATGATGCACTCGTGGGCCACGCACCCGTTGGCGCCCTTGTAGAGCACCGGATAGTGCGGCTCCAGCCGCCTGGCCATGTAGTTGGCGTTCAGGATGGCCACCTGCGAGGCGCGCGTGAGGCCCGCGCCGCCCATCATGTCGATGTACATCATGGAAATGGGAAGGATGCTGGCGCTCCCCCACGGCGCGGCGGAAACCGCGCCGCCCGTCCGGCCCGAATCCACCACCACGTGCCCCGGCAGGAACGGCACCAGGTGCGGCGCCACGCCGATGGGCCCCATGCCGGGACCGCCCCCGCCGTGCGGAATGCAGAACGTCTTGTGGAGGTTCAGGTGACACACGTCGGCGCCGATGTCGCCCGGCCGAGCCAGCCCCACCATCGCGTTCATGTTCGCGCCATCGAGGTACACCTGCCCGCCCTGCGCGTGCACGATGCGGCAGATGTCCGTGATGGCCGTCTCGAACACGCCATGCGTGGACGGATAGGTCACCATCAGGCCGGCCAGCCTGGGCGCATGCTCCCGTGCCTTGGCCTCCAGGTCCGGCACGTCGATGTTGCCGCTCGGGTCGGTCTTCACCACCACCACCTGCATGCCCGCCATCACCGCGCTGGCCGGATTGGTGCCATGCGCCGACTGCGGGATGAGGCAGACGTTGCGGTGTCCCTCGCCGCGCGAGGCGTGATACCGCTGGATCACCAGCAACCCGGCAAACTCGCCCTGCGAACCGGCGTTGGGCTGCAGCGACATGGCGGCAAAGCCGGTGATCTCGCACAGCGCTGCTTCCAGCCGCTCGAACAGCTCGGTGTAGCCGGCCGCCTGGTCGCGGGGCACAAACGGATGCAGTCCGCCGAACTCCGGCCAGGTAATGGGAATCATCTCCGCGGTGGCGTTCAACTTCATGGTGCACGAGCCCAGCGGGATCATCGAGTGCGTCAGCGACAGGTCGCGCGATTCCAGCTTGCGCATGTAGCGCAGCATCTCGGTCTCGCTCCGGCATGAACTGAACACGGGATGCGTGAGGAACGGACTGGTGCGCGCAAAGCGCTCGTCGTACCGGTCGTCCACCGCGGCCGCGAGCGTGGCCACCGCCGGCGCCGGCTTGCCCGCCGCGAACACGCCCAGCAGGTCGGCTAGGTCCTTTTCGGTAGTGGTCTCGTCCAGCGCGATGCACACCGACCGATCGCCCAGGAGGCGCAGGTTGATGCCCGCCGCCAGGGCTCCCGCCATGAGCTGCTTCGCCCGCGCCGCGTCGGTGTCCACGCGCACGGTATCAAAAAACTCATCATGCGCCAGCGTGTACCCCAACTGCTCCAGTCCCGCCGCCAGGATGGCCGCGTACCGGTGCACCCGCCGCGCGATGTTGGTGAGTCCGCTCGGCCCGTGCCACACGGCGTACATGCCGGCAATGACGGCCAGCAGCACCTGCGCGGTGCACACGTTGCTCGTGGCCTTCTCGCGCCGGATGTGCTGCTCGCGCGTCTGCAACGCCATGCGCAGCGCCGGCCGGCCGTCGGCATCGCGCGACACGCCGATGATGCGCCCGGGGATCTGCCGCTTGTAGGCGTCGCGCGTGGCAAAGAACGCCGCGTGCGGGCCGCCGTACCCCATGGGCACGCCAAAGCGCTGCGAGTTGCCCACCACCATGTCCGCCCCCCACTCGCCCGGCGGCACCAGCAGCACCAGGCTCAGCAGGTCGGCCGCCACGGTCACCAGGGCATCCGCCGCGTGGGCGCGCTCGCAGAACTCGCGGTAGTCGTGGATCCCACCGTCGGTGGCAGGATACTGGACCAGCACCCCGAACACGCTCGCGTCGAACTTGAACGTGCGGAAGTCGCCCACCACCACCTCCACCCCGCGCAGCCCCGCCCGCGTCTTCACCACGTCAATGGTCTGCGGATGGCAGGCGTCCGATACAAAGAAGCGATGCTTGCCGTCGGCGCCCTTGATGCCATTCGCCATGGTCATCGCCTCGGCGGCGGCCGTCCCTTCGTCCAGCAACGACGCGTTGGCAATCTCCATGCCGGTCAGGTCCATCACCATGGTCTGATAATTGAGCAGGGCCTCCAGCCGCCCCTGCGCCACCTCGGCCTGGTACGGCGTGTACGCCGTGTACCAGCCGGGATTCTCCAGGATGTTCCGCTGGATCACCGGCGGCGTGAGCGTCCCCGAATACCCCATGCCGATGTACGATCGCAGGACGCGATTCTTGCCGGCCAGCCGGCGCATTTCCGCCAGCGCCTCGCGCTCGCTCCACTCGCCATGGATGGCCAGCGGCTGCTTCATCCGGATGTTCGCCGGGACGACGGCCGAGATGAAGGTATCGAGGGAATCGTAGCCCACCGTGGCAAGCATCTCGGCAATCGCGTCCTGATGCGGCCCGATGTGACGCGGAACGAAACTGTCGGCGGCCGTGGGAGGCGCCAGTCTGTTGGTCGGAGTCATGGTCTGGGTGGCAGGTTGGTGCGCGAAACTTATCCCGCGGCGCAACCCGGCGCCCCTCCCCACACGCCCCCCCGCCAGCCACCTTTCGGGACCGTGACCACGCACCCGCCGGCGCCCCTCCAGTGGCGCCACCTGATCTCGCCCCCGCTCGACGGCGCCGCCAACATGGCGTGGGACCTGGCCCTCATGGCGCGCGCCCGCCGCACGGGCCAGGCGGTGCTCCGCATCTATGCCTGGCGCTCGCCCACCATCTCCCTGGGCCGCAACCAGACCGCGCGGGGCGCCTATGACCTGGCCCGCGCCGCAAGCCGCGGCGTGACGTTCGTGCGTCGCCCCACGGGCGGCCGGGCCCTGCTGCACTATCACGAAGTCACCTACAGCGTGACCGCGCCCGAGGCGTTCGACCCCAGCCTGCGCGGCGCCTACACGCGGATCAACGCCATCCTGCTCGACGCCCTCACCCGCCTGGGGGTGCGCGCGGAGCTGGCCGGCGCCAGGATGCACACGCCGTCCCCAGGGCTTTCCCCGTGCTTCGCGCAGCCGTCCCAGGGCGAGATCGTCGCGGACGGGCACAAGCTGGTGGGCAGCGCCCAGTGGCGGCAGGATGGCGCGCTGCTCCAGCACGGCTCCATCCTCATGGAAGACGACCAGCAGTTGATTGGCGACCTGCTCGCGACGCCAAACCCGGTGCCCACGCCGCCGGCCGCCACACTGGCCTCGCTCCTGGGCGCCGAGCCGCGCTTTGACGCCGTGGCCAATGCGCTGGTGGACGCGCTGCGCGCCGCGGTTCCCGAAACCCAGCCGCTCCACCCCGCCACGGACGCCGTCCTGAGCCGAGCCGTGGAACGCGAAACCACCACGTTTGTTGACGACACGTGGACCTGGCGGCGATAGATCAGCTTGACGCCACCTTGGTGCGGCGCAATCGTTTAGCCATGCACCCTCCTTTCGTGGCGCGGCGCTCGAACTTCGCCGTCCTTGCTCTGACGCTCGGTCTGACGCTCGCGAGCAGTTGCAGCGGTGATCAGCGCGCTGTTTCATCGGGCCCCAGTGGCGGCACGCTGGTGATCGCCGTGCCAGCCGGCCCCGACAACCTGATGCCGCCGCTCACCGTCTCGCAGGTCGGTCACGCCGTGGCGGACCTGGTGTTCGACCACCTGGCGCAGATGGGCGACAGCATGCACACCGTGGGCGATGGCGGGTTCCAGCCGGAACTGGCCAGCCACTGGACGTGGGCGTCCGATTCCCTCTCGGTGGCCTTTCACCTGAATCCGCAGGCGCGCTGGCACGACGGCGTGCCCGTGCGGGCGGCGGACGTGCAATTCTCGCTGGCGCTGTACAAGAACCCGAAAGTGGGGTCTCCCGTGGCGCCTCTGCTGGCCAACGTGGACTCCATCTCCACGCCCGATTCGCTCACGGCCGTGGCCTGGTTCCACCGCCGGACACCAGAAGAGTTTTTTGATATTGCCTACCAGCTCTGGGTGGTGCCGCGGCACGTGCTCGACACGATCCCGCCCGACCGGCTGGGCACGTCCGACGCCGCCCGACACCCCATTGGCAGTGGCCGCTTCCGGTTCATGGACTGGAAGCCCGGCTCCCGCCTGGAACTCATCGCCGACACCGGCAACTACCGCGGGCGCGCCCGCCTGGACCGGGTCATCTGGTCCGTGGCGCCCGACGGCCAGGCGGCGTTCGCACAGGTGATGAGCGGGCAGGCCGACCTGCTCCTGAATGCCACCACCGAGGAACTGCGCGCCGCCGCCAACCAGCCGTCGCTGCGCCGACTGGCCTGGCCTTCCCTGCAGTACGGTTTCCTGGGCATGAACCTCCGCGACCCCACGCAGCATGCCCGCCCGAATGCGTTCCTCTCCGACCTCCGCGTGCGCCGCGCCATCTCCATGGCGCTCGACCGGCGCGCCATGCTCCAGAGCGTGTTCGACAGCATGGGCGCACTGGGCCATGGCCCCTTCCCGGCGGCAGCCAGCACCGCGGACACCACCCTCCGCGTGCCACCATTCGACACCGCTGCCGCGGCCGCCCTGCTCGATTCCGCGGGTTGGATACGGGGCCGCGACGGGATACGCATGAAGGCAGGGCGCCGGTTCGCGGTCGGGCTCCTGGTGCCAAGTTCCAGCGAGACGCGGCAGCGGTACGCCGTGTTGATCCAGGAAGCGCTGCGCCAGACAGGAATTGACGCAAGCATCCAGGGCATGGCGTTCGGTCCGTACGTGCAGCGGCTGACCACCGGCAACTTTGACCTGGTCATGGATGGCGTGGGCATTGACCCGAACATCGGGGCCGTGCTCCAGGCGTGGGGAACCGGTGGAGCCCCGCCGAACGGCCTGAACTTCCTCGGCTACTCCAGCCCGCGCGTGGATGCCCTGATGGACAGCGCGACCTCCAGCTTCAACCCGGTCCGTGCCAGGGCGTACACGCGACAAGCGTATCAGCAGATTGCGGACGACGTCCCGGCCGTGTGGCTGTACGATGCGCTCTCGTACGGGCTCATCAGCAGGCGCTTCCAGGTGCCGGCCGTCCGCCCCGACGGCTGGTGGAAGCACCTGGCCGACTGGACCGTGCCGGTGGCCGATCGCATTGATCGCGACCGCATCGGCCTGGGCCCACCCAAGTCCTGACGCGTGGGGCGCCGCATTGCCGCCCGGCTGGGGCAGGCCATCGTCGTCGTGTGGATCGTGGCGACGATGGCCTTCGCGCTCATCCATGCGGCGCCCGGCGACCCCTTCGCGTTCGACGCGCCGAACGTCACCCAGGCCGTGCGCCAGCACTGGCGCGCGCAGTTCGGCTACGACCGCCCGGTGCCGGTGCAGTACGTGCTCTGGCTGCGCAACGTGGCCACGGGTCGGCTGGGTTATTCGCATTCGCTGCATGAGCCGGTGAGCCAGGCGCTGCGGGACGCGCTGCCGCGCACCATCGAGTTGATGGCGGTGGCGCTGGTCTTCTCCTTTGGGCTTGGCGTCCTGCTGGCACTGTACCAAGTGCGACACCGGGGCACCCGCCGCGCCCGCTGGGCCGACAAGACGGCCCTGTTCTTCTATTCGCTGCCCGACTTCTGGCTGGCGCTCCTGCTGCTGCTGGCCTTCGCATACTGGTTCCCGATACTGCCCGCCGGCTATCCGGTGGATCCCGTCATGCACGCGTACATGGGGCCGGCGGCCGCGCTGGTGGACCGCCTCCGTCACCTGGTCCTGCCCGCCCTGACCCTGGTGCTGCTCACCACCGCCGTGGTGGCGCGGTTCCAGCGGAGCGAACTGCTGGAAGTGCTGCCGCTCGACTTCGTGCGCACCGCGCGGGCCAAGGGGGCCGACGACGCGCGCATCCTGCACCGCCACGTGCTGCGCAACGCGCTGCTGCCCACCATCAGCCTGTTCGGACTCTCGCTCCCGGCCTTGCTCGGCGGGTCGGTGTTCGTCGAGAAGATCTACTCGTGGCAGGGCATGGGCTACGTCACCGTGAACGCCATTGACCAGCGGGACTATCCGCTGGTGATGGCCGGCGTGCTCGTGGGCACGGCCATGGTGGTGCTGGGCAACCTGGTGGCCGACCTCGCGTACGCGTACGCCGACCCGCGACTCCGTGTCGACTGAGCGCCCGCGGGGGCTCGCCGGCAGCCTGGGGGCCCTGCCCCAGGGCGCGCGCGTGGCCCTTATCGTGCTCGCGGTGCTGGCGCTGGGCGCGCTGCTCGCGCCGCTGCTGACGCCTTACGAACCGTACCAGCAGCTCGGCATCGTGCACCTCAAGAGCCTGCCGCCCTCGTGGACGCACCCGTTTGGCACCGACCGGTACAGCCGGGATGTGTATACGCGTATCCTGTTCGCCGCGCGCGTGTCGCTCTCCATCGCCACCCTGGCGGTGCTCGTGTCGAGCACCATCGGGCTGGCCTATGGCGCGGTGTCCGGCTTCGTGGGGGGATGGGTGGACGCCGTGATGATGCGCCTGCTGGATGCGCTGCTCTCGGTGCCGCGGGTGCTGATGCTCATCGCGGTGCTGGCGCTCTGGTCGCCGGTGCCCGTCTGGGCGCTGGTGCTGCTCATCGGCCTCACGGGATGGTTCGAGGTGGCCCGCATCGTGCGCGGGCAGGCGCTGGGCCTGCGCGAACGCGAATTCGTGGTCGCGGCCCGCGCCCTGGGCGCGCGCCGCACGCGCATCATCTGGCGTCACGTCATCCCCAACGTGCTCTCGCCGGTGCTCGTCGCGGGCGCGCTGGCCATTGGCGGCGTGGTCATCCTCGAAGCCGGACTCTCGTACCTGGGCATTGGCGTCCAGGAACCCATGGCGAGCTGGGGCACCATGTTCCACGACGCGACCACGCAATTCGTGGGCACCTGGTGGGCCGTGATCTTTCCCGGCGCGGCCATCGTGGCCACGGTCCTCGCGTTCAATACCGTCGGCGACGCCTTGCGGGACCGGCTGGACCCGCACCAGCTTCCCGGGCGTCCGGCGCCCGCCGACGCACCACCCGCTCCCCCCGTCTCCATCCTGCCCCAGGAGCCCGTCCATGGCTGAGCCGCTGCTCACCATCGAGAACCTGCGCACCTACTTCCGCACGCCGGCGGGCGTGGCGCGCGCGGTGGACGGCCTGTCCCTCTCCGTCCACGCCGGCCAGACGGTGGGGCTCGTCGGGGAATCAGGCTGCGGCAAGTCGGTCTCGGCGCTCGCCATCCTGCGCCTCATCGCGCCCCCGGGCCGCATTGAGCCCGGCAGCAGCATCCGCTTTGAAGGCCGCGACCTCATGGCGCTGGCGGAGCGCGACATGCGCCGCATTCGCGGCAATCGCATCGCGATGATCTTCCAGGAACCCATGACCGCGCTCAACCCGGTGTTCACGGTGGGCGACCAGGTGGCCGAGGTGGCGCGCATCCACGATGGCGCCTCGCGTGCGGACGCCTGGCGGCGCGCGGTCGAGATGCTCGACCGCGTGGGCATGCCCGCGCCGGACGAGCGCGCGCGCGAGTACCCGCACCAGATGAGCGGGGGCATGCGGCAGCGCGTGATGATTGCCATGGCGCTCGTGATGAAACCCGCGCTGCTCATTGCCGACGAACCCACCACGGCCCTGGACGTCACCATCCAGGCGCAGATCCTGGAGCTGCTGGCGGACCTGCAGCGGGAATCGGGCATGTCGATATTATTGATTACGCATGATTTTGGCGTGGTGGCCGAGACCGCATCCCGCGTGGCCGTGATGTACGGCGGGGAGGTGGTGGAAGAGGCGCCTGTCAAGGAACTGTTCGCGCACGCCCATCACCCATACACGCGCGGCCTGCTGGCCGCCGTGCCGCGGCTGGGCGCGGGACGCGCGCGCCTGCGCACCATCCCGGGGTCGGTGCCGGCCCCCACCGCGTGGCCGGCCGGTTGCCGCTTCCGCGACCGATGCGCGTCCGCCTGGGACCGGTGTGAGCGCGAGCACCCCGCGTTCTACCAGGCGGGCACGGATCACCACTCGCGCTGCCACCTGGTGGAGGAACCGGACCGGCGGGTTGGAGACGAGGCCGCCGCCCCCACCGTGGACGTGCACGCATGAGCGGCACCGGCGTCGCCGCGCGTCCGCTGCTTGAGGTGCGCGACCTCCGCAAGCATTTCACGCGCCGGCGTCCCCTGTTCGGGCCGCCCGCGCCGCCGGTGCGCGCGGTGGACGGTGTCTCCTTTGACATCATGCCCGGCGAGACGCTGGGCCTGGTGGGTGAGTCCGGCTGCGGCAAGACCACCACGGGTCGGGCCATCCTGCGCCTGGTCGAGCCCACCGGCGGCGCCGTGCGCTTTGACGCGCAGGACGTGCTGGCCCTGAAGCCCGGTGACCTGCGCCGCCTGCGGCGCCGCATGCAACTGGTGTTCCAGGATCCGTTCTCGTCACTGGACCCGCGGATGACGGTGGGCGCCATCGTACGCGAAGGGCTCACCATCCACCGGATTGCCGAGGGCGCTGAGGCGGACCGCCGGGTGCGGCAATTGCTGGAGGAGGTGGGGCTGCGCCCCGAGTATGCCTCGCGGTATCCGCACGAATTCTCGGGGGGCCAGCGCCAGCGCGTGGGCATCGCGCGCGCGCTCTCCGTGGAACCGAGCTTCATTGTCTGCGACGAACCCGTGAGCGCGCTGGACGTGTTGGTGCAGGCGCAGGTGGTGAACCTGCTGGCCGACCTGCAGCGCGACCGCGGCCTGGCTTACCTGTTCATCGCGCACGACCTGGCGGTGGTGGAGCATGTGGCCGACCGCGTGGCCGTGATGTACCTGGGCCACATTGTCGAGCTGGCCCCCGCCGCCGAGCTGTATCGAAATCCACTCATGCCGTACACGCAGGCGCTGCTCTCGGCCATTCCGGTGCCCGAGCCGGGCGCCGCCCGCGAGCGGGTCATCCTGCGCGGCGACGTGCCGTCCCCGTCGCGCCCCCCGCAGGGATGCGTGTTCTATCCCCGCTGCCAGCACCCGGCCAGGGACGCCGCGTGTACGCAGGTGGTCCCGCCGCTCGAGGAGAAGACTCCCGGGCACTTTGCCGCCTGCATCAAGGTGCCGTCCACGCTTCCACCCCAAACCCGAGACCAGTGACTGCTCCCACCGCCCCACTCAGCCACGAAGAAACCGCCTTCTTCGGCCATCCGCGCGGCCTGTCCACGCTCTTCTTCACCGAGATGTGGGAGCGCTTCAGCTACTACGGCATGCGCGCGTTCCTCATCCTCTATATGGGAAAGGTGCTGGGCTTCGATGACCGCCACGCGGGCTCGGTGTATGGCACGTACGCGGCCAGCGTGTGGGCGGCGGCGATCGTCGGCGGCATCATCGCCGATCGCTGGCTGGGCCAGTACAAGAGCGTGCTGTACGGCGGCATCATCATCGCGCTCGGGCATTTCACGCTCGCGTTCCACCCGCTGCCCTTCTTCTATGCCGGGCTCGCGCTCATCGTGATCGGCACCGGACTGCTCAAGCCGAACGTGAGCGGCATCGTCGGCTCGCTGTACGAGCAGGGGGACGCACGCCGCGACGCCGGGTTCTCCATCTTCTACATGGGGATCAACCTGGGCGCCGCCATCGGCCCCATCATCGCCGGCGGCATCGCGCAGAAGGTGGACTGGCACCTGGGCTTTGCCTGCGCCGGCGTGGGCATGACCCTCGGCCTCATCCAGTACGTCTTCGGCAAGCGACACCTGCAGCCGGCCATCGACCGGCTGGAGCGCCAGCGCGCCGCCGCCCATGCGGAACGGGAGGCCGCGGCCCGGCAGGGCAACCACGGCACGAACACCTCCGGCGAACCCACGTGGCTCAGCTTCACCCTGGTGGAGTGGAAACGCCTGGCGGCCATGCTGGTGTTCTTCGTGTTCGCCGCCGTCTTCTGGGGCGCCTACGAACAGGCGGGCTCCACCCTGCAGTTGTTCGCCGACCGATACACTGATACACGCATATTCGGGTTCACATTCCCGTCGAGCTGGTTTGCGTCCGTGCAGGCCGTCTTCGTGATCATCCTGGCCCCGGCCTTCGCGTGGCTCTGGACCACCATGGGCCGGCACGAACCCTCCACGCCCACAAAATTCGCCGCCGGCCTCTTCTTCATCGGCCTCTCGTTCCTGCTGCTCATCCTGCCCGGTGTACACCTCACCAATTCGCCGCTCATCCGCGTGAGCCCCCTCTGGCTCATCGGCTGCTACTTCATCCAGGAACTCGGGGAGCTGTGCATCTCGCCCGTGGGCCTGTCGGTGTTCACCAAGCTCTCGCCGGCCCGGCTCGTGGGCTCCATGCTCGGCGTCTGGTTCCTGGCCGACTCGGTGGGCAACAAGGTGGCCGGCTACGCGGCGGGCTTCATCTCCACCGCGCCGCTCCCCACGCTCTTCGGCACCACTGCCGCGGTCTGCATCGGGGCCTCCGTGATCGCCACGATCCTGATCCGGCCGGTGCGTTCGCTCATGGGCGGCATCCGGTAGGCACTCCGGGGCGGAGCGTTACGGCCAGCCGAACAGGCTCACCGGAACGCTCCGCTCGCGCGCCACCGAGATGTCCCGCGGTTCGCGCCAGAACGTGGACGTCCAGTCGCTGGTGGAGAGCCGGACGGACAGCCGCACACGGTGATCCGGCGTACTGGGCAACGCGATGTCCAGCCGCCAAACCCGCGGCGACCGGGCCGGCACCGCGGCGAGCAGGCTGATCCCCACCGAGTACCGGCCGGGGGTGGTGGTCCCGTACGGCGCATCGCCCGCCCACAACCACCCCGCATTGGCAAAGGCGGCCAGGCCCAGGGAGGCCAGGGTCCCCACGGGTGATTCCATCGCCCAGCGATCCTCGAGCCGCGCGATCACCCGACGGCCGCCCTGTTCCTCGTTCTCGGGCATGCCACGTACACCGCCATCGTTCCCCGCCAGCGTCACGCGAAACGGGACGCCAACGTTCCACCCGCCGCTCCATTCCACCGCCGACACCAGCGTCTGCCCCGCGCCCACTCGCTGGTGCAGCCCTGCACGCCCACTGCCGAGCACCGTCTCCCACGTCTGAGTGCCCAGGTCCCGGCGGCCCTCGCCGGTCAACTGCAGCCATGCGGCCGACGTCGCGGTGGCGTGTCCGGCGTACACGTCGCCGCCTACCAGCACATCCCGCGTGGACGACCCCAAAAAGGAGGCGCTCTTCCCTATCAGCGTCCCCACTTCGATGCCCGACGGGACGTCCCGCACGGCGCGCAGGCCGCCGAGGCCGGTGGTCCGGATGAATTTCAAGTTCCGGTATCCCAGCAGCGCATTGACCCGCGACGCCGCGCGCGCCGTGTAGCGGCCGCTGAGCGGCGACGCGGGATCATCCCGCACGCCCGAGTCGGTCAGCACCACCGGCACGGCGCCGGGTCGCTCCGATTCGTGCGAGAGCGACAGCCCCACCAGGGCCAGCCGCCCCGGCGGTCCGATGCGGCCTACCCCGCCCACGTCGGCATAGTTGCGCGTGAGGCGATTGGCGTGCACCGCGCCCGCGGGATCCACAAACCGCACATAGTCGTCGGCGGTGCCCTCCTGCGCCCGCCATGCCACCCGCTGCAGGTCGGTGAGGAACGGCCGCTGGATGTCCGCGTGCAACTGGCCACCCAGCGGGTCGCGCCTCGCTATTACCGTAGCCTGATACGGCCGCCCGAGGAATTCATAGTCGGTGGCACGAAATGCAAACCCGTCGCGCAACGCATCCGCGTGCCGCCAGCCCCCCACGGCGGAAATCCCCTGCCCGCCCCAATTGGCATCCCCCAGCTTGAGCCCGCTGATCGACGGTCCCCGCGCCTGCACCACGGCCCCGAACACGGCCGCCACTTCATCAATGGTGCTCACCTCCAGCACCACGCCACCCATCCCGTCCGGTACCGCTTCCACCGTGGCCGCGGCAATGAACGGCTGCGCGCGGAGAATGCGCTCCGATTCCATCCGCCGCAGTTCGGTGCACGGCTGCCCCACGCGCAGCACGAGCAGGCGGGTCACGACACTCGGCTTCGTGGTGACGTGGACCGTTCGCGCAATGCCGGCCACCACGGGAATGCCGCGCACCCCGGTCACCGACGGCGCGCGCGTATCCACGCGGATCGCACTCACCCGCTGGCCGCTGCAGGCCACCGTCGCGGGCTCCTGCCCGCCCGCGGTCCCCACCCATCCGGCTCCCACCCCCATCCCACAGGCCACGACCCAGGTGCGACATCGCATCCTACGGCGTCTTCCCCATCCGGCGCTTCAATTCCTCCAGCCGGCGATCGGCCTCCTGGGCGGCATCTGCCCTTGCGCGGGCGCGTGCCATGGCATCCAGTTCCTGGCGGGTCGCCTCCCCACTCTCCTCCGCCAGCGGATCGCGCATGGCCCCGGCACTCGCGGTGGACGGTGGCGGCACGGCTCCCACCGACTGTCGCTTGAACTCGGCGCGCATCTCCTCCAGCTCCCGGTTCGCCAGTTCCACCTCGCGCTCCTGCGCCGCCAGCTTTGCCTCCAGCACCTGCACCCGCTCGGCATAGTGCGCTTCGTACTTGGCTGCGAGCCCCGCCGTCTCGGCATCCTGGATGCCCTCCGCCAGCGCCTTGCGCCGTCGCGCCGTCGCCAGCTCCCGCCGCTCGGATTCCAGCTTCGCGCGCGTGGCGGCCACCCCCGTGCCCAGGTCTTCCACGCCCAGCCTGGCCTGCACCAGCGAATCCTTCATGCGCGCCAGCACGTCGCGGCGCTCTTCCGGCTTGGTGGCACGCGCCAGCAGGTCGTTGAGGGACTGTCGGAGGCTTTCGAACACAAGGCACCTCGAATGCGCGGGGGACGGACAGCTCGCGGCGTCCCGCGCGGATCGCCTCCGCTGGCGTCAACGCCGCGCTGCCCGTTACGATACCTCAGGCGTTGCTACTGTGGCAACCAATCCCGGGTTTCGAACCGTCATGCATCTGTCCCGTCCACTGGTGGTGGTCACGGCCGCCACCGAGATCATTCGCGACCAGCCCCGCGTGCGCGTGAACCAGGCCTATTCGGATGCCCTGGATCGTGCGGGCATGATCCCCTTGGTCGTGCCCCCGCTGGATCCGGCCCTCGCCGCCTCGCTGGTAGCACGCATGGACGGGGTGGTGCTCACGGGAGGCGAGGACGTGGACGCGCGCCTGTATGGACAGGCGCCGCACCCCGAAGCCGAAGCGCCCAACCCCGCGCGCGACCAGTGGGAACGCGCCCTCGTGCTCGCCGCACGGGACCATCAACTCCCGGTGCTCGCCATCTGCCGCGGCATGCAGGTGGCAAACGTGGCGCTCGGTGGCACGCTGGTGCAGGACATCGCGTCGCAACTCGCCGGCGCAACCGTGCACACACGCCAGGACGTCCGGACCCAGCGCGTGCACGGCGTGGAGCTCGAGGCGGGCTGCCGGCTGGCCGCGGCCATCGGCGACACCCGCATCACCGTCAACTCCCTCCACCACCAGTCGGTGGACGCACCCGGGGCCGGACTCCGGATCACCGCGCGCGCCGACGATGGCGTGGTGGAGGGCATGGAGTGGGAGGACGACGACTGGTGGATGCTGGGCGTCCAGTGGCACCCGGAGGAGCTGGACGGCACCCGGGAACCGTGGGACCGCGCGCTCTTCGCGGCATTCGCCGCCAGTGTCAGCTCGCCCACCGCCACCGCATCTCGTCCCGCACCTGGCGCATGAGCCGTTCCGGCGACTGGACGCCGGGAAACAGCAACGCATCGCTGAAGCTGGTGAGCGCCAGCCGCAGCGTGGCGAACCGGTCGGACACGGCCTGGAACAACTCGGCCATGCCCTGCTCGCAGGCGGAGGGATGCGCGGCCGCCAGCGCGAAGCCGCGGCGACCCAGGGTCTCGTAGTAATCCAGCGCGGGGCCGCCGCGGCGCCAGCGCTGGTACTCGATGCGATCAGCAAACAGGCCACTGAGCCAGAGCGCGTAGTTGCCCAGGTGTGCGCGCACCAGCAGGCTCCGGCGCGCGTCCCGCACTTCCACGTCACGCACCAGGGCGGCCAGCGTGTCGTACACTTCATCGTCGGTCTCGCTGCAGCGCAGGGCGCGGCCATGCGCGCCAAAGGCGAGCACCACGGCGGCCAGGTAGTCGCTCATCACCGGGTCGTCCTCACCCAGCCGGCGCAGCACGCTGCGCAGCATCACGTAGACCAGGAGCGGAAGCGACGCCACCGCCCCCAGGGGTTCATGCAGCAGTGCGGCCGGCAAGCGCGGATCATCGAGCACCGCGTCCAGCCCCTCATCGGCAAGCCGCGCCTCCAACTGCCGCTCGTCGCTCCCGGTGGCATCGTGCGCCACCAGGCGAAGGGCCAGTTGCGCGTCGGCCCGTGTCATTCCCCGTCTGGTATTCGGCGTGATCATGGCCCGGCCTCCAGGTTCGAGTGTCCGACACTCTTCTCACCCCTTACACGCACGAGCCGTCATACTTGTTCCAACGTTGTTGGCACTCATGGCGCGCGAGTGCTCACGTATCACTCGGCCAGGCCGCCGCGCGTGATCGGACGCGCCGGCATCACCTGGGGCGCGTGGTCCGGTTGGCCACGGCCAGTCCCACGTCCATGATCAGCCGATCCACCCGCGCCAGCTTCACGTAGCTGATCTTGTCCGGCGTATCGCTGACCTTGTGGTAGTCGGCGTGCAGCCCGGTCGTGAAGAACACGATGGGTATTCCCTTCCTGGCATAGTTGTAGTGGTCGCTCCGGTAGTAGATGCGCTCAGGGTCCGCGGGAGTGTCGAACGAGCGATTGAACCGGAAGGGCCGTGCTTCCGCGGCGTTCACCGAATCCACGATGGCGCCCAGCACCTTGCTCTGGCCGTTGGGCGCGGAGCCGGGCCCCACGATGTACAACTCGTCGGGCGCGTTGCGGCCGATCATGTCGGCATTGAGCTGCGCCACGATCCGCTGGATGGGCACGGTCGGGTGATCGGTAAACCAGGACGACCCGAGCAGCCCCTTCTCCTCGCCGGTGTGCCAGACAAACAACAGCGATCGCCGGTGCGGCTGCTCACGCGAGGCCCGCGCGATGGCCAGCATGGCCATGCTCCCCGAACCATCATCGTCGGCGCCATTGGCAATCGAATCGGGCGTCATGCCGGGCTGGATGCCGATGTGGTCCAGGTGCGCGCCGAAGGCCACGTATGTATCCCGCAACTCGGGATCGCTGCCGCGCGACACCGCGACCACGTTGTAGCCGGTGACCTGTGAGGTGCGGAGTTCCACGTGACCGCTGAACCTCGCCCCCGTGGGCCCCACGGTGTCCGTGGCGGGCCAGCCCACCGGCAACAGGGGCGAGCCCCGGGTGGCAAGCCCCAGCACCACCATCGGAAAGATCCGCTGCCTGGGCGTGGGCAGGGGCGCGCCGGTGTGGATCGAGACCGTGTTGAGCAGCGACGTCCCAGACTGCTCAAGGAGGTCGCGGGTGGAGTCGGTCAACAGCACCACCACGGCCGCCGGCTGCATGGGCAGCACCGACTGCAGCAGCACCGAGAGGGCCGCCGGCGAGTTGAACCGGGCCCGGGCCGCCGAGTCGGCCCCTGGCGGCGCGCCATGGATCACCACGAGCACCTTGCCGTACACGTCGAGCCCACGCAGGTCGTGCCGTCCCATGGCGTCATCGTCAATGCCGTAGCCGCCGTACACCACCGGCCCCGTAGCGTCCAGGGCCGGCCACGCACCCGGTCCGAGCGTAATGAACGGTACGAGGTCGCGGGCGAGCGCGAGCGCGGTATCCACGCCGTCGCGGGCGACCGTGAACCGCGTCCCCGGTGCCACCGCCTGCCGGTCCATGGGTACACGCTGGTAGAACCCGCTGTCGCCCGCGGGTTCGAGGCCCAGCAGCGTGAGCCGGTTGGCAATGAACGTCGCGGCGCGCACGGCGTCGGGCGTGCCCGCCTCTCGGCCGAGCATTGAGTCATCCGCAAAGGCGTAGAGGTCCCGGCGCAGCTCCGCGGGTGAAATGTCCCGATTGGTGGATTGCGCCGGCGTGACACGGGCAATGTCCGTGGGGAGAGGGCCGGACTGGATCACCGGCGCCGGCGTCGCCGCACCCCCACCCGTGCCAGTCGTGCACGCCACCGCCAGCACCACCAACCCGAAAATCCGTCGCATGCGTCTCGTCTCCCTTGGAGGAACGGCCCGCGCCCACGGGCGGAATCCCGACACCCTAGCCGCATGCCGCCCGCCCGCGCAACCCGGCTGGTTTCCCTCGGCACGCGGCCGGTGTCTTCCCCCGCCGCCGTCGACGCCTAGCTTTACAGGATTCCCACACCCGAAGGACCGACGGCGTGCTCTACCTCTGCATACCCGCGTACAACGAAGCGCCCACCATCGGGCTGCTGCTCTGGCGCATCCGCAAGCTGTTCCAGCAGTACTCGCGCGAGCACGAGATCCTGGTGTTCAACGACGGCAGCACCGATGCGACCGCTGAGGTGCTGAAGCCCTACAGCGACGTCGTACCCCTCACCGTGCTCGGGGGTCGCGAGCATGTGGGCTACGCGGGCGCGCTGGACGCCCTGGCCCGCGCCGTGTCGCAGCGGACGCGGTACCCGCGTCGCGACGCCGTGGTGACGCTGCAGGCCGACTTCACGGACCCGCCGGAACTGCTCCCCGAACTGGTGAAGCGGTTTGAGGGCGGCGCGGACGTCGTGGTGGCTGAGCGCGCGCCCGCGGCACTCCCCACCCCGGCGCGCCGCCTGCGGCGCATGGCCCCCTGGATCCTGCGGCCCTTTCCCACGGTGCCGGGAGTGAGCGACCCATTTGGCGCGCTCCGCCTGTACCGCATCACGGTCATCCGGGACATGCTCAAGGCGACGGGCGACCAGCCGCTGGTCTCGGCCGACGGGTGGGCCGCCAACGCGCAGTTCCTGCTGGCGGCGGCGCCCTTCGCGCGGCGCATTGAGACCGTGGAGCTCGGGACGCGCTACGACCTGCGTCCCCGCGAGACGCGCGTGCGGCCGTTCAACGACGCCGTGCGCCTCTTTCGCGCCGGCCGCGTGCTCCGCGCGTCGCGCCCCGCGGCCTCGTGAACTACGACGAGGCGGACCTCTCCCGCGTCCGCACGGTGCCGGTGGCCCGGCGCGCCAACAAGGTGGAGGCATCCGAGTTCGCGCATCCCCCGGGCGACGACCACTCGTTCCACGCGTTCGTCGAGTCGCTGCCCGACATCCTGGTGGCCCGCGACTTCCGGCGCGTGGTCCATGCCATTGCCGACGCGGCCCGCCGCGAGCGCGCGGTGGTGGCGCTGCTGGGCGGCCACGTGGTGAAGACCGGCCTTGCCCCCTTGCTCATCGAGCTCATGCGCCGGGGTGTCCTGACGCACGTGGCCATGAACGGCTCGGGCGCCATCCACGACTACGAAATCGCGCGCTTTGGCGGCACGTCGGAAGACGTGGCCGTCGGCCTCAAGGATGGTACTTTTGGTATGGCCGAGGAGACCGGGCGCGGCATGAACGAGGCGTTCGTGGCCGGTTCACGGCAGGGCCTGGGGATGGGTGAGGCACTGGCCGCCGACCTGGAGGCCCGCCAGGACCTGGCGCACCCCGAGCTTTCCATATTGCTCAACGCGAGCCGGCTCGGCGTGCCCGTCACCGTGCACGCGGCCATCGGTGCCGAGATCATCCACCAGCACCCGGCGGCCAACGGCGCCGCCACCGGCGACACCAGTCACCGCGACTTCCGCCGGCTGGCCGCCGAGCTGGTGGGCCTGCACGACGGGGGCGTGGTGCTGAACGTGGGGAGCGCGGTGATCATGCCCGAGGTGTTCCTGAAGGCCCTCACCATCGCGCGCAACCTGAACAATGGGAAGCCGCAGGGCTTCGTCACCTGCGACCTGGACATGCAGCGGCACTACCGGCCGCATGTCAACGTGGTGCAGCGGCCCACGCTGCAGAGCGGAAAGGGCTACGAGATCACGGGTCATCACGAGTTGATGGTCCCGTTGCTCGTGTGGGCGGTGCTGGACGAACTGGGCCGCTGAATCCGCGCCCACCACGCGGCGCGCCACCGGGCGCGCCGCGCGTCAGCTCCCGCGCGCCGTCAGTTGACCGACGAGCCGGACCAGCGCTCCCGCAACTTGCGCGCGGTGGATGGGCTGAAGATGCGAATCAGCACGTACACCACCACGCCAACGATCGCGATCTTGATCGCGAGCCCCAGCAGCATCAGCAGGATGGCGAAGAGCGCGCCAAACAGCCCGAAGGCCAGCTTGAGCACGAACAACCCAGCCAGTGCAAACAACCCGATCATGAAGATCGTGCGGAACATGACCTCACCCCCGTTTTGCCCGGACCATTACGGGCTCTGGTAAACCATAACACGGGCGTCGCCAACCCTGCCACCAGCGCGCCTCCACTGGGCCATACGGCGGGCGAATGGACCGGTTTCGGGGTGGCAAGCGCGATCGCGTAACCCCCAGACCAGTGCGTTAATGGTTACGGGTTGCTACCAACCGTGCGTACCCACCTCTAGATTCCCCCCGGAGCACGCAACCTCTTGCGATTTCTATGCCTGAAGCACTCTACCAGATCATGGGAAGGCACCGGTCGGAACCGCTGCCCCAGCGGAAACCGAGCTGGTTCAAGGTGCCTGCGCCGGGCGGGCCCAACTACCTCCGGCTGAAGCACCTGATGCGGGATCTGGAGCTCCACACGGTCTGTGAGGAGGCCCATTGTCCGAACGTGGGCGAGTGCTGGGAGCACGGCACGGCCACCTTCATGATCCTGGGAGATGTGTGCACGCGGAACTGCGCGTACTGCGCCGTTTCCCACGGCCGGCCGCCCCGCTTTGACCCCAGCGAACCCGAGCGCGTGGCCGAGGCCGCCACACGGATGCAGCTCCGCCATGTGGTGCTCACGTCGGTGGACCGCGACGACCTGCCGGACTTCGGGGCGTGGGCGTTCGCCGAGACCGTGCGGCAGATCAAGGCAGCCAACCCGGACACTTCGGTGGAGGTGCTGGTTCCCGATTTCCAGGGGAACGAGGATTCCATCCGCACCGTGCTGGACGCCCGCCCCGACATTTACGACCACAACACCGAGACGGTGCCGCGGCTGTACAAGCGGTGTCGTCCAGGCGGCCGATACCCGCGGGTGATGGACATCTTCCGGGCGTCCCGGCGCATCGCGCCGGACATCCTCACCAAGTCGGGGCTCATCCTCGGCATGGGCGAGACGAAGGAGGAAGTGGTGGCGGTGATGCACGACCTGCGCGCGGTGGACGTGGACATCCTGACGCTCGGCCAGTACCTGCGGCCATCGGACAGCCACATCCCCGTGGATCGGTACCTCACGCCGCAGGAGTTTCGCGAATTCCGGGACATCGGCATGTCGCTCGGCTTCCGGCACGTGGAATCGGGCCCGCTGGTCCGCTCCAGTTACCACGCCTGGGAGCAGGTGCAGGCCGCGGCGGTGTAGCGCGCGTTCACGTGATTTCGGGGCGGAGGCCCCACGCACGATATCGAACTTTAATCATCATGGCCAAGAAGAAATCCGAATCCAGGGCAGGCAAGGAGGCGCACGTGGAGCTGCTGCACAGCATGCTCCTGCAACGGCGCTTCGAGGAGCGCGCCGCGGAAGCGTACGCGCTCGGCAAGATCGGGGGGTTCTGCCACCTCTACATCGGCCAGGAGGCGGTGAGCGCCGGCAGTGAAGCCGCGCTGCGCCCCGACGACTATGTCATCACCACGTACCGCGACCACGGCCAGGCGCTGGCGCGCGGCATCAACCCGCGCGCCGTGATGGCCGAGCTGTTCGGGCGTGCCGACGGGCTGGTGCAGGGCAAGGGCGGGTCGATGCACCTGTTCGACGCCGCCACGAATTTCCTGGGCGGCCACGGCATCGTGGGCGGACACCTGCCCATTGCCACCGGCGTCGGCTTTGCCATCAAGTACCGGGGCGGCGACCAGGTGTGCGTGTGCTTCATGGGCGAAGCCGCCGTGAACGGCGGGGCCTTTCATGAATCGCTCAACATGGCCGGGCTGTGGGGGCTGCCGGTGATCTACGTGATCGAGAACAACCGCTACGGCATGGGCACCGCCATTGAGCGGGCCTCGGCCGTGACGGAGCTCTACAAGCGCGGCGCCTCGTACAACATCGAGGGCATCGAGGTGGACGGCCAGGACGTGCTGGCCGTGCGCGACGCCATGACGCGGGTGGTGGAGCGGGCGCGCACCCGGCAGCTCCCGACGCTGGTGGAGATCCAGACGTCGCGCTTTGTGGGGCATTCGATGTCCGACGCGGCCAGCGGCACGTATCGGTCCAAGGCCGAGCTGGAGGCGGAGGAGGAGCGCGACCCCGTGGCGCTCTTCACGGCGAAGCTCGTCGAGGAGGGGGAGATTACCAAGGCCGAGTTCGACAAGATGGACGAGGAGATCAAGGCGCAGATCCAGGACGCGTGGGACTTTGCCGACGCCAGCCCTGAACCGCCGCTCGAGGCACTGTATGAGCATGTGCTGGCCGAGAGCGAGTCCGACGCACTGGTGGAGGCCTGACGCGATGCCGGTCATCACCTACCGCGATGCCCTGCGCGACGCGCTGCAGGAGGAGATGCGGCGCGACGACCGCGTCTTCCTGATTGGCGAGGAAGTGGCGCAGTACGACGGGGCCTATAAGGTGTCCAAGGGGCTGCTGGAGGAGTTCGGCGAGATGCGCGTGGTGGACACGCCCATCACGGAACTCGGATTCGCCGGCCTGGGCGTGGGCGCCGCCATGGTGGGGCTGCGCCCCATCGTGGAGTTCATGACGTGGAACTTCGCGCTCCTGGCCATTGACCAGGTGGTGAACAGCGCCGCCAAGATCCACTACATGTCGGCCGGGCATTTCCACGTCCCCGTGGTGTTCCGTGGCCCCAACGGCGCGGCGCTCCAGCTCGGGGCCCAGCACTCGCAGGCCTGGGAGTCGTGGCTGGCCCACATCCCGGGGCTCAAGGTGGTGACGCCGGGGACGCCGTACGACGCCAAGGGGCTGCTCAAGAGCGCCATCCGTGACGAGAACCCGGTATGCTTCCTTGAGGGCGAGATGCTCTACAACACCAAGGGCGAGGTGCCCGAGGGCGAGTACCTCATTCCGCTGGGCAAGGCGGACCTGAAGCGCGAGGGCGAGCACTGTTCCATCATCACCAACGGCAAGATGGTGCTGGTGGCCCTGCAGGCCGCCGAGAAGCTGGCCAAGGACGGCATCAACGTGGATGTCGTGGACCTGCGCACCGTGCGCCCCATGGATGTGGAGGCCATTACGGAATCCGTGAAGAAGACGAACCGGGCGGTGGTGCTGGAAGAGGGCTGGGAAATTGCCGGCATCGGCGCGCAGGTGGTGGATTACATCCAGCGCGACTGCTTCGACTACCTCGACGCCCCGGTGGTACGGGTGCACCAGGCCGACGTACCAATGCCGTACGCCAAGAATCTGGAACGCGCGGCCAAGCCGGACGCGGCCAAGGTGATTGCGGCCGTCCGAAAGGTCATGTATCTCGACTGAGGAGTGGCCGCGCGGCTGCCGACCGGTGGCCGCGCCCCTCCGTCACCAGGTGTAGTCATGGCAACGAAAGTGTTCATGGAGGCGCTCTCCCCGACCATGGAAGAGGGGCGCCTCGTCAAGTGGCTCAAGAACGAAGGCGACGCCGTGAAGACCGGCGACACGCTGGCCGAAGTCGAAACCGACAAGGCCATCATGGAGCTCGTGGCCCGCGGCGACGGGATTCTCCGCAAGCGCCTCGTTGGCGAAGGCGATGCCAAGCCCGTGGGATCGCTGGTGGGGATCATTGCCGCGGCCGACGAGAACAT
>DASSOG010000051.1:0-19726 GCA_035700805.1 Gemmatimonadaceae bacterium | reverse complement strand
TCAATGAAGCCGCGGGCGTGGAATTCGCGGTTGAGCGCGGCCACGACGTCGTCGTAGCTGATGTTATCCTCGCGGGAGAGCCAGTCGCCGTAGTAGATGCCGTCCGCGGGGTGGCCGTGTGCCTCCAGGAACTCCTTGAGTTGGGCAAAGGACGCCGACTGGTCACTCCAGCCGTGGATGATGACGGTGCGAGGTGGCATGCTGCTCCTTGCAGGCGGGGATGACATCTACCTTCGAGAATATCGCCGCCGGTGGCAAGGGGTACCCGCGGGCTCGGGACCGGCTCGGGCCGGAGTCGGGACGGGATCGGGGTCCGGGCGGGATCGGGCTCGGGCCCGGGCTCCGGCCGGGAGCCGGGGTGGCCGCGCACGGGGCGCCATGCCGCGCCTTGCCGCGTCTTGCCGCGTCTTGCCGCGTCTCTCCGGCGCCGCGCAACTTTGGCGAAACGTTTGCCGTAGGGGCAACCCGTCAGGTTGCGCGACGCGAAGATCTCGATGGCCCCCCGCCTCGACCGTCGGTGCGACCCCACCAGGAGGCTTCATGCCAGGTTCCGGACGCAAATGGGTGGCCCGCCTGATCCAGGTCGGGCTCGTGATGATTGCCATCGTATTCGTGGCGCGATGGACGGGTTTGTGGGGCCGGCACGGGAGCCGCCACCGAAGCGGCCCGCGCGTCACGGCCCTCGGGGCGCCGCCCGACTCGCTGGGCCCGGGCGACATGCGGATCTACAACTCCGACAGTACGCTGGACATTCTCCTGGTGGGCGACCAGCTCTGGGCCGGGCTCTCGCCCAGGACGGTGTCCCGCGTGCGGGCCGGACTCGACTCGTCGTCCGCGCAGGACAGCGGGGTGGGCGGCGGCCTCGCACGGCTGGTGAAGCAGTCGGTGGCGGGGGCCATCGACACGCACGTCAGGTTTCCGCTGGCCGACCTGAAAGACGTTCAATACCAGGGCAACCGGCTGGTGTTCGACTGGAAGTCGGGCGGCCGGCAATCCATGCTCGACGAGATCAAGGTGAACGACAAGCGCGCCTCTGACACGTTCCGGCAGGCGGATGCCGAGCGGTTCATCGCGGCGGTTCATGCTCGGCAGCAGGCGCTGCGCGCCGCCGCGGATTCGTCGCAGGCGGTGGATGCGGGGCGGTCGGCCGATTCCGCGCGGGCGGTAAAGGCGGCGGGCGCGGCGGCAAAGGCCGATACTGGCGCGAGGGACGCTCCCCGCCGCTAGATTGGACGGGTCACCATCCAGGACTGAACGTGCGCATGCTCCACCCCTCCCGGATCCTCGGTTCGCTGGCGGCTATCGCCCTTGCCGCACCCTTCGCCGCCCAGGCACAGTCCTCGCCGGCCCCCCCACCGATCCGGCACGTCTTCATCATCGTACTGGAAAACACCGGTTACGACGTGGCATTCGGGCCAAAGGCCGAGGCGCCGTACCTGGCGGACTCACTGCCGGCGGCTGGCGCACTGTTGCGGCAGTACCATGGCATCGGGCATTACAGCCTGGACAACTACATCGCGATGATCAGCGGCATCGCGCCCAATCGCGACACGCAGGGCGACTGCGGCCGGTACGTGGAGTTTGAGGAAACGGGGATGGCTCCGCACGGCCAGCCCATTGGCGTCGGCTGTGTGTATCCCGCGCACGTGCAGACCATCGCCAACCAGCTCGAAGCCAAGGGGCTCACCTGGAAGGCGTACATGGAGGACATGGGCTCCGACCCGACGCGCGAGGCGGCCACCTGCGCTCACCCCGTCATCGGGGAGCGGGACGGGACCCAGGGGGCGACGGTCAAGGACCAGTACGCCACCAAGCACAACCCGTTCATGTACTTCCATGCGATCATCGACCGCCCGAACTGCCAGACGAACGTCGTTTCGCTGGAGCACCTGGAGGCCGATCTTGCCTCCGCGGCCACGACGCCGAATTACGTGTTCATCTCGCCCGACCTCTGCCACGACGGACACAACCACCCCTGCCGCACCGGGGAGCCCGGCGGCATGGTCTCAGCCGGCCGCTTCCTTTCGGAGTGGGTGCCGCGTATCACGCGGTCGCCGGCGTTCCGCGAGAGCGGGCTGCTCATCGTGACCTTCGACGAGGCGGCCAGCAGCGACAAGACGGCCTGCTGCAATGAGCCCACTGGTCCGAACACGACGTCGCCGGGGGCCGGTGGCCCGGGTGGCGGGCGTTCGGGAACAGTATTGGTTTCGCCGTTTATCAAGCCCGGTACCGTGTCCGACGTTCCGTACAATCACTATTCCATGTTGCGGAGCGTGGAGGACATCTTCGGGCTGGAACACCTGGGTTTTGCCGGGATGCCGGGGCTGGTGACGTTCGGGCACGACATCTATCGTCAGTAGCAGCTTCCACTCATGAGGACCTACACAAGGATGTCATCCATGCAGATTCGCGTCCTTCGCCTTCTCGCGCCCCTCGTCGTGGTGGCGGCCCTCGTTACGGCAGCAGCCTGTTCCTCGCCTACCGATCTCGGGAAGTCCGGCCATGTCGGGATGTATCAGCTGAACGTGCAGCCCTGCGTGGATACCGCAGCGCCTCGCCCGGGTTGGGTGAACTGCCAGGCCATCGTGTACCTGTCCATCAACACCACCGTCCAGAGCGGGTATGTCTCTGCTTATCTCGAGTATCCGGAAACGGGGGCCTACTATACCGGTGAGAAGTCGGTGTCGTCCTCCGTGCCAGGCAACATCTCGATCGTCATGACCAACCCGTATGTCTCCAAGTGCGTGACGTCCTATCCCACGGCGGTGCGCGTCTACGATGGACGCGTGGGCGACCAGACGGCGAAGGAGCTCGGCAGCATCTCGGTGAACGTCAAGAGCATCTGCTGACGCGCGGTTCGCCGGCTGACGTCAGGCCTGGTCGGCCCGTCGTCCCAGCCCCACCAGTTCCAGCAGCTTGAGCGCGTTGGTCGAAGTCGCCTTGCCCGGGCGCACGCGGTAGTCGAAGGTCATGGCCGCGGCGCCGTTGGCGCCGAGGCTGAACTGCTCGGTCAGGTGAATGTGCCGGGCCACGGTCGTCAGCTCCGGGTCGTCCACCAGTTGCAGGTCGTGCGTGGAGACCACGCCAATGGCCCCGGCGTCCAGCAGGTGGCGCAGCACCTGACGGCCCGCGATGCTGCGCTCGGCGGAATTCGTGCCGTTCAACATCTCATCCAGCAGGTAGACGAACACGCGTCCCGCGCCGGCAGGCACGGCGCGCGCGCCATCCACCACGGACTTCAGCCGTTCCAGTTCCGCCATGAAGTAGCTCACCCCGCGCGCCAGCGAGTCCTGCACGGTCATGCTGGTGTGCAGCGCCGCGGCAGGGTGGCGGAACGCGCGGGCGCACACGGGGCCGCCGGCCTGGGCCAGCACCAGGTTCAACCCGATGGCTCGCAGCAGCGTGCTCTTGCCCGCCATATTGGATCCCGTAACCACGAGCACCGTGCCAGGCGGCCCCACGCTCACGTCGTTGTGCACGCACACGCCGTCGGCCAGGAGTGGGTGTCCCAGGGCCTCGGCCTCCAGCGACATGCTGCCCGCATCGAGCGTCGGAAAGCACCAGCCCGGGTTGTCGTGGGCCAGCGTCGCCAGCGCGGCCAGCGCCTCGATCTCCCCGAGTGCCGCGAACCAGTCGGCGGCGTGACGTCCGGAGTCGGCCCGCCAGCGTTCCAGCGCGCGCACCACGTGAAAGTCCCAGAGGGTCAGGGACTGCACGGCGAAATACAGCATGGGTGAAAGCCGCAGCTCCGCGGAGTCGGCCACGGTGGTCAGGCGCCGGATGGCACGATGCGCGAGCGTGGGCGCCGAAAGGCGCGCGCGCAGCTCCTGAAGCAGGGGCGCCGCCGGCGTGCGCGCTTCGGCGAGTCGCGTGGCCAGCGCAAACCGGCGGAGCATGGTGGCGCGGCCAGCCACGGGGGCGAACGTCTCAGCAATGCGATGGGCGTGCCGCGCGGTGACTACCCACGCGGCCATGAGTGGCACGAGCCAGTACGGATACGTGACCAGCCCGCCCAGTTGGGCGCCCAGCAGCGCCAGCGTGGTGATGGGGATGGCAATGGTGGCGATCATAAGTCCCGGGCGGTCACTCAGCCACCCGTTGCCGGCGGCCCACGTGGTGAGCGCGGCCATCTCGGACTCGGCCACGCCCATGCGCATCGCGGCGGCGGCCATGGCGTCGCGAAATTCCGGGTCGTCGCGCAGCTCCGCCACGGCCTGCTGCCGCGCGCGAAGCGCGGCCGCCGGGGCCGGCTCCAGCAGCCAGCGGCGCATTACGGGACGTCCCGGCGCGCGGCTCATGGGCGGCAGAAGCGCACTGAGCGACGCGCGACCGAACAGGTCGAGGTCCACCGCATACGGGTGCGCCGGATCGGCGGGGCCCCAGTCGCGCTCGGGCAGGTCGTCCCACGCGCGGGCCGTCCGGGCCGCGCCCTCGTCCGACAGGCGCGCCATGTCGTCGGTGAGTTGCAGGTGCTCCCGGGCTCGGCGGCTGGCCCGCACCAGCGCGCCGAAGGCTACGATGGCCGCGAGCGTGGCCGCCGCCCACAACAGGTGCCACCCGGCGGCCGTGGCCCACCGCGCCGCGAGCACGGCGATGGCGGCAAAGGCCGCCAGACGCAGGTGGCCGAGGTGATTCACGCGGCGTTCGGCGCCGGCCTTTGCCGCGTGAAGCGTGGTGGAGCGCGCCCGGTATTCGGCCTGGATGTCAGCGGCAGTTGCCATGCGTCGAAAGATGGCCCGGGGGCGTCATCTCCGGGAGCCGCCGACATGCATTATTGTACGTACATGCGAGTACTGGCGGGGGACGTGGGCGGTACCAATGCGCGGCTCGCGATGGTTGACGTCGGTCAGGGCACGGCGCGAATCGAGCAGGAGCGCGTGTACCCCAGCGCGGACGCGGACAGTCTGCACACCATCATGCGGCAGTTCCTGCGGGACAGCGACGCGCCAATGCCGGAACGGGCGTGCATCGCCATCGCGGGCCCCGTGGTGGACGGCCATGTGCAGGTCACCAACCTGCCCTGGGTGGTGGATCGCGATGCGCTCCGGGAGAAGCTGGGCGTTGAGCGCCTGGATGTGATCAACGATTTCATGGCCATCGGGCATGGGCTCGACCTGCTGGGGGCCGACGATCTTGTGACGCTCCAGGCGGGCGAACCCGTGCCGCACGGGCCGGTGGCGTACCTCGGGCCCGGGACCGGCCTGGGTGTGGGCTTCAGGCTCTGGTCCGGAGACCGGTATCGCGTGTACGCCTCGGAGGGAGGGCACGTGGACTTTGCGCCCCGCGACCAGGTCCAGGCCGGGCTCACGGAATTCCTGCGTGCCGCGCACGGCCGCGCGTCCAACGAGCGGGTGCTCTCCGGCGGTGGGCTGGCCGACGTCTATCGCTATCTGGCCCAGGCGAGCCCGAAGAAGGTGCAGCAGTTCGTGGACGCCGAGATGAAGCGGGAGGATCCAGCCGCCGTGGTGACGCGTCACGCGCTGGCTGGCGACGACGTCCTGTGTGGCCAGGCCGTGGCCTTGTTCGTGTCGGTGCTGGGGGCGGTGGCTGGCAACCTGGCGCTGATTGCCGTGGCCACTGGCGGCGTCTATGTGACCGGCGGCATCGCTCCCCGGATTGTGCCCATGCTCAGGGAGCCTGGATTCCTTCAGGCCTTTCACGATCAGGGGCGGCTGTCCACGCTGGTGGCGCGGGCTCCGGTGCATGTGGTGACCAACACGAAGGTGGGGTTGCTGGGCGCCGCGGGGTATGCGGCGCGGCCCTAGGACTGCCAAATCCGCACGTCGAGTTGCGGCATCCGCAGGTTTCGGCACTGCCCGAAATAGCTAAGATGCGGTGGAATAGAGGTTTACCGTGCGGCATGCATGTTGCGTAAGGAGAGGGTAGTGCGCCGAGCAACATCGCGCGGCGCCCAACTCCAAAGGATCGCAACCTGCATATGAAGCGCATACTGATTGTCCTTATCGTGATAGTGGCGGCGGTGGCCGGCACGATGTACTTCCGGCGCCAGGCCGCTGCCGACCCGATGACCTACCTGTTTGTCCCGATTTCCAAGGGGCACATCGAGTCGACCGTCGCGGCGACGGGGAACCTGAGCGCCGTGGACTCGGTTCAGGTGGGCACGCAGGTGTCGGGTCGCATCACGGCGCTGTACGCCGATTTCAACGACCATGTGCAGAAGGGTCAGTTGCTGGCCCGCCTGGACACCACCGTACTCCGGCTGTCGGTGGATCGGGCCGAAGCCTCCACCACGCAGGGGCTGGCCAGCCTTCGCCAGGCGAAGTTCGCGCTGGACCAGACGCAGCGGTTGCTGGAGACCAAGGCCGCGACGCAGACGGACTATGAGTCGGCGGCCGCGTCGTTCGCGGTGGCGCAGGCCAACCTGAAGTCCGACTCCGTGCAGCTCAAGGAAGCCATCCAGAACCTGGAGTATGCCACCATTTACGCGCCCATCAGCGGCATCGTGATCAAGCGCAGCGTGGACGTGGGCCAGACAGTGGCGGCCAGCTTCTCGGCGCCCGAGCTGTTCCTGATTGCCGGCGACCTGAAGGAGCTGCAGATGCTGGCGATGGTGGACGAGTCGGACATCGGGAAGATCAAGAAGGGACAGGATGTGTCGTTCACCGTCGAGGCGTTTCCCAACCGGACCTTCCATGGCCAGGTGCAGCAGGTGCGCCTGCAGTCCACCGTAAGCGACAACGTGGTGATGTACCCGGTGCTCGTGGAAGTAGAGAACCCTGATGGATCGCTGTTGCCGGGCATGACGGCCACGGCGAACTTCCTGGTGGCCCAGGCGAAGGACGTGTTCAAGGTGCCCACGGGGGCGCTCCGCTTCCAGCCCACGCAGGAGATGATCGCGCAGTTCAGGAAGGAAACGGGCGGCAGTGCCGACTCGGGCGCCGCACGCGGCGCGCGAGGCGGGGCCAACGGTGGCAATGGTGGCAATCCCGGGGCGCGCGGCGGATTCGGGGCGCCGGGTGGGGGCTTTGGGGCGGCCGGGGCGCGACCGACCAACGAGGCGGCGCTCTGGTATGTGAAGAAGGACGGGTCGCTGGCGGTGATGCATGTGCACACCGGGCTGACGGATGGTCAGTTCACCGAAGTGTCCGGTGAGGGCTTGCAGGACGGCATGCAGGTCATCGGCGCCGTGACGGGCGGGTCAGCCGCCGGCGCCTCGGTACAGAATCCATTCTCCGGCAACAGCGATCGTGGCCGCGGCGGGTTCCGCCGGGGCGGGTTCTAGCATGGCCCCCGACCGGGATACCGTCATCAAGGTGGAGGACCTCCGTAAGGTCTACGCCACCGGCAAGACGGAGGTGCATGCGTTGCGCGGGGTGAACTTTTCCGTGGCGCGTGGAGACATGATCGCGATCATGGGCGCGTCGGGCTCCGGCAAGTCGACGATGATGAACATCCTTGGCTGCCTGGACAAGCCGACGAGTGGCAAGTACTGGCTGGATGGCGTGGCGGTGCAGGAGCTCAACAAGAACGAGCTGGCGGACATCCGGAACGAGAAGATCGGCTTCGTGTTCCAGGGGTTCAACCTGCTGGCGCGGACGACCGCGCTGGACAACGTGGAACTGCCACTGCTGTACGACCGCCATGGGGTCCATAAGAATACGCGTGACATGGCCAGGGAGGCGCTGGAGCGGGTGGGACTGGGGGAGCGGATCGACCACGAGCCGAGCGAACTCTCGGGTGGGCAGCAACAGCGCGTGGCCATCGCGCGGGCCCTGGTCACGCACCCGGCCATCATCCTGGCTGACGAGCCCACCGGAAACCTGGATACCCGCACGTCCATCGAGGTGCTGGCGCTGTTTCAGGCGCTGAATGACCAGGGCATCACGATCGTGCTCGTGACGCACGAGCATGACATTGCGGGGTATTGCCGTCGCGTGGTGGAACTGCGGGACGGGCACGTCATTCGCGACGAAGCCGTGAAGGATCGTCGCATTGCCGCCGAAGACCTGGAGCACATGGCGGCGCCAGAGGAGGAGGTGGTGGCCGTATGAAGGCATCGCGTCTCATCGAAATCGCGGGCAAGAGCATCCTGAAGAACAAGATGCGCACCCTGCTCACCATGCTGGGCATCATCATCGGCGTGGGGGCGGTGATTGTCATGGTCGCCGTGGGTCAGGGCGCCAAGTCCGAGATCCAGCGGCAGATCAACAGCCTGGGCACGAACATGCTGGTCATCACGCCGGGAGCTTTCCGTCAGGGCGGGGTGAGTCAGGGCGCGGGTACGTCCAACCGACTGACCATCGAGGATTATGAGGCCCTGAAGCAGCAGGGCCTGCTGCTGCAGCACGTCTCGCCGGTGGTGAGTTCCTTTGCGCACATCGTCGGGGGCGCTGGCAACTGGCGAACTGGCATCCAGGGGGTCTCGGCGGATTTTGCCGACATCCGGGCCTGGCGCGTCACGTCCGGTCGGTTTTTCGACATTACGGATGTGCGATCCAGCGCGCGCGTCGTGGTGCTTGGCAAGACGGTGGCCGACAACCTGTGGCCCAACCAGGACCCCGTGGGCCAGGAAGTGCGCATTGGCCGCGTGCCGGTGAAGGTCATCGGCGTGCTGGCGGCCAAGGGGCAATCGGCCAGCGGCAGTGACCAGGACGACGTCATCCTGGCGCCGTACACGACCGTGCGCGCGCGGCTCTCCCGCCGCAACTACATCGGGCAGATCCTGGCCAGCACGGCCACCAAGGAGCAGATCCCATCGGCCGAGCGGGAGATTGCCCAGATCCTGCGCGGCTCGCATAAGCTGACCGCGTACGATCCGGACGACTTTGAGGTGCGGAACCAGACCGACCTGGCGCAGGCAGCGTCGGGCACGGCCGACGTCATGACCCTGCTGCTCGCCGCGATCGCGAGCATCTCGCTGCTGGTGGGTGGCATCGGCATCATGAATATCATGCTGGTGTCGGTCACGGAGCGCACGCGTGAGATCGGGATTCGCATGGCCATTGGCGCGCGCGGCGGCGACGTGCTGACGCAGTTCCTGGTTGAGGCCATCGTGATGAGCATCATCGGCGGGGCGCTCGGCGTGGGGTTGGGGTACGTGGGCTCATCGATCATCGAACATACCATGGGTTGGCACACGGCCATTGCACCGGCCATGGTGGCGCTTGCCATTGGGTTCTCGGCGGCGGTGGGCATCTTCTTCGGGTACTATCCGGCTCGCAAGGCGGCGGCACTCGATCCCATCCAGGCCCTGCGATACGAGTAACTCACGTGCAAGGCAGTACCGAACGATCCGATCCGGTGCAGGGCACAGTCGATCCGCGGCGCGAGGCGACGTACATGCGCGACGCGGCGTCGAGTGGGTCCCACCGAACCACGCCTGGCGGGAGGTACATGGGCACGTCTCGTGCGGGACGCTGGGCGCGCTGGGGCTGGCTCGGCACGACGGTTGCCATGGGCGCGGCGCTCCTGGCAATGGCGTGGGTGAGTCGCACGCGCGTGGTGCGCGCCACCTCCACGTTGAACCGCGGCCAGGCCGGCGTGCTCATGGAGTCCATCCGCCAGTCCATGAGCGACCTCAATGCGATCCCCACGCAGTCACAACTGGACTCGCTGCTCGGCGGTCGCGAGGACGCGGGCCTGCGGTATGTTGGAATCTTTAATGACGACGGCGTGCCCATCGTGGAGTCGGGCAAGGCCCTCGGTCACGTGGACGCGGGGCGCGATCACCGTGAGTTCGGCCCACCCGGCGTGACCGTGGTGGGGAGCCGCATCCGGTTGTGGGGGGCCGCGCCCTGGTACCGGTCCGACTTTGAGCGGCAGCGACGCCCGGATCGCCGGGTGCTGGCCATCGAGTTCGAGCCGGTGGTGGCCCGGCAGATGGCGTCTGACGCCACCACCACCGTGCTGCTCTCGGCCCTGGTGGGCGCGGCGTTGCTGATGGTGGCCTTCGTGTTCTGGCGCCTGTCGGCCCAGCAGGAGCTGGCCGAGCGGCGGCTGGAAGATCAGCGACGGCTGAGCGCGCTGGGCGAGATGGCGGCCGTGATGGCGCACGAGATCCGTAATCCGCTGGCCTCGCTCAAGGGACACGCGCAGTTGCTGGCGGAGCGCCTTCGCAATGCCGGGGAGAACGAGCGACGCAAGGCCGACCGTGTGGTGCAGGAGGCCGTGCGGCTCGAGACGCTGACCACTGACCTGCTCGATTTTGTGCGGTCGGGGCCCGTGAACGTGGAGCCAACGGATCCAGCGACGCTGGTGGAATCCTGCGTGCAGGAGGTGAACGCCGACGGATTCACGCTCGACGTATCGGGCGCGCCCGCCACGTTTCCGCTGGATGCAGCGCGGGTGCGGCAGGCCGTGACCAACGTATTGCGCAATGCGCTCCAGGCTACGAGCGAGGGGACGAAGCCGTCGGTGACGGTGCGCGAAGGCGATGGAAGCCTGGAGATCGTCGTGCGCGATTTTGGCTCCGGCATCGCGCCGGGCGAAGCGGAGAAGATCTTCACGCCGTTCTACACCACGCGGACCACCGGGACAGGCCTGGGCCTGGCGGTGGCGCAGCGGGTGATGCAGATGCATGGCGGTACCATCTCGGCGACGAACCACAACGAAGGCGGCGCGGTGTTTCGCATCACGCTGCCGCGGGGGGGGTAAGACGTTCCATGGCACGCATCCTGGTAGCCGACGACGAACAGGGACTCCGCGAGTTCGTGGCCGAGGCCCTGGAAGGGGACGGGCACACGGTGGAGACCGCCGCTGACGGGCAGGAAGCCGCCGAGCGGGTGTCACGCCAGAGCTACGACCTGCTGATCACCGACTTGCGGATGCCGCGGATGGATGGCCTGGCGGTGTTGCAGCATGCGCGCGCGGAACAGCCGGAAATGGAGGTCATCCTCCTTACGGCACATGGTTCGGTGGAAAGTGCCGTGGAAGCGATGAAGCTCGGGGCCTTTGATTATCTGGAAAAGCCAATCAGCAGCCCGAGCGAACTGCGGCTGCTGGCCTCGCGCGCGCTGGAGCGGCGGACGCTGCTGGCGGCGCGCGACCGCGCGCAGCGCGAGCGTGAGCCGCTGGCCCCATTGTCGTATGGTGATCCTGCCATGGCACCCGTGGTCGAGGGCATCCGGCGGGTGGCGCCGACGAACGCCAGCGTCCTCCTGTTTGGCGAGAGCGGTACGGGCAAGGAAGTCGCGGCGCGGACCATCCACGCAATGAGCGGACGCGCCGACGGGCCGTTCGTCGCCGTGAATTGCGCGGCACTGCCCGAGTCGCTGCTGGAGAGCGAGCTGTTCGGCCACGAGAAGGGCGCCTTCACCGGGGCCAACGCGGCGCGTCGCGGGCGCATCGAGCTGGCTGACGGCGGGACGTTCTTCCTGGATGAAATCGGCGAGATGAAGCCGGAGGTGCAGGCCAAGCTGCTGCGCGTGATCCAGGAGCGGCAATTCGAGCGCGTGGGCGGCAGCCGCACCATCTCGGTTGACGTGCGGTGGATTGCCGCGACCAATCGCGATCCGGCCGACCTGCGGGCGAGTGGCGCGTTGCGCGAGGACCTGTACCACCGCCTGGCGGTCTTCCCGATTTCGCTTCCCCCGTTGCGCGAACGCCCGCGCGACATCGTGCCGCTGGCCGAGGTACTGCTGCGCCGGATTGCGCCGCAACTGGGGCAGGCCCGGCTGGAACTGGGCGAGGACGCCATCGAGTTCGTGCAGCGGGCGGGGTGGCCCGGCAACGTGCGCGAACTGGCCAACGCGCTGGAGCGCGCCGCCATCATGGCCACCGGCCCGCGGATTCACGCCCGCGATTTTGAGCCCTCCGCGGGGATGGAAGAGGCGCCGGGGGACGGGCGGCCGGCCAACTCCATCTCCGGGGCGCGCCCGCTGTCCGAGGTGGAGCGTGATACCATCGAGGCCGCGTTGGCGGCCACCGGCGGCAACCGCCGTGAGGCCGCCGAGAAACTCGGGATCGGCCTGCGCACACTATACGACAAGTTGAAACGCTATCGCGTGGACGACCGGCGGCCGTGAGCACGCCGGGCGCCCGGGACTCGCGCCGAGCAGGCCGTGGCCGTCGAGATTGAGCGGAAGTTCCTGGTGGACGTGGCGCGCTGGGATCCTGGCGCCAGCATCGGCGTGCGGTACCGGCAGGGCTACCTCTCCAGCAGCCCCGAGTGCACCGTGCGGGTGCGCGTGGCCGGCGAGCACGGCGTGCTCGGCGTGAAGGGCCCAACCGAGGGCATCACGCGCCTTGAATTCGAGTATCCGATCCCGGTGGAGGATGCGGAGGCCATGCTCCGGCTCCTGGTCGGACAGTCCGTGATTGAGAAGGTGCGCTACCGGGTGCCCGTTGGTCCACGCACGTGGGAGGTGGACGTCTTCGAGGCGGCCAACGCGGGGCTCGTGCTGGCCGAGGTGGAGCTGCCGTCAGCCGACGCGGTGGTGGAGCCGCCGGAGTGGGTGGGGCGTGAGGTGTCAGGCGATCCGCGATACTATAACGCGTATCTTGCCCGGCATCCGTTCACGTCGTGGCCGCCTGCGCGTCCAGGAGGTCGCGCACACGGGTCAGGAAGTCCTGGTGCGTGAAGGGCTTCTGCAGGAACGCGACCTTGCCGGCCGCCACGCCAAAGCGCAACACTGCCTCATCGGTATATCCGGACAGGAACAGCGGCACGGTTTCCGGGTGGAGCGTGGCCAGTTGCGTGGCCAGCTCGGGCCCCGAGATGCCGGCCATCACGACGTCGGTGACCAGCAACTGGATGGGGCCGTCGTGGTTGCGGGCCCGTTCCAGCGCCGCCTCGCCGCTTGCTTCCGCGAGCACGGCGTACCCGTGGCTGGTCAGGACGCGCTCCAGCAGGCTCCGGATGGCGTCCTCGTCCTCGGCGATCAGGACGGTCTCCGTGCCGTCCGTCTGCACGTGCCGGCCTGACTCCACGGCGCGCGGCGCGGGCGTTGCTTCCATCCGGGGGAGGCAGATCCTGAAGGTGGTCCCCCGGCCGACCTCGCTGTACACCCACACGTAGCCATCGAGCTGCTTGACGATGCCATACACGGTGGCGAGGCCCAGGCCCGTCCCCTTCTCTCGCCCCTTTGTGGTGAAGAATGGCTCGAAGGCGCGCTCGCGCACTTCCGGCGACATGCCCTCGCCCGTGTCGCTGACGGCAATCTGGACGTACTGGCCAGGCGCCATAAGCACATGCGAATGCTCGTCATCCACGTCGACGGTGCGGGTGGACACCTCGATGAGCAGCTCGCCCCCATGCGGCATGGCGTCGCGCGCGTTGGCGGCCAGGTTGAAGAGCACCTGCTCGAGCTGCGTGGGGTCGGCGCGCACCACGTCGTGGTCCGGGGTGAGCGCAATCGAGAGGTGGACGTCGTCTCCCAGCAGCCGATGGAGCAGGCCTTCCAGGTCGGAGACCAGGTGGTTCACCCCCAACGGCCGGATGGTGAGCACCTGACGACGGCTGAACGCGAGGAGCTGTCGCGTGAGGTCCGCCCCGCGCCGGGCGCTGCGGTACACGTCGCGGAGCTCGTCGGCGTGCGCCGCCTGCTCCGACCCATCGTCGAGCATGAGTTCCACGGTGTTGAGGATGACCGTGAGCAGGTTGTTGAAGTCGTGGGCAATACCACCGGCCAACTGGCCGATGGCCTCCATCCGCTGCGCCTGGTGAAACTGTTCCTCAAGGCGCTGGCGTTCCGTCACATCCTCCAGGAAGGCCTCGATGTATCCGTCGGATCCCGCGTTCGCCCCAACGAGCCGTGCCTTGTAGCGCACGGTGATCGTGCGGCCGTCGCGGCGCTTGAGCTCCATGGCGTCGTGGTGGGCCTGGCCGGTGCGGCGCAGTTCGTCCACCATGGTCGCGCGTACCGACGGGTCCACGTAGAGGTCGCGCGCTGAGGTCCCCACCAGGGTCGCGGCGGATTCGTGGCCGAGCATGCGGGTGAGGGCCGGATTGACGTCGATGACTTCGCCGTCGAGGGAGGAAGTAGCGATTCCGTAAGGGGCTTCACGAATCAGCGCGCGATTCCGCCCTTCCGAGCGGGAGAGCGCGGCGATGGCGCGGTTGCGGGCCGTCACGTCGTTGATGAGGGCCAGGATGGACGGGCGGCCCTCAAACAGGCACCGGTGCGCCACGATCTCCACCTCGATCAACGCGCCGGACTTGGTGCGATGGGTCCATTGGCCGTAGTGCTGCGGGCGGTCTGCCAGGTGGTCCAGCGTCTGGTTCAGCCGGCCCGTTTCCTCGCGGGGGCGGATGTCGCGGACGGTGAGCTGTGCGAACTCCTCGCGCGAGTAACCGTAATGTTCCACCATGGCGGCGTTCACCGCGCTGAAACGTTGCGTGGCCAGGTCCGCCACATACAGTGGCAGCGGCACCGACTCGAACAGTCCGCGATACTGGGCTTCAGATGATTCGCGCGCTTCCAGCGCCTCGGCTACGCGGCTGGCCATGCCGTCCATGGCGGCGCCCAGGCGGGCGATCTCGTCCCCGGCGGCGGCGTCCACCGGGGTTGGCAGTACACCCGGGACGGCGAAGGATTCCGCGGCGGCGGTGAGCCGCGCGAGGCGTGCCACCAGTTGCGCGCTCACGAGCCAGGCGCCGCCAATGCCAAGGACCAGCACGAGGGCATCGATCAGGAGGGAATCTCCCAGCGCGTCGTGCACCGGGGCGGTCACCGCGGTCATGGGGAATTCCACCACCACGCTCCAGGGCGTGGCCGGCACGCGGCGCATGATGGCCAGCGCGTCTCCCAACGCGGTCGGAATGCGCACCGCGTCGAGGGGAGGTGCTCCCGGTCCGCTCGTGGCTGACATGGGGCGGGGCACGGACCTGACGAAGTCCGTCCAGACGCTGTCGGCGGTGTTGCCAATATAGATGCGGCCGCCCTTGCCGATCAGGCCCGTGGTCTGCTGGCGAGCTGCCGGCCCCTGGTCCGTGCCGCGCCAGAGCACCACGTAGCCGGCCACCCGCTGGGCACTCATCACGCGCGTGATCACGGGGTACACCGGGGCGCCACTGGCGGCTCGAAACGGTCCCACGATGGCGCCGTCGGCCTGCGCGGCCCGATTCCGCAGAGCGCGATCGCCCGCGGCGTTGTGGATCGCGGTCGCGTTGCCGCTGGCGAGGAGCACCGTCCCGGCCGGGCTCCAGAGCTCGACGGACAGCGTGCGCGGCTCCGTGGCGGCCTGGCGCAGCGCCTGCCGGGCCGCGCTGTCGAGCCGCGGGTGCGGAGTGGAAAGAGACGCGGCCAGCAAGACGGCACGCACGGCGGGGTTGGCGGCAGTCGCGTCAACCACCTGACGGTGCATGCTCAGGCTGCGGTCATACCCTTCCACCAATTGCCCCGCCACTTCGTCCAGTCGGCTGCCGGCCAGGTTGATTTCCGCATTCAGGTGTGTGTGGTACTTGGCCGTCGTGTCGATGACGAGGATCACCGTGATCAGTATGCCGATGGCGATGGGCAGCTTGGCGACGAGCGACAGCCCCCGTCGGCCACGTGGTGGCTGGCGAGCGACCGGAGGGCGGGGCTGTGGCGTGTGGCGGGGCGGCATGACCACACAAGAATGTGGCCGTGAGCGGTTTGCGCAAGGAGCGGCGTGCTGGAGACCGGGATGGGAGTGGTGCGGCCTCCAACTTCCGCGCTACCTTGGGGCATGCCACTCCTGACCAAGCGGCTGTTCCTGCAGGCGCTCGACTGCGATCGCCGCGGGTGGCTGTTACGCAGCCCCGAAGGATCGGCGGCGCCACTCGGATTCGAGGAGCAGTTCCGGTTTGCGCAGGGCAACGCCGTGGGCGACCTGGCGCGCACGCTGCTGGGGCCCGGGCTCGACCTGCGTGGCGCCGCGACGCCGGCGTGGGTCGAGCAGGGGCGTACGGCGCTCGCCGACACGCGCCACGAGGTGCTGTTTGAAGTGCCCGTGGCCACGTCCCACGCCATGGCACGCCCCGACATGCTCCAGCGCCTGGGCACGGCGTGGCGGCTGGTGGAGGTGAAGTCGGCCAAGGCCAGGGAGAAGATCAAGCCGGAGTACATCGACGACGTGGGATACACGATCGCGGTGGCGCTCGGCGCGGGGCTGTCGGTGGCGCAGGTTGAGCTGGCGCTCGTGAATCCGGACTGGCGCGTGGACAATGATGCGCCCGCGCTGGTGCTGCAGGACGTGACCGCCGAGGCGCTGGCGCGCGGCGCCGAGTTTGCGGGATTACTGGAAGCAGTATGGCGGGCCGTGTTTGTGGTGGCGGAACCAGGTCCGGTGCTCAAGTCGGCATGCCGGAAGTGTGAGTTCCTTCGGGTCGCGTGTTTTCAGCAGGGGCCGCCGGATCCGGTGTTCGAGCTCCCGCGGATCACGGAGAAGCGCGTCAACCAGTGGCTGGCCGACGGCATCACGCGGATCACGGAGTTGGGGAGCGAGGAGCCACTTTCCGCCACGCAGGCACTGCACCGGCGGGCGGTGCTCGAAGGGGATCTCGTGACCGTCCCGGACGGGCTGGCCCGGCTGGACCGGGTGGCGGAACCCGCGGCGTACCTGGATTTCGAGACGCTCAGCCTGGCGTTCCCGCCGTTTCCGGGGGTGGCGCCGTACGACACCATTCCTATCCAGTTTTCCGTACATCGACGGGTTGCCAGTGGGCAACTGGAGCATTACGAGCTCCTGCTCGATCCGGCCGCGCCGGACCTGGATCACTTTGCGCGGTGCCTGGTCGACTCGCTCGACGGCGCGGCGTCCATCGTGGTCTATTCGCACTTTGAGCAGGCTCGGTTGAAATGGCTGGCCGGGCACCTGCCGCACCTGGCCGATGAGCTGGAGGGGGTGATCAGCCGGCTCGTGGACCTGCTGCCCATCGTGACCGCATCAGTGGCGCACCCGGCGTTCCATGGCAGCCTGTCCATCAAGAAGGTGCTGCCGGTGCTGGTGCCGGCATCGCTGCTCACGTATCACGGACTTGTCATTGGCAACGGCGGTGACGCGGCCGGCGTGGTCGGGTTGCGCGCGCTGGGGCGGGTGGATGACGCCCAGTGGGCGGCCATGCGCGACGACCTGCTGCACTACTGCGCGGTGGATACCGAGGCCATGGTGCGGTTGCATGACGGTCTGTTGGCACTGCGATAACAGCCGGATTGCGCGGATGACGCGGATACTGCAACTACAACTACAACTGCAACTGCAACTTTCGCGGAGGATCGTGTTACTCCGCGCGCAGGGCGATGGCGGGGTCAACGCCGGCGGCTCGGCGCGCCGGGAAGTAGGCGGCCAGCAGGGCGATGGCCAGCATCACGATGGCGGACGCCAGGTAGGCGGCGGGATCCCACGAGGCCACGCCGTAGAGCAGGCTGCCCAGGACGCGCGCCGAGACCAGGGCCACGGGAACGCCGATGCCAAGCCCCAGGAGCGCCAGTGTGAGCGCTTCGCGGACCACGGTGCCGCGGACCTGCGATGGCTGGGCGCCCAGCGCGAGGCGGACGCCGATCTCGTTGGTGCGTCGCGCCACGATATATGAGATGACGCCGTAGAGGCCAATGGCGGCCAGGAGCAGGGCCGTGACGCCCGCGATGCCGAGCAGGGTCATGGTGAACGAGAGCTGGCTCATGGAACGAAATACTATAGTACTCATATCCTGCGCGTCGGCCAATGGCACCGACGGGTCAATGGACGACACCACGCGGCGAAGCTGGGGCAGCAGGGCCGACGGGTTGCCGGTAGCCGCGCGCACCACCAGTGTCAGGCCGCCCGCCCAGGCCCACTTGGGATTGTTGGGCGCCACGGGGTAGTAGATGGCGCGCGCGGGCGGATCGTTCACGGTCTGGGAGTGGACATCGCCAACGACGCCAACCACATGGTAGAACGGCTTGCCCGTGCCGTTGGGCGCGACGCCCTTGCCAATCGGGTCCTGGCCGGGCCAGAAGAAGTCGGCAAAGGCCTTGCTCACTACGACCGCGCCGCGGTCCGGCTGGTCATTGTCCGCCGGGGTGAAGTCGCGCCCCTTCAATACGGGAATGCCCATGGCCTCGAAGTAGCCCGGGGAGGTGGGCTCCTGCCCGGCGCACGTGGTTTGCCCGGCGTCCTTCACCCGCGCCACGACGGCCTGGTCTTCAAAGCCCTGCACCGTGCACCCATATCCGCCCTGAAACGGCACTTCCTCCGAGAGCCCGGCCGAAGTGACGCCGGGCAGCGCGCGCACCGCCGTCAGGAGCTGGGAGTAGAATTGCCATTGGCGCGTGGCGCTGTCGTATCGGTTATTCGGCAGGTACACGCCGACGGTGAGCACGCCCCTGGGATCCACGCCGGGGTCCACCGCGCGCAGCCGCGCGAAGCTGCGGAGCAGCAGCCCGGCGCTCACCACGAGCACCAGCGCCAGCGCCACCTGCGCCACCACCAGCCCACTGCGCAGGCGACGGCGCGCCACGCCGGTAGTGCTGGTCCGCCCGCCATCGCCCAGCAGGTTCATGGTGCGCTCGGCCCGCGCGTGCCATGCGGGGACCAGCGCCAGCAGCGCGGCGACGGCGAGGCCCAGCCCCGCCGCAAAGACCAGCACACCCGCGTCCATGCGCACGTCCTCCAGGCGCGGCACACCGGCGGGGGCCAGCGTCACGAGCCAGCGGATGCCGACCCAGGCGATGCCCACCCCCAGGACGGCGGCCACGAGGGCCACCACGGCCCCCTCGCGGAAGGCGTCCGCGGCCAGGTGCCGCCATCCCGCGCCGAGCGCGGAGCGCACCGCGAACTCCCGGCGTCGCGCTTCCAGGCGGACGAGCAGCAGGTTCACGACATTGACGCACGCAATGGCCAGCACCAGTCCGACCGCGGCGAACAGGATCCACAGGTAGCCGGCGGTGTGTCCCACCACGTAGGTCTTGAGCGGCTGGACCGTGGTGTGGAACTTGTACTGCGTGAAGAAGGCCTGGCTGTATGCGTTTGGATATAGCTCGGGGAGCACGCGGGTCATCCTGGCGAGTTCGGCCTGGGCCTGGGCGGCCGTCACGCCCGGCGCCAGTTGGGCGATGGCGGGGTGGGTATGATTATTGTAGAATGGCCCGGCTGGATTGTAGTCGGCGGGTACCCAGATGTCCGTGCTGAGGCGCACCGCCTGGCCGGGCTCGCCGGGCAGCGCGATGCCGGGCGCCATCACGCCGACCACCTGGACGGGCTGGCCATTCAGCGGGATGGTCCGCCCCACCACGCCGGGATCGGCGCCGAACTGACGCCGCCAGAATCCGTTGGAGAGCATGGCGACGGCTGGCGCACCCGGCACGTCGTCGTCGTGAGCAATCACGCGTCCCACCGCCGCGCGCGCGCCAATGAGCGGGAAGATCGACGCGGTGACCACCGCCAGTTGCACGCGCTGGGCCGGGCGGCCCTGGTCGCCGTCCAGGATGCCCAGCCCCTGGTTGAACAGCGCCACCTTGTCGAGCGTGTGTGAGCTGTCCGCAAAGTAGAAGTACTGCGCCGTGGACAGCTCCCACGCGGTGTTCGCGCCCACCCCCGGCACCGGGTTCTTGAGGCGGACCAGTCGCTCGGGCTGCGGATAGGGCAGCGGATCGAGCACGACTCGCTCGAGCAGCGTGAAGATGGCGGTCGCCGCGCCGACACCCAGCGCCAGCGTGAGGACGGCCGTGACGGTGAACGAGCGGCTGCGGGCGAGGGCGCGCAGCGCCGGGCGGAACGAGCGGAATGGATTGGGCATGGCGGAGCTCGGGCGACGGAGGGCCAACGGCGATCCTGGCGGATCACGCTGGGTTAGACGCCAGCCGAAGGGGGAGGGTTTCAACGG
>DASSOG010000050.1:0-91730 GCA_035700805.1 Gemmatimonadaceae bacterium | reverse complement strand
AGTGGTAGCGATGGGGGGCGAAGCTCATGGCACTGCGCGCTCCGCACCACTTGACCGCCCATCCCTGACTCGCTACGTTCGATCACCATGACATACGCCAGCCGCCATCACGTGCATCATCACCATCCCCTCGCGGGGCGGGCGTGATCACGTGTAGCCACTGGTAGGAGTCAATCCCAGTACACTGAATCTCAACGCCGGCCCTCGGGTCGGCGTTTTGGCGTTCAGCATGCGCCTCCGCCGGCCTTTGGGCCCGGAGGACTATGTGACACCAGATCTGGACGCCGAATGCCTGCGCCTGGCCCTGCCCAAGGGCCGCATGCAGGAAGAAGTATGTACGCTGATGGCCGACGCGGGGCTGCCCGTGCGGCTGGGCGGACGCGCGTACCGCCCGGTGGTGGGCGCCGGGCGGTTCAACGCCAAGCTGCTGAAGCCGCAGAGCATCGTCGAGATGCTGGCCGCGGGTTCCCGCGACGTGGGCTTTGCCGGCGCCGACTGGGTGGCCGAGCTGGGTGCCGATGTCGTGGAACTGCTCGACACCGCGCTGGATCCGGTGCAGCTCGTCGCGGCCGCCCCGACGGCGCTGCTCGACGACGGTGAGCTGCCCCGGCGCCGACTGGTGGTGGCCTCGGAGTACGAACGGCTGGCGATGGCGTGGATCGCGCGCCGGCAACTGGACGCGCGCTTCGTGCGCTCGTACGGGGCCACGGAGGTGCTGCCTCCCGAAGACGCTGACCTGATCGTGGACAATTCGGCGACCGGCGCCACGCTCTCGGCGAATGGCCTGACGGTTGTGGACACGCTCATGCACTCGTCCACGCGCCTGTACGCCAGCCGGCAGGCGATGGCCGATGCGCGCAGGCGCGCGGCGATTGACGGGTTCGTCCTTCTGGTGCGCTCCGTGCTCGACGCTCGGCAGCGGGTGATGGTGGAGCTGAACGTGAGCGCCGAGGCGCTCGAGGCCGTCTGCGCCGCCATCCCGTGCATGCGCGAGCCGACCATCTCCACGCTGCACGCCTCCTCGGGATTCGCGGTGAAGGCCGCGGTGCCCCGGAGCGCGCTCCCGGCGGTGGTGCCGCGCATCAAGGCGCTGGGCGCCAGCGACATCGTGGTCACGGCCCTCAGCCAGCTCGTCCCATGAGCGGCGTCACGGAATCCCCGGTGCTCCAGGCGCTGACGGCGTACGCGCCGCGCCCGCACCCGGCGCCCTGCGACCTGGACCTGGCCGGCGGGACATCGGCCGGGTGGGCGGATGCTTCAATAGCCACCACGCTGGCGGCGGGCTGCGCGCGGCTATCACGCTACCCTGATCCGCGCGAGCTTGTGCGGCGCATCAGCACTCGGCTTGGCATCGCGCCGGCGCGCGTACTGGTGACCGCCGGCGCCGACGAGGCGCTCGAACGGGCCTGTCGAAGCGTGCTGTCCACCGGGCGCAATGCGGTCCTGACCGATCCCACTTTTGAGATGCTCCCGCGCTATGTAGCGCTCGCGGGGGGAACGGTGCGACCGGTGGCGTGGCCGGACGGGCCGTTTCCGGTGGAAGAAGTCATTGCCCGGGCCGACGCGCGCACCGCGCTGATCGCGATCGTCTCGCCCAACAACCCGACGGGCGCCGTGGCCAGCTTCGCGGAGATCCGGCGCGTCCACGACGCCGTGCCGGACGCGATGCTCCTGCTGGACCTGGCGTACGTGGAATTCGCCGCCACCGACCCGACCTCGCAAGCGCTGACGCTCCCGCGTGCAGTGGTGGTCCGCACGCTGTCCAAGGCGTGGGGGCTGCCGGGCATCCGGGTGGGATACGCCGCGGGCGCGGAGGCGCTGGTGGATGGGATGCGCCGGGCGGGCGGGCCGTACCCTGTTTCGTCGCTGTCGCTGGCCGTCGCGGAGGCGGCGCTGGACGCCGATCCCGCCGGGCGGGACGCGACCATCGCGCGCGTCCGTGCGAACCGCGACAAGCTGGAGTCACTGCTGGCCAGCCTGGGCCAGGCGCCGACGCCAAGCCAGGGAAATTTTGTCTCGGTGTCGGGCCCGCGCGCCGGGTGGATTCGCGACGCGCTGGCCGGCTTCGGCATTGCGGTGCGGTTCCTGGGTGCACCGGACAGGGCAGGTGGCGGGGTGGACCGCGTGCGGATCACCGTGCCGGACTCGGAGCAGGCGATGGAGCGGCTAGGCCGCGCACTGTCCATCGCGCTCTCGCCTGAGACGATCCTGTTCGACCTGGACGGCGTGCTGGCGGATGTGTCGGGATCCTACCGCGAGGCCATTCGCCGGACGGCGGCGACTTTCGGTGTGTTCGTGCCGCCGGAGGCGATCTCGGCGCGGAAAGCGCGCGGCCAGGCGAACGACGACTGGGCCCTCACGCACGAACTCGCGGCGGCCGGTGGCAGCCGCGCCACGTACACCGAGGTGCGCGAGGTATTCGAGCAATGGTATCAGGGAACATCGGCCGAACCTGGACTGCGCGAGGCCGAGTGCCTGACCGTGGAACGCGCGTGGCTGTTGGGGCTGGCGCGGGAGTATCCGCTGGCCATCGTGACCGGCCGGCCGCGCGCCGATGCCGAATGGTTCCTGGCGCGTGTCGGGATCGCCGACTGTTTTCGCGGGGTCGTCGCGCGGGAGGACGGGCCACTCAAGCCCGATCCCTTTCCGGTGGCGCGGGCGCTGCAGCTACTGGGCGTGACCCGCGCATGGATGCTGGGCGACACGCCGGACGACATCCGCAGTGCGCGCGGCGCGGGCGTCCTGCCGCTGGGAGTTGTGCTCGGGCCTGCAGCTACGAATTGGCAGGAACCCGAAAACGCGGACCAGTTGCGGACCGCGCTCTTTGCCGCCGGTGCGGCGCGGGTATTCAATTCTCCTACAGGACTTACATCATGTCTTCGCTGACAGCCCGCGGGGCGTCCTTTGCCAGGACCACGCGGGAAACCGAGTTGACCCTGGAACTGACGCTGGATGGCACCGGCCGGGCTACTATCGCCACCGGGGTTGGCTTTCTGGACCACCTGCTGACGGCGCTGACGCTGCACGCCGGGTTCGACCTCACGCTCTCGTGCCGTGGCGATCTCGAGGTGGACGATCACCACACCGTGGAGGACTGCGGCATAGCGCTCGGTTCGGCGCTGGACCGCGCGCTCGGCGATCGGGCCGGGATCGCGCGGTTTGGCTATGCCTACGCGCCGCTGGATGAAGCGCTGGCGCGCGCCGTGGTGGACTGTTCCGGCCGCCCGTTTGCGCGCATTGCGCTGGGGCTCACGCGTGAACGCCTGGGCGCGCTGTCGTGCGAGAACGTGCCGCACCTGTTCCAGAGCATCGCCGTGGCGGCCCGCATGGCGCTGCACGTGGATGTGCTGGAGGGGGCCAACGATCACCACCGCGCCGAGGCCGCGGCCAAGGCGGTGGCCTTGGCATTGCGCGGTGCGGTGGCCCGCGCGAGCGCAGGCGGGGTGCCCAGCACCAAGGGAGTTCTGTGATGCCAAATGAAACGCTGGCTGTTATTGATACTGGAAGTGCAAACCTGGCCTCGGTGTTGGGCGCCGTCCGGAGGCTGGGGGTCGCGGTAGCCTCCACGCGCGATCCGGATGTCGTGCGGCGTGCCGACCGGGTGGTTCTTCCCGGCGTCGGCGCCTTTGGGAACGTCATGCAGCGGCTGGCCGGCGGCGGTCTGGTGGACGCCACCCGCGAGCGCGTGGAGAGCGGGCGGCCATTGCTGGCCGTCTGCCTGGGATTGCAGGTGCTGGCCACGGACAGCGAGGAATCGCCTGGCGTGGCCGGGCTGGGCGTGTTGCGCGCCAGGGTATGCCGGTTCCCGGATACGGTGCCGGTGCCGCAGCTTGGGTGGAACCTGGTGGAGCCCGTGCCGGGCTCGGCGTTGGTCCAGCCCGGTTACGCGTACTTTGCCAACGCGTATCACCTGGGGGGCGCCGCGGATGGCTGGGTGGCGGCATGGGCTACGCACGGTGTCCGGTTTGTGGCCGCGCTGGAGCGCGGGCCGCAGCTCGCGTGTCAGTTTCACCCGGAGCTGTCCGGAGCGTGGGGGGCGGCGCTCCTGCGCCGGTGGATGGACGCATGCTGACGCGCCGAGTGATTCCGTGCCTGGACACGCGGGACGGACGTGTGGTCAAGGGCGTGAGCTTTCAGGCGCTGCGCGACGCGGGGGCGCCGGCGGAACGGGCACGGCGCTACGAGGAGGACGGCGCCGACGAGATCGTCCTGCTGGACGTGACCGCGACCACGGACCGGCGCGCGCATGCGCTGGCCACCGTGCGCGCCGTGCGCGAAGTGCTGGGCATTCCACTGACCGTCGGCGGTGGTGTGCGCACCGTGGAGGACGCGGCGGCGCTGCTGGGCGCCGGTGCGGACAAGGTCGCGGTGAATACGGCCGCGATGCAGACTCCTGACTTGCTTACCGAGCTCGCGACGCGATTCGGCCAGCAGTGCATCACCCTCTCGGTGGACGCATCGGCGCGACCGGACGGCGAGGGGTGGAGTGTAGTCATCCGGGCCGGCACGGAATGGACGGACCGCGGCGCGGTGGACTGGGCGGTGGAGGGAGCTCGGCTCGGGGCGGGGGAGATCCTGCTCACGAGCGTGGATCGGGACGGCACGCTGGCCGGCTATGATCTGGCGCTGACAGCGGCCGTGGCGCGGGCCGTCCGTGTGCCCGTGGTGGCCTCAGGTGGCGCGCGCGGCGCGGACGACCTGGTGGCCGCGCTGCGTGCCGGCGCCGACGGGGCGCTGGCGGCATCAATCTTTCATGATGGAGTGTGCTCCGTGCAGGACATAAAGCAACGGATGGCCGAGGCGGGCCTTGAGGTGCGGCCATGATCGTCCCATCCATTGACCTCGTGCGCGGGCGCGCGGTGCAGCTCGTGGGCGGGCGCGAGCAGGCGCTGGACGCGGGCGACCCCGCGCCCTGGTTCACCCGGTTCACGGTGGCGGGCGAGGTGGCCGTCGTTGACTTGGACGCCGCGCGCGGCGAGGGCTCCAATCGAGAGCAGATTGCCGCGCTCTGCGCCGCCGGCCCGTGCCGAGTGGGCGGCGGCATCCGCGACCTGGCCACCGCGCGCTGGTGGCTGGACGCCGGCGCTGCGCACATTGTCATCGGCACCGCCGCGCAACCCGGATTGCTGCGCGAGCTGCCACGCGAGCGCGTGATTGTCGCGCTGGACTCGGTGGACGGAGAGGTGGTGGTGGACGGGTGGCGTGAGCGCACGGGATGCTCGCTCGAGGCTCGGCTGGCGGAGCTGCAGGGACTGGCCGGTGGGTTCCTGGTCACGCTGGTGGAGCGCGAGGGGCGGATGGTTGGCGCCGACCTGGAGCGCGCGCAGAAGGTGGTGCAGGCCGCGGGAGATACGCGGGTGACCATCGCGGGAGGTGTGACGACGCCGGCAGAGGTCGCCGCCCTCGACCAGATGGGTGCGGACGCGCAGGTGGGAATGGCCCTTTACACCGGCGCGATGTCGCTCGGCGCGGCAGTGGCCGCGCCGCTCACGGGTGACCGCGCCGACGGATTGATAGCGACAGTCGTGACCGATGAATTGGGAATTGCGCTGGGGCTGGCGTGGTCCAGCCGCGAGAGCATCCGCCAGGCCGTGGACGAGCGGCGCGGCATCTATCAGTCGCGCACGCGCGGCCGCTGGATCAAGGGCCAGACCTCGGGCGCCACGCAGGAACTCCTGCGCGTGGACCTCGACTGCGATCGCGATGCGGCGCGGTTCACCGTGCGCCAGGCCGGCGCCGGCTTCTGTCACACCGGTACGCCCACCTGCTGGGGCGGCGCGCCGGCCCTCACTGCGCTGGAGCGGACATTGCGACGTCGCGCCACGACCCCGACAGCGGGCTCGTACACCGCGCGGCTGCTGGCCGATCCGGCGCTCCTGCGCGATAAGCTGCTGGAGGAGGCCGCGGAACTCGGCGCGGCGAACTCCATACGTGAAGTTACATGCGAAGCCGCCGACGTGCTCTACTTCACCGCGGTGCGGATGGCCGCGGCCGGGGTCACCCTGGCCGATGTGAATCGGGAGCTGGCGCGGCGGGCGCTGCGGGTGAGCCGGCGCAGGGGAGATCGCAAGCCGGCGAGTGCCGGCGCGCCGGGGGGCGCACCATGACCGCCCCGTTGCTCCGGCGCGTGGACGCCGCCGCGGTTCCGCCGCGCCTGGCCGCTGGCCTCGATGCGACGACCCTGGCGGCGGCCGGCGAGATCGTGACCGACGTGCGCGCCAACGGCACCGACGCGCTGCTGCGCTGTGCGGCCCGGTTTGACGGGTGGTCACCCGGGCGTCCCTGGCGCTTTGAACGACCCGCGCTTGAGGCGGCCCTGGCCGCCATCGATGGCCAGGCGCGCGCCGTGCTGGAACGGGCCGCCCAGCGGATCCGGACGTTCGCCACCGCGCAGCGCTCCGCGCTCACCAGCCTGAAGGTATCCGTGCCGGGCGGCGCCGTGGGGCACGACGTGGTGGCCATGGAGCGCGCGGGCTGCTACGCGCCCGCCGGGCGCTTTCCACTTCCCTCATCATTGCTCATGACCGCCGTGACGGCGCGCGCGGCGGGTGTGCGTGAAGTCGTGGTGGCGTCGCCCAACCCCGGGCCGCTGATGCTCGCCGCGGCCGCCATTGCCGACGCCGATGTCGTGCTGGGCGTGGGAGGCGCGCAAGCGATTGCCGCGCTGGCGTATGGCGTGGGGGTCGGCGCCTGCGATATCGTGGTGGGACCGGGCAACCGATGGGTGACCGCGGCCAAGAAGTGCGTGGCAGGTGACGTGGCCATTGACATGCTCGCCGGCCCTTCGGAGCTGGTGGTGGTCGCGGACGCCGACGCGGACGCCGGCACGGTGGCCGCCGACCTGCTGGCCCAGGCGGAACACGACGCCGATGCCTTCACCGCGCTGGTGGTGACCGACGCGCGCGTGATTGACGCGACGGAGCGGGAACTCCGGCGGCAGCTCGAACCGTTGCCCACGCGGGACGTGGCCATCGCCGCGCTGCGCAACGGCATGGCGGTGTGCTGTGCCGACCTCCGCCAGGTGGCGGAGGTGTGCAACATCCTTGCGCCGGAACACCTGCAGCTCTCCATACGCGATCCTGAAAGCCTGGCCGCACGCATCCGGAACGCCGGCGCCCTATTCCTGGGCGAGCGGTCCGCTGAGGTATTCGGGGATTACGGCGTGGGTGGGAACCACGTGCTGCCCACCGGCCGTGGGGCGCGGTTCTCCGGCGGGCTCTCGGTCCTGACATTCCAGCGCGTGCGCACCTGGCTGCGCCTGGATGACGCCACGAACGTCGTGCAGGACGTGGCGGCCCTTGCGCGCCTGGAGGGGCTGGAAGCCCACGCGAGGGCGGCGGAGCGGCGGAGGATGCCATATGTTGGGGGTGCCGCTGGATCCTGACGAGCCGTGTTGCCCGCACAGGCTCCATCGGTGAGCCTGTCTCGGCCTGCCTCCTCTCCCCTCTGACGGATTTCCGTGGCCCTGCTGGAGCCCGCGCTGTCCCGGACCTTCAAGGCGTTCTTCGATTCCGAGAAGGCCGGCGGGATCCTGCTGCTGGTTTGCACCGCCGTCTCGCTGGCGCTTGCCAATTCCCCGGTTGGTCCGGCATACGTGGCCTTCTGGCATACGGCGGTGGGCGGACTCAGCCTGGAGCTCTGGATCAACGACGCGCTGATGGCCGTGTTCTTCCTGTTCATTGGGCTGGAGCTGGAGCGCGAGCTGTACAGCGGCGAACTCTCCGACCTGCGCAGCGCCCTGCTGCCGATGATGGCGGCCATTGGCGGGGCGCTGGTGCCGGCGCTGATCTACCACGCGTTCAACGTCGGCCAGCCGACGGAGGGCGGCTTCGGCATCCCGATGGCGACGGACATCGCCTTCGCGATGGGCGCGCTGGCGCTGCTGGGCCCGGCGGTGCCGTCGTCCCTCAAGGTGTTCGTAGTGGCATTTGCGGTTCTTGATGACCTGATCGCGATCCTGATCATCGCGGTCTTTTACACGACGCAGCTATCTCTGGGCTATCTCGTGGGCGCGCTCGTGGTCTTCGGCCTGCTGCTGGCGCTCAATCGGGTCTGGCACGTGATGGCGCTGACTCCCTACCTGTTGGGTGGCGTGATCATGTGGGTCTTCATGTTCCGGTCCGGTATCCACGCCACCATGGCCGGCGTGCTGCTGGCCTTTGCGATTCCCTTCTCGCGCGTGGCCGAGGACGCCACCTCCCCCTCGCATCGGCTGGAGCATGTCCTGAACGGGCCCGTGGCGATAGCGATCCTGCCGATCTTCGCGCTGGCCAACACGGCTATTGTCCTGGGCGGCCACTGGCTGGCGGACCTGGGCAGCGCCGGCGGACTCGGCATCATCGTGGGCCTGGTCATCGGCAAGCCGCTTGGGGTGGTGCTGACCTGCCTCGCCTGTGTGGCGGTTGGCGTCTGTCGCCTGCCGGAGGGGCTCGGCTGGCGGCACATCTTTGGCGCGGGGGCGCTGGGGGGGATCGGGTTCACCATGTCCATCTTCATTACCAATCTGGCATTCGCGAAAAATGGTCACTTGATAGACGCGTCCAAGCTGGCGGTGCTGGTGGCGTCGGTGGTCGCCGGGGCGATCGGGATGGCGTGGCTCGCGTGGGTTGGACGCGGAACCTCAAGGCCCGGACGCCCGGCGTCCGGACCACATCAGGAGGAGTGAACCGATGACGATATCCGGAGGCCATCGCCCGGACGGTCTTCATCAGTAATCCCCCGAAGCTGCGCAATGCGCACACCACGGAGTTGTATTCCAGCGTGAAGGAGGACATCGCCTGGTCCGTGGGCAGCGCGGTACCGCCGACGTGTTCGACGAGCAGGGGAAGCCCACGGGGGAACGGTGGGCCGGCGATTATGTGTATGTGTTTACCCGGCGACCGGGCTCCCCGTGGAAGATCCAGGTGATGATTTACCATGAGGAGTAGCGGACCAGGACCGGGCGTGTCCGGGGCCCTCGGTGGCCTCAACGTGCACCGCGCCCCCTGGCGGCGCAGACTCAGGCCACGCTGATCCAGGGGATTTCCGGCGAGATCACCGGCGTGCTCAACCGGCCGCACTTTACGCTCCGGGGCACGCCGGTGTCCCTGACGTCGCTGTTCGTCCTCATCGTGATGTTCGCGGCGGCGGCGCTGTTCGCGCGCCTTGCGAGGGCCGCCACTCAGCGGGCGCTGTCCAGGCGACCCAACATCTCCGCCGGTTCAGCCCATGCGGTGGCGCGTCTGGTCCACTACCTCGTCCTGACGGTGGGCATCGTGGTCGCCATCGAGACGCTCGGCGTGGATCTCGCGGGACTGTTCGCCGCGGGGGCCTTCCTGGCCGTGGGTATCGGCATTGCCATGCAGGGGGTGGCGCAGAACTTCGTGGCCGGCGTGAGCCTGCTCATCGAACGGACCATCAAGCCGGAAGACATCCTGATGGTGGATGGGCGCGTGGTGCGCGTGACACAGCTCGGGTTCCGCGCGGCCGTGGCGCACACGCGGGACGAGGAGGACCTGATCATTCCCAACTTCCTCCTCGCGCAGGAGATCGTGACCAATTACACGTTGAACGACCCGGTGTTTCGCCTCCGCACCTCGGTGGGCGTGGCATACGAGTCGGATATTGACCGCGTATTCACGATCCTGCATGACGTGGGGATGAAGGTCGAGCACCGGGACCCCAGGTATGAGCCTCGCGTGCTGCTCGCCGAGTTCGGCGCTTCGAGCATTGTCTTTGACGTGTCCGTCTGGATCTCCGACCCGTGGGTGGCGCCGGTGGCGAAGTCCCGGCTGAACCACGCGATCTGGCGGGCGTTCAAGGATGAGGGTGTGGTAATCGCCTTCCCGCAACTCGACGTGCACCTGGACGCCCCGCTCCCGTAGCGGCCTGGCCGGCTGCGCGCGGCTGGCATCCGCTGGCCCAAGCGGTTAGCCTTCGGGGCATCATGGCGGCCCCCCGGCGGAAGCTCCCCCTCCACACCAAGATCCTGCTGGGCCTGTTGATTGGCGCGGTGGCCGGCATCGCGGCCAGCGCCATCCTGGGCGCCGAAGATCCGCAATTGGCGTGGACCGTGAACAACATCACCGAGCCCATCGGCCAGTTGTTCCTGCGGCTGCTGCTGATGGTGGTGGTGCCGCTGGTGTTCTCCGCCATCGTGGTCGGCGTGGCGGGCGTGGGGGATGTCCGCGCGCTTGGCCGGATCGGCCTCAAGACCTTTGGCTACACCCTGGTGATCTCGGCCATCTCCGTCGGCATCGGGCTCGCCTTTGTGAATACCGTGAAGCCCCACACGCGCATTGACGCCGCCACGGCCGCGGGCCTGGAGGCCCGTTACGGGCGCGCCGCCGAGCAGGAAGTGAAGGTGGACGAGGCGACGGAGGCCGCGGCGCCCAAGCCGTCGGTGCTGGAACGTGTTATTGAGACCCTGATACCCGTCAATCCCTTTGCGGACGTGGCCACCACCACGCCCAACCTGCTGCACCTGATGTTCTTCGCGCTGGCGTTCGGGATTGGCGCCACCTTCCTGGCGCCGGCGGTGACCCAACCCCTGGTGAGCGTGCTGCAGTCGGTGTTCGACATCTCCACCAAGCTGGTGGACCTGATCATGCTGATCGCGCCCTACGCCGTGGCCTGCCTGTTGTTCAGCGCCATTTCCAGCTTCGGACTGGACCTGCTGGGCGCGCTGGCGTGGTTCATGGGGACGGTGCTGGCGGCGCTTGCCGTGCAGATGTTCGTGGTGTATTCCGCCTCGGTGTACTTCCTGTCGGGCCTCGAGCCGATCGAATTCTTCAAGCGCATCCGCACCGTGATGCTGACGGCATTTTCCACGTCGTCCTCCAACGCCACGCTGCCCACGGCCCTCCGGGAAACCGAGCAGAAACTGGGCGTGCCGCAAACCATCAATTCATTCGTATTGACCGTGGGCGCTACGGCCAACCAGAACGGCACGGCGCTGTACGAGGGGGTCACCATCATCTTCCTGGCGCAGTTGGCGGGGGTGGACCTGACGCTGAGCATGCAGGTGGTCGTGGCGTACATGGCCATCCTGGGAGGCATCGGGACGGCCGGGGTGCCGGGGGGCTCGATCCCGTTTATCGTGGTGGTGCTCGCGTCGCTGGGCGTGAATCCCGCGATCATCGCCATCGTCCTGGGCGTGGACCGGCTGCTGGACATGTGCCGCACCACGCTCAATGTCACCGGCGATATCACCGCGGCCACGTACGTGGCCCGGTCCGAGGGGCATACGCTGCTGGGTTCGCGGGAGCGAGCGGCCTGAGGCGCGGGGCGCCCAGGGTCAGGACGCCACTGGCCCTGGCGGCGTGCTGATGATCTCCCGCGCCCGGTCCAGTGCTTCATCGATATTGGAAAACATATTGTCGCGCCCGATCGTGTCCAGCGTGGGTGAGCCCGTCAGTGCGACCAGCGGCTGCATGTGTACCCCCGACAGGAGGACCACGGTGCCTTCGCGACGACTGCGGTGCACGACGTCCGCCAGGGCCCGCATGCCGGTGGAGTCGAGCGCCGTGACGTGGCGCATGCGGATGATCAGCACCCGCGGGCGGGAGGCCACCCGTCCGATTGTATCCTTGAACCTCTCGACGGCCCCAAAGAAGAACGGCCCGGTGATCTCGAACACCTCGACCTCCGGGGGGACGTCCCGGTGCGCAATGTCGTGCGCGTCCGGTTCCTCCTGATCCTGGTCGCTGGCGAGTTCGCGACGGATGGCATTCACCTGCGTCACGTCCGCCATGCGCTTGATGAAGAGGAACGCGGCGAGCACCATGCCCACCGGAATCGCAACGGTGAGGTCCACCAGGACGGTGAGCAGGAACGTGGTGAGCAGCACGGCCACGTCGCTCTTGGGCGATTGGAGCTCGACCAGGAAGGTGCGCCATTCGCTCATGTGATACGCGACCATGACCAGGATGGCGGCCAGCACCGGCAGGGGAATGGCCGCGGCCCACCGGCCGAAGAACAGGGTGATGAGCAGCAGCGTCACCGCGTGCGTGATGCCGGCAATCGGCGTGCGGCCGCCGTTCTTGACGTTCGTCGCCGTGCGCGCGATCGCCCCCGTGGCCGGAATGCCCCCGAAGAGGGGCGAGACCATGTTGGCAACGCCCTGCGCCACGAGTTCCATGTTCGAGCGATGCCGCCCGCCAATCATCCCATCGGAGACCACGGCCGAGAGCAGTGACTCGATGGCCGCCAGCATCGCGATGGTGAACGCCGGACCCACCAGTTCCGTGACCTGCGTGAGCGAGAGGTGGGGCAGTTGCGGATGCGGGATGGCCGCGTTGAGGCCGCCGAATCGGGAGCCGATGGTCTCGAGGGGGATGTGCAGCAGGTGCGCCCCGAGCGAGACGACGATGAGGGCCACGAAGGAGCCGGGGATCTTGCGATTGACCCTGGGCCAGAGGACGATGATCGCGAACGTCACCGCCGCCGTTCCGACGGCCGAGAGGCTGAAGGTGCCCGAGTGCCGGATGAACGCCCCCCATTTGGCCAGGAATTCCACCGGCACGGCGCCCATCTGCAATCCCAGCAGGTCCTTGACCTGGCTCGAGAAGATGATCACCGCGATGCCGCTCGTGAACCCGGTGATCACCGGATGCGGGATGAACGTGATCACCCGTCCCAGCTTGGCCACGCCCATGATCACGAGCAGGATCCCGGCCATGAACGTCGCCACGGTCAGGCCATCGATGCCGTATGTCTGCACGATGCCGTACACGATGACGACGAACGCGCCCGTGGGTCCCCCGATCTGCACCCGGGAGCCACCCAGCGCGGAGATCAGGAATCCCGCGACGATCGCGGTCCACAATCCGCGTCCGGGCGGCACGCCGCTCGCGATGGCGAACGCGATCGCGAGCGGTATGGCGACGATGCCGACGATGAAGCCCGCGGTGAGGTCGCTGACGAATTGACCACGATCGTACGTGCGGAGCGTGGTGACCAGCTTTGGGATCAGATCGTGACGGATCGGCATGTCAGGCGCCGTCGGACTCGTCCGGGATGCGGACGTGTCCCCACATCAGCTTCCAGATTACGAAGAGGCTGAGGGCCACGCCAATGACAATGAGCGCTCGGCCCAGGCGCTGCTGGTCCCCCAGCAGGTAGTTGCTGCACAGCCGCTGCCTGGAGATCAGGTAGAGCCAGCCCAGGCGGAAGGTGGTGGCGATAGCCTCCAGCAGGAACACGCCGCGCACCACGAAGCCCATGCGGGGCCAGCTCAGGCCCAGCGGCACGCCCACCAGCAGCGGCAGGGTTATGAATTTTGCAATGGCCACGTGCGGGACGTCCACCGAGGCGTCCATCATGCGCGGCAGCATCCAGACCGCGCCGGTGAAGGACGCCAGGAGCAGGCCGGCCACCCCCTGGGCGTTCCAGGAAGCGAGCGCGGCATTCACGCGCCTCGGCGTGGCGCGCGACGCCAGCCAGCCCGCTACGACGAGGAGCGGGATCTGCGCCAGCATCTGCAGGGTCATGGTGGCCTGCAGGGCGTGGCGGACCGGCGGCACGGCGAGCACGAGCCAGAGGAGGACGCCGGCTCGCGCGATCCAGCGCCGCGGCAGGTTCACGGGGTGAGCTGGGCGGTGATGAAGCGTGCGGCGATGGCCGGGTCGCTCCAGTCCAGTACGGCCACCAGCCGGCCATCGGGGCTGACCACGTCAATGGCGGCGTTGTGTACGAAGCCCCCGTAGCCGTCGGGGATGGCGGTGATGCCAAAGGTGTGGGTCAGCGAGTCGAGCGCCGCGGTGCTGCGGGGGCGGGCGGCGATCCACCCGGTGCCGCTGTCGCCAAACCGCTGCTGGTAGGCGGCGAGCTGCGCGGGGCCGTCGTGTGTGGGGTCAAAGCTGATGCTGAGGAGCGCCACCTTCTGCTCGGCGATCGGCTTGGCCAGGCTGGTCTGCAGGCGCGCGAAGTTGGTGCCCAGGATGGTGCAATAGGTGAGGCAGCGGGTATAGATGAAGTCCACCAGTACCCAGCGGCCGCGGAGCGAGTCGAAGCGGATCTCCGTGCCGTCGGTGGACTGGAGCGCGACGTCCGGCACCGCGCGCGGGTGCCGTTGCACGTCGAGGCGTCGCGCCGTCTCGGTGGTGTACGCACTGAACCCGTCGGTGGCGTGGGCCAGGACGGCGACGCCGGCCGCCAGGATCAGGAGGCTAGCTGACAGCGCCCGCAGGACCCGCACCGGGTGCTCCCTGGGCCGCCGGCGCGCGAAGCAACCCGGCAATCAGACGATATGCAAAGAAGATCATGGCCAGGACCACCAGGCTTGCCCCGATGGATCCCACGCGGTCCGTGGCAAGCCAGGCGGGCAGGTGGGTGGCCATGCGGCGTGGTACGCTCATGCGCCCGGCATCCAGGAACGCGAATACGAAGATCAGGCCGCCCACGAGGAAGACCAGAAAGCCCGTGCTGTCGGACCTGGAGTTTGGGATGGCGTTGGCCCGGTGGCCGATGGTGTGATAGATGAGCGCCAGGATCATGGCCATCACGCCCAGCAGCAGGTAGAAGTGGAAGTGGCCCGGCACCCACTGTGTATTGTGCATCACCAGGTTGTTCCGCACCGTGCCGTCCAGGATCGCCGGCACGATGCCGGCCGCCCAGCCGAACATGGAGAGGATGAGGAGCCGCGAGGGCATGGTCCACTTCATGCCTGAATGATAGATGTTATTGAGCGCGCCGTAAGCGGTCACGAGGAACACCGGGAAGCCCGCTCCCCACGAGACGACCTGGCCCATGACCGTGAGCCACTGCGGCTCGGCGTAGTCCATCATCAGATGGTGGGGGAACACGATGATCACGAACAGGCAGCTCGCCGCCCACGCCCAGAGGAAGGGGCGCGAGATCTTGTAGGGCTTGCCGGTGTAGCGCGGCAGCAGTTCGTACACCGCGATCACGCCCATATAGATGGTGGCGTTGATGTACATGTGCCCGAACCAGTAGATCAGGTTCTTGGTGAGCAGGGCGTTGAGCACCACCGAGGGGTAGGCAATGTTGATGAGGCTCATCACCAGCGACACGGCGCCGGCCAGGATGCCCAGCGAGTTGGCGATGATGACCATCGTGCTGGCGACGACGGTCTTGGGGTGGTTCTCGTCGATCGTGCCGCCAAACAGCCACTGCAGGCCCAGGCCTCGAGCCAGGTTTCCGTGTTTCCGGATGATGGCGGCGGCCGCGTCCAGGTAGAAGATCAGGCTGCCGACGCCGATGAACAGGTAGCCGACCATGAACAGCACGGCCGCCCGGGAGGTCCAGGCGCCAATGCCGTGCACGGGCAGCGGGTACAGGAACGTCCAGAGCGCGCCGTAGTTGTCCACGAAGATGGCCCAGATGATGCAGAGCGCGCCGATCATGAACAGCACGTAATTCGTGACGAAGGCCCACAGGTGCAGCGGCACGTACTTGCGCAGGAAGTACCACATCACGCCGGTGGTGGCGAGCGCGACCGAGCCGACCATGCCCGAGCCGTGCATGGAGAGCAGCTTGTAGAACATCGGCGGCTTGACGCCGAGCCAGGTGGCCTGCGTCATGCGCATGGTGAGGCCGATGAGCATGAAGATCACGAAGAGGCTCATCGCCGTGATCATGTACAGGTTGAATGCCGTGCGGCTGCCGCCGTCCAGGCGTTCCTCCTGCGGATACATCGTAAGTGCGGCCATGGTCAATGTCCTCGGGAGCGCACGGGGGTCACTGGTTGGCGACGACCTGGATGGTCGACGTCATGGGGGCGTGCCCGATGCCACAGAACTCCAGGCACTGGATGGTGTAGGTGCCGGGCTGCGTGAAGGTGTGCTCGAGCTTGTTGGTGTACCCGGGCATGGCCTGGGTCTGCGCGACAATCCGTCCGTCGGGCGCGTAGATGGCAAAGCCATGGTTCACGTCGCCGCTGGTGACCCGGAACTCCGTGGCCAGGTTCGTGCGGATGGTGGTGGGCTTGATGATCCACACCCACTGATACCCCGCGACATCCACGACCTGCGGATCGTCAAACGGGCCGCCCTGGTCGGGAATGGGGTACCGCCGGAGCGTGTCCCACGTCCCGACGATGAATATGAGGACTAGAATACCGAACAGCCACGCCTTGAACTGGCTGGAATGGCGACCGGACCTGGCCGCAGTGTCGGCGTCCACCGTCTTGCCGGCCTGGCTGATGACGAGAATGAAGCCCAGCGCCACGAGTCCCATGCCGGCGAGGGCAATGTACCAGACTATGTCTTGGAGATGCACGTAAATCCCCATTGGGAAGGATGGGGGACAATACGGCTCGGCGCGTCCCCATGTCAACACGCGGCTTGCGGAACCTCGCGCCTTGTCGCGGAGGTTCCGCATTCACTGACATCGCTGTGGTGATATCCCCTACGCCGATGTAAGGGAAGCCGTACATTGCCTTCCCCAGCTCCAGGATTCGCGCGCCGGCCTCATCCCAGGAGCGGGGGAGCCGGGCGCGCGAGCACCCTGCCAACCGCCCGGCCGTCAGCGCGCAGCGGCCGGCACCTTGGCGAAGTGCGCCGGGAAGCTGTCCAGGAAGTGGTTCCACCCGCCTTCGTGGCCCCGCGCCTTCGGGGTGTCGGGCAACCCCGAGTGGACGAGGGTCATCAGGGTTTCACTACCACGCTTCTGGAAGGTCACCGTGACCATGGATTCCTCCCCGTCGGTGTTCGGCGACACCCACGTGTGCTGGATGCGAGCGCCACGATCCAGCACGGTGAACCGGCCGTAGTGCGCGGTCTTCCCCACCAGCCAATAGAAGAAGTCGTCAACCGCCGGGTGCAGGATCAGCTTGTCGCCCATGTTCCATGGCGTGCCCGGCACTGCGGGATTGAGCCACGCGTCGTATACGTCCGTCGTGGCCGCGGGAATGGTGCGTTCGAACTTGAGTTCCAGGGAATTCTTCGGGGTGCTCATGGCCGTTTCTCCTTGCGGGTACCAGTGGTTGGGGTGAACTGCCGTGCGAACAGGTCCAGCCGGTCATTCCAGAATCGCTCATACTCATGGACCCATCCCGCCGCCTCCCGCAGCGGCTCGGCGCGCAAGGAGATGAGGACCTCCCGTCCCCGCTTCTCACGCGTGATCAACCCCGCCCGCTCCAGGATCCTGAGGTGCTTGGTCACCGCGTTGAGCGCGGTGTCGAATTCACCCGCGATGTCCAGGAACCGCCGTGGCCCGTCCGCGAGCTGCCGGAGAATGGCGCGTCGCGAAGGGTGGGAAACGGCGGTGAAGACATCGGTGAGCTGGTCCACGGAAAACATTATACCTTAGGGTGTAATGTCGCGCAAGTGGGGCTGGCGCCGCGGCTGCCGCGGCGGGGGCGGCCCCCCCCCTCCCGCACGGGCGGTCAGCGGGGCGGGGCGCTCTCGTCCGCGCTGGGACCGAAGACCGCCGGCACCAGTGCTCCGGCGCCGCGCAGGTACACCAGGAGCTGGCCGCGATGGTGGTACCAGTGGTTGAACATCATCGAGCGGAGCAGTTGCCCGCGCGAGAGTTCCCGGACCACCTCCTTGCCCACCATGGCGCGCCACGGCTTGGCGAGGTCGGCATCGGTCATGGCGCCGAGCAGCGCGTGGGCCTTGGCCAGGCTGTCGTCGAGCGTCTTCCCGAGTTGGGCGACGGTGGACGCCGTCGGCCGGGGGATGGGAACGGTCGCGTCCAGGGTCGGCTGCGTGGACATTTCGGCGATCGCGCCCGGGATGATGGCGACGTGCATGGCCAGCTGGCCAAGCGTGAGGGATTTCTCATAGGGCCGCCAGTCGAGGCGCGCTTCGGGCACGCGGGCCAGGACTTGGCGCGTGGTGGGGGCTTCGTAGTCGAGTTCGGTGAGCAGGTCGTGGATGGTGAACATGAGGACGGTAGGTCAGGTGTGGATTGCCGGCGCGCGGGGAGCCCGGGGCCGGAGTGTCTCGAGGTATGCGTGGAACGCGCGGGCGGCCTGGCGCATGACGGCGGGCCTGCCGGACGACTTGCCCGCGCCCCAGATGCCGGTTTGCGCGAGGACCACCAGGGCGGCGGTGTCGTCGGCGTCGAGGTCCGCGCGGACGGTGCCGGCGCGCTGGCCGCGCGTGAGCGCGGCCGCGAGGGCACGGCGCCAGGTCGAATACAGCGCGTCGAGCCGGGTCCTGAAGCCCGGGTCCAGGGGTGACATCTCCTGGGCCAGGTTGTTGAGCGGGCAGCCGAGGGCGGAGTTGCCGCTGGCGATATCGGCGTCGGAGTGCTCGCGGAAGCCGAGCTGCAGCGCGGTGACCGGGTCGTCGGTGTCAGCCAGCGGAGCCAGCCAGCGGTGGTGGACGAGTGGTGCGACGACTTCGTCCACGACGGCGTAGCCCAGGGTCTTCTTGTCGGGGAAGTGGTGGAAGAGCGCGCCCTTGGTGACCTGGGCCTGGGCGACGATGGTGTTGAGGCTCGCGGCGCGGAAGCCGTGGATGTAGACCTGGGCGAAGGCGGCGTCGAGGATGCGGGACCTGGTGGCGTCGGAGCGGGCGGTCTGCGTGGTGGGCATGCCAACAAGATACCGACCAGTAGGTATGTAAGCAATCATGCGCCCGAATCGAGCTCGCGTCTATCGACTCGCCCGGAGCTCGTCTGCCGGTGGGAGACCTCCCGACTGCTCGTCCTGGACCCGATTGAGTAATGTTCGTGACAGCCCGCGTGCGGCATGCGCTCACCTCCAACGCCCCTACCCATGCGACTCGTCCAGCTCGTCACCCTGCTCGCCATCTCCCCGGCCGTGGCCATGGCCCAGGTGGCGGCCGACAGCCTGACCGACTCCACCCGCGTCCAGCTCACGACCGTGCGTGTCACCGCCGCGCGAAGCACGGCCGTGGCGGGCGGGGCCAGCGCCGTCGTCGTGCGCACCGACGAACTCCGCTCGTCCCCGGCGCCGCTGCTGGACGAGGCGCTGCGCGAGTCGCCGTTCGTGCTGGTGCGCGAAAACTCGCGCGGTCAGGCGGAGATCTCGGTGCGCGGCTCCGATTCCCGGCAGGTGGCGGTGATGCTGGACGGCCTGCCGCTCACCCTGGGATGGGACCATCGCACCGATCCCTCGCTCATTCCGATCACGGGCAGCAGCACGATCACGGTGGTCCGCGGGCTGGGTTCCCTGCTCAACGGGCCGAACGCCATCGGTGGCGTGATCGAGGTGCGCCATGACGCGCCCACGACGAACGACGCCTGGATCGGAGGCAGCGTGGATGGGTCCGGCGCGCTGGTCACCACGGTGGGTGGGGCCGGGGTGCTGGCGCCGTCACTTTCCATAGAAGGCGGCCTGGGTGTCCGGGACCGCGCGGGGGTGCCACTGCCCGGCTCGGCGCCTGACCCCACGGCGCACGACGGGCTGCGCACCAACAGCGACCTGCACCACGCGGACGGCTTTGCGGCGCTGCGCTGGCGTGGCGCGCTCGGGAGATCGCTGGGCCTCACCGTGACCGCGTTCAACGCGGAGCGCGGCGTGCCACCCGAAGAGCTGGAGCCTTCACCGCGCCTGTGGCGGTATCCGTATGACTCGCGCTATGTGGTGGGACTCTCGGCGGCCAGCGGCATCATCGCCACGCCGTTCGGGACCGCGTCGGTGGACGCGAGCGTTGGGGTCAACGCCGGCGCCATGCGCATAGACATGTACACCGACCGCACGTACACCACCGTGAACGAGAGCGAAGAAGGGAACGAGCGGGACGTCACTGGGCGCGTCCATGCCACGCATACGCTCGGAGCGGGAACGCTCGGCGCGGCCTTCACCACGTCCACCATCGACTACCGCGAGTCTACGTCGGGCGGGATTGCCAACTTCCAGCAGAAGCTGTGGAGCGCGGCCACCGAACTCCAGTGGCCGGTGGGAGGCGGGACTTCGCTGGCGGCAGGGGTCGCCCTGGACCACTCGAGCACCCCACGCACCGGTGGCCGCACGCCGGGACAGCCTCCAATAGACGCGATGGGCTGGCGCGTGGGCGCCAGCCGAGTCCTGAGCCCGTCGCTGCTGCTGCACGCGAGCGCCAGCCAGCGCTCGCGCTTTCCCGCGCTGCGCGAACTCTACTCCGGCGCGGCCAACCGCTTCCAGCCGAACCCGGGCCTCAAGCCGGAGACGCTGCTCGGAATCGAGGGTGGACTCACCTGGCACGTCACTACGCCGGCCGACGGTCGAGCGGTGTTCGGGTTCACGGCGTTCCGGCACGACCTGCGCGATGCCGTGGTCCGCACCACGGTTCCCAACCCGTCACCCCCTCCCACGTCGCTGTTCCGGCGCGTGAACCGCGATCATATTGAGAGTTTCGGCATTGAGATGCTGGGGAGCTACACCTTCGGGCCGGGTGCGCGGGCCATCTCCCTTTCAGGGGATGCGCTGGTGCAGCAGATCACCATCAGGGACCAGATGGCGGGCCTCGGGGCGCACCACGCGGAGAACAACCCCGAACAGCGCGGGACGCTCGAACTGGGCGTGCCGATGCCCCTTGCCCTGCGAGGGACCATCAATGCGCGGTACACCGGCACGCAGTACTGCCTGAACGGCTCCACCGGCACTGAAGGGGCGCTGCCCGCCCGCGTGGAATCCGACGTGGCGTTCGAGCGCTGGTTCACCCTGAAGAGCGGGCTCTTCCAGTCGCTGCGGGCGCTCGTGTCGGTGGACAACGTGGCGGACGTCGCGGTCTATGATCAGTGCGGGCTGGTGCAGCCCGGGCGCACGTTCCGGCTGGGGTTCATGCTGCGGTAGGTTGGCGCGCGCGGTCCATCCTGTCGCGCTGGCGCGGTCGCGCTGGCGCCGTCGCCTGAACGGTATTCGGGAACCTCGGCTGCACAGTCCGGCGGCGAGGCATTAGCATGAATGGGAAGGCCTTTGCATCCCAGGCCACGAGGTGACCGATGAATCAACAGGAAAAGGGCGCCGCATTTCGCGCACTGCACGCAGGTCCGACATTCGTGATCCCGAATCCATGGGATGTGGGCAGTGCCCGGCTGCTGGAGTCGCTGGGCTTCAAGGCGCTGGCCACGACGTCGTCGGGGTTCGCGTTCACGCTGGGCCGGCAGGATGGGGGCGCCACGCTGAATGACGTGGCCACACACGTCACGCGCCTGGCCGAAGCGACCGACCTCCCCATCTCCGTGGATATGGAAAACGGGTATGGCGCCCAGCCGGAGCGCGCCGCGGCGGCCGTCCGACGCATCGCGGCCGCGGGGGCCGTGGGTGGTTCCATCGAGGACTGGGACCGCGCCGGGGGCTTCATCTACGAGCTGCCGCTTGCGGTGGAGCGGGTGACGGCTGCGGTTGAGGCGGCTCGGGCGCTGCACTTTCCATTCACGTTCACCGCGCGCGCGGAAAATCATGTGCACGGACACGACGACCTGGACGACACCATCGCGCGCCTGCAGGCCTTTGAGCGCGCGGGGGCGGACGTGCTGTTCGCGCCGGGGCTGGCGACGCTCGATGCGGTGCGGCGGGTGTGCCAGGCGGTGTCGAAGCCGGTGAATGTGCTGGCGCGGCGGATGTTCACGGTGCCGCAACTGGCCGAGGCCGGCGCGCGACGCCTGAGCGTGGGGGGTGGGCTCACCTGGATTGCGGCCGATGCGCTGGTGCACGCTGCGACGGCCATTCGGGACACGGGCGACTTCTCGGTATTACAGTCCAGCAATCCGACGGCCGGCTGGTAGGCGGTGGTGACTCCCTTGCGTGGCACCGCTGGCACCGCTGGCACCGCTGGCGCCGCCGGCGGACCGGCGCGCGCGCCTTCGTCGTTTGAGATCGGGCTGGATCAGCCGTTTCGCCTGGATCTCACGGTGAGTGCCCTGCGGCGCCTGCCGTCGAACCTGGTGGACGTGTACACATCTGAGAAAGAATATCTCCATGCGTACACAGGGGCGCGCGGCCCCCTGGTGATCCGGGTCTCCCAGCCGGATCGCAGGACGCTCGCCGTGGAGGTGGACGGCGGGCCCTGCACGGGCGCCGAGCATGAGGACGCGCGCGCGCTGGTGCGTCGCACCCTTGGCGTGGACAGCGACGTGCGCGAGTTTGCACGGTCGTCGGCGGGCGTGCCGTGGCTTCAACCGCTGGCTCGTCGGCTGCGCGGGTTGCGTCCGCCCCGCTATCGCTCACTTTGGGAGGCGTTTGTCAACGCGATTGTCTTCCAGCAGGTGAGCCTGCACGCGGCCAGTTCCGTGGTGCGGCGCATGATCCTGGCCTGCGGCACCCCGGTGGAGAGCCGAGGCACCAGGCTTTACTTGTTTCCAGATGCAGAGCGGGTGCTGGCCGAGCCGGACGACGCGCTGCGCGCGCTGGGGCTCAGCCAAGGTAAGGTGTCCACCCTGCGCCGCGCGGGCGAAGCGATTGCGTCGGGCGCGCTCAGTGAGGCGTTGGTGGAGAGCCGGTCCAGCGCTGAGGCGGCGGAACTGCTCCGCGCCATCAAGGGCATTGGCCCGTGGACGGCCTCGGTGATCCTGCTGCGCGGGTTCGGGCGGCTGGACGTATTCCCCATGAATGACTCGGGGGTGGCGCGGAACCTGGCGCTCGCGGCGGGGCAGGAGGCGCTGGAGATGGAACCGCTGCTGGAGACGCTGGGCGCGTATCAGGGGATGCTGTATTTCCACCTGTTGCTGGCCCGGCTGGAGACTCGCGGGGAAATAGGCATTCCGTCAGCGCCCGCCGAGTAGCATCAGGGTGAATCGGCCGCGGGCCGCGGGTGGAGGGCCTGTTCGAAGAGCTGGCGAGTGGCCTCGCGGCACGCATCTCCAATGCAGGTGATTGCGCCGATCGAGATGATGTGGCCATCCTTGGCCCGGGGTTCGGCGATCGGCAGGTGGAGCCGCGTCTTGTCTTCCAGCATGAGCGTGGGAGTGCCGCGCACGCCAAACTCCTTGCGGCCGCGGTCCCACTCAGCGCGCACGGCCTCACGGACCGAGTCATCGCGGAGCGCGCGTTCCACGAGCGGCACGTCGCCGCCCGCTTCGCGCACGAGGTCCAGGATGACATCCGGCTTGCCGATGTTGCGGCTCTCGGCAAAGAATGCCTCACGGATGCGGAAGTCGAGCAGGTGCGCCAGGTGCGCATCGGTCTTCTCCACCGCGTGCACGGCCATGAAGGCCGGCAGGGTGGTGGTGGGCCAGTCGTCGTGCGTGAACGCCGAGAACTTTGCCGCGGGTTCCTGCACGGCCGCCACCCACCACTCTTCGGTGAGCAGGCCGCGTGGAGCCGCCGGGCGCCCGAACAGCTCAAGCGGAAACGCGCGCGTGCGTACCCGCACGCGCCCTTCGTACTCCGGTTCTATCTGTCGCAGGCGCACGGCCGCGATATAGCACCAGGGTCAATAGTACTCGGCCCACTCCCAGATTTCGGGCAGGCGTGCGGTGGTCACGATGATCTCCTGAGTGAGTTCCAGCGTATGCATGATGCGTACCGTGACCTCGCAGAGTCAACCGCATGTCAGCGAAGCTGCGCATCGCGGACAAGTGGGCTCGCCTGGCTGAGGCTTCGCGGGCTGCTCCGCGAACAGGCGGGCTGGTAGCCTGGCTGGCCGCTCGGTAGCATTCCCGATTGGCCCGGCGTTTGCATCAGGAGAGTCTTCAGCATGTCCGCCGACAAGTCGCCCTCAGCGGGGCACACGGAAGCACGCACCGAAGCCAGCGCCGAGTCGGGGGTGGTGAGCGCGCTCACCCGCGCCTTTGTGAAGGCGTGTCGCCAACTGGGCAAGGCGGGCCGGCCGACGGACGCCATGCACATCGCGACCGAGGGCTGGTCGGTCTTGTGGCAGACGCACCCCGACGACGCCGAGCGGATCAACGGCGTGATGCACTTTCTCGCGCGCCTCGAAGCGGATCTCGGGGCGCAGGACCCACCGCCGCAATCAGGAGCCGCCATGCCATCCGAGGAACGAGTCATCGAACTGCGTCCCGAGACGCCGAAGCGACGTCACGAGATCATCTTTGACACCTATGCTGCGCTGCCTGTCGGGGAGACTTACGTGATCATCAATGACCACGACCCCAAGCCGCTCTGGTACCAGTTTGACGCCGAGCACAAGGGTGAATTCACCTGGGAGGCGCTGGAGGAGGGGCCGGAAGTGTGGCGCGTGCGCATCGGGCGGGTGGCGAAGGCCTGATCCGGGAAATACCGGTGTTCAGAAATTGCTGTCTGTAGAGTCCGTCGCCGTCCGTCGTGTGCGTATCCAATGGGGTTGGCGGTGCGTTGAGGCCCCGCTGTGCAGCCGGGCCTCCATGAGTCGGGATACGGAGCATACGGACGGTATGGATGTATGCTGAAGGGACTGCGAGGACAGGAGCGAGGGCCCGTCCGTGAGGGCGGTGCCTAGTCGCTGAGCACGCCGAGCACGTCCTGGGTCGGAATCTCGCCGAAGTAATCACGGAGCTCGCAGCCGGCCAGCGCTGCCGCAATAGCCGTACGCTGATAGCGCGCGCCGCGCAGCCGTTCTTCCAGCTCCCGCACTTCCCGGCGACCCATGAAGTCGCCAAAGATGCGGATGGCCGAGATGGTGCCGTTCTGCAGTTCGAGGCGCACGTCAATCTCGCCCGCGGGGAAGCGCTGAGCGCGCTGGACTGCGGCCGGCGGGTTCTCGCCGTAATTCCATTCCCACGCGCCGTACTTGCGCGCCACCAGCTCGTGCACGGCATTCCAGTCGGCTTCGCCGAGTTCCACCTGGGGAATGCGGGCGCGGTCGCGCGTGCCGAAGATCTGCTCGATGATCCGCTCGCGGAGTTCTTCCACGGAGATGGGCGCGTGCAGGAACTCGCTGATGTTGGCCACCCGGCTGCGGATGGACTTCACCCCCTTGGACTCGATCTTGCCCGGGCGCGGTCGCAGGGCGGCCGTCACGTCGTCCAGGTTGGAGTCAAAGAGGAGCGTGCCGTGGCTGAACATGCGCGTGGCCGTGGCGAACTGCGCATTGCCGGAAATCTTGCGGCCGTCAGCCAGGATGTCATTGCGGCCGCCCAGCTCGGCGGGCACGCCCAGGGCGTTGAGGACCTCGACGACGGGGCGGTTGAACTTGTCGTATCGGTTGAACCGCCCCTGCACGTCGCGCGTCATGAAGCTGAAGTTCAGGTTACCGAGGTCATGATAGACGGCCCCGCCACCGGAGATGCGGCGTACCACCTGGACGCCGCGGTCGGCAACCACGTCGGAGTTGATCTCCTCGACGGTGTTCTGGTTGCGCCCGATGATAATGGAAGGCGCATTGATGTAGAACAGCAGGATGTCGTCGTCACCGGGCGCGTTGCGCAGGACGTGTTCTTCCAGCGCCAGGTTCACATGCGCGTCGGTGATGCCGTGGTTGTCGACGAAGCGCACGGGTGTGCTAACGCGCTGTGACCGCGGCCGGCTTGGCCGCCGCGGCCTTGTGCGCGCCCGCCTTGTAGCTGCCCACGTCGGCGCCCAGCCCGATGGCCAGGCGATTCCATCCGTTGATGGTGACGATCGCCATGGTCAGGTCCACCAGCTCCTTGTCCTTGAACTGCTTGTGCACGCGCTCAAAGAGCTCGTCACTCACCCCCTCGCTGATCCGGGTGATTGCCTCCGTCCACTCGAGGGCCGCCCGCTCGCGCGGCGTGTAAAAGGGCGCCTCGCGCCACGCGCTGAGCACGTAGATGCGCTGCTCCGTCTCCCCCTGCGCCCGCGCGTCCTTGGAATGCATGTCCAGGCAGTAGGCGCATCCGTTGATCTGCGATGCGCGGAGCTTGACGAGTTCGAGCAGGGAGTGCTCAAGCCCGGAGTCCTGGGTGTACTGCTGCAGGCCACTCATGGCCTGATACGCGCCCGGCGCTGCCTGGGCGGCCTTGATTCGCTGTGACATGTCCCGTCCTCCGACGAAATGGTGTTCAACTGCGAGCCAACACTTAATGATAATCGGCGGCCCGCGGACCATTGCCCCGATGAGACAACCGTCACACGCGCCCTTGGGCGCGCCGGCTAGCCTTCAGCAAAAGGAGACGACCGGCATGAGCGACACCCCCGGCCTTGCAGAGGCCGCGAACTCCCAGGCCACGCCCGGCGACGCCGCCGCGCTGGATATTGATTCGGTCCGTGCCGCGCTGTCGCAGGTCATGTATCCGGGCCTGAACCGCGACATCGTGTCGTTCGGGATGCTGACCCACCTGAGCGTGTGCGGCACGCAGGTGAAGGTGAACCTCGGATTCCGGGCCCGCGACCCGAGCGTGGGCGCGAAGCTCAAGGACGCCGTGCGCGAAAAGCTCGGCGCCATTGGCGCCACGCTCGTCGCGGTGGAAATCGTGGATCCCGCGCCGGCCCCGGCGCCTCCGCATCGCGCCAGGAGTGCCGATCCCTGGGGCGACCAGGCGCAACTGCCCACCGTCCGGCACGTGATTGCCGTGGGCGCGGGCAAGGGCGGGGTGGGCAAGAGCACCGTCGCGGTGAGCCTGGCGCTGGCGCTCGCGGACGAGGGACTGCGCGTCGGGCTGCTGGACGCCGACATCTATGGGCCGAGCGTCCCGATATTGCTCGGCATCGAGGACGGGTCCAAGCAGGTGCAGGCCACGGCCGACAAGCAGATCCTGCCGCTCATGGCCCACGGGTTGCCGCTCATCAGCTTTGGCTTCTTCCTCGGCGAAGGCTCACCGGCCATCTGGCGCGGACCCATGGTGTCCAAGGCCGTCAAGCAGTTTGCGCGGGGCGTGGTGTGGCCCGAACTCGACATCCTGGTGGTGGACCTGCCGCCCGGAACCGGGGACATCCCGCTGAGCCTGGCGCAGGCCATCAAGGTGTCGGGCGCGGTGGTGGTCACGCAGCCGCAGCGCCTGGCGGTGGTGGAGGCGTGCAAGGCCGGCGAGATGTTCGGCACGCTGGAGATTCCCGTGCTGGGCGTGGTGGAGAACATGAGCGGCGCGTTCGGCTCCGGCGGGGGCAAGCGCGTGTCGGAAATGCTGGACGTGCCGTTGCTTGGCACGGTACCCTTTGACGACGCCGTGGTCAGCGAAGGCGATGCCGGCATCCCGGCCGTGCGCGCGCGACGGGGCAGCCCGTTCTCAATGGCGTTCGTGCAGATCGCGCGGCAGGTGGCAGAGGCCCTTGGCTGGCAACGCGTGGAAGACGAGGCGAACGAGTGACGGCGCCAACAGCGGCGCATGCACCGGCAGGCAAGGCGCCGCCGCTTGCCATGCCCGCCATGGGTGGCGGCCTGGCCCCGGCGCCGGGCGCGTCGCTGCGCCTGCCGGGCGAGCACTTTGCCGCCGCGCTGGTGTTCCTCACGCTGGGCGCCGTTGGCGTGACATGGGTGGCGCCGCAGCTCGCGAACGGGGTATATTTGTCTCCTCATGTGGCCGGCGTGACGCACCTGTTCACGCTCGGCTGGCTCACCATGACCATCTTTGGCGCGATGTACCAGTTGCTGCCCGTGGCGCTGGGCGCGCCGGTGCACGCCGAATGGATGGGGCACGCGAGCTTCGGCACGTTCGTGCCCGGGGTGGCCGTGTTCGCGCTGGGCGTCATGCGCGGCTCGCACCTGCTGCACGATGCGGGCATCGCGCTGCTCACCATCGGGATCCTGCTGCTGGTGACCAACGTGGCGCTCTCGCTCCGGAAGGCCACTCGACGGGACGTGACGTGGGTGGCGATGGGCTCGGCCATCTGCTTCCTCACGCTGACGCTCGTGCTGGGATGGATCCTGGTGCACAACCTGAACACCGGCGTCCTGCGGCTGGCGCGCGTGCGCGTGATGGCCACGCACATGCACGTGGCATTGCTGGGGTGGGTGTTCGTGATGATTGTCGGGATGTCGTATCGGCTGCTGCCCATGTTCCTGGTGGCGCATGGGGCCAACACCAAGTGGACCGGCCGGTCGCTGGCGCTGCTGGTGCCGGGCGTGCTGGTGCTGGGCACGGGGCTGGGGTGGAGCATCACCGCACTGGCGTGGGTTGGCCTCGGGCTGGTGGAAGGCGCGGTGGTGTGTTTCCTGCTGCAGGCCCGGAGCTTCTTCCACAAGCGGATGCGCAAGCGCGTGGACGCCGGGCTCAAGCATGCCGCGACGGCGCTCATCACGCTGGCCGTGGCCGCGGCGCTGGCGCCCGTGGTGCTGGCCATCGGGTTTGAGCATCCGCGGCTGGCCGTCGTGTACCTCATACTCGGCGCCCTGGGGGCGTTTACGCTTTATGTAATGGGGCTGTTCTACAAGATCGTGCCGTTCCTGGCGTGGATCACGCGCTACCGGAACAAGATGGGGCGGGAGCGCGTGCCCACCGTGGCGCAACTGTATTCATCGCGCGTGGCGCACGTGGACCTGGGGTTGTACATAGTGGCCATGGTCGGCCTGGTGGCCGGTGTGGCCAGCGGGCAGGCCGCAGTGGTGCGTGGCGCGGGCGTCGCGCTGATCCTGGCGGTGTTGCTGTTTGTCAGCCAGATGATGCGCGCAGCGTGGGGCCCTGCCCCCGTTCCGGCGCCCCTTCCTGGACCGGGGTTGAAGAAATGAGCAAGAACGAAGAGCGGCCCGTGCGGGCGTCGGACAAGGTGTCGGCCGTGCTGGCGCGTGACGAGGGACTGGTGGAGATCTTCGCGAGTCATTCGCCGCAGTTTGCCAGGCTGCGGAACCCCGGCATGCGTCGAGTGATGGCGCGGCTGGTGAGCGTGGAGCAGGCGGCAAAGATCTGCGGCGCCGAGCCCGGGGCGCTGGTCCGGGAATTGAACGCCGCGCTAGGGTTCGCGGCGGAGGCGGACGGCGATCCCGTGGAAGCGCCCACTGGTACTGCGGTTGCGGTGTCGGGCGCGGTGGATGTGCAGGGCGGCAGTCACCCCTGGGCGCCGGATGCGCCGATCACTACCGTGGACGTGCGCGAGGACCTGAAGAAGGGGCAGGAGCCCTTTTCGAAGATCATGGCGGCGGTCGCCGGGCTTGGTGACGCGGGCGTGCTGTGCCTCCGGGCGACGTTCGAGCCGGTGCCGCTCTTTGCGGTAATGCAGAAACGTGGATACGCCCACATCGCGGAAGAGCTGAGCACGGAGGACTGGCGGGTGTGGTTCTACCCGGGCGCGGAGCCCGCGGCCAGGGGCCGGGCAGCGGCGTCGGCGTCAGCCACTGACGATGCACCCGTCGTGGCGGCGAACGCGTCGGAGGTGGTGCTCGACGTGCGTGGGCTGGAGCCGCCCGAGCCCATGCAGCGGACGCTGGAAGCGCTGACCGACCTTCCCGATGACGCCGTGCTGATCCAGGTGAATGTCCGCATCCCGCACTTCCTGCTGCCCATGCTCAAGGAGCGCGGGTACGACTACGAAATGCACGAGCCGGAGGAGGGGAAGGTGGTGGTGCGGATCTGGCGGGTGGTGACCGACCCGGCGGCGTAGCGGTCTGGGTCGGGGCGAGCGTTCCCGACCTGCCAACCCGGAATCCTGCCCTTGACCGCGCGGCCGGCGCCACACATAGTTGGGGCCGCCAACTTCAATGGGGCGGGAAGCATGCGCATGCTGAGCTGCGGCACGACGACGTTGCTTGTGGTGCTGGGATGCACGGCCTCACCGCCCGCTTCGAAGGGGAATTCCCAGGCGGCCGTTACCCCCACGCAGCCGGCGCTGGTTCGCGTGGTCGCCCGGGACTTCGCATTTGACAGCGCGCACACCGCGCCGGCGGGTCTCGTCGCTATCCGGCTGGTGAATACCGGTGGCGCCATCCACATGCTCGGCGTCGGTCGGCTGGATTCCGGGAAGACCGTGGCCGACCTCTACCGGGCGATGAGTGGTACGCAGCCCATACACTGGTTCAGTGAGTTGGGCGGGCCAGGCGCCGTCTCGCCTGGTGACAGCGTGACGCAGTACGTGGTGCTGCAGCCGGGTACCTACTCGATGATCTGCTTCTGGCCTGATTCCACGGGCAAGGCGCACGACTTGAGCGGGATGTTCACGACGCTCACGGTGACGGGCCAGACTGCCGGCGCCCCCGTTGAGCCCACCCCCGATATCTATCTCAGGGAGCGCGACTACAACATCACGGCCACGGGGGCGTTCACCCGTGGCCGCCACGTATTCCGCGTGGATAATGATGGCCCGCAAGGCCACGACGTCATGCTGTTGCGCGTGCTGCCGGGCCGGAGCGACGCCGAGGTGGAGCGGTGGCTCGAGAAGCCGACAATGCGCGATGCGCCGGTGGAAGCGCTTGGTGGGACCGTTGGGCTGGAACGCTGGGCCCACGCCACGTTTGCGGCCGATCTCAAGCCGGGGCAATATCTCATTCTCTGCATGATTCCCGACGCCACGGACCACCGGCCGCACTTCATGCATGGCATGGTGACGCGGGTCTCGGTCACGTAGAGCCGCGGTGGTCGCCGTCCGTGCTGGTGCGCGCGGATGCGGACCTGGCCGCGGCTGCTACGCCGCGTCAGATCTCCGGGATCAGGTCAAAGTACTCATCATCCTCGTTCTTGCCCCCGTGGCCCGCGCCGACGGTCTTCACGCTGGCCACGAACTCGATGGACTTGATCCACTTCACCATCTTGTAGCCCAGCTGGCTCTCCACCCTCAGGCGCAGCGGCGCGCCGTACAGCTCGGGGAGGGACGCATAGTTCATCTCCCACGCGAGGATGGTGTCGGCCTGCAGGGCGACGGCCATGGGCTGGGTGTCGTAGTACTCGCCGCCGTACAGGCCGTCCCCGAAGGACTTGAATACCACGAACCGCGCCTCGGGCATGGGCTTGACCAGTTCTATCAACCGTCCGAGCGGCAGCCCACCCCACTGCGCGACGCCTGACCAGCCCTGGATGCAGTGATGCAGGGTGATCTGCTCACGCTTGCCCATGGCCTTGAGGTCGGCCATCGACAGCTCGACGGGGTTCCGCACCATGCCGGTGACCGGCATGCGGAACTCCCGAAAATCCTCGGCGGCGAGGGCCTTCCACTCCGGCGACGTCGGCATCTTGCCGTTGGGCCAGAAGTACGGCGAGATGTCCTCCTTCGGATACTCGGGCCGAGTATGCCAGTGCTTGAATATGATCCACCGCATCACGGCGTGCATATGCCGCACGGCATATTGCATGATCCGGGGCCGGTTCCACGACATCCAGTGGGCCACGTAGGCCACGCCGGCCACCAGCGCGATGGCCAGCAGGCCGATGACCAGGCCGAGCGCCGAGCCGTCGTTCTGGCCAAAGACGATGTCATTCATGTTGCGGAGCGGGTCCACGATGGCCACCATCGTCACGTGCGCGATGAGGAACAGGGTGTAGCCCACCAGCAGCAGGTAGTGAATGGACCGCGCGGCCTGGCGGCCGCCGAACAGCCTGGGGTACCAGCGGAAGCGGTTGTCAATGGCGGGGGACATGGCCAGCCCGGTCATGATGGAGAGGGGCGCCATGAGGAACACCACGCCAAAGTAGCTGAGCTGCTGCAGCCCGTTGTACCGCACCAGCGGATCGGGCTCGGGCGGTATATGCAGCGTGATATAGTGTACGAACACGGCCCACGCGTCGGGCACCACCGTCCAGGTGGTGGGCACCAGGCGCCTCCATTCGCTGGTGCCCAGCAGCAGCGCAATGAAGATGGCCCCATTCACGACCCAGAGCATCGCGCTGCTCAGGTGCCAGTGTCGAGCCACGCCCACCGTGTGGCGGTAGCCCGGCAGGCCGAGCCACGGGGAGATGTAGCGGGCGTCGTCCTTGGCCGTCCACACGCGGTTCCGGGGCACGTCGATGGGCGTGAACCGCAGCCACTCCGTGCCCGGCGTGCAATCGTCGTTCCAGTAGAGCCGCGGGTGGTCCATCAGGATGGAGATCCCCGCGCGGGCGAGCAGCACGAGGAAGAGGAAGTTCACGTAGTGCGCCAGGCGCAGCCAGCCGGGAAATGGGCCGGCGGCCGTCTGGCCGGTGGCAAGCGTCGGATCGGCCACCGCCGGAAGCCCGGCCATCAGGTACTGCACCCACGCGGCGACCACCGGCAGGATCGCGAGGCATGCGAAGGCCACCAGGAAGCGTCGGTCAATCCGGATGCGGAAGCGCCGGTCGGCGGGGTAGTGGACCTGGTTTTCCTTGGGATGTGTCGTCGCGCGCATGCGGGGCTCCGAGGTTGGCCGGATGCAAGTTACCGCGCGCCGGGCATTCAACCACCCCGAGGACGTCCGACGTGGCATCGGCGATGCCCCCAACCGCCCGTCATATTCCAGCGACTGAGCACGTCGCCGCACGTCGTCGGCTCGCTCGGGTCCGCGGTGTTGGCCGTGTCGTGGAACGTGCCGGCGCTCATCATCTTCCGTTCCGGGTCCGATGGTGGGCAGGGCGGCGATCCCTAGATTATCCCACTGATGCGGCATGCCTTGTCCCCGGAGCCCCACCATGTACCGTGACCAACTGGACCGCCTGCTCCAGCGCACGCCGGACCCGGCCTTCGCGCTGACGAGCGAGGGCAGGATCCGGGGGTGGAATCCGGCGGCGGAGCGGCTGACCGGCATCCCGGCCGGCGAGGCCCGGGGGCGATCGTTCGCCGAGCTGCTGCAGCCGCGCGATCCGCTGGGCCAGCCGGTGGACCGGGAGTACTGCGAACGGGCCGTGCGCGACGGCGGCGTTCCGAGTTTTGATATGCAGCTCCGCGCGCCCGACGGCCGGGAGCTCTGGATCAACGTGTCGGTGCTCGTCTTTGACGCGGCAGGCCCGAGCCCCGCGGTGATCGTGCACCTGGCCCACGACATTACGGCCAGTCGCGAGCGCCGCGCGGCGTACGGGCACCTGGAGCAGGTAGCGCGCGAGATTGTGCAGATGGACGACGCGGAGCCGCACCTGGTGCCGGTCTCGCCGCTCAGCGAACAGGAGCAGCGGATCCTGCGGGCGTTCGCCGAGGGGCTGGGGCCGGCGGACGTGGCGCGGTCGCTGGATATCTCCACGCAGACGCTGCGCAACCACCTGCACCACGTGAACCAGAAACTCGGCACGCACAATCGCCTGGAAGCCGTGATGCACGCACAGCGACGCCGGTTCATCTGAGTGGTATTTCCGTCGCGGTAAGTAGTACGTTCGCTCCGTTGTCCCGCGCGCCACGCCTGCCCATCGTTCAAGTGTCACTCGTATGGGAGGCGTTGTATGACGTTCGTGAGGCGCATGGCGGAGTTCACCAGCCACGCATCCTATGCCGACCTTTCCGAGGCCGCGCGCCAGCAGCTTCGCATCCGCGTCCTGGATGCGCTGGGCTGCGCCCTGGGCGCGGTCGGCGCGGAGACGGTCCGGCGGGTGCGCGATGCCGCCACCGAAGGCGGGACATCCGGGTCCAGCACGCTGATTGGCGGCGGGCATGCGGCGCCTGACCGCGCCGCGCTGGTGAATGGCGCGTACGTCCGCTACCTGGATTTCAATGACAGCTATCTGGCCCCGAACGAGACGTGCCACCCCTCGGACAACCTGGGGGCGACGCTCGCGGCCGCCGAGGCGGCCAACGCGGATGGCCGGACGCTGCTCACCGCGCTGGGCGTGGCGTACCAGGTGCAGTGCCGCCTGGGCGACGCGGCGCCGGTGCGCGACCACGGCTTTGACCATGTCACGCACCTGGCCTATTCGGCGGCGGCAGGCGCGTCGCGCGCGCTGGGGCTGGATGTCGAGCGGACGTCCAACGCCATCGCCATCGCCGGAACGGCGCTCAACGCGCTGCGCGTAACGCGCACTGGCGTGCTCTCCAACTGGAAGGGGTTGGCCGCGCCGTTCGGGGCGGCCAACGCGGTGGAGGCCACGCTGCTCGCCAGGCATGGCATCACCGGCCCGCCGGAAGTGTTCGAGGGGAACAAGGGGTTCATGCAGGCCATCGCGGGCCAGTTCAGCATTGACTGGGAGCATGAAGACCTGGAGCGCGTGACCCACACGATCCTCAAGAAGTTCAACGCCGAGATTCACTCGCAGTCGGCCCTGCAGGCCCTGCTGGACCTGAAGGCGCGCGAGGGCTTCACGGCGCGCGATGTGGACCACGTGTCCGTGGAGATCTTTGGCGTGGCGCACCGCATCATTGGCGGCGGCGAGGAAGGGGACAAGCGGTCGGTGCTCACCAAGGAAGACGCCGACCACAGCCTGCCGTACATGCTGGCCGTCGCGCTGCTGGACGGAAACGTGCTGCCGGCGCAGTACGCCCCCGAACGGATCCGGCGCGCGGACGTGCAGGGGCTGCTGCGGCGCATCACCATCCGCCCGAACGACGAATTTTCCCGTCGCTTCCCGGGCGAGATGGTCGTGCACGTGGCGGTCCGGGTCGCCGATGGGCGGCTGCTGGAAGTGGAGCGCACGGACTACCCCGGGTTCATCACGCGGCCCATGGACTGGGATTCGGCGCTTACAAAGTTTCGTATGCTGGGCGAGCCCCATGTGGACCCGACATTGCTCACCGAAATCAGCGGTGCCGTACAGGCACTGGATCACCTTCAGGTGGCGGAGCTCACGCGGCTGCTGGCCCGGGCAGGTGTGCCGGGCGCGCATGCATCGCGCGAGGCTGCCTGAGCACAAGGAGGCACTTGGATGGCAACAACTGTTCACGCACCGGCGGCCCGGCGGCAGGAGCCCCAGGCCGATCGGGCGCCCGTCACGGCCAACTTCGACTTCCTGCGGCGCAACACGCGCCCCGAGAAGCCCCGCAAGCGCGGCGTCACGGAAATCCGCGGCCCCTATTACACGCCCCTGGGCACGCGCCAGCTCGAGGACATCCTGGAGACGATGGGGCAGTATGTGGATACGCTCAAATTCGCCGGCGGGTCATTCACGCTCATGCCGCCCGAGGCGCTGGCCGGGATCATCGCGACGTGCCATGCGCACAAGGTGCAGGTGTCCACGGGCGGGTACATGGAGCGCGTGCTGACACAGGGCGAGAAGGCCGTGGCGCGCTATATTGATACGTGCAAGGCCGTCGGGTTCGACATCGTCGAGCTGTCCAGCGGCTTCATCACGCTGCCGGCCGACGACTGGATGCGCCTGCTGGAGCGGGTGCAGCACGCCGGCCTCAAGGCCAAGCCCGAAGTGGGCATCCAGTTTGGCGCCGGCGGCGCCACGGAAGCCGGTGAGCTGGAAACCGAGGGCCAGCACGACGTGGCCTGGACCATCCAGCTTGCCCGGCGGTTCATCGAGGCGGGCGCCTACCAGATCATGATCGAGTCGGAGGGCATCACGGAAAACGTCCACCAGTGGCGCACGGACGTGCCGGCTCGGCTCATTGACGCGCTGGGCCTGGAGCCCATCATGTTCGAGGCGGCCGACCCCGCGGTGTTCCAGTGGTACATCAAGCACTACGGTCCGGAAGTGAACCTGTTCGTGGATCACAGCCAGATTGTGGAACTGGAATGCCTGCGCCAGGGCATCTGGGGCACGGCGAGCCTCTGGGGCCGGGTGGTCACCTACAAGGAGTGACGCCGGCGGTGGGGTGTTCAGGCGGTTCGAGCCGTCGGTGTCGCGCGCCGGCGGCTCGAACTGTTACTCACGCCGCGTTCTGGAACTCCAGCGGGTACACGCCGTTGAAGCACGAGGTCGAGAGCTGTTCCAGTGGCAGGCCGGTGGCGGCGATCATGCCGTCGTACGACAGGTACGCCAGCGAATCGGCCCCGATGGACTGCTGGATCTGCTCCACCGACAGGCGGGACGCCACGAGGTCGGCGGCATCCGGCAGGTCAATGCCGTAGATGTCCGGAAACCGGACGGGCGGGGACGAGACCAGGTAGTGGACTTCGCGCGCGCCGGCCTGGCGGAGCATGCCGACGATCTTGCGCGCGGTGGTGCCCCGCACGAGCGAGTCATCCACCACGGCCACCCGCTGCCCGGTGAGGACCTCGGCAATGGGGTTGAGCTTCATCTGCACCCCGCGTTCGCGGAGCTGCTGCGCGGGCTGGATGAACGTGCGGTGAATATACCGGTTCTTGACAAAGCCCAGGTCCAGCGGAATGCCCGCTTCGCGGGCGTAGCCCAGCGCGGCCGGGGTGCCGGAGTCGGGCACCGGGATCACCACGTCCGCCTGCACCAGGTGCTCACGCGCGAGCTGGCTGCCGAACCGGCGGCGGACCTCGTTCACGCGCTGGCCCATCAGGATGCTGTCGGGGCGCGCGAAGTACACGAATTCAAAGATGTCGAGCTGTTCGCGCCCGGGCGCCACCTGGACGGAACGCAAGCCGTCCCGGTCAATGAGGATCAATTCGCCGGGGCGCACGTCGCGCACGAAGACGCCGCCCACGGCGTCAATGGCGCACGTCTCCGAGGCCACCACGTAGCCCGTGCCGATGCGGCCCAGGGCCAGCGGGCGGATGCCGCGCACGTCGCGCGCGGCGGCCAGCGTGTCCGGCGTGAGGAGCAGGAGCGAGAACGCGCCCGTGAACAGCGGAAAGCATTCGCGCACGGCCGCCTCGAGCGAGGCGCCAGTCGCCATCCGGTGCTCCAGCGCGGCGTGCATCAGTTCGGAGTCGTTGGCTCCCGTGGCGTCAATGCCGGCCTGCACCACCTTGCGCAGCAGCGTTGTCGTATTGGGCAGGTTGCCGTTGTGGGCGAGCGCCAGGCGCCCGGTCCCGCTGGTGATGGGCTGGGCGTGCCGCAACCCGTCGCCGCCGGAGGTGGAGTAGCGATTGTGGCCGATGGCCACGGGTCCCACGAGGTTGCGCAGGGTCGCTTCGTCGTAGGCGTGCGCCACGAGGCCCTGGGCCTTGTGCGTGCGGATGGCCGAGCCATTGCCGACGCTGATGCCCGTGCTCTCCTGCCCGCGATGCTGCAGCGTCCAGAGGCCGGTGTGCACCAGGCGCGCCACCTCGGCTTCCCGCAGCTCGGGCGCGTACACGCCGAACACTCCGCACTTCTCATGCATCAGGACACCACGCTCCTCGTTGCGTCGCTGGGGGATGCTTCCGAACTCGTGACCGTCCTGAAATATGCCACGATCCACCGGCTGGCGGCGGACGGCTGACGACTGCCCCGGAATTGGCTAGAATTGGGGGACGCCGCCGCCCGCCGTCGCACCCGGGCCACCCATTCCTGAAGCCCCGAGACCATCTCATGACTGCTCCTGTCGCCCCCACGTCCATAGAAGAGTCCCGCCGCCGCATCCGCGACGCACTGCTGGCCGCCACCAAGGTGGCCGTGGGCACGCACGCCGGCGAAGAGGTGCGCGTCCGCATGATGCACCCCGGTGCGTGGATTCCCGAGGACGAGAACGCCCGCCCCATTGTGTACCTGGCGTCGATGAAGACCGACCCCAAGGTGAAGGAAATGGCCGCGAGGCCCGAGGTGGCGCTGCTGCTGCACGAGTCGCCCACGGGCGAGGAGCAGACGAGCTGGGAGATGGAAGTCACCGGGCGCGCCGAGATCGTGCGCGACCCGGAGGAGCGGGAGCGGGCGAAGCAGGCGACGATGCGGACGTCGTCCATCGTGCGCTACCTGGATTCGGCGGGCCAACTGGACCTGCTGGCGTTCATGCGCGTGACACCGCGATTCATGAAGCACCGCGTGTTCGGGGAGATCGTGGCGGGCCGCCCACCCTCGATCCTCGACTTTGGCAGCGCCGCGGCCGATCGCCCCGGCGACTGGGCGCTCATGCGGCGCCGGCTGGGCATCTGGAAGGAGATCGTGCGCTGGCCCACGCTCACGGCCAGCGCGGCGAGCGTGGTGGTCGGCGTGGCGGCGTCGTTCTTCGCGACGGGGGCGGTGCACTGGGGGTGGGCGGTGCTGACGCTCCTGGCCGCCGTGGCGCTGCAGGCGTGTACCAACATCAAGAACGACCTGGACGACCAGGTCACCGGCGCCGATGATCGCAATCGCACGCCGATCCTCGGCTTCACGGGCGGCTCGCGCGTGCTTCAGCGCGGGCTTGCCACCCGGGATGAGCTTCTGGCCGCCATGCTGGCGTTCGGGGTGCTGAGCGCCGCCATTGGCGTGTACTTTGCCCTCGCCGGCCGACCGGCTGTGCTGCTGTTCGGGCTGGGCGGGCTCGGCGTGGGGTTTGTGTACACGGGGCGGCCGCTGCGCCTGGCGCATCGCGGGCTGGGTGAGCTGGCCGTGGCGGTGGCGTTTGGCGTGGGGATCGTGTGCGGCGCCGCGTACGTGCAGACGGGCGGAGTGCCCATGGTCGCGCTCGCGGCATCGGTGCCCGTGTCGGTGCTGGTGGCCCTGATCCTGTTCATGAATGGATTCCAGGATGCGCCCAGCGACGACGAAGTGTCCAAGCGCACCATCGTGGTGCGCCTGGGGCTCAAGCGGGCGAGCCGGACCTATCCGTGGATTGCGACCGTGGCGGGGCTGGCGCTCGTTGCGTTCGTGGTGGCGGGCACGTTGCCGGCGCTCGCGCTGCTGGGCCTGGCGGGATTTCCGCTGTTCCTGAAGGCCGCCCGCGTGGTGCGCAGCAAGTATGCGGCGCCGGTGGAGCTGGTGCCTGCCAACGCGTACACCGCGGTGGGGCACCTGGCGTGTTCGCTGGCGCTGGCCATCGGGCTCGCGTGGTCACGGCTGTGGGGCACGGCCACGCCGGTCCTGGTCGCGGTGGTGGTGGTGGGCGTATTGGCAATCCTGTATTACAACCGATCGATCGGGCGCATGGCGCGGGCCTTCTATGGCGTGCGGGACGCCGTCGCGCGGGGCTGAGCGGCCCCCGCGCCGGGCGGCCCCACGCGGGTCGCGTGCGCACCTTCTGTTTCCTTAGCCAGGACGCATCATGTCCAACGAAAGCAAGTGCCCGGTCCACGTGGCCGGGCCGTCCAACCGGCATTGGTGGCCCAACCAGCTCAACCTGGAGCCACTGCATCAGCATTCCAGCAAGTCCAACCCGATGTCCGAGGAGTTCAACTACGCGGCGGAGTTCAGGACGCTGGACCTGGCGGCGGTGAAGCGCGACCTGGCCGCGCTCATGACCGACTCGCAGCCGTGGTGGCCGGCGGACTTCGGGCATTACGGTCCGCTGTTCATCCGTATGGCGTGGCACAGCGCGGGCACCTATCGCATTGGGGATGGTCGCGGCGGCGCGGGGCGGGGACAGCAGCGCTTTGCCCCGGTCAACAGTTGGCCGGACAACGCCAGCCTGGACAAGGCGCGCCGGCTGCTGTGGCCCATCAAGCAGAAGTACGGCCGGAAGCTGTCGTGGGCCGACCTGCTCGTCCTCACGGGAAACGTGGCGCTGGAGACCATGGGATTCCGGACGTTCGGCTTTGCCGGCGGACGCGAGGACACGTGGGAGCCGGATCAGTACCTCTACTGGGGGAGCGAGACCACCTGGCTGGGCGACGAGCGGTACTCGGGCGACCGCGAGCTGGAGAACCCGCTGGCCGCCGTGCAGATGGGCCTCATTTATGTGAACCCTGAAGGCCCCAACGGCAAGCCGGACCCCCTGGCCGCGGCGCGCGACATTCGCGAGACCTTCGCGCGCATGGCCATGAACGACTACGAGACGGTGGCCCTCATCGCGGGCGGCCACACCTTTGGCAAGACGCACGGGGCCGGAGCGGCCACGCACGTGGGCGCCGAGCCCGAGCGCGCGCCGCTGGAGCAGCAGGGACTGGGCTGGAAGAGCAGCTACGGCACCGGCGTTGGCGCGGACGCCATCACCAGCGGTATCGAGGTGACCTGGACGGACGCCCCCACGCAGTGGGACATGGACTTCTTTGAAAAGTTGTTCGGATACGAATGGGAACTGGACAAGAGTCCGGCCGGCGCCAACCAGTGGGTGGCCAAGGGCGCGGAGGCCACGGTGCCCGACGCGCACGATCCTCACAGGAAGCACAAGCCGACGATGCTCACCACGGACCTGTCGCTGCGGTTTGACCCGGCCTACGAAAAGGTCTCGCGCCACTTCCTGGAGCACCCGGACGAGTTTGCCGACGCCTTCGCTCGCGCGTGGTTCAAGCTGACGCACCGCGACATGGGCCCCCGTTCGCGCTACCTCGGCGACGAGGTGCCCGCGGAGGAGATGATCTGGCAGGATCCCATCCCGGCCCTGGATCACGAACTCGTGAGCGCCACGGATGTCGTGGGGCTCAAGAAGCAGATCCTGGCGTCCGGCCTCCCGGTCTCGGCGCTGGTGTCCGCGGCGTGGGCGTCGGCGTCCACGTTCCGCGGCAGTGACAAGCGAGGTGGGGCCAACGGCGCGCGCATCCGCCTGGCCCCGCAGAAGGACTGGGCCGTGAACCAGCCGGCGCAACTGGCCAAGGTGCTGAAGTCGCTGGAGCGCATCCAGGGCGAGTTCAACGCGTCGGCTGGCGGGAAGAAGCGCGTCTCGCTGGCCGACCTGATCGTGCTGGGCGGATGCGCGGGCGTGGAGCAGGCCGCCAAGGCAGCCGGTGTGACGGTGACGGTGCCGTTCGTGCCAGGGCGCATGGATGCATCCGCGGAGCAGACGGATGTGGAATCATTCGCGGTCCTGGAGCCCGTGGCCGACGGATTCCGCAATTACCAGCAGAGAACATTCAAGGTGCCGGCGGAAGCCTTGCTGGTGGATCGGGCGCAGCTCCTGACGCTGACCGCCCCCGAGATGACGGCGCTGGTGGGCGGGATGCGCGTGCTGGGCACGAATGCCGACGGCAGCGCGCATGGGGTGTTCACCAATCGCGCGGGCGCGCTCACCAACGACTTCTTCGTGAACCTGCTGGACATGGGCACCGAGTGGAAGCCGGTGTCCGCGGACGAGCAACTGTTCGAAGGGCGCGATCGCCAGACGGGCCAGGTGAAGTGGACGGGGACGCGGGTGGACCTGGTGTTCGGGGCGAACTCACAGCTTCGCGCGCTGGCCGAGGTCTATGGCGCAGCCGATGCCGCCACGAAGTTCGTTGTGGACTTCGTGGCGGCATGGGATAAGGTGATGAACCTGGATCGGTTCGACCTGGCCTAGCTGCCGGTGCAGCCCGTGACCTTGTGCGTCACGAGGTTCAACGAGCAGCTCAGCGTCCCGACCACGATGGGAACGTTGCCCTGCGCGTCGGCCGGGAAGGTGACCACCACGCGCCGGACAATGTGCCGCGTCTTCGTGGCGCCACGCGTCACGGTGAAGGTGGCGTCCACGTTCCGGATAATCTGACCGGAGACCGGCCACGGGTTGCTGGCGTGTGGCAGGTTGAAGACGAGATCCAGCACGGAATCGGAAGCCGCGATGCCGGCCGTGCGCGTGGTGAGCTCGTGCGTGAAGGTGGCCGTGTCCTGGCTGGCGCCATAGCCGTTATGCGTGCGCGAGGTGGAGCCACTGTCGAGGCCGGCGATCGAGTCGCGCGCCTGGCGATGGACCACCGCCGTGAAGTGTTCACCCGACGCCGATCCATCAATCGTCAGGGTCACGAGCGCCGAGGCCGTGAGGCCCTGTCCGCAGGTGACCACGGTGCCGCCGGCGTCGTAACAGGTGCGCGTGCGGTTCACGGTGAGTCCGTCCTGACCGGATGGCACGGCGGCGATGTCGGTTGACGCGCCGATGTATGTACCGTTCGCGATCATGGAGGAGACGGACGTAGCGATGGCGTCACCGGCGGAACTGGCGATGTCGGTGGCCATGCTGGTGTCGGTGAGGTCGCCGGTGGCTGGGGCCGTGCTATCGCTGCATGCGGTGATGACAGCGGCAGCAGCCGCCAGGGCTACGAGCGGAAATCTGAATTGCGACATGGTTCTCCCGGTTCGGGGTGTGAACGATCAACCAGCAGTGTCCGGATGATGGACGCCCGGGATGGCCCGCCGTTAAGGTGAACGGCGGGCCGAATGACCGGAACCGGGGGAAATAGGCCTCAGGTCACACTCCCGGCGTGACGTGTTCGCTACTGGCCGCCCTGTCCGCGCCGCGGCAGCGCCGTCGGGGGCAGGATGCCGTTCAAGCGCATGTAGTTGGCGAGTTGGCTGTAATGATCGGCCAGGTCCAGCGCGTGCCCGAGCACCATGGTTGCGCGTGAGACGGTGCGCGCGCGTCCCCCGAAGCTCAGGCTGGTCTCTGCCGCCAGGTTTGCATCGGTGAGCTGGTCCATGGCCTTGGCGCAGAATGCGAAGGACGCGTGGAGCTGGCTCATCAGCTTGGCCTTGGGCCAGGTGGCTTTAATGGAATCCGGCGTGCTGGCCTCGTCCGCCGGGAGGTCCGCCTTCATGTCACCAAATCCGTTGCACCAGATATAGTTGTCGTCCGCAACGTGCTGGGCAATGAACCCGACGGTGAGCTGCGCGGGCGTGGGCTTGTAGCCGTACTTCGATTCGGGGATGGAATCGAGCGCCGCGGCCACATTGCGCGACAGGCTGGTGATGCGCCCGCGGAAGGCCGCGGTAATGGGGTCGCTGGGGGCGGTCTGCTGGGCGCCGAGTGTGGCGGTGAGCGCGAGGAGCAGGGCGGGGATGGATGCGATCTTCATGGTGGCCTCGTGGGTCGGAGCGTAGGGGAGCCTGAATCTTGGCGGACCTGGGGCGTCCGCGCGAGCCCTCTGGCGGTGGAGGGTACCGGGCCCGAATTTCCAGCGAGCCCGCCAGTTGATCCATACACCAGCCCCTCCGCCCATGATTCGCTCCCGCCTGATTTCGCTCGTCTCCCTGGCCGCGTGCCTGCCCCTTGCCCTTGCCGGCTGCGGTTCCGGCGCCGGCGTTCCGCCGGCCGACCTCGTGCTGCGCAACGGCAAGGTCGTCACCATGGACTCCGCGACGCCCCAGGGGCAGGCGGTGGCCGTGACCGGCGATCGCATCACCGCCGTCGGATCCGACGCCGACATCCAGAAGTACATCGGATCCAACACACGCGTCATTGACCTCAAGGGCCACCTGGCCATTCCGGGCTTCAACGAATCGCACGGGCACTTTACCGGGCTGGGCACCGCGCTGGCTGAACTGAACCTGATGGGCGTGCCCACCTGGCAGCAGATTGCGCAGATGGTGGGCGACGCGGCCAAGTCGGCCAAGCCCGGCGCGTGGATTCGCGGACGCGGGTGGCATCAGGAGAAGTGGAACCGGTCGCCGGGGCGCGTGGTGGAGGGCTTCCAGACCAACGACCTGATCAACCAGGCGGCGCCGAACAACCCCGTGGTGCTGGAGCATGCCAGCGGGCATGCGCTCATTGCCAACGATGCGGCGCTCAAGCTGGCGGGCATCACGGCGGCCACGCCCAATCCGCGCGGGGGCCGCATCATCAAGGATGCGCGTGGCCGTCCCACCGGCGTGCTGGTGGACGGGGCGCAGGGGCTGATCGGACGGGCGCAGAGCCGCGCGCTGGCTGGTCGCACCCCGGAGCAGGTGAAGGAGGACTTCCGCAAGGAGATTCACCTGGCTACGCAGAACGCGCTGGCCAACGGCGTGACCACCTTCCAGGACATGGGTGAGGGCTTCCGCACGATCGACGGCATCAAGGAGATGGTGGACGACGGCGACATGCCGCTGCGGCTGTACATCCTGGTGAGCCCGGGCGCCGTGCAACCCGATGACGTGGACGTGCTGGTGGCCCATCGCATGATTGACTACGGCAACGGGCACCTCACCGTCCGGGCTATTGGCGAAATCTCATCTGATGGCGCCCTGGGGTCGCGGAGCGCGTGGATGCTCAAGCCGTACGACGACGACCCCACCAACACGGGCCTCAACGTGGTCTCGATGAAGCGGATCCGGGAGCTGGCCGAGATCGGCATGGCGCACCAGTTCCAGATCTCGGTGCACGCCATTGGCGATCGCGCCAACCGCGAGACGCTGGACACCTACGAGGCGGTGTTCAAGGAGCATCACGTGAAGAGCGACACGCTGCGCTGGCGCATTGAGCACGCGCAGCACCTGAACCCCTCCGACATCCCGCGGTTTGCGCAGATGGGCGTGGTCGCGTCCATGCAGGGCATCCACGCGTGCTCTGACGCGCCGTACGTGCTGCCGCGGCTGGGCATGAAGCGCGCGCGGGAGGGGGCGTACATGTGGCAGACGCTCTGGAAGACGGGCGCCGTGGTCACCAACGGGACTGACGTGCCCGTGGAGGCCATCAGCCCGATCGCCTCGTTCCACTGCAGCGTGACGCGCGACATGGTGGGCACGGACTCGGCGTTCTTCCCCGCGGAGAAGCTCACGCGGCAGCAGGCGCTGCAGACGTACACCACCAACGGCGCCTACGTGGCGTTCCAGGAACATGAGAACGGATCGCTCACGCCCGGCAAGTGGGCTGACATTGCCGTCCTCTCGCGGGACATCATGACCGTGCCCGACGACTCGATCCTGGGCACCAGCGTGCTCTATACGATTGTGGGCGGCAAGGTGGTGTACACGGCGCCGGATTCCGTGAAGCAGTGACGCCATCCACGCCCACCCATTTCCAGACTTCAACCCCGCGAATCATGCGCATCCAAACCCTTTTCACTTTCGTTATCGCGGCGGCGACTGCCGCCATGGTCGCGCCGCGTTCCGCGGCTGCCCAGGCGCCGTGCACGCGTCCCGTCGAGGCGTGCATGCGCTGGGTGACCTATGGCAACGGGCCGGCTCGTTCGATGGTGTACGCCACCTACGCGCTGGACACGCCCAACCCGAACATCAAGCGGGCCCTCATCATGGTGCACGGGGCATTGCGCAACGCCGATCACTATTTCGAGACCGCCGTGGCGGCGGCCTTCATCGATGGGGCGCTCGACAACACGATCGTCATCGCGCCGCACCTGATCACGGGGGCGGACACCGCCGAGCCCAACGAAGTCGTGTGGGGAGGACGGCGAGTCAACTGGCGCGACGGCGGCCCGTCGTCGTCCAACCCGGACCTCACGTCCTTTGACTTCGTGGACCAGATCATCCGCACGCTTGCCAACAAGCGGAACTTCCCCAACCTGGCCCACATCGTGGTGACGGGGCACTCGGCCGGCGGGCAGTTCACCACGCGGTATGCCATGGCCAACAAGGTGGACGGCGCGGTGGGCGTGGGAATCAGCTACGTCGTGGCCAATCCGTCCAGCTACGCCTGGCCCACGGCATCCCGCCCGTTGCCCGTGGGCGATGCCAATCCCGTGGACGCCTACAAGGAAGCGCTGGGCAAGGATGGCGAGGCCGCGCATACGGATTTCAAGTATGGGCCGTTCGACGCCTCCAAGGTGCCCACGTACAACCTGTGGCCCAAGGGGCTGGACAGCCTGGCCGGCTACGTGGGCCAGATGACGCCGGACCAGCTTCGGGCCAACCTGGTCCGTCGCACCACCACGTTCCTGGTGGGGCAGGTGGACGTGCTGCCGCTCGGCGGCTTCGACTCTTCCCCCGGGGCCATGGCGCAGGGCCCCACGCGACGCGCGAGGGGCGAGGCGTTCGTGAACTTCGTGAACGATTCGCTGGGGGCACACCACGAGATCGTGGTGGTGTCCGAGTGCGGGCACAACGATCGTTGCATCTTCACGACGAATGCGGTGCTCCCGTACATCTTTCCGCGGGAGGCGCGGTAACTTGCGTCATCATGAAATCACTTCCTGAACTCTTCGAGAAGAACCGCGCGTGGGCCGCCGAGATGACGCGGCGCGATCCCGAGTTCTTCGCGCGGCTGAGCGCCCAGCAGGCGCCGCCGTACATGTGGATTGGCTGTTCGGACAGCCGGGTGCCGGCCAACCAGATCGTGGGCCTGCCGCCGGGGGAGATGTTCGTGCACCGGAACATCTCGAACGTGGTGGTGCCCACGGACATGAATTGCCTCTCGGTGATGCAGTACGCCGTGGACGCGCTCAAGGTGCGCCATATCATCGTGTGCGGGCACTACGGGTGCGGTGGGGTGCTGGCGGCGCTGCGGGACGACCGGCTTGGGCTCTCCGATACGTGGATTGGCCATGTGCAGGACGTGCGGCGTACGCACCAGGCCGAACTTGATCGCCTGGACGGTGAAGCCGCGAAGCACCGGCGACTTTGTGAGCTGAACGTGGTGGAGCAGGTGGCGCATGCCACCCGCACCACCGTGGTGCGCGATGCCTGGGCGCGCGGCCAGCCGCTCACCGTGCACGGCTGGATCTACGACCTCAAGGACGGCTTGCTTCGCCCCCTGGAAGAGCAGACGGCCCCGGCGTAGGCGGCCCCCGCGATCTTGACGGTTTGCGGGTGGGCCCTGATTGCGCCATGTTCTTGCGTTCTCGCGACGCTGCGGAGCCATATCGTTGTCTACCCACCCGTCACACAAGCGCAGTCCCATCGCGCGGCGCCAGGCCGCGCTGCTGCGGCTGAGCACGGGGATCGTCGAGGCGGCGGACGAAGACGAAGTCTGCCGCGGCATCGTGAACGGCCTGCGCGACGATTCCATCGGCTATCATTTTGTGGGCATCTTCCTCGTGGACCCCGGGACGGGGGCGCGGCGGCTGCGCGCGAGCACCGGGTGGTCGGGGATTGCGCCGGACCTGACGATTCCGGCGGGCGTGGGCCTGAGCCATCGGGCCCTTGCCTCGGGGCGGGTGTACTACACGCCCGACGTGACGCGCGAGCCGGCCTACATGCCCGGGCTCGGCACCGGGTCCGAAGTGGATGTGCCATTGATGGTGGATGGCGCTCCCATCGGCGTGCTCGTGGTGGAGTCCGAGACGCCGAATGCATTTGACGACGACGATTTGGAACTCCTTGGCGCGGCGGCGAACCAGGCCGGCATTGCGGTGGCGCGCGCGCGCCTGGTCCGGGAGCAGCGCGCGTTGCTCGAGGTGGAGCGTCGTCGGGGCCAGGAGCAACGCGCGCTGCTTGAGACTGTATCGGACCTGGCGTCCAAGCTGGAGCTCTCGGCGCTGCTGCAGGCGGTGCTCGAGCGCGCCGTGGCGCTGCTCGGCGCCAGCGCCGGCGAGCTGGCGGTGTACGACGCGAAGACGCAGGAGCTGGAGGTCGCGGCCAACTTTCACGTGAGCCCGTCCACCGTGGGCATGCGCCTGCGACTGGGGGAAGGGGCCATGGGTGACTCCGCGAAGCGCGGCGAGCCGCTCATCATCGCCGATTACGCGGCCTGGGGCGGCCGGTCGCAGCAGTACGCCACCGTGGAGGCACATGCCGCGCTGGCGGCGCCTCTGCACATGGGTGGCCGCCTGATGGGCGCGTTCAATGTGTGGAGCACGGAGCGCGGCAAGAGCTTTGGCCCCGACGACCTGCGGCTGCTCAACATGTTCGGGCCCCAGGCCGCGGTGGCCATTGACAAGGCCCGGTTGTTCACGGAGTCGCGGCAGCAGCGGCAGTATTTCTCGGACCTCGTCTCGAACAGCCCCGTGGCCATTGTCACCCTGGACGTGAACGAGAACATCGTGTCGTGCAATCCCGCGTTTGAGCGCATGTACGGGTATCGCGAGTCCGAGATCGTGGGCGGGAACCTGGATCGCCTGATTGCCGACGACGCGAACCGCTCAGAAGCAATTGCTTATACCCAGCGGGCCCTGGACAAGGCCACGGTGAAGGGCACGGGCCGACGCCGGCGTCGGGACGGCACGCTGGTGGACGTGGAGGTCCTGGCCGTCCCGGTGATCGTGGATGGCCGACGAGTGGGCGCCATGGCCCTGTACCACGACATCAGCGACCTGCTGGCCGCCCGCCGCGCGTCGGATGCCGCGAGTGCGGCCAAGAGCCAGTTCCTGGCCTCCATGAGCCACGAGTTGCGCACGCCGCTCAATGCGATCCTGGGTTACAGCGAGATGCTGCAGGAGGATGCGGTCGAGGCGGGGGTGCCCGCGCTCGTGCCGGACCTGGAGAAGATCCATGCCGCGGGGCGCCACCTGCTCACGCTCATCAACGACATCCTGGACCTGTCCAAGATCGAGGCGGGACGGATGGACCTGAACCCGGAGACCTTCGCCGTGGCCCCGCTGGTCGCGGGCGTGGCGACGACGGTGGAGCCGCTGGTGGCCCGGAACCGCAACCGGCTGCGCGTGGATGTGGACGCCACCGTCGGCGAAATCCTTGCCGACGCCACCCGCCTGCGGCAGATCCTGCTCAACCTGCTCTCCAATGCCGCCAAGTTCACCGAGGACGGCACCATCACCCTCACGGTAAGGCGGACGGCGGCCGACTTGACCTTTGCCGTGAGCGATACTGGTATTGGCATGACCCCGGAGCAGTTGGGGCGGCTGTTCCAGGCGTTTTCCCAGGCCGAAACCACGACGGCGGCCCGGTACGGCGGCACGGGGCTCGGGCTCGCGATCAGCCGGAAATTCTGTGAGCTCATGGGTGGGTCGGTGACGGTCGAGAGCACGCCGGGCGCCGGCACGACGTTCCTCGTGCGCCTGCCGGCTCGAACCTCTCCCTCGGTGGCCGCACCGGCCGGTGCGGAGGTGGCGGTGGAGGCGGCCGACCGTCGCCTGCCGGCGGTGCTGGTCATTGACGACGACCCGGCGGCCCGCGACCTGGTGCGCCGGATGCTGGAGCGGGAGCCGGTGCGGGTAGTGGAAGCGGCCAATGGGGCCGACGGCATCGCGCTGGCACGCGCCGAGCGACCCGCGGTGATCGTGCTCGATGTCGTGATGCCGAGCATGGACGGATGGACGGTGCTGTCCACCCTCAAGGCGACGCCGGAGACGGCGGCCATCCCGGTGGTGATGACCACCATGGTGGACGACCGGAACCTGGGCTTTGCGCTCGGCGCCTGCGCGCACCTCACCAAGCCGATTGACCGCGCGCAACTGGCCCAGGTGATAGCGCAGCACGCGGCCGCCGGTGCCGGCAGCGACGTGCTGGTCATCGAGGACGACGCGGCCACGCGGTCGCTGATCCGTCGGGCCGCGGAGCAGTCGGGCTGGACGGTGCGGGAGGCGTCGGATGGACGCGATGGGCTGGATCGCATCCGGGACGCCGTGCCGTCGCTGATCCTGCTGGACCTGATGATGCCCGGCATGGACGGATTCCAGTTTCTGGATATCCTGCGCGACGATGGGGCCTGGCGGCGCATTCCGGTGGTGGTGATCACGGCGCGCGAGCTGTCGGCGGACGACCACCGCCGGCTCAATGGCGGGGTGCAGCACATCGTGCAGAAGGGCGACGGGAACGGCGATTTCCTGGCCGAGGTGCGGGCGTGGGTAGCCGGGGCGGGGCAGTGAAGCGGGCGCCCGCCGCCCGGGGCCGCGCCGGGTCGCGCAGCCACGCGGCGCACCGCCAGGCGGCGCTGCTCCGGCTCACCACCGGGATTGCCGCCGCACGCGACGAGGCCCAGGTCTATCGCTCCATGGTTGACGGGCTGCAGGACGAGGCGCTGGGCTTCAACTTCCTGGGGGTCTTTCTCCTCGAACCACGGACGGGCGACCGCGTCCTGTGCGCCAGTCGTGGATGGCAGGATGTGCCGGCCGACTGGCGCGTGGCGCGAGGCACGGGGCTCAGCCAGCGGGCGGTGGACGACGGCCAGCTCCATTACACGCCCAATGTCACGCAGGATGCGCAATACCTGCCCAGCCTGAACACGGGCTCGGAAGTGGATGTGCCGCTTCGGGTGGATGGGACGACGGTGGGCGTGCTCGTGGTGGAGAGCAGCGAACCCGACGCGTTTGGCGCCGACGATTTCGAGATCCTGCAGGCCGCGGCCGACCAGGCGAGCATTGCCGTGGGACGTGCGCGGCTGCTGGCGACGGAGCGGCGTCGAGGGGACGAGCACAAGGCGTTGCTCGACACGATCAGCGACATGTCGGCCGAGCTGGAACTCCCGCGCGTGCTGCAGGCCGTGCTGGCGCGCGCGGTGACCCTGCTCGGCGTCACCGGCGGCGAGGTCGCCATCTGGGACGCCGAGGCCGGCGAGCTGGAGGTGGTGGCGAGCGAACGGATCGGCAAGGACTCCATTGGCACGCGCCTGGCCCTTGGCGAGGGTGCCATGGGGACCGTGGCCCAGACCCACGAGCCGCTGGTCATCGATTCGTATGCCGAGTGGTCGGGGCAATCGGCCAAGTATGCGGAGGTGACCGTCCACTCGGTGATGGTCGCGCCGCTGCTGATCGGGCGGCGCCTGGTGGGCGCGATGGCCTTCCTGCACGCGGACCCCCACCGGCGGTTCAACGATGAGGACCTGCGGTTGCTGAACCTGTTCGCGCCGCAGGCGGCCATCGCCATCGAGAACGCCCGCCTGTACACGGCGGCGCAACGGGAGCGGCAGTATTTCGAGACCCTGGTGCTGAACAATCCAGTGGCCACCGTCGCGCTGGACGCGGACCATGCGATTGTCTCGTGCAATCCCGCGTTCGAGCAGTTGTTCGGGTACTCGCAGGCGGAGGCGGTGGGGCGGCAGCTCGACGACCTGATCGCGACCGCGGACACGCACTCCGAGGCGGTCCAGTACACGCAGCAGGCGCTTGGGCGGCCGGTGCACGGGCTGGGGCGCCGGCGGCGGAGCGACGGCACCCTGGTGGACGTGGAGATCCTGGGCGTGCCGGTGATCGTCGGCGGGGAGCGGGTGGGCCTGATGGGCCTGTACCATGACATCACGCAACTGCTCCACGCGCGTCACGAGGCGGAGCAGGCCAACGCGGCCAAGAGCCAGTTCCTGGCCTCCATGAGCCATGAACTGCGGACGCCGCTCAATGCGATCATCGGCTATAGCGAAATGCTGCAGGAGGAGATGCGCGACCTGGGCCAGCCGCAGGCGGTCTCCGACCTGGACAAGATCCGGACCGCCGGCCGGCACCTGCTGGCGCTGATCAACGACATCCTCGACCTGTCCAAGATCGAGGCCGGCAAGATGGAAGTGCACCTGGAGGAGTTCGGGGTGGACGCGGTCATTGATGAAGTGCTGGTGACCGCCCGGCCCCTGGTGGAGAAGAATGGCAACCAGCTCGAGGTGCGCCGCAACGCGGCCGCCGGGCTGATCCGGTCGGACCGGACCAAGGTGCGGCAGATCCTGCTCAACCTGCTGGCCAATGCGTCCAAGTTCACGCAGGGCGGCACGGTGATCTTCGGGGCCACGGTGAGCGATGGGCGCGTGGGCCTGTCCGTGACGGATACTGGTATTGGCATGACGCCCGAGCAGATGGGGCGGCTGTTCCAGGCGTTTGCGCAGGCGGACAGCTCGATTGCCGGCCGGTATGGCGGGACCGGGCTGGGGCTGGCCATCTCACGCCGGTTCGCGCGACTGCTGGGCGGGGAGATACACGTGACGAGCGCGAAGGGACATGGTTCGACGTTCACGCTGGAGCTGCCGCGCGACGCGGCCGCGGCCGGCTCCTCGACTTGAGAGGTGATACATGGCGCACATCCTGCTGGTGGAAGACAACGAGATGAATCGCGACATGCTGTCGCGGCGGCTCCTGCGCAAGGGCTTCACGGTGGACCTGGCCGTGGACGGCCCCGAGGGTGTGGCCAGGGCGATTGCCGGCGGGTATGACCTGGTGCTCATGGACATGAGCCTGCCGGAGATCGATGGCTGGGAAGCCACGCGCCAGATCCGGGCCACGGACAGTGGCCGCACGGTGCCGATCATCGCGCTCACGGCGCATGCCATGCAGGGGGACCGGGAGAAGGCGCTGGAGGCGGGCTGCAACGACTACGATACGAAGCCGGTGGACCTCGAGCGGCTGCTGGGCAAGATGCACGCCCTGATCGGGACGACACCATGAGCGAGGCATACCCGACGGGTGAGGTGGCCGAACTGCGGCACAACCTGCGCACGCCCGTGAACCACATTGTCGGGTATGCGGAAATGCTGCTGGAGGATGCCGGCGACGACCCGGACGACGGACGCCGCCGTCCACTGGAGGGGACGCTCCAGGCGGCCCGGCGCGTGCTGCAGCTAATTAACGAATCATTATCCTCCGGGCGCACCACCATCGCCCCGGCGGACCTCCGGGCCCTGTACGAAGCCCTGCGCGGGCCACAACGCGAGATCGTCGAGGCCATGACGCCGCTGCTCCAGGTGGCCACCACCGACCAGCAATTCACCGCCGATGTGAGGAAGATCCTGGTGGCGGCCGAACGGCTGGTGGATGCCGGGGTGGCCGGGCCGGCGAGGAAGCCGGAGCAGCCGGCGGTCGCGACCGCCGCGGCGTCGGCGCGCATCCTCGTCGTGGACGACAACGAGGACAATCGCGAGGTGCTCCGGCGGCGCCTGGAACGGCAGGGCTACGCCGTGGAGCAGGCCGCCGACGGACTGGAGGCGCTGGCCCGCGTGGCGGCGGCGCCGTTCGACCTCCTGCTGCTCGACGTCCTGATGCCGGGGCTGGATGGATTCGAGGTGCTCAAGCGCCTGAAGGCCGGCGACACCACCGCGCACCTCCCGGTCATCATGATTTCCGCGCTGGACGACATGGCCAGCATTGTCCGTTGCATTGAGGCCGGCGCGGAGGACTACCTGCCCAAGCCATTTGACGCCGTGCTGCTGCGGGCGCGCATTGGCGCCTCCCTGGAGAAAAAGCGGCTGCGCGATGGCGAACGCGAGTACCTGGCCAAGGTGCAGGCCGTAATCGGCGCGGCCAGCGCGGTCGAGTCGGGGTCGTACCGCCCGGGCACGCTGGCCGACATCGCGCAGCGCGATGACGCACTGGGCCGCCTGGCGCGGGTCTTTGACGGCATGGCGGTGCAGGTGAGGGCGCGCGAAGAGCGGCTCCGTGACCAGCTCGACGCCCTGCAGCGCGAGATCGCGGCCGCGCGCGCGGCCGCGTCCGGCGACGCGGAACCGGTGGACAGCCACAACCTCACCCGGGGCGAGCGGTTCGCCAACCGGTTCGACGTCGAGCAGGTGGTCGGACGCGGGGGCATGGGCACGGTCTATCGCGTGCGCGATGTGGACCTCGATGAGGAGATGGCGCTCAAGGTGGTCCGTCCGGAATTTGTCTCCGACCCGGTTCTCGTGGAGCGGTTCAAGGACGAGATCCGCCTGGCGCGCCGCATCACCCACCCGAACGTCGTGCGGATCCACGATTTCGGGGAATTCCAGGACACGTATTACCTGACCATGGAATTCGTGCAGGGGATCACGCTCCGCGACCTGCTGGACACCCGCGGGCGGCTGGAGGTGACGCCGGCCCTGGCCATCGCCGTCCAGCTTGCGAAGGCGCTGGCGGTGGCGCATCGGCAGGGCATCATCCATCGCGACATCAAGCCGCAGAACCTGCTGCTGGACGCCGAGGGCGCGCTGAAGGTGATGGATTTCGGTGTAGCGCGGCTGGCGCACGGCGCGCCGGGGCGCACCGAGGCCGGGCTGGTGGTGGGCACCCCCGCGTACATGGCGCCGGAGCAGTTGATGGCCGAGTCCGTGGACGCGCGCAGCGACCTGTACGCGGCCGGCGTGGTGCTCTACGAGTGTCTCACGGGGCGCCTGCCGCACGCCCCGGGATCCCTGATGTCGCTCATCGCCAAGATGCTGCACGAGGAGCCGGAACCACCCATCGCGATCAATCCGGCGCTCCCGCCGGCCCTCTCCTCGCTGGTGCTTCGCCTGCTGGCCAAGGAACCGGAGCAGCGCGTCCAGAGCGCCGACGAACTGTCCGCGCTGCTGGCGGCCATCGCCTAGGGTCGGCGGTTTTCGCTACCCGCCCGCGATTGCCCCGACCACCAGGTACGGTTCCTGGCCGGCCAGCACGGGCGCCGGCAGCGGATCGTCGAGCGCCGCGAACGACAGGTCTTCCTCGCAGGCGTAGAACCTGATGAAGGGCCGCCGCACCTTGGTGACCTGATCCCGCAGCGCCCCACGGAGCGCGGGGTAGCGGGCTTCCACCGCGTCCAGCACGGTGCGCTGGGTGACCGGGGCGGCGATGTCGAAGGTCAGTTCGCCGCCCCCGTCAATCTTGGCCAGCCGATGCAGCGACGCCGGCAGCACCACGCGGATCATTGCAGCGTCTGCACCTCCACCGAGAGCACCTTGGGCAGGTTCTCCACGATGGCGCTCCAGTGGTCGCCGCCGTCCGGGGAGACGTACACCTGTCCGCCCGACGTGCCAAAGTAGATGCCGCACGAATCCAGCTGATCCACCGCCATGGCGTCGCGCAGCACGTTCACGTAGCAGTTGGCCTGGGGCAGCCCCTTGGTGAGCGGTTCCCACTCATTGCCGCCGGTGCGGCTGCGATACACGCGCAGCTTGCCCTCGTGGACGTAGTGTTCGGAGTCGCTCTTGATGGGGATCACGTAGACGGTCTCGGGCTCGTGCGCGTGGACATCGATCACGAAGCCGAAGTCCGTGGGCAGGTTGCCGCTGACCTCGGTCCACTGCTCGCCCGCGTTGTCGGTGCGCATCACGTCCCAGTGCTTCTGCATGAACAGCGTATCGGGCCGGGCGGGATGCAGGGCAATGCGGTGCACGCAGTGGCCCACCTCGGCGGCCGGTTCCGGCAGGAAGTTGGAGACGAGCCCCCTGGTGATCGGCTTCCAGCTCTTGCCGCCGTCGTCCGTCCGGAAGGCGCCGGCCGCCGAGATGGCAATGAACATTCGCTGATGGTTCTTGGGGTCGATGAGGATGGTGTGCAGGCACATGCCGCCGGCCCCGGGGGCCCAGCGCGGGCCGGTCCGGTGGTCGCGCAGGCCCGAGAGTTCGTGCCAGCTCTTGCCGCCGTCCGTGGACTTGAACAGCGCGGCGTCCTCCACGCCGGCGAACACCGTGTCCGCCTCCGTCAGCGAGGGCTCAAAGTGCCACACGCGCTTGAACTCCCACGGGTGCGGCGTGCCGTCGTACCACTGGTGGGTGCCGGGGACGCCATCGTAGGTGAACGCGTTGCCCACCACGTCCCACGTCCTGCCGCCGTCGTCCGAGCGCTGCACCTGCTGGCCGAACCAGTCGCTGGCCTGTGAGGCATAGAGACGATCGGGATTCACTGGAGATCCCTTCACGTGGTAGATGTCAAAACCCGCAAAGTGCGGCCCATCCACCTTCCACTTCTTGCGCGCGCCATCTGAGGTGAGGATGAACGCGCCCTTGTGCGTTCCCACCAGTACCCGTACGCCGCTCATTGGTGAACCCCGTCGAAAAATGGAGGTCAGGACAGTACCTGATTCCGGCGCGCTTGTCCATCCGGGGGCGGCGCCGACGAGGTGTCATAAACCAGCATGGCCGCCGGAGATCCGGCGGCCATGCGGTGACGTGCGGGCAGCGGGCAGGGCCCCGGGTGCTCCCCGCTTACTTCTTCTTCGTGTTGTCCCGGAAGACCATCGCCTCCCCTTCGTACCCGAACTTCACGTTCCCGGCCTTTTCGATGGCGGCAATGGCGTCCACCGCGGAGCCGAGCGGGGCGCTGAAGCTCACCTGCCGGTTCAGCAGGGTGGAGTCGGTGATCACGATCTTGGTGCCGTACCACTCACGGAGTTCCGCCAGCACCTGCCGCATGGGGCGCGCGGCCACCGTCAGCGTATCCGAGTTCCACGTGGTCGTCTCGGCGCGCTCCGCGTCCTGGGCAAATCGCAACGAGCCGTCGGCCCCGATGTACAACCCGACGCCGTCGTGCAGCGCCCGCGCGTCCTTGCCCACGCGGACCGAGTCCGTGGCGCCCTGCGCCACGATCACCAGGCTGGAGTCGGCAAAGGTCCGCACGAACAGCATGCCGGAGGCCGCGCGGACGATGGCCGCATGGGCGTGTACTTCGAGAGGGTTGGGCAGGCCCGGCGCGACCGTGATGGCGGCCACGCCCTCGAGCTGGATGGCGCGCATGCCAGGGTCGAAGCCGTCAGCCACGATCAGCTTGGAGTCGGGCCCCAGCTTGACGTGGCTGCCGTCCGACAGGTTGACGTTGGCAATCTGGGAGGCCTGCGTCTGCGTCGGCTTGGTGCTGCCGGCCTGCAGGGCTGACAGGACCACACCCGCGCGCCCCAGCCGGTTGAGGTACTTGGTGATGCCGAAGGCCACGATCACCGCGGCGATCACGATGACCACCGGGATGATCCAGTTGCGCTTCCGGCCCAGCCCCTTCACGCGAGAGGCCGCTTCATGACGCGAGGCGTCCTTGACGGCGCCGGCTGCCTTGACCCGGTCGGGGTGGAGGCGATGCTGCAGCCGCGCCCAGGTCTGGTCCACCGTGATCTGCGGCGCCTTACTGCTTCCCTTATGAGCGTCGGAGGCGCCAAAGTGATGCGCCGTGGCCAGCCGCGCCTTTTCCCGCGCGGCCACGTGCGGAAGCTGTTCCTTGAGGAAGGCGTCCAGCGCCTCCGCCGTGCCCAGCCTGGCGCGCTCATTCCAGGCCTGCAGGAAGAGCGCCTCGACCACGCGATGGGCGGCGTCCTCCACCCCTTCCAGGTGCGGTCGCGCCGCAGCAGACGTGGAGTCGAATCGCGCTCGAAATGCCCGTTCCAGGCCGCTTTCAGTAGCCAGCGGTCCAGCGGACGAGTCCGGTCCACGCGGGGGTGTGGTTGACGGCATGGGGCCTCCTGCCCTGATTGAAGTGCCAATACTATAGACCAGTGCACCCCGATGACGGAAGAGGCCGATTTCTGACGTGATGAGCTTCAGCGCGAGACGCATGAGCCCGGTGGCGCAGTTCCTGGCGGCAGCCGCCCTGGCGCTCCCCCTGCAGGCGCAGACTCGGCCGGCGCCGGCCCTGGATCCCGCCGCCACGGCCGCGGGGGCGCGCCCCATCCCCGGCCCGGTGTACGAGACCGCGGCCTTTACGCGGGCGGTGGCCCGTGGCACCCGCACCCGCACCGGGGTGCCGGGGCCAGGCTACTGGGTGCAGCACCCGCGATACCTGATCACCGCCACGCTGGACCCCGCGGCTCGACGCGTCTCGGGGCACGAGACCGTCTGGTATGTGAATCGCTCGCCGGACACCCTGGCCACGCTGGCGGTGTACCTGCGCCAGAACGTCTTTGCCCAGGGCACCCCTCGGCGGCAGGCCGTGCCGATCACGGGCGGCATGACGCTGGGCCGGGTGGCCGTGGACGGCCGGGTGATCCGGGCGCAGGCGGGGCGCAATCCTGCCATGCCCATCACGGCGCCGCCGCCGGGCAAGCCGGCGCCGGGGGAGTACGCGGTGGACGGCACGGTCATGTGGATTGCGCTGCCGCATTCCATGGCGCCGGGCGACAGCGTGTCGCTGGCCGTCTCGTGGTCCTACTCGCCGGCCCCGGCGCCCGCCGACGGCCGCGAGGGACGCGAGGGGAACGTGTACTTCATGGGCTACTGGTATCCGCAGGTGGCGGTATATGACGACGTAGATGGCTGGGTGGCCGACCCGTACCTGCTGGAAGCCGAGTTCTACATGGACCCGGCGGACTACGACGTGCGGCTCACCGTGCCGTATGGCTGGACCGTGGACGCCACCGGGACGCTGGAGAATGCCGCCGCGGTGTTGACGCCGGCGGCGCGGGACACCCTGGCCACTGCCCGTCGCACGGGCCGAGTGATTCGCGTGTACACGCCGGGTGACGCGCCCGGGCGGGTGTTCGCACGGCACGGGACCACCACTACGTGGCATTTCGTGGCCCCCAATGTGCGCGACGTGGCCTGGGGAGCGAGCAACGAGTACGCGTGGGACGCGACGCGGGCGCTGGTGGGCGGTGGACGTGACACGGTGGATATCAACAGCTTCTTCCGCTTGACGGACTCGGCGCGGGCCTGGCGCGCGGGCGGGGCACGCTTCACGCGCGACGCCATTGAGCAGATGTCGCAGTACCTGTGGCCCTATCCGTGGCCGAAGATGACGTCCATGGAAGGCGTGCTGGACGGCGGCGGCATGGAGTATCCCATGATGACGCTCATGCAGCCGTGGGCGGATACGCTGTCGCTGGCCGGCGACCTGATGCACGAGACCGGACACATGTGGTTCCCGATGCAGGTGGGGTCCAGCGAGACCCGCTATCCGTGGATGGACGAGGGGTTCACGCAATTCGACGTGGCGCAGGGGATGCGTCTGCTCTACGGCGAACCGCGCACCGGCGGGCGCCCCAACGATTCCGAGGCGGGACAGCGGGCGCTGTACCTGCGGCGGGCGCGCGTGGGCGAGGACGCGCCGCTGATGCTCCCGGGCGACGAGTTCCCGCAGGACCTGTACCTGGTGACGTACTACGACAAGACCGCGCAGGTGCTGACGGCGCTGCGGGGCGTGCTGGGGGACAGCGTGTTCCACCAGGCGTACGTGGCATATGGCCGCGCCTGGATCGGGCGGCATCCGCAGCCATATGACTTTTTCAATTTCATGTCCCGGGCGGCCGGGCGGGACCTGGACTGGTTCTGGCAGGGCTGGTTCTATCATGCGTGGCCGCTGCAGCAGGCCGTGGCGGCCGTGGTCACGCAGGGGGATTCGACCGCGATCACCATCGAGGACCGGGGCGTGGCGCCCATGCCCGTACCGCTCACGGTGACGCGCGCGGATGGATCCGCGCAGCGCCTGACGATTCCGGTGGAGGCCTGGCTGACGGGAGAGCGGCGCGCCACGGTGCGCGTGCCGGCCCGGCCCGCGGTGACGCGCGTGGAGATCGATGCCGCGGGCGATTTCCCGTACCTGCGGCGCGACGAGCTGGTGTGGCGCGCCGGGAACTCACGGTAGGGCGGCGGATGCCGCGCCGGGCGTGAGCCTGACGTACTGGCATCCGCGTGGTTCGCGGGCCACCTTTTTGGCCTACCCGAACGCCAAGTGAGACTGCGCCATGCCCAGGCACTCCTGCATTGTCGTCGCCGCGGTTGTCCTGACCGCCGCCACCTCCATTACCGCTGCCGCCCAGAGCCCGCAGGAGATCGCGCGCTGGAAGTCCGAGGCCGCCGCCACCACCATCGTGCGCGATGACTGGGGCATTGCCCATGTGCACGGCCACACCGATGCGCAGGCCGTCTTCGGCATGGAATACGCGCAGGCCGAGGACGACTTCAACCGGGTGGAGACAAACTATCTGGACGCCCTCGGCTGGCACGCGCAGGCCGATTCCTCGTACCTCTGGAGCGACCTGCGGCAGCGGCTGTTCGTGAACGTGGACTCGCTCAAGGCGCAGTACGCGGCCAGCCCCGCGTGGCTGCAGCGGCTCATGGATGGCTTTGCCGATGGGCTCAACTACTATCTGTACACGCATCCCCGCGTGAAGCCGCAGGTGATCAAGCACTTTGAGCCGTGGATGGCGCTCAGCTTTACCGAGGGGAGCATTGGCGGCGACATCGAGCGGGTGAACCTGCGCCAGCTCGCGGAGTTCTATACCGATGCCCCGGCTGGCGGGGCTGGGGGCGGGTCGTCGTCGCGGAGCGCCGCTGCCGGCTTTCCCCTGCCACCCGTCGAGGATCCCAACGTGTGGACGGAGCCCACGGGCTCCAACGGCGTGGCGATTGCCCCCAAGAACACGCTGGACCATCACGCCATCCTGTACATCAATCCGCACACGTCGTTCTACTTCCGCTCCGAGTTGCAGATGTCCAGCGACGAAGGACTGGATGCCTACGGCGCCGTGACCTGGGGCCAGTTCTTCATCTACCAGGGCTTCAACACCGGCATCGGGTGGATGCACACCTCCACCGGCGCCGACAACATCGATGAATTCCTGGAGACGATCACGAAGAAGGGCGACCGGTATTACTACAAGCACGGGACCCGCGAGCTGCCGGTGCGAACGGAGCAGATTGTCATCCCGTACCGGACGGCGCGTGGCATGAAGACGCGCACGTTCACGGCCTACTACACCATGCACGGCCCCGTGGAGCGGAAGATCGGCGACCGGTGGGTGACCATCAGCCTGATGAAGGACCACATCAACGCGCTCATCCAATCCTATGGCCGCACCAAGGCCACCACCTACGCGCAATTCCGGAAGTACTTCGACCTGCATACCAATTCGTCAAACAACACGATCTTCGCCGACGCGCAGGGTGACATCGCGTATTTCCACTCCAACTACATCCCCAACCGCGATACCAGCTTTGACTGGAGCCAGCCGGTGGATGGCAGCAACCCGGCCACGGACTACCACGGCCTGCTGGCCGTGGACAGCACGCCCAACCTGCTGAACCCGCCCAGCGGGTGGCTCTACAACTCCAACAACTGGCCCTGGTCGGCGGCGGGGCCGGGGGACAGCCCCAGGCGGAGTGACTATCCGGTGTACGTGGACCGTGGGCGCGAGGAATCCCCGCGCGGCTACCATGCGCTCCGGGTGCTGCCCCAGCATACCGATTACACGATGATCTCGCTCACGGCCACGATGTTCGACAGCTACCTGCCCAGCTTTGCGCACATGGTGCCGGCGCTGATCAAGGCGTACGACGCCACGCCAGATGGCGATCCGCTCAAGGTGCGCGTGGCTCGGCAGATCCAGGTGATGCGTAACTGGGACTACCGGTTTGGCATCAACTCAATTGCCACGTCGCTGGCCAACTTCTGGGGGCAGGACGTGGAGCGCGCCGTGGGGCGTGACGCGCGGGCGGCCGATATGTCCGCCGAGGACTACGTGGCCGAGCGGGCGACGCCCGCGCAACTGCTGGGCGCGCTGGCGTCCGCGTCGGACCAGATCGCGGCGGATTTCGGCAACTGGCAGACGCCGTGGGGCGATATCAACCGCTTCCAGCGCTTCAACGACGACATTGACTCGCGCTTCGATGATGCGAAGCCCAGCATCCCGGTGGCGTTCACGTCCTCGCGGTGGGGTTCGCTGGCGTCCTTTGGGGCCCGGGCGTATCCCAATACCAAGAAGTGGTACGGCACCAGCGGCAACAGCTTCGTGGCGGTGGTGGAGTTCGGGCCGGACAGCGTGCGGGCGCGGGCGGTGACGGCCGGGGGCGAGAGCGGCAACCCGGCCAGTCCGCACTTCAACGACGAGGCCGTGCGGTATGCCACGGGGAACCTGCGCGTGGTGTACTACTACCCCTCGCAGCTCAAGGGGCATACCGAGGCGACGTATCATCCCGGGGCACGGCGATAACCATCGCCGTGTTGCGCCGGGGCGGACAATCGGCCACCATCCATGGATAACCCTTCATGGAGGAACCACCCATGTCCAAGAGTCCCCCACTCATGGCTGGCCGTGTGCTCTTCGTCGCGGCAGCCGCGGTCGCGCTGGCCGCGCAGCCGGTCCTGGCGCAACGCGGCGGCGGTCGTGGGCCGTCAGGCCCCGCCCGCGAAGCCGCGCAACTGGACCAGGATGGCAAGACGGCCGAAGCGCGCGTCATCTGGCAGGCCCTGATCGACTCGGCGGCGGATCCGGCCGCGCGCGCCAACGCGCAGCGATCCATGGCCATGTCGTATGCCTTCGCGGGCGACTGCGCGAATACCGTGAAGTACGAGCAGATGGTGATTGACTACTGGAAGACCCGTGAGGCGGCCGAGCCGCAGAACGCGTTTTACCAGGAGGGTGAGATGGCCGACGAGGCCGCCCGCGTGTGCATTGACGTCGGCGACCTGGACGCAGCCGAGAAATGGTATCGCATTGGCTACGCCTACGGGATCAAGGAGCCTGAGCCCAGGACCCATCCCGTGAGCCTGTGGGACTACCGGCTGGCGCACGCGCTTGGTCGGATCGCGGCGCGTCGGGGTGACAAGGCCGAGGCGGCTCGGCAGGTGGCGGCGGCGCGGAAGGCCCTGGATGGCGATTCGGCGATGGCGGCGCAGCAGGAGCGGTTCTTTCCGTACCTGGTCGGGTACGTGGCACTCTACACGGGCGACCTGAAGACCGCCCAGTCGGCATTCCAGCAGATGCTGGCCGTGCGCGGAAACCAGAACGATCCATTTATGAATTATCTCATGGCCGAGACGTACGAGAAGATGGGGCAGGCGGCCAAGGCCGATGAGCTCTATCGCAAGGCGTACGACCTGGCGCGTGCGCACAACCCGCCGGCGGCCTTTGTGCGACGCGCCGCGCGGGAGAAGTTGAAGATGCAGTAATTGTCGCGGTATGTCCGGTTTTCCCTTACCTGGTTGAATGAATGCCTATTTCGAAATCCATCAGTGACCTTGCCCGTGAACTGGCCACCACGCGCCGCACGCTGGAGCGCTACCCTGACGGGCGCGGGGACTGGAAGCCCCATGCCAAGTCGAAGTCGCTGGGCGAGCTGGCGTCGCACGTGGCGAGTATTCCGGGGTACGGTGTGAGTGTCATGACGCAGGACAAGCTGGACTTTGCTACGCGGAAGCCGACGCCGACACTCGACAGCGCCAGGGAACTGCTGGCCGAGTTCGATGCGCGGGCGGCGGCCACCACGAAGGCGGTGGAATCCGCGAGTGAGGCTGACCTGGAGAAGCGGTGGAGCATGGTGGCGGGCGACCATGTGATTGGTGAGGGAACCCGGCGCGAAATGTTCCGGTCCCTGGTGTTGAGTCACCTCATCCACCATCGCGCGCAACTGGGCGTTTACTATCGGTTGCTGGGAGTTCCCGTGCCGTCCATGTACGGGCCTTCAGCGGACGAGCAGTAGGTTGGATTCCCCTGTGTCATCGATTAGGTTTCGGGCAACCAACGGGAGACTTTTTTGAGCGCTACATCCACCAGCCGGATACATAGCAGCCGGGCCGTCAGGATCGGCCGGTCGATGCCTTGTCGACCGGACGGCGCGCGCGCATCCATCTGCGTTGGAACCAGCTACTCGGCCAACCGGGGCGCGCATCACGCGCGTGTTTCTCCGGTACGCATTGCCGCGCCGCGTGATATCGCATGGACCCCCCAGGCTGGGGCGACCATCGGTACCACGCCGGGCGCTGCCACAACTCGCGGGGAATGGAGCGTCGCGCATCCAGGAAGATGGATGTCCTGACGCGTCTGGCGATCGGCTGATCTGGCCCACGCCCCACCCGCGCACAGTCGTCGGGTGGGGCGTGGTGCATTCAGGGACTTCGTGACAGCCCGCACCGTGTTCCACCCGTGTACGCACACCACGAGGCGCCCGCGGGGATCATGCGGATACCCGCTGGCAGAACCTGGAACCGGATCGGTTCCACGACACGGAGGACGAGATGAGGAAGACTACATTCGCGCCCGACCTGACCCGGGTCCAGTTGAAGGAGCTCCAGCGTGAGCTCCAGAGTGAACTCGCGCGGATCGAGCGGACCGCGCGGCTTGACACCGCCCACGGCGAGTCGGATTCCTGGGCATCGGACAACGGCGCCGGCGGGGGCACCGCCGTGCTGGATTCGGCGATTGTCACCATGCCGCCCTCGCGCGCCGCTGCTCGCTCGGCTGCCGTGAGGGAAGCGCTGGATCGCATGACCCGTGGCAGCTATGGAATCTGCATGCGCTGTGCGCAGCCGATCCCGTATGCCCGGCTCATCGCCATGCCGGAGACACCGTTCTGCGTGAGCTGCGGAGCCCGCGCCTGATGAACAGCCGGCCGGGCCCGTCCCGGCCAATCGGCGCGCACACCCGGTGCGCGCCGATCCACGCGACCTCAATCACTGCCGCAACGGAGGACCCATGCGTACCCCTGCTGAGTTGACCGGATTCCTGCGTGAACTGGGCGCCACCAAGGTGCTCACGGTTTACTATCCCGCGCGCGTGACAGACCCCGCGCAGCGCCACGCGTGGCGTGCCGCGCTGGGCACGGCGCTGCGGTCCGCTCGCCAGGGCATTGCCGACTCGGCGGAGCAGGCCGAATTTGACCGCGCCGTGGCGTACCTGGACGATCCATGGCCGCCCATTGACGGCGTGTGGGGCACCAGGGGGTGGGTGGCATTCCTGACCGCCGACGGTGCGCGCTACGCGAGCTCGCTGCCGGTGGCGCCACCCACCCTCGTGGTGTGGCGTCTCGGTCCGGTGATCACGCCATATCTGCGTGCCCTCAAGCAACACCGGCCGGTGTTTGTGGCGCTGGTGGATTCGCGGTCCGCGCAATTTTACCGGTACGCGGATGACGCCCTGACGCCGCTGCCCGACCTGGCGCTCGCGGTGCCCGACGACGAGCCCGGTTCACCCGAGCGGCCCGCCGCCAGGGGGGCGTCGCATGCGACGCCGCGTGGCAAGATCGACACCGAGGGGCGCACGCGTCGCAAGCGAGCGGCGTTCGACCGCATGGCCGGCGCCATGACGGCGCGACTGACTGACCTGGCCGGGGACGACGGCTGGATCCTGATCGGTGGCACGCCCGAATGGGCCCGCCGCGCGGGTGAGGCCATGCCGGCGCCTTACGCGGGGCGCGTGATGGTCTCGACTACGCTCGACCACGGCACCGACGAGGCGGGGATCGCCGAGGCCGCGAAGCACGCCGCGAGCCAGCTCCGCGCGGCCCAGGGCCTCATCCTGGTGCAGGACGTGTTCGAGCGCTCCGGCGCGGGCGGTCACGGCGCGTACGGAGTACCGGCCGTTCAGCGGGCCGTGCACGCCGGTGCGGTCAACCTGCTGTTTGCGTCCCCGCGTTTCCTGAACGAACCATCGTTTGACGTGGAAGCGCTGGTGCGATCCGCCATGGCGCGGGGCGCTGAGGTCGAGGTGATGTCGGGGGATGCGGCCGCGGAACTTGACCGGCGGGCGGATGGCGTCGCCGCGCGGCTGCGATATCCCATCGAGCGCGCGGCGACATCCGGCGGGGCAGCGGGCGACTCGGCGAGCGGAGGGTCGCCGGCTGCGCCCGTTGCAGCGGCGCGCCCGGCGTGATCAGCCCGGGGGCGCGCGGAAGGCCGGATCCGGGTTCGCCAGCCCCACATCATCCAGGATCACCTCGCCGGCGGGCGTCCGGTCGAACACCAGCCGGATGACCCGCAAGCGCGCCGGGTTGAACGACGGGGCAACCCGGGCAAAGGCGGCCAGCGGCATGGGGTAGGTCTGGAGCACCAGCTCATATGGATTCTGGAAACGCGCGCGCTCCCGGTCCGCGCGGCGCAGGACGTGCGTGATCAGGGGCCGGCGGACGGGGCCGAACACCGACAGGGGAAGCCTGGCCGTGTGTCCGTCGGCGTCCACCAGTTCGATGGTCAGGTCCATGGGGACGGAGTCGTCCTGCGCCCTTGGCGCACGGGACCTTGAGACGCCTGGCCCGGCCGCGCGGGCGCTGGCCTGCGCGGCGGAGTCCGGCTTGTGCGGGGGTGGCACGGTGTACGTGGGCGCCAGTGAGAGCACCACGCCTGAGGTGTCCCCGATGTGCCAGGCGGACACCAGCGAATCGCTCACCGTGAAGGTGTAGGAGGCAGGCTGCGCTCGCGCGGCGGTGTCGGCGCCGGCCACGCGGTTGTTCCAGCCCAGCCACGCGGCATTCGTGTGCTGATCATCGTTCGTGTATCGAAGCGGGATGGGCGCCTCCCGCCAGGTGGCCAGGCCCGCCCCCTGGATGGCCACCCCGGGCGTGCTGCCCGTGGTCACGTCCACGTCCTCGTCGTAGTCGGCCAGCGTGCGGAAGCTGCTCTCCTGGAAGCGGGTGATGTACATCGTCCTGGGGAGCCAGTGGCCAATGGTCCGCTGGTCGCGGAACATGGGCAGGTATTCCTTGCGATCGTGCAGGGTGGCTTCCAGGAAACCCCCAATGACCACGCGCGCAAACTGGCGCTGTTCCTCCGGCGACAGCAGCGCGCGCAGGTCCAGCCGATTGGCGCTCCGCGGGCCGCCATCGAGGCCGTCCCAGATGGTGTTCCACTGGCCGTGATTGGCCCGGTACACGTACCAGGCGGACTTGAAGTGTGGCTTGCCATCGGTGAATCGCAACCGGTCGTACTGGCGCACGCCCATGAACTCCGACACGTCGCCATCGTGCGAACCGTGCATCACGAGGAAATCCACGTTTTCCATCGGTTCCCACTGACCGGCAGGCTTGTACTCGTAATCCACCGGGGCAATGGCCACGACCGCGCGGATGTTGAAGTGGAAGTCAAAGGTGACCTTGGCGTTGTCGGGATAGCGGTTGAGCCGGTTGAACTGCGCCGCGTGCGTCACCGCGCCGCCGCCGCGGGAGTGCCCCATGATCGCAATGCGATCCCAGTCCACCTTGTGATAGAAGGGGTTGTCCGCGCTGTCCGTGAACGCGTGCCACGCCACCAGGTGCTCCAGCATGAGCCATGCGCGGCCGTCATTTTCCCCGCGCAGGTTGCCATTCAGGAAATTCTCATCCAGTGAGACGAGGATGAACCCGCGCGAGGCCAGCAGCTCGCCCAGGTAGCGGTACCCGGGATCCGAAAAATCACCGGGATCGTGGTTCCCGTGGACGATCAGCACCAGCGGAAAGGGGCCGGGGCCGTCGGGATACCAGACGCGCCCGTTGAGGGGGAGGTGCTTCACGTCAAAGCCCCACGTCTTCTTGCGCGCCCGGGCCTCGCTCGGCGGCATCTGCACGAACGGGGAGGCGTCCACGGTGCGGGTTCGGAAGGCCACGGAATCGCGGAACGCCTCGCGTCGCTTGTCGGTGCCGCTGCCATACGTGAGGTACTTCACCGTGTATGGGCCGGGCTCACCCGGATTTGGCGCCGTGATGCGCTGGTGCGCGAGGATGGTCTGGGAGTCGTCCGGGCTCAGCTTGAGCGATTGCGTACACGCTGCCAACAGGATGGCGGCGCCGCAGCCGAGGAGCGTGGCGACGAGGCGATGCGACGAGTGTGAGGTCATCGAATGGTCAGGCCGATGCGATAAGCCGCCGGGCGGTGGCGTCGCGAGTCAGATGCGACCTCCAGCGTGAGTCGGTCGGCGGAAATGCCAAGGCCCGCGGTCCACGCTCCCTCACCCGCCGCGGGATTTCGGACGCCCGCGCGCGCGGCCACCCGGTAGCCTTCCAGCCAGCTCCAGGCCACCTCGCCTCCGAGGGCGGCCGTCCAGTCGCCGCCCCGCACGCGGGCCACGCTGGTGGCGGCGTCCAGGTCCAGCGGGCCGGCTTGCAGGATGTCCGATGTATATCCGACGTTGACCCGCGTGGGTTGAAACGCGCGCGTGGCGCCGTACCGGAGTGCCGGCCCCAGGTTCTGCGCGCTCACGCCCAGTACGCCCCGCCACAGGTCGCGCGCGAGTCCCACGTCCACGGAGCCTCGGCGATCGTGCGTGGCGGCCAGCGCCTGGTCCATGAGCTTGAGGTTCAGGCCGGCGCGCACGCCGAGCAGCTCGCGCGCGTAGCCCAGGGTCGCTTCGAATCCCGACATCGCCGTGGCGCCATTGGCGCCGAGCGAGTCGGGGCTGCCCAGGCCGGCGGTGGGGCCGGAGAAGCCCAGCAACTTGACGCCGATCCCAATGGCGCCCTCGCCGAGTGAGACAGTGCTGGCCAGCGTGGTGAGCAGTGTGGAGGCGCCGTACCGTTGGGCCGAGAGGTCGGTGCCCCGGGCTTCCGCCACCTGGGCGGGATTGTAGAAGAGGACGCTCGCGTTGGTGGCGCCCATGCCGGCGTTGGCCATCGACAGCTCGCGGGTGCCGCCCGGCAGTTGCGCCGTGAGCGGGGCGAGCGCGGGGGTCTGGGCGAGGAGGGGGGTCGCGGCCGCCATGGAGAGGGCGACCACGAGGGAAAGGCGGCAACGGTGCATTCCAGTCCTGGTATGTGTGCCTGGCGAATCGAAACCTGGGGCGCTAGTCGTGGCTCAGCCCCCGGAACTTCAGCATGGGCCCGATGACCGGCGCATGCCCCAGCCACGCGTCGTACAGCGTGGCCAGGTCCTCCGAGTTGCCCCGCGAGAGGACCATCTGCCGGATCCGGTCGCCATTGGCCCGCGTCAGGCCCCCGTTGTCCAGGAACCACTGGTGGGCGTTGTCCGCCAGCATCTGCGTCCACAAATAGGCGTAGTAGCCGGCGGAATAGCCGTTGCCCCAGATGTGCATGAAGTAGCTGGAGCGATACCGGGGCGGCACGAGATCCGGCGGAAAGCCGTCCTTCTTCAGTGAGGCGGCCTCGAAGGCATCCACGCTGGTGGGCGCCTGCTGCACGTCAACGGTATGCCAGTTCATGTCCAGCATGGCGGCCTCGACCACTTCGCTCATCGCGTAGCCGGCGTTGAAGAGCGCCGACTCGCGCATCTTCCGGGCCAGCTCCTCCGGCATGGGCTTGCCGGTCTTGTAGTGAATGGCAAAGTGCGAGAACACCCTGGGGTTGCTGGCCCAGTATTCGTTGAACTGCGACGGGAACTCCACGAAATCGCGCGCGGTGCTGGTGCCCGACAGCACGGGGTACTTCTGGTCCGCAAAGAACCCGTTCAGGGCGTGGCCGAACTCGTGGAACATCGTGATGACGTCATCCCAGGTGAGCAGCGCGGGTTGGCCGGGCGCGGGCGCCGCGAAGTTGGCCACGTTGTAGATCACCGGCTGCTGGTTGAGCAGCGTGGACTGCGTCACCAGGTTGTCCATCCACGCGCCACCTGACTTGTTGTCCCGCTTGAAGTAGTCGCAGTAGAACAACCCCAGCGGCTTGCTGTCCGCGTCAAACACCTCAAAGACGCGCACGTCCTTCTGCCAGACGGGGATGTCGTGCCGCTCCCGGAAGGTCAGGCCGTACAGCTCGTGCGCGGCGTAGAACACGCCGTTCTGGAGCACGTTGTCCAGCTCGAAGTACGGCCGGATCTCGTCCTGGTCAATGCCGTACCGGACCTTCATGACTTTCTGCGTATAATACTCCCAGTCCCAGGGCTGGAGCTGGAACCCCGGCTGGCCCGCGGCCTTCCGGGTACTGTCAATGTACGCCTGCAGGATGGCCGCCTCCCGCCGAGCCTGGGCAACCGTGGCCGGCGCGAGCTTGGCCATGAACGCTTCCACGTTCGCGGGCGTCCTGGCCATCTGATCCGTGAGCTTCCACGCCGCCCAGTTGGGGAAACCCAGCAGCGCGGCCTCCTCGGCGCGCACCTTGGCGTACTGGAGGATGGTGGCGCGGGTGTCGTTGGAATCGCCCCGCTCGGTGCGCGTCCACCCGGCCTCGAACAGCGCCTTTCGCGTGGCGCGATCGCTGAGCTGCGCCAGGAGCGGCTGCTGCGTGGTGTTCTGCAGCGGAATCAGCCACTTGCCCTGGAGCCCCCGATCGGCCGCCGCCGTGGCCGCGGCGGCCACCTGCGCATCGCTCAGCCCGGCGAGCTTTGCCTTGTCGTCCACCACCAGCGCGCCAGCCTTGGTGGCCGCCAGCAGCCGGGTGGTGAACGTGGTGTTGAGCGTGGCCAGCTCCTGGTTCAGTTGCTTGAGTCTGGCCTTGTCGGCATCAGGCAGGTTGGCCCCGGCGCGCACGAAGTTGTCGTATACGACATTGACCAGCCGCAGCGACTCAGGATCAAGGTTCAGGGTCGCGCGCTGGTCGTACACGGCCTTGAGCCGCTGGAACAGCCTGGCGTTGAGCACGATCGCGTCGTTGTGCGCGGCCAGTTGCGGCGCGGTCTCGGCCTCCACCTTCTGCAGCGTGGGGTTGGTGTTGGCGCTGGTCACGGCGTTGAACACCTGCATCACCCGGTTGAGCAGGGTGCCGGTCTTCTGCAACGCGACGTACGTGTTCTCGAACGTGGGTGGCGCGGGGTTGCTGGCGATGGAGTCCACCTGGGCGAGCTCCTCCGCCATGCCGGCCTCGATGGCCGGCTGGTAGTCCGCGTCCGTGATCCGGTCAAAGGGCGGCGCCTGGAATGGCAACGTGCTGGTGAACATGAGCGGATTGGACCCGCCGGCTGAACGGGGAGAGGGGGAACAGGCGGCGACGGCCGCGCCGATGGTTACAAGAAATACTAATCGCATACCTGACATTCTGAACCCCCTGATGGTGGTATCGGCCATCCAAAGGGCGCGCGACCCGGCGTGCATCCCGGGACGCCCGCCACCGCCTACCGGCACGTGGGATACCGCGGATCGTTCCCCGCGATACTCGGCTTGTCCGCCCGCGTGGCCACGGCCATTGCAATCTGGTGCACGAAGCCGCCAATGGCCGCCATGTGATCGTAGTCCGCGTACTGCGGTTCGTCAGTCACCTGATGGTAGTCCTGCGCGTACCCCGTGGAGAAATACGCCGTGGGGATGTCGTGCAGCACGTAGTTCACCTGGTCGCTGCGGCAGAACCGGTTGAGCGGGTTCGCGGGCACGTCCCAACTGCGATCAATCGCCATCACGGGCGTGCGCACGGCGTTCACGGAATCGATGATGTCCCCGAACTCCCGCGACAGCCGTCGCGCGCCCAGGATCTGGATGGACGTCGGTCCGCCGAACATCACCTGGTCCACGCGGCCCTTGGCCTCCATGTCCATGTTCAAGGCCGCCACCACGGAATCCAGCGGAATCGTGGGGTGAGCGGTGAACCACTCGGAGCCGTACAGACCCTCTTCCTCGCCGGTGTGCGACACGAAGATGATGGAGCGCGCGGGATGCTCGCGCGAGAACTGCTCCGCGATCTCCAGCAGGATCACCGTGCCCGACCCATCGTCATCGGCGCCGTTGTTGATGGAATCCAGCCGCGGGGGACGGATGCTCCGGGCCCGCGCAATGATGGAATCGATGCGGTGCTGCTGGCTGGCATTGGGCCGGCACACCGGATCGTTGGCGCCCTGCCGACGGGTGACGGTGTTCACCGCGCGGAGCGAATCGTGGTCAACCGGGTGGTTGTTGACGCCGATGTGGTCGTTGTGCGCGCTGATCAGGATGTACTCCCCGGCTCTGGCGGGGTCGGAGCCGGGCATGACGGCCACGACGTTGCGTGCCGGCCACTGCGCCAGGTGCCACGCGTAGTCCCAGCGCGCGGAGACGGGCCGGCCCGTGGCGCCCGCGGCGAGCTGATCCACCTGACGTCCGAAGATCCGCTCGGCGGTGGCGCGCGTGATGGACGCGCCGGCCGGGGTTCCCGCGGGCTCCGGCGTGGGTCGCATGATACTCCGCTGGGTGAACGCGCCGGCCGCGGCATCGGAGGAGTCATCCAGGTTCACGTACAATACGGCCACCGCGCCGGCAGTCGCGGCGCGCGTGTCGGGTGGTGTCCGGGTAAAGGCACCCCGCCCGCGTCCCCGCCGTCGCGACATGGCGGCCGAGTCGGCAATCACGGCCTCGGCGCCAAAATGGTTGGGCACCGAGTCGCAGCTTGGCGGGGTGGTCGCGCCGCGCCCGAAGCGGGCGAGCGCCGCCGGCCCGCCGAGCAGCACTACGACCTTGCCGCGGTACACGGCAGGATCGAGCGGCGCCGAGTCGCCGTAGCGTCCGCCAAACACCACCGGAACGCCGGACAGATCCGCAGTCCCTCCGATGCCGCTTGAGCCGTTGGGCCGGAGGGGCACCCAGTCGCGGCCGGCCACCGCGGCGCGGCCGGCAATGACCAGCCTCGAAGCCGCGCTGTCAAACCCGATGGGTCCGTACTGCACCGTCTGGAAGAAGGTGCCGCCGTCCCCCGCGGGCTTCAGGCCCATGCGCTGGAACTCGCCCGCGATGTACGTGGTGCCCTTGTAGTTGCCCAGTTCCCCCATGCGGCGGCCCTGCATGGAGTCGTCGGCAAATCCATAGAGGCGGGTGCGGAGGTCGCTGGCGGTGATCTCCGGACTGGTGGGGCGGGGCGTCCAGGTCATGGGGCCCTCGTCGGGCCACACGGGCTTCTGGCTGGCGCGGGCGCGGGTTCCGCCCTGCGCCGCGGCGGGCGCGGCGAGGAGCGTAGTGAGCGCGAACGCGGCCAGCGTTCGGATGGCGGGCAGGGCATGACGAGCGGGCACGGCAATCCTCCGGGGGTTCGAATGCGACGCGTGGCAGAATGTGAACCGGGGGCGTGCAAACTGCAACGCAAGGGGCCGGGGCCTGGTGACGGGGCTTGCGGCGGGAGGGTCGATTCATGAGCGTATCCCCGTCCCCATTCCGAGGCCTGTTGCACATGTCCATTCGCGTCCGCAAGCCGTCGTGGCAGATCACCTCCAGCCTGGCCGTCGTGCTGCTGTTCACCGTGGCCGCCAGGCCCCCGGCGCTGCATGCGCCACTGCCCGTGCCGCCGCGGATGCTTTCGGGCCTGGTGTGGCGTAACATTGGACCGCTGCGCGCCGGACGCGTGGCGGCGGTGAGCGGCGCGGTGGGTGAGCCCGGCGTGTTCTACTTTGGCTCGCCCGCGGGCGGCGTATGGAAGACGAGCGACGCCGGCGTCACGTGGCACCAGGTGTTCAGCGACCAGGTGAAGGACGTGTCGTCCATTGGCGCGGTGGAAGTGGCGCCGTCCGACACGAACGTCATCTACGTGGGCACGGGCGACATCATCACCGGCGGCGCGATCAACGAAGGCAACGGGATGTACAAGTCCACGGACGCGGGCCACACGTGGACGCACATCGGGCTGGACTCCACGAAGCAGATCCCGTCCATCCTGGTGGATCCCGGGAATCCGGACGTGCTGCTGGTGGCGGCCGAGGGGAACATTCACGCGAAGAGCGGCCAGCGCGGGGTGTTCCGGTCCACCGACGGGGGGCAGACGTGGACGCGGACGCTCTTCGTGAGCGACACGGTGGGCGGCGTGAAGCTGGCGGCGGCATATGACAAGCCAAATGTGGTGCTGGCCACCACCGACCAGCATTTCGTGCCGGCCGGGTCTACCGCGCGAGGCGCCTTTGGCGGGCCCGTGGGCACGCACCTGTTCAAGTCCCTGGATGAAGGCGTGACGTGGACCGAGATCAGTGGGCATGGGCTGCCGGAGCTGAGTGGGCGGACCTCGGTGGCCGTGGCCGCCCACACCGACGGCCAGCGCATGTTCATCACGATGAACAGCGGCGTCTATCGCTCGGACGACGGCGGCGCGAGCTGGTACCAGGTTGGCGCCGACGACCGGCGCATCCGCAACGGGCAGGGTGGCTACAACTGCGGCGTGTACGTGGATCCGGGCAATCCGGACGTGATCTACGTGGTGAATACGTCGAGCTATGTGTCGCGCGATGGTGGCAAGACCTGGACCGGGTTCAAGGGCGCGCCGGGCGGCGATGATCCGCAGCAGCTCTGGATCGATCCCACCAACGGGCAGCGCATGCTGCTCGGCCTGGACCAGGGCGCGACCGTGAGCCTGAATGGTGGTCGGAGCTGGAGCCCGTGGTACAACCAGAGCACGGAGCAGGTGTATCACCTGTCAGTGGACAACTCGTATCCCTACTGGGTGTACGCGCCGCAACAGGACGCGGGCGCCATCCGCGTGCGCAGCCGCGGCAACTTTGGCGAGATCACGCCCCGCGACTGGGATCCGGTGGGTGGCTGGGAGTGGGGCTCCATCGTGGCCGACCCGCTGAACCCGGACAATGTCTACGCCAGCGGGTCGGGCATACTGAAAATCAGCTATCCGAGCGAGCAGACCATCAACGTCAGCCCCAGCGTGGATCCCGCGCTTGACCTGCGGCAGACGTCCACCAATCCGCTGGTCTGGGTGCCGTGGAACCAGCACGAACTGCTGGCCGGCTTCCAGTCCGTGATGGCCACCACCGACGGTGGCGCCCACTGGCACCGGCTGAGTCCCGACCTGGGGTATCCCAAGGGCGTCACGCCTCCATCGGCGACGGCGGCGGGCGGGCGGGGTGGCCGCGGAGGACGCGGCGGCGCCGGGCCACGCGGCGGGCTCATCGAAGCCATCTCGCCCAGCACCGTGGCACCTGGCGTCATCTGGGTGTCCACCAACAATGGGCTCATCAAGCTCACGCGCGACGACGGCAAGACCTGGCAGGACGTGAGCATCGCCAACCTGCCCAATCGCGAGAACGCGGACCTGGACGCCATTGACGCATCGCATGTCAACGCCGGCGAGGCGTACGTGGCCGTGGACTTCCACACGCTGGGTATCTACGAACCCTTCTTCTATCGCACGCGGGACTATGGCAAGACCTGGGTGAAGATCGTGGACGGCCTGCCCACCGACCAGCCGGGCGGCAGCTTTGCGCGCGTGATTCGCGGTGACACGAAGGTGGCGGGCCTGGTGTTCGCCGGCACCGAGAGCGGCATGTTCGTGTCGTTCGACGACGGCGACCACTGGCAATCGCTGCAGCTCAACCTGCCTACCACATCCTATCGCGATGCCGTGATCAAGGGCAACGATCTCGTGGTGGGAACCTACGGGCGGGGCATCTGGATCCTGGACGACATCTCGCCACTGCGGCAGATGGCGGCGGTCGCCGTGGACGTGCCGGCCCACCTGTTCAAGCCGGGCAACGCGGTGCGGGTGCGGCGCAACGTGAACCAGGACACGCCCTTCCCGCCCGAAGTTCCGCATTCACTCAACCCGCCGTCCGGTGCGCTCATCTATTACTCCCTGGGCGCGGCGCCCCAGGGCGACATCACGCTGGACATCCTCGATGCCTCGGGGCGCGTGGTGCGGCACATGTCCAGCGCGCCCATCCAGCCCGTGGAAGAGGCGGCGCATCCGCCAGAGCCGGACTTCTGGCTGGCCACTCCGCGTCCCCTGCCCACGGCGGTGGGGCTCAATCGCGTGAACTGGGACATCCGCTACGACGACCCGCCGGCCTTCAGCCACTCCTTTGGCATCAATGCCAACCCGGGCCTCACGCCGGTGTCGCCGCAAGGGCCACTGGCGCCCCCGGGCACGTACACGGCTCGGCTCACGGTAGATGGAAAAGCGTATAGTCAGTCGTTCAGCGTGCGCAATGATCCGCGTTCGCCCGCCACCGACGTCGCGGTGCGCGCGCAGTTCGCGCTGCAGCTCCGGATGTACGACGGCGCGCGTGCCGCGTGGGACGGATACCAGCAGGCGGAGTCGGTGAGCACGGCGGCCAAGGCGCTCGTGAACGAGGGCGGCGAGGTTGGGACGGCGGCCGCCGCATTCGCCGCCAAGGTGGACAGCGTAAGCGGCGAGGAGGCCGGCGGGCGTGGCTTCGGCTTTGGCCGGGGCGGTGGAAGTGCGCCGCCGAGTTTCCGTTCAGTGAACGGCGCGTTCATCCGCCAGCTCGACCTGCTGGACCCGGGCGATATGGCGCCCACACCGGCCATGCGGGCGTCCGCCGCGCAGGCGTGTGGCGAGCTGACCGCTGCCGCCACGGCGTGGCGTTCGGTAGTTGGACGGGATCTGCCGACCTTCAACGCGTTGCTGCGCCGGAATGGGCACGCGGCCATCGCCCCACCCGCGGGCATTCATCCACCGGCCTGCTGATCGGGCCGGCGGGTGGGAAACTCAGGGGAGCACCCCTTGCAAAAATTGCTATTTGCGGCCACGGCCGTCCTGGCCACGGCCGCCGCGGCCGCCGCGGCCGCCGCGCAGACGGCCAGACCCAGCACGTCCTTTACCGGGGACCTGGGGTATGTGAGCGCGAGCGGAAACACGCAGCTCTCCACGCTGAACATCGGCGAGAAAATCGTTCGCGCCGACGGACAATGGACGCTGAAGCAGACGGCGGCGTACGTGCAGGGGCAGGCCAAGGGCGTGGAGTCGGCCAACCAGTTCCTCGTCGCTGGGCGCGCCGACTACGCCTTTGCGCCGAGGCTCGGCCTGTTTACCGGGGTGTCGTTTGAGCGGAACCCGTTTGCCGGGTTCAACCGGCGGACCAACGAGCAGCTTGGCGTCAATTGGAAGGCCGTGCAGGCGCCGCAGGATTCACTGGCCATCGACGCCGGTGGTGTGCTGACGCAGCAGGCCGGCGTGAACGACACCACGGAGAACTTTTCGGCTGCACGCGTGGCGGCCGACTACGAACACACGTTCAGCAAGGCGGCGTACTTCCAGCAGCTCGTGGAATACCTGCCCGCGCTCACGACCAGCGGCGCGTATCGCTTGAACACCCAGTCGTCGCTCGTGGCACCGATCTCGGCGCACGTTGGGATCAGGGTGAGCTACGCCGTGCAGTACAACAGCGATCCGCCCGCCAAGCCCAACGACTCCAATAATTTCGGGGGTGGTCCGCCCCCGCCCGAGTATTTCGGGACCACCGATCGTCTGTTGACCATGGGGGTCCAGGTCACGTTCTAGCGCTTGCGCCAGGCATCGGGCGCCCCGGGGACTTCGTTACTGCTTGGTGATGCTGAACGTGCCGCTGTCGGGCACGGCGCACGACGAGGCGGTGTAGGTCCCGTTGATGGACGAGCCGCCAATTCGCAAACCGACCATCACGATGGAGCAGTCGCTGGCGCCCTGCAACGTGAAGTGCATGAACTGGTTCGGGCCGGTGCCCTTGCCGGAGGCGGTGCCGCTGTCCGCGGCGCTCGGCAGCGTCATGGACCAGTGGCCGCTCACCGTCCATTCCGTCACGCGGCTCGGTGTTCCGGGCCGGGCATCCGGGCTCGGCATCAGCGACAGTTGCACCGTCGCCACGCTCACTCCAGCCGAGGACAGTGAGCCGGACCAGGTACCGGCCAGGCTCCCTGGGAGCAAATTCGGGTTGAACGGCGTGTTGCAGGCGCCCAGCGCCAGCAGGCTGACGAAACTTACTACTTTACGCATTTAGTTCCCTCAATCCTTCGGGTCGGTCACGCGGACGGTCCCGTCCGGTGCGTCCAGGGCGGTCCGCCCGGGCCCGGCGCCCAAAACTTAGCGACGGGGGCAGCGCCGGTGCAGTCGGCGTGTCGCTCGAGCCCGGGCAGGCGCCGCAGGGCCCATTCCGAACGTCCGCGGGAGCTGTTGGTCGGCGCCTGCCGAACGTCCGCGGGAGCTGCTGCGTATGGTAGGATGTCCGTGACCGTTGCACCTCCCACCCCCACCGGATGCCCGTCATGTCGATCCTCCCTCGCCGCGTTACGTCGCGGCCCCTGAACGCCCTGTTCGTCCTGCTGGCCGCCAGCCTGGTGTCCGGCGGCTTCGCGCTCCAGGCCCAGCAGCCGAGTGAGCCGATTGATACGGCGATGAACGCGAAGATCCGGGCCGAAGGGATGGACCACTCAAGGATCATGTGGATCGAGCACTACCTGGCGGACGTGTATGGTCCCCGCCCGATCGGCTCGCCGAACCAGGTGGCCGCGGCCAACTGGGCCGTGAAGACCATGACCGACTTCGGACTGAAGAACGCGCACCTGGAGCCGTTCACCTGGCGCGGGGTGGGCTGGATGCCCGGCAAGGCGGTGGGCTACATCACGTCACCGGTCTCGGCCAACCTCAAGTTCGAGGCAAACCCCTGGTCGCCGTCCACCAAGGGCACGGTGCGCGGCAACGTGGTGCTGCTCGATCCGCCCGAAGCGCCGACGCAGGCGGAGCTGGACGCCTACCTCGCCAGCATGGCAGGTAAGGTGACGGGCGGCATCGTGATGGTGGGCAAGCCGGCCGAAGTGCCGGTGAACTTCAACCCGCGCCCGCTGCGCACGCCGGACGATCAGGTGAAGGCGCGGTACGCCCCGCGGGATCCGAACGCGCCGGCTCGCGGCGGGCGTGGCTTCGGACGCGGGCGCGGTGGCGCGCCGGTGCCCGAAGGTCACCTGTCCGCCCGCGAAGTGAGTACGCAGGTCACGGCGTTTCTGAAGACGCATATGCCCGCGCTGCGCCTCAACTCGCAGGGCGGTGGGCGCATTCCGGGCGCGATCGTCGCGCAGAACGGACCCGGCCAGATCTACGACGACACCACGCCGCAGCCGCCGGCCGTGATCCTGCGCAACGACGACGCCGGCCGCATCTACCGGATCATGCAGGATGGCACGCCGGTGACCGTGGAGTTCAACGTCCAGAACCGGTATTTCCCCGAGGGCAAGACGAGCTACGTGACCGTGGCCGAGATTCCCGGCACCGACAAGGCCGATGAAGTCGTGATGCTGGGCGGGCACCTGGATTCGTGGACCAGCGCCACCGGCGCCACCGACAACGCCATCGGCTGCGCCATCATGATGGAGGCCGTGCGCATCCTGGAAGCCGTGGGCGCCAGGCCACGCCGCACCATTCGCGTGGCCCTGTGGAGTGGCGAGGAAGAAGGGCTGCTCGGTTCGTTTGCCTATGTGAAGAACCATTTTGGCAGCGCCGAGGCGCCCACCAGCGACTTTGACAAGCTCGACGCATACTGGAACATCGATGACGGCACCGGTCGCGTGCGCGGCGCGACCATCTTCGGGCCGCCCGCGGCGGCGGCCATCCTGGCGCAGTACCTGGAGCCGTTCCAGGACTGGGGGGTGTTTGGCGCCGCGGCGTCGTCCGCGCGCGTGGAAGGCGGGAGCGACAACGGGGCGTTTGCCGTGGCCGGCTTGCCCGGCATCGGCACGCAGCAGGACGGCATCGAGTACAACAGCACCACCTGGCATACCAATCTCGACAACTACGAGCGCATCGTGCCGGAGGATGTGATGCACAACGCGGTGCTCACCGCTTCGGTGGTGCTCGGGTTGGCGAACCGGGACCAGATGTTGCCGAGGTTCGCCAAGGATTCGATGCCCGCGGTGCCGCCACGGGGGAGGTAAGGATTTGGGGCGGACAGCCGCGATGGCGCGGCGTGGGCTCGCAAGCCCGTATTGATGGGAATGTCCACCATGTCGAGACCCGCCGACACTGCTCCTGAGGCATGGGAGAAGCAATTCGAGGTCTACCGGCGCATGTCGCCCGCCGAGAAGGCGGACGGCTGGCGGATTGGGCCGCCCGGCTCGAAGTCAGCGACCTGCTGGATCGCGCGATGCGGGAGACGAGACGGCCGTAATGCCCCGATAGGCGAACGCCGATCAGCGTTGCCGGGATTCGTGGTGGATGCCACCCGCCTGGACCACAAACCCCAGCGCCTTGGCGGTCCGCCGTTGCGCGGTATCGAGCGTGATGAAGGCCATCGCACCGGGATCGTCGGCCACATACAGGGCGGTCGCCAGATGCCAGCAGTCCGCGCCACGCAGGCACCCCGCGCCCAGCACCCGGCTTTCAGCAGCGCGATCCGGGATTCGATGCCGGGGCTTCCCGCAGCCCTCGGACGAATTTCCACCGCGGGCTCCCCGTGCACGGTCACGGTCACGGTCACGGTGTGCCCCTCCCGCATCCAGCGGCGCGTGCTGCCATATTGAAGCATTGGAGGTGGCTCAGATGATTGCATGGCTTGGAACGGGACTGCTGGGATCGGCGTTCGTGCGCGCGGCGCTCCGACGCGGTGAGAAGGTGCAGGTGTGGAATCGCTCGGGGGACAAGGCCCGGGCCCTGGAGACTCACGGAGCCCGCGCCTTTGCGGATGCGGCCGAGGCGGTGCGGGGGGCGGAGCGCGTGCACGTCTGCCTCTCGGACGACGCGGCGGTGGATGCGGTGCTCGCACAGTGCCGCGCCGGCCTGGGGGCGGGCGTGTCAATCGTGGATCACACCACCACGTCGCCCAGCGGCGCGGCCGGCCGCGTGAAGCAATGGGCGGCCGCGGGGTTCCCCTTTCAGCACGCGCCGGTGTTCATGGGCCCGAAGAACGCGGAAGACGCCACGGGATTCATGCTCGCCTCAGGCGACCACGCGCTGTTCCACCGGCTGGAGCCCGCGCTGGCGCCTATGACGGGCAAGCTCCTGTACTTTGGCCCGGTATCCGCGCGCGCCGCGGGGATGAAGCTCATTGGCAACCTCTTCCTCGTCTCCATGGTGGCCGGGCTCACGGACGTGCTGGGGCTGGCCAAGTCGCAGGACATCCCGCCGGCGGACATCGTGCAGCTCTTCAGCAAGTTCAACCCCGGCGCGATGCTGCCGGCGCGGTTGCGGCGTATGCTCGAAGGGGAATACGACCAGCCCTCCTGGAACCTGGCCATGGCGCGCAAGGACACGCGCCTCATGATCGAGGCCGCGCAGGCCGGCGACGCCCCGCTCAAGTTCATCCCCGCGGTGGCGGCGGAGCTGGATCGGTGGCTGGCCGACGGCCACGCAGCCCAGGACTGGACGATCATCTCGCGCGACGTGATCTGAGAGTCGCGCCGCCGGGCCGGCATGTACCCATTGCGCATATATCCAGCGTGGATATATTGGCTGCATGTCACATACCCACGATGAAGTGCAGGGCTTCCTCCCGCTGCCCGCCGCCACGCTCCATATCCTCATGGCGCTGGCCGAGGGCGACCGCCATGGCTACGCCATCATCCAGGACGTCGCCGAGCGTACCGGTGGCCGGCTGCGGCTGAGCCCGGGAACGCTGTATCGCTCGGTGCAGCGGATGCTCGACCAGGGGCTGATCACCGAGCCCCGCACTCGGCCCGCGCCCGAGCTGGACGATGAGCGCCGTCGCTACTATCGCCTGACCTCGCTCGGCATGGCCGTGGCGCGCGCCGAGGCGGGACGGCTGGAGGACCTGGTGCGCATGGCGCGCGCCACCGGACTCGTGCCCCGGAAGGCCTGATGCGCCTCTATCGCCTGCTCCTGCTGCTGTATCCGGCGTCGTTCCGGCGTGAGTTCGGCGCCGAATTGCGCCAGGCGTTCGCGGCCCGACGGACCGCGGCCGGAAGCGCGGGCGCGCGCGCGGCGCTCTGGCTGGAGACCGTGCCCGAGGTGGTGGGGAACGCCCTGGCCGTGCATTGGGACATCCTGCGCCAGGACGTGCGGTTCGCACGCCGGTCGCTGACGCGATCGTGGGGGTTCGCGCTCACCGCGGTGCTGGTCATGGCACTGGGCGTGGGGGCCACGGCGGCGGCGCTCTCGGTCACGGATTTCGTCTTCGTGCGCCCGCTGCCATTTGTACATCCTGATAAGCTGGTGCGGGTGTGGGGGCGGCTGCCGGGCTATGCCCACCTGGAGCTGGCGCCCGCCAACTTCGACGACCTCAAGGCCGGCAACCGGTCGTTCTCGTCCATGGCGGCGTATATGGGTTTCGCCGCGAACATGGTGACGCCGCAGGCGCCCGTGCGGGTGGCCGGCGAGTATGTGACGCACGACCTGCTCGGGACGCTGGGCGTCCGGCCCATGATCGGCCGCGATCTCACCGCCGCCGACGACCGGCCGGGCGCGACGCCCACGCTTCTGCTGAGTTACGGGTTCTGGCAATCCCAGTTCGGCGGGGACCGCGCGGTGGTGGGGCAGTCGCTGACGCTGGACGGCGTCGCATACGAAGTGATTGGCGTGATGCCGCGGGACTTCCAGTTTCCCGCGCGCACTGTCCAGGTGTGGACGCCATTCCGGTTTGACAAGGCGGCGCCGGGCTACGACGACCGGACCAACTATGCCCTGTATTCGGTGGCGCGACTGCGGCCGGACGTGACGCTGGCGCAGGCGCGCTCGGATCTCGCGATCATCGCGTCGCGGCTGGAAGCGCAGTATCCGCAGGCGGACAAGCAACTGGGCACGACGGTGGTGGGGCTGCGGGACGACCTGTCGCAGCAGTCGCGCCTGCTGTTGTTCACGCTCTCGGGCGCGGCGCTGTGCATCCTGTTCATCGCGTGCGCAAACCTGGGCAACCTGCTGCTCGTGCGCGGCGTGGCACGGCGCCAGGAGCTGGCGGTGCGCACCGCGCTCGGGGCGGGGCGCGAGCGGCTGGTGCGGCAGATGCTCACGGAGACGCTGCTGCTCGTGGGGCTGGGCTGGGCCGCAGGCATCGCCGTCGGAATGCTGGCCGTGCCGCTGCTGGCGCGCCTCGTGCCCTCGAACCTTCCCGTGGCGGGCGTGCCCTCGGTGGATGTCCGGGTGCTGGCGGCGGCCGGCGTCCTGACGCTGGTCACCAGCCTGGCGTTTGCCGTGGTGCCGGCCTGGCGGGGCAGCCGCCGCAACGGGTTTGACACGCTCCGCTCCGGACGCGGCGCCATGGGCGGTCGCGCGGAGCGGGTGCGCGCGGCGCTGGTGGTCTTTGAGGTGACGGCGAGCGTGGTCCTGCTGGTGTCCGCGGGGTTGCTGCTGCGCACGGTGGCGCGCATCCGCCAGGTGGACCCGGGGTTCAACACCACGGGTGTCATCACCATGCGGACGCCGCTGGCGTTTCCCCAGTACGGGCCGGTGGCGGCGCGCCAGCGCTTTTACCAGCAGGTGCTGGATGGGATCAAGGCGATTCCCGGGGTCACGCAGGCGGGCTACACGTCCTGGCTGCCGCTCACCTTTGGCGGCGGCATCTGGCCGGCGGAGGTCCCCGGCCAGCCCGTGGATCGCGGGGCGTCGGGCTCGGCGAGTATCCGGTACGTGACCCCCGGCTACCTGGCCGCGCTCGGCATCCAGTTGCAGGCCGGCCGCGATGTGAGCGACCATGACACGCAGCAGTCGCCGTACGTGGCGGTGGTGAGTGAATCATTTGCAAAGAAGTATTGGCCGAACGGCTCGGCCATCGGCCAGCGCTTCACCATGGCGTTTGACCAGCGGGAGATTGTCGGCGTGGTGGCCGACGTGAAGGTGCGCGGCCTGGAACGGCCGAGTGAGCCACAGGTGTACTTTCCGGCCGCGCAGGTGCGCGACGGATGGCTGGCCTTCTATGCACCCAAGGACCTGGCCATCCGCACGACCCTGCCGCCCTCGAGCATCGTGGCGGCCGCGCGACAGGTGATCCACAAGGTCGATCCCGCGCAGCCCATCATTGACGTGCAGACGCTCGAACAGCTCGTGGCCGCGCAGACGGCGTCCCGCTCGGAGCAGCTCCGCGTGCTCGGCATGCTGGCGGTCCTGGCCTTCCTGCTGGCGGGCGTGGGGATCCACGGGCTGCTGGCCGTGGCGGTGTCCCAGCGGGCGCGCGAGATAGGGGTGCGCGTGGCGCTGGGCGCGCGCGCGGGAAGTGTCGTGCGGATGGTGCTGGTGCGCGGCGTGGCGCTCGGCATCGCGGGCCTGATCCCGGGCATCGGGCTGGCGCTGGCCGCGGGCTATGCCATGCGCGCGGTGCTGTTCGGCGTGGAGCCTGGCGACCCCGTCACGCTGGCGGGCGTCGCGATCCTGGTCCTGGCCATGACCGTGGCGGGGTGCGTGATCCCGGCCATCCGCGCGGTCCGCGTGGACCCCATGCGCGTCCTGCGCAGCGACTGACTGCGGACGTCAGGCGGTGGTCCGCCGGCCGCCCGGTGCGGGGCGGGTCAAGACGCATCCGGCCGCCGTCCCCGTTAAACTTCAAGACAGGAGTTTCACGATCGGATTCCACCCCCCGGCCAGGGCAGGCGGGGGTTTGTATCTGGCATGTTCACGACGGGAGGAGAGCGATGGATCGCAAGGCAGAAGCAACGTGGAACGGCGGCCTCAAGGATGGCAACGGCAGCTTCAAGGTGGGATCGGGCGCCCTCAAGGGCGCGTATTCGTTTGCCAGCCGGTTTGAGGGCAATGCGCAGACGAATCCGGAGGAGATGATCGGTGCCGCGCATGCCGCGTGCTACTCCATGGCCCTCTCGCTCGCGCTGGAGAAGGCGGGGCACACCGCCACGAGCGTGACCACCAAGGCCACGGTCCGCCTGAACAAGGGCGACGCCGGATTCAAGATCACGGGCATTGACCTCGTGACGCGCGGCGTGGCGCCGGGCGTGTCGGAGGCCGAGTTCAAGAAGCTGGCCGAGGCCACCAGGACGGGGTGCATCGTGTCGCAGGCGCTGTCGGCCGTACCCATGACCATCGACGCCAGGCTGGAGCAGGCGTGAGGCACGGGGTGCCGCTTCGGTAGGATCCCGTACAACCCCACGCACAATCCCCGAACGCCCCCGTTGGGTACCCCCCGGCACGCCCTAACGATTCGGCGGACTTCGGCGTACTAGAAACGGACGACATTCGCGCGGCTTTCCCTCGGCACTTCCCGAGGGAACGGTCGCGCCTTGCCCTTTACCAACGTTTTCCCTGGCACCGAATTTCGATGCACTTTCCGCCGCGCTCCCCGGGCTCCAGGCGCCCCCGCTCCTTACCGATGCTGGCGCTGGCGCTGACAGCCGCCGCGTGTTCCAAGCCCCCGCAGCGCCCGCCGGCGCCCCCCGTCACGGTCGCAGTCGCCATCGCGCGCCGCGCCGATGTCCCTTACATCGTGGAAGCCAACGGCGTGGTGACGCCCATCCAGTCGGCCGCCGTGGTGCCGCAGGTACAGGGGGTTGTCACGCAGGTGGCGTTCCGCGAGGGGCAGGAGGTGCGCAAGGGACAGTTGTTGTACCAGGTGGATCCCGAGCCATACCGGAACGCCTACCATCAGGCCCTTGCCGCGTATGCGCGCGACTCGGCGGTGGCGGCCAACGCGCTGGCCCAGCGGGACCGCTACCGCAAGCTGGTGGCTGCCAACGTCATCACGCCGGTTGAGGCGGAGGGTTACGAGACCGCCGCGGCCACCGCGAGTGCCACCGTGCGCTCTGACGCCGCGGCGCTTGCCACCGCGCGCTTCAACCTGGACAACACGAGCATCCGCGCGCCCATCGCCGGCAAGACCGGCGTAGCGCTGGCGCGGCTGGGCAATCTGGTGCGCATGGGAGGGGATCCGCTGGTGGTGATCAACCAGACCCGGCCCATCCTGGTCCGCTTCTCGGTGCCGTCGGCCGAGCTGCCCAAGCTGCTGCACTTTGCGCCCAACGGCGGGCTGCCGGTGACGGCGGTGCCCGGCGGCGGTTCGATCGCGGCGCCTTCGCTGGACTCCGCGTCGCGCGGGGTGGGCGCCGAGGGTTCGCCGCTGTCGGACGCGCTGGTGGCGCAGGGCGGCGGGCTGGTGACGCCGGAGCACGGGGTGCTCACGTTCATCGACAACGCGGTGGATACCTCCACCGGCACCGTGCAGCTCCGGGCCACATTCGACAACAAGGATGGCGACCTGTGGGTGGGGCAGTTCGCGGCCATGCGCATGCGGCTCTACGTGGAGAAGAACGCGCTGGTGGTCCCGTCGCAGGCGGTGGTGAGCGGGCAGAAGGGCACATATGTGTACACCGTTGACGGCGACGGCAAGGCGCAACAGCACGCGGTGGTGGTGGAGCGGACGGCGAGCGACCTGTCGGTGATTTCGGCGGGCATCGGGGACGGGGATCGGGTGGTCACCGAAGGCCAGTCGCGCCTGACGCCAGGGGCGACGGTGGCGGTGCGCGCGCCGGACGGGGGCCCGGGCGCGGCGGCCGGGGCCGGCCGGCGATAGCATGAGCCCCACGGGGCTGTTCATCCGCCGGCCGGTCATGACGACGCTGCTCATGGTCGGCATCGTCGTGTTCGGAGTGTTCTCGTACCAGAAGCTGCCGGTCAGTGACCTGCCAATCACCGACTCGCCCAGCATCGGCGTGAGTGCCAGCCTGCCGGGGGCGAGCCCCGAGACGATGGCGGCCACCGTGGCGACCCCGCTGGAGAAGGCGTTCAGCGCCATCGCGGGCATTGACGAGATCACGTCCAACAGTTCGCTGGGGAGCACGGGCATCAACCTGACCTTCTCGCCTGACCGCAACGTGGACGTGGCGGCGCAGGATGTGAACGCGGCGATCTCGCAGGCGATGGCGGCGCTGCCGGCGGGCATCCACCCGCCGTCCATGTACAAGCGCAACCAGGCGGCGGCCCCGATCTTCTTTCTCTCGCTCACGTCGGCGGACCTCCCATTACAGACTGTAGATGAATTCGCGGAGACGGACATCGCGCAGCGGCTGTCCATGGTGGAAGGGGTGGCCGAGGTGCAGGTGTGGGGCTCCGCGAAGTACGCGGTGCGCGTGAAGCTGGATCCCGCCAGGCTGGCGGCGCGGCACATCGGCGTGTCGCAGGTGGCGCGCGCCATCCGCAACAACAACGTGATGCTCCCCACGGGCGTGCTCTACGGCACGCACCGCACGCTGACCATCAACGCCACGGGCCAGTTGACGGACGCCGCGCAGTTCCGGCGCCTGATCATTGCCAATCGCAATGGCAACGTGGTGCGGCTGGGGGATGTGGCTGACGTGCTGGACGACATCGAGAACGACAAGGGCGCGAGCTGGTACAACAACCAGCGTTCCGTGGGGCTGGCGGTGATGCGCCAGCCGGGCGTGAACACGGTCAAGGTGGCCGACGCGGTCAAGGCCACGCTGGCCGAGGTGGAGAAGGGGCTGCCCAGTTCGGTGAAGGTCATCACGCAATTCGATCGATCGGCGTCCATCCAGGCTTCGGTGCACGATGTGAAGGTTTCCCTCTTCGTCTCGTTGTGCCTGGTGGTGATGGTGATCTTCATCTTCCTGCGGAGCGGCGTGGCGACGCTGATCCCCAGCCTGACGCTGCCGATGTCCATCGTGGGGACGTTCTCGATCATGGCGATGCTCGGCTTCAGCATCGACAACCTGTCGCTGATGGCGCTCACGCTGGCGGTGGGGTTCGTGGTGGACGACGCCATCGTGATGCTCGAGAACATCGTGCGGCACCTGGAGATGGGAAAGGGTCCCATGCAGGCGGCGTGGGACGGATCGCGCGAGGTGGCCTTCACGGTCCTCTCCATGACCCTGTCGCTCTCGGCGGTGTTCCTCCCGCTGATGTTCATGGGCGGGCGCATTGGCCGGCTGTTCCACGAGTTTGCCGTCACCATCTCGGCGGCGGTGCTCGTCTCCGGCTTTGTGTCGCTCACGCTGACGCCGATGCTGTGCAGCCGGCTGCTCAAGGCCAAGCATGAGCAGAAGCACGGTCGCCTGTTCAACGCCACGGAGGGCGCCTTCGTGCGCATCCGCAGCGCGTACGAGCGCAGCCTGGGCTGGGTGATGCGGCATCGGGGGTATGCGCTGGCATTTTCGGGGCTGGTGCTGGTGTTCACCGTGGCGCTCTTCATGGTGATTCCCAAGGGGCTCTTCCCGCCCGACGACACGGGCGAGATCAATGGCACCAGCGAGGCGGCGCAGGGCACGTCGTATCCTGAAATGCTGCGGCTGCAGAAGATCGCGATGGCGCGGCTCTCCACCGATACCAACATCGCGTCGTTCCGGTCGTCCATTGGCGGCGGCTTTGGTTCGTCCAACCAGGGGCGGCTGAGCGTCACGCTCAAGCCGCAGGGACACCGCCCGTCGGCTGACGCGATGGTGCTGGAGCTCACCAAGCTCACGTCGGGCATTCCGGGCCTGGCGGTGTACTTCCAGAACCCGCCGGCCATCCGCATTGGCGGCCGCTCGGCGAAGAGCCAGTATCAGTTTACGCTGCAGGGCAGTGACATTGATACGCTGTATGCGCAGGCCGGCAAGCTGATGGCGAAGATGGAGACGCTGCCGCAGCTCAGCGGGGTCACGTCCGACCTGCTCAATCGCGCGCCAATCCTGCAGGTGCACATTGACCGGCAGCGGGCGCTCTCCCTGGGCGTGACGCCCGCCGCCATCGAGCAGGCGCTGGCCAACGCGTACAATGAGCAGCAGGTGTCCACCATCTACACGCCGTCCAACGAGTACTGGGTGGTGATGGAGACGGTGCCCGAGGCGCAGGAGAACGCGAATGCGCTGAACCAGTTCTTCGTGCCTGGCGCCGGCGGGCGGATGATCCCGCTCTCGGACGTGGCGTACTTCCAGCGCACGGTCGGGCCGCTGAGCGTGGCGCACTCGGGGCAGATGGCCTCGGTGACCATCTCGTTCAACTTGGCGCCGGGCGTGTCGCTGGGCGCGGCGGTGGACCTGGTGAACCGCACCGCGCACCAGATGCTGCCGGCGGAGATCACGGGGCGGTTCTCCGGGGCGGCGCAGGCGTTCGAGGCCAGCCAGCAGGGCATGGGGCTGCTCTTCGTGATCACGATCTTCATCATCTACATCATCCTCGGCATCCTGTACGAAAGCTTCATCCACCCGGTCACGATCCTCTCGGGGCTGCCGTTCGCGGCCTTTGGCGCGCTGCTCGCGCTGGGCGTCACCGGCACGGAGCTGGGCGTGTACGGGTATGTGGGAATCATCATGCTCATCGGCATCGTGATGAAGAACGCCATCATGATGATCGATTTCGCGGTGGCCGCGCAGCGTGACCAGCACCTCACCGTGGTGGACGCCATCGTGCACGCGGCCAGTGTCCGCTTCCGCCCCATCCTCATGACCACGATGTCGGCCATTGCCAGCACGCTCCCCATTGCCATCGGGGTGGGGGCGAGCGCGGCGTCGCGTCGTCCGCTGGGCATCGTGGTGGTGGGTGGCCTGGCGTTCTCGCAGGTGGTCACGCTGTACGTGACGCCGGTGATCTACTCGTACATGGACGAATTGCAGGCGCGGAGCGGTCGCGCATTCGCCCGCCTGGCGGCGCGCGCGGCGGGGGATCCGGCCACGGTTCCCGCTACGGCGGGCGACTGACCGCCATGCGCTGCCTGCCTGCATTCCCGCTGCCCTGGATTGTGACGTGAACTTCACCACCCTCTTCATCAAGCGCCCGGTCATGACCACGCTGGTCATGGTCGGGATCCTCGTGTTCGGCATCGTCGCATACCAGCAGCTTCCGGTGAGCGACCTGCCGAACGTGGACTTCCCGACGATCACGGTGAACGCGGCGCTCCCGGGCACGAGCCCGGAGACGATGGCCGCCACGGTGGCGACGCCGCTGGAGAAGCAGTTCTCCACGATCGCCGGCATCGACAACATGACGTCCACGTCCAGCCTGGGGACGACGCAGATCGTCATCCAGTTCGCGCTGGACCGCAACATCGACGCGGCGGCGCAGGACGTGCAGGCGGCCATCGCGCAGACGGTGCGGCGGCTGCCGCAGGGCATCGTGCCGCCGTCATATCAGAAATCCAATCCGGCAGACGCGCCCATCCTGACGCTGGCGCTCACCAGCACGCAGGTGCCGCTCTCCACGCTGGACGAGATTGGCGAGACCACGCTGGCGCAGCGGCTCTCGATGGTGGGTGGGGTGGCGCAGGTGCTGGTGTACGGCGCGCAGAAGTACGCGGTGCGGGTGCAGCTCGACCCGGCCCAGCTTGCTACGCGCGGCATCGCGCTGGAAGACGTGGCCACCGCCATCGCGGGCCAGAACGTGAACATGCCCACGGGCGTGCTCTGGGGACCCAAGCAGGCGCTCACGGTGCAGGCTACGGGGCAGCTCTCCGATGCGGACCAGTTCCGCGACGTGATCGTGGCGTATCGCAATGGCGCGCCCGTGCACCTGTCCGACCTGGGCCAGATCACCAACGACGTGCAGAACAACAAGACGGCGAGCTGGCTGGACGGGGAACGGTCCATCGTGCTGGCGGTGCAGCGGCAGCCGGGCACGAACACGGTGGACGTGGCCAACCGGGTGAAGGCGGCCATCGGCAAGCTGCAGGCTGAGGTGCCTCCCACGGTCAAGGTATCCATCTTGTATGATCGTTCGGCCACCATTCGCGCGTCGGTGAACGACGTGACGTTCACGCTGGTCCTGACGCTGGCGCTGGTGGTAATGGTGATCTTCCTGTTCCTGCGCAACGCCTCGGCCACGATCATCCCGAGCATGGCGCTGCCGATGTCCATCATCGGCACGTTCTCGGTGATGTACCTGCTGCACTACAGCCTGGACAACCTGTCGTTGATGGCGCTGACGCTGGCGGTGGGGTTCGTGGTGGACGATGCCATCGTCATGCTCGAGAACATCGTGCGCCACCTGGAGATGGGAAAGACGCGCCTGCAGGCGGCCATTGACGGCGCCGCCGAGGTGGGCTTCACGATCCTGTCCATGACGTTCTCGCTGGCGGCGGTGTTCATCCCGTTCCTGTTCATGGGCGGGATCATCGGCAAGCTGTTCCACGAATTCGCGGTGACGATCGGGGTGGCGATCCTGGTGTCGGGGCTCGTGTCGCTCACGCTCACTCCGATGCTGTCCAGCCGCTTCCTGCGCTCACAGCACGCGCGGCAGCACGGACGCCTCTACCTGGTCACGGAGCGGTTCTTTGACTGGTGGCTGGCGGCGTATGAGCGTTCGCTGGCGTGGGTGATGCAGCGGCGGCGCGGGGCGCTGGTCTTCTCGCTGGTGACGCTGGTGGCCACCGGCTGGCTGTTCTGGGCCATTCCCAAGGGGCTGTTCCCGGCGGACGATACGGGCCAGCTCCTGGGCACCACGGAAGCGGCCGAGGGCATCTCGTTTGACGCGCTGACGCAGCGGCAGCAGCAGGTGGCCGCGGTGGTGGCGCAGGATCCGGACATCCGCTCGGTCACGTCGTCGGTGGGGACGACGGCGGCGGCCAACCAGGGGCAGCTCACCATCGACCTCAAGCCGATCGGCGAGCGACACCGCAGCGCCGAGGAGATTGCGCGCGACCTGACCAACCGCGTGGCCAGCGTGCCGGATATCGCGGTGTTCATCCAGAACCCGCCGGCCATCTCCATTGGCGGCCTCGCGTCCAAGAGTCTGTATCAGTACACCATGCAGAGCGGCAACATGTCGCTGCTGGACAGCACGGCGCGCCGGCTGGAGGCGCGACTCCGCGGGCTGCCGGGGCTGGCGGACGTGACGAGCGACCTGCTGATCAACAATCCGCAGGTGACGGTGGACATCGACCGCGAGCGCGCGGGGCAGCTTGGCGTCTCGGCGGCTGAGATCGAGAACACGCTCTATGACGCGTTTGGCCAGCGGCAGGTGAGCACGATCTATACGTCCACCAATGAGTACTGGGTGGTGATGGAGCTGATGCCCGAGTACCAGTCGGACGTGGACGCGCTGGGGCGGTTGTGGGTGCGGTCGGACCGGGGCCCGCTGGTGCCGCTCAGCACGGTGGCGCGCTTCACGAGCGGGGTGGGGCCGGTGACGGTGAACCACGCGGGGCAGTTGCCGTCGGCCACGGTGTCGTTCAACCTGGCGCGGGGCACGTCGCTGGGCACGGCCCTGGACCAGGTGCGCAAGGAGGCGGCGCAGGTGCTGCCGGCCTCGGTGGCCGGGAACTTCACGGGCATGGCGCAGGCTTTCGTGGACACGCAGCAGGGACTGCTGGTGCTCCTGGTGCTGGCGGTGTTCGTGATCTACGTGATCCTGGGGGTGCTGTATGAGAGTTTCATACACCCGGTGACGATCCTGACGGGGCTGCCGTTTGCCGCGTTCGGGGCGCTGGCCACGCTCTGGCTGGCGGGGCTGGACCTGGACATGTACGGGTTCGTGGGGGTCATCATGCTGATTGGCATCGTGGAGAAGAACGCGATCATGATGATTGACTTTGCCATCGAGGCGGAGCGTGGCGGCGCCAAGTCGTCGCACCAGGCGATCCTGGAGGCGGCCAGCGTGCGTTTCCGGCCCATCATGATGACCACGATGGCGGCGCTGATGGGGGCGATTCCGATCGCGGTGGGCTGGGGGGCGGGCGCCTCCACTCGGCGCCCACTGGGTGTGGCGGTGGTGGGCGGGCTGGCGTTCTCGCAGCTCGTGACGTTGTACGTGACGCCGGTGTTCTATACGTACCTGGATGAACTGCAGGGGTGGTTCTCGCGGCGGCGCGCGCAGGTCATGGACGGGGCGGGGGTGCCGGAGGCGGTGGTCGGCGACTAGCAGTGGTCCAGGGTGGCGGGGGACGTGGGTCGCTCCTTCAGCCGATTCTCATACACGATGCGGTAGAATTTGGGTTGCTCTCCAAAGTGCAGCAGCAGCCCCACTTCCAGGTTGGTGACGGCCAGGTACCCGAAGACCTGCGTGTTGGCGTCGGACGGCAGCCGGACGGAGGCCTTGATCTCCACGATGACTTTGCCGTTTACCACCATATCCAGTTTCTGTCGCGCGAGCGGCTGTCCGCGATAGTAAACCATGATGTGCTTCTCGCGCTCCACTGAAAGGCCGGCGTCGGTGAGTTCGCGCTGGAGTGCCAGCGCGTACAGGTGTTCGCGGCACCCGCGTGGGAGCGCACGGTACACGCGGAAGAAGCAGCCGATGATGGACTCGGTGAGTTCGCCCTCGATCAGCGGCCGGCTACCGGTGATGCCTGGCGGTGTCCGTTCCATGCGGGCAATTTCGTCGAAGTTCCGGGAGTGGCATCATCACACGGCGGCCACTCCGGGCGGATTTTTGCGCGCATTGATCGCGGGCGCTGCCGCGCGCATTGGTGGCGTCCGCTGCCGCAGGAGCCGTCGGGTTGATACGGACCACACGGACTGCTACGGATGTCACGGATGAAGCTGAAGTTCACCCCTGTTTTTCAGTCCGTGCAGTCCGTTTGTGTCCGTTCTGTCCGTATCTCTGGCTGAGGTTGTGGCGCCGAGCCGGAGCTTCGCGCTTCCGCCCGGATCCTGGCCCGACCGCAAGCCAGGTGGTTCGGATACGGACCACACGGACTGCTACGGATGTCACGGATGAAGCTGAAGTTCACCCCTGTTTTTAGTCCGTGCAGTCCGTTTGTGTCCGTTCTGTCCGTATCTCTGGCTGAGGTTGTGGCGCCGAGCCGGAGCCTCGCGCTTCCTCCCGGATCCTGGCCCGACCGCAAGCCAGGTTGTTCGGATACGGACCACACGGACTGCCACGGATTTCACGGATGAAGCTGAAGTTCACCCCTGCTTTTAGTCCGTGCAGTCCGTTTGTGTCCGTTCGGTCCGTATCTCTGGCTGAGGTTGTGGCGCCGAGCCGGAGCTTCGCGCTTCCGCCCGGATCCTGGCCCGACCGCAAGCCAGGTGGTTCGGATACGGACCACACGGACTGCCACGGATTTCACGGATGAAGCTGAAGTTCACCCCTGTTTTTCAGT
>DASSOG010000049.1:0-30215 GCA_035700805.1 Gemmatimonadaceae bacterium | reverse complement strand
ATACTGATGAACGTGAGCGCGCTGGTCTCGGTGGCCACCACCGAAAACATGACGGCCGGCCACGGGATGTCGCGGCCGGCCACAAAGTAATCCCGCGCGTCCTTCTGGCGACGCCCGAGCCAGATGCCGAACGCCGTCGTCCCCGCGAGATACGCGACGAGGACGACGGCGTCGAGGGTGGTAAACCCGCTGGTCAAGCGTTGAAGGAACTACCGCATCCGCAACCGCCAGTGGAATTCGGGTTCTTGAACGTGAACCCGGACCCCTGCATGGACGACACGTAGTCAATGGTGACGCCATTGAGGTACTGCGCCGAGAAGGGATCCACGAAGACCTTGTATTCGCCCTGATCCACGACGAAGTCGTCATCAGCGGCGGCGTCCTCGATGAGCAGGCCGTACTTGAACCCGCTGCATCCACCCGGTTGCACGCTGACCCGCAGGCCTCCCACCGCAGGATCCACCTTCTCCTGCTCCATGAACTTCTTCACTTCGGCGCCGGCCACGTCGGTGACGGTTACCATGACGTCGGGTTGCTGCGTGGTGCTCATCCAGACCTCCAGGGAGTTGAGCGGCACCAGCCGCCGCTCTTCATGGGGCGGTAATATAGGAAGGGCATCCGGGTGGCAAAAGGGGCAGGGCCGTATCCGCGGTATCCGCTTTTATCGCAGTGCCCGCAGTAAGGCCACTCGGGTAGCAAAAGGAGCTGGGCCGTATCCGCGTGATCCGCGGTATCCGCTTTTATCGCAGTGCCAGCAGTAAGGCCACTCGGGTAGCAAAAGGAGCTGGGCCGTATCCGCGGTATCCGCCAAATCCGCCGTTATCGCAGTACTTGTGTCTATCGCCCGTCGAGAATTGCATTCACGGCATCCGCCACCTCAATCCGGACCGGCCCGATCTGCGAGTGCGCCCGCGTGGGATCCACGCGATTCGTGAGCAGGATGATGAACCGGTCCCGCGCCGGATCGATCCAGATGGACGTGCCCGTGAACCCCGTGTGCCCGAACGCCGACGGCGACATGAGGTGCCCCGCCGAGTTGGTGCCATTGGGCTTTTCCCACCCGAGCGCGCGGTTGGAAAGCGACGTGTCCTGCAGCGTGGTGAACTGCACCACGGTCTGCGGGCGGAACAGCCGCACCCCGTCCAGCGCCCCGCCGTTCAGGTACATCTCCGCAAATCGTGCCAGGTCGGCGCCGCTGCTGAACAGTCCGGCGTGCGCCGAGATGCCGCCCAGGTAGTAGGCGCGCTCGTCGTGCACCTTGCCGTGCAGCTTGCCGCCGCGCAGGGGGTCCACCTCCGTGGGCGCGATGCGCGGGAGCAGCGAGTCGGGCGGATTGTACATGGTCCCGGTCATGTGCAGCGGCCCGAACACCCATTCCGCGAGGTAGCGATCCAGGCGCTGGCCGCTCACCCGTTCCACGAGCTTCCCGGCCAGCCACGCGCCGATGTCGCTGTACACGTAGCGCGATCCAGCCGGCGCCTCCAGCGGTTCGGCCATCATGAGCGCCGCCATGCTGTCCGCGTTCGTCGTGATCTTGTCGTACGCGCGAAAGGCCGGCAGCCCCGACGTGTGCGTCATCAGGTTGCGGACCGTCACCTTGTCCTTGCCCGGCCCGGTCCACTCCGGCAGGTAGCGCTGCACGGGGGCATCCAGCTCCACTCGGCCGCTCTGCACGAGCTGCATCATGGCCGAGGTCATGCCCACGACCTTGGTGAGCGACGCGAGGTCCCACATGGAGTTCGCGTCGGGGCGGGGCGAGGGATCCCAGTCCAGGTGGCCGGCGCCGAAGCTCGCGATGATGCCGGCGTGGTTGCCCACCACCGCATACGCGCCGGGAAAGGCGTGGTGGGCCACGCCGGCGTCCAGCAGGCGCCTGAGCGTGTCCGTGAGCTCGCGTCGGAGGGCCGCGGACGCCGTCGTCGTCGCGCGCGCCGCGGCGCGTGGGAGCGTGGGAGTCTGTCCGTTGGCGCGGGGGCTGGGTGCGGTGAGCAGCAGCGTCACGGCGGCAAGGCAGGCAGTTGCCGGAGCGGAGGTTGGCATGCTCCAGAATACGCCGCGGCAGGAAGTTGCGGAACCGGGGCTCGGTTGCTACGGGTTGGTGGTGGGGATACTTTATAGCCGCCGGCGCAACGCTCCGGCGACCATGCGAAAATCGCCCCTGCCTCCGCCTGAGGGTTGCCCGGCGCGGTGTTCGGCGAGCGAACGTCCCGGAGCCGAATGAAGATCCTGCCGGACTGGCTGAAGAACGGTTATCTGAGGCTCATCGATCCCGTCGCGGATTGGTGCGTGCGCCGCGGTATACACCCGAACACCATCACCGTGATCGGGACGCTCTGTACGCTGACGGGCGGGGTGGTGTACGCCACGGGGCACATCAGCCTGGGCGGCTTTTTCCTGGGGCTCACGGCCATCTTCGACGTGCTGGACGGCACGGTGGCGCGTCGCTCGGGCAAGTCCTCGACGTTCGGGGCGTTTCTCGATTCCACCCTGGATCGTTTGGCGGACGGCTTCGTGCTGGGTGGGCTCGCAGTATTTTACGCATTGAACCAGACGCACCACACCTGGGCCAGCGTGCCGATGGTGGTGGTGTGCCTGCTGGGGTTGATCGGCGCGTACCTGACGTCGTACACGCGGGCGCGGGCCGAGGCGCTGGGCATCGATGCCAAGGTGGGCATGCTGCAGCGTCCCGAGCGCGTGGTGCTGCTCTCGGTGCCGCAGGCGTTTTTTGGGTTGACCCTTCACGGGGTCGTGTTGGGAGCCATCATCGTGATCCTCACGGTGTCGGCCTGGATTACTGTCTATCAACGGATGGCGTGCGTGTATCGCGCGACCACTCCCACGGGCGCCAAGGCGCCGAAGGCCGAGGCGGCGGAGGCGGCAGTGGCGCCGTCCGCGGCGGCATTCGACGCGCGCCCATTGCTCAAAGGAGAATAACGTCGTGCAGGGTTCGTCTTCCGAAACGCGGCAGCCGCCGCGTCCCGCGACTGGAAAGCTGGGGATCCTTACCCCAGGTCTTGGTGCCGTCGCCACCACCTTCATGGCCGGCGTGGAGAGCGTGCGTCGGGGCTATGCCAAGCCCATTGGCTCGCTCACGCAGATGGCGATGATCCGGCTGGGCAAGCGCACCGAGAACCGGTCGCCGCTCATCAAGGACTTCGTGCCGCTGGCCAGCCTGGATGACATCGTCTTTGGCGCCTGGGACCCGATCCCTGACGATGCGTACACGGCGGCCACCAAGGCCGGCGTGCTCCAGGCCGCCGAGCTGGAGCGCATTGCCGGGTTCCTCAAGGGCATCAAGCCCATGCCGGCGGTATTCGACAATCACTATGTCACGCGCATCAACGGCACCAACGTCAAGAAGGGCAAGACCAAGCGCGACCTGGCCGAGCAGCTCCGGCAGGACATGCGGGACTTCAAGGCCACGCACAAGCTCGATCGCCTGGTGATCGTCTGGTGCGGTTCCACCGAGATCTTCATCCGCCCGGGCCCGCAGCACGCCAGCATCGCGGCGTTCGAGAAGGCCATGGATGCCAACGACGAGGCCATCTCGCCTGCCATGCTCTACGCGTGGGCGGCGATCATGGAAGGCGTGCCGTACGCCAATGGCGCGCCGAACCTGGCGGTGGACACCCAGGCCCTGCAGGACCTGGCCAACCAGAAGGGCGTGCCGATTTCCGGCAAGGACTTCAAGACCGGCCAGACCTGGATGAAGACCGTCATCGCCCCGGCCCTCAAGGCGCGCATGCTCGGCCTCGAAGGCTGGTACTCCACGAACATCCTGGGCAACCGCGACGGCGAGGTGCTGGATGACCCGCAGTCGTTCAAGACCAAGGAAGAGTCCAAGCTCAGCGTGCTGCATACCATCCTGCAGTCGGAGCAGTACCCGGACCTGTACAAGGACTTCTCCCACGTGGTCCGCATCAACTACTACCCCCCGCGTGGCGACAACAAGGAAGGCTGGGACAACATCGACATCGTCGGGTGGCTGGGGTACCCGATGCAGATCAAGATCAACTTCCTCTGCCGCGATTCCATCCTGGCGGCCCCGATCGTGCTCGACTTGGCCCTGTTTTCGGACTTTGCGGGCCGCGCGGGGATGAAGGGGATTCAGGAATGGTTAAGTTTCTATTACAAGTCGCCCATGGCCGCTGCGGGACTCCAGCCGGAGCACGATCTTTTCATCCAGCAGACCAAGCTGAAGAACACCCTCCGCCACCTCATGGGGGAGGATCAGATCACCCACCTGGGCCTGGAGTACTATCAGTCGTGACCCGTGTCGTGCGTGCTGTCGGTTGGGGAGTCCTGGCCCTGGCGCTCGTGGCCTGCAGTGGCGAGCGCCAGCCGCCCGTCCTCCGGCTCATGTCCAAGAGCTACGCCTTTTCCATCCAGCCCTCCGACAGCCCGCCCCGCGCGCGCGAGGACATCATCTACAAGGTCACGGTGCGCGACCGCAAGACCAACGAGCCCATCGACAACGGCATCGGCCAGATCTTTGCCGACATGGGGCAGGTGCAGGGCCCCCACACCTGGGACGGCCTGGCCAACAGCCCGGAGCCGGGCACCTACCGCGCCAAGCTGAACTTCACGCTCTCCGGCACCTGGGCCATGGCCGTCCGCTTCCAGCGCGACTCGCTCCATCCGCTGGAGCGCGTGGACTGGATGCAGGAAGTTTATGACGAACGCCCCGACTCGATTCCCTGATGCGACACTTCTATCGGTCCCACCTGCAGCCCACCGCCGCGCTCGCCGCGGCCGACCAGTTCTTTCCCGCGCTCGGCCTGCAGGCCGGGGCCTCGTCCGCGCGGTCGCGGATGTATGCCGGCCCGCTGGGCGCCATGAAGCTCGCGGCCCATTCCGAGGGCGGTAACTACACGTTCATCGAAGTGGAGACCAACCAGGTGGGCGAGAGCCGCCTGGACCGGAACGTCAAGAAGTTCTTCGTCACGCTGCACCGGGGCGCGGAGCCGCAACACCAGCCCGAAGCCTCGTACTGAGGGCGCCGCGTGGCTGGCCCTCCGCTCGGTCCGGACGCCGGACCCCCGGCGCCTGCGCCTCCCGCCCCCAATTCGGCCCCCCCGGTCGAAACCGGGGCGGCGTGGGAGTATCTTGGGTTGGGGTGCATGACCCTGGTTGCCGGCCTCTTTGGCGGTGGCATGCTCGGGGTGCTCGTGGCCAAGATCGTCGGGTGGAGCCTGCATTGCAGCCGCGATCCGAACACGGGGGCCCCCTGCAACTGGACGCGATACTGGTTCTGGGGCGCGGTGGCTGGGGCCATCCTCTTTCCACTCGTCGTCTTCCTGCTGCGATACCGCGGCCGGCGACGCGCCCTCAAAAGACTGAAGTGAGGAGCAAACCGTGGCACGCATAGACATCCACATGCCGCAGATGGGCGAGTCGATCGCCGAAGGCACGCTGTCCCGGTGGCTGAAGAAGGTGGGCGACGAGGTCAAGCGCGACGAACCCATCTTCGAGATCTCCACCGACAAGGTGGACGCCGAGATTCCGGCCAGCGAAGCCGGCGTGCTCGCGGAGATCCTCGTGAACGAGGGCCAGACGGTGGCCGTGCACACCGTGGTCGCGCGGCTGGAGACGGAGAAGGGCGCGGCGGTGGCTGCTCCCGCCGGAGCCGCTGTCGCATCGCATGCGCCGGCATCGGCGCCAGCGCCTGCCGTGGCCGCCTCCGCGTCATCCGCCGCCGCCGAGCCACCAGCAGCGCCCGCGCCAGGTCCGCGGGTGCCGGCCGGGCCGGTACCGTCGTCCAGCAACGGCCACTCGCTGGAAGAGCGCCTGCGCACCAGGTCGTCACCGCTGGTGCGACGGATTGCCGCCGAGCATGGCATCACGCTCGCCGGCATGCAGGGCAGCGGCATCGCCGGTCGCGTGACCAAGCGCGACATCATGCAGTTCCTGGAGTCGGGCGCGTCGCAGCCGGTGGCCGGCGTGGCGCCGTCCGCGCATTCGGCGCCGCTGCCCACCGCCTGGCCTGGCGACCGCGTGGAGCCCATGAGCAAGATGCGCGCGCTCATCAGCGAACACATGGTGATGTCGCGCCACACGTCGGCGCACGTGACGTCCATCATGGAAATGGACTTCACGCGCGTGGCGGGCATCCGCAAGCGCCACCGGGCCGAGTTCGAGGCCGCCACGGGGCAGAAGTTGAGCTATATGCCTTTCATCATGAAGGCGACGGTGGACGCCCTGCGCGCCTTCCCCGTGGTCAACGCCTCGGTGGCCGGCACCAGCATCATCTATCGCCGGCCCGTGAACCTGGGCATCGCGGTCGCGCTCGACTGGGGGCTCATCGTTCCCGTGGTGCGCAATGCCGAAGACCTGTCGCTCAGCGGGCTCACCAAGGCGCTGAACGACCTGGCCGCCCGCGCGCGCGCCAAGAAGCTCGATCCCCGCGAGGTGCAGGACGGCACCTTCACCATCACCAACCCGGGCGTCTTTGGCTCCCTCACCGGCACGCCGATCATCAACCAGCCGCAGGTGGCCATCCTCTGCATCGGCACCATCGAGAAGCGCGCCAGGGTGCTCACGGGCGCCGACGGCGAGGACACCATCGCCATCCGCACCTGTTCCTACCTCTCGCTCTCGTTTGATCACCGCGTGGTGGATGGCGCCACCGCCGACCAGTTCCTGGGGCACATCAAGCGCACCATCGAGACGTTCCCCGACGCGGCCCTCTGATGCCGCGTGCCCTCACCGTCCAGCGCACGCTCATCCCGCCCCAGGAGCGCAAGCGCTACGCCGACCGGCTGGTCCGTCGCAAGCAGTATTATTCCGGCGCCGGGTGCCGCTTCTGGGCCTTCGAGGAAGAGGCGCTGCCCGGCGCGTTCCTTGAGTTCTTTGAAGCGCCGGACGCCGAGACCCTCAACAGGGCGCACGCGAGCGCGCCCGACCCGATCCTCGACGCCGGCCGCGTGTACCTCGAAGTGGAGCTTCCCTGAATGCCTGTCCGCACCCTCTCCGCCGATGGCAAGACCTGGCGCGTGCTCCCCTCCGGCCGCGTGACCCAGTTGGACCGCGACGAGTTCGCGCTGCTCTTCGTTGCCGGCTCCGGCGACGAACGCGAGGTGCGCGTCACGCGCTACTCGCCGCACGGCACCCGCTCCCGCGAGCTGGCGCTGGCCGAGATGAGCGACACGGACCTGCAGCGCCTCTTCCAGACGTCGCAGCCCAGCTTCACGTCGCCGGAAGCCGACTATTCCGCGTGACTGACGCGTCCGGCGCCGCCCGCAGCGGCCCGCCGCCGGCGTACGTCGATCTCCACTCGCACTCCACCGCCTCCGACGGCGCGCACGCGCCCGCCGCGGTGGTGGCCGCGGCGCATGCGGCGGGGCTGACGGCGTTCGCGCTCACCGACCACGATACGCTGGACGGCATCCCCGACGCCGTGGCGGCCGCCGCGTCGCTCGGCATCCGCCTGGTGGTGGGCATCGAACTCAGCGCGGTGGAGGGGGACGTCGAGACGCACGTGCTCGGCCTCCACATCTCCCGGCCCGCCGAGATCGAACGCGGGCTCCAGGGGCTGCGCGACATGCGCCGCCGCCGCGCCGAGCGCATCGTGGACCGGCTCAACGAACTGGGCGTCCGCGTCACGTTCGAGTCGGTGCTGGAACAGGCGGCGGGCGGAGCCATCGGCCGGCCGCATGTGGCGCGCGCGATGGTGCAGGAAGGCTGGGCCACCGACCTGCGCGACGCCTTTGACCGTTACCTTGGGAATGGACGCCCGGCGTGCGTGCCCAAGGACCGGCTGGCGATGGTGGACGCATTTGAGATGATTCATAAGGCCGGCGGCCTGGCGGTGCTCGCGCACCCCGCGCATGCCGGCACGCAGGCGCGACTCGAGGCGCTGACCGCGCAGGGCCTGGACGGAGTGGAAGTGCTGCACCCCAGCCATGGCGCCGAGGACGTGGCGCGGCTGCGTACGCTGGCCGACCACCTGGGGCTGGTGCCCAGTGGCGGATCGGACTGGCACGGGGCGGACGGCCGGCAACGCGCGCTGGGATCCCTGCACGTGCCGGCGGAGTGGCTGGATCGGCAGGACGCGCGCGTGGCAGAGCGCGCGGCGCGCGCCACGTAGCACACGCGGGAGGAACCATGGAACTGAAGGGACGGCGGGTGCTGGTTACCGGGGCGGGTACGCGCGTGGGGCAGGCCATCGCCGTCGGGCTCGGCGCGGAGGGCATGCGGGTGGCCGTGCACTATCACGGCTCGTCCGCGGGCGCGGAGGAGACCGTGCGCCGCATACAGGCACCGGGCGGAAGCGCGCAAGCCTTTGCGGCGGACCTGCTGGATGCCGCCGCGCCCGCGCCGCTCGTGGAGCAGGTGGCCCGCGCGTTCGGCGGGCTGGACGTCCTGGTGAACTCCGCGGCCATCATGGTGCGCACGTCCTTTGGGGACGTGACGCCGGAAACGTGGGATCGGATCTTCGCGCTGAACCTGCGCGCGCCCTTCTTCCTGGCGCAGGCCGCGGCGCCGCACCTGCGCTCGGCGCCCGGCGGCGGGGCCATGGTGAACATCGCGGATCTCGCGGCGCTGGAGATCTGGCCCGACTACATCCCGCACGGGCTGAGCAAGCTGGGCGTGGTGCGACTCACGGAGTCGCTCGCGCGCGTGCTGGGCCCGGAGGTGCGCGTGAACGCGGTGGCTCCGGGCGCCGTGCTGCTGCCCGATGGCTGGACCGACGCCGACGCGGAACGCCTGCGCGCCACCACGCCGCTCAAGCGCAATGGCTCACCGCAGGATGTGGTGCAGGCGGTGCTCTACCTGCTGCGCGCGGATTTCGTGACGGGAGAAACGCTCGTCGTGGACGGCGGCCGGCATGTCCGTCGCTAACCCGCGACTGGCGGGTGTCCAGCGGTTCGGCCGCATCACCATCGTGGGCGGCGGCTGCTACGGCAGCTACTACGTGCGGCAGCTTCGGCGCGCGGTGCAGGCGGGCGCGCTGGAGTGCGAGGGCGTGCTCGTGGTGGACCGCGACGCCGAGTGCGCCGTGGCGCGTGAAGGCTCGCCGGCGGATGCGCTGGTGCAGGTGGAGATCGCCGACTGGCGCGAACACTTTGCGCGCGCGCTGGGAAGCGCCACGGTGGGCACGCGCGATGCCATCGTCCCGTCGCCGCTCATGCCCCACCTGTTCCGCGACTGGCTGCTGGACGCCGCGCGCGCCCGGTGGCCCCACCGGGAGGTGGTCACGGTGCCGCTGCCGCGCGCGCCGGGCACGCCCTGGGAGCGCGCGGCCCCTGACGGCACGCACTACGTGAGCTTTGCCACCTGGATGTGCCCCATCAACTGCATTGAGCCGGACATCTGCCCGCATACGAGGGGGGAGCGCGACTGGAGCCTGGCCCCCACGCTGCGCGAGTACGCCGCCACGCTTCGCGGGCCGGACGGTGCGCCGCCCGCCGCGCTGCTCTTTCAGTGCACGCATCGCGCGTTCGGCGTGGGCATGGTGGACGTGGCCGACATCGCGGCGGCCGACGCCGCCATCGCCAGGGCCGGCCGCGACGGCGCCGCGGTGGAGGCACTGGTGGGTACCGTGTCGCACTGTCACGGTGCGGTGAGCCTGCTGCGGGTGGGGGCTGTCGCAGGAGTGGCCAGTGGCGCCTGACGCGGGGCGACCACCGCGTCGGTGACCGGGCGCCCGCGCCACCCGTGGCTCCGGTTCCATTGACCGTCGTTTTTGGCGAGATTCCCGAATGTTCAACCGCGGCGGCGCCTGGGGCGTCGCTGCCCCTCAAGTGAGCGTGTTGTGGCCCAGACCCACGAGCTGGATGTCGTGATTGTCGGTGCGGGACCGGCCGGTCTCTGCGCCGGGATGTACGCCGGTCGCGGAATGCTGAATGCGGTGGTGCTCGAGCGCGGTGTGCCGGGCGGCGAGCTGCTCAACACCGAACTGGTGGAGGATTATCCGGGGTTCGAGAGCATCCTGGGTGTCGAGCTGGCGCAGAAGTTCGCCGACCATGCCATGAAGTTCGGCGCGGACATCCGCACCGGCGTCGGCGTGAGTTCCGTGAAGAAGCGTCCCGACGGGCGGTTCGACACGATTACCGAGAACGGCGACGTGTACGTCTCGCCCGCGGTGATCGTCACGGCTGGGGGCACGCCCGTGAAGCTCGGCATCCCTGGCGAGAACGAGTATGCGGGCAAGGGCGTGTCGTACTGCGCGGTGTGTGACGGGGCGTTCTTCAGGGGCCACACCATCGCGGTGGTGGGCGGCGGCGACGCCGCGGTGGAGGAGGCGGACTACCTCACGCGCTACGCCCAGAAGGTGTACGTGATCCACCGGCGTCGCGAGCTGCGCGCGTCGAAGATCCTGCAGGAGCGCGCCTTTGCGAACCCGAAGATCGAGTTTGTCTGGAACACGCTGGTGGATCGCGCCGTGGGGGACGAGCAGGGGCTGCTGCACCACCTGGAGCTGCACGACTCGCAGACCAATGCCAGGCGCGAGCTCGCGGTCACCGGGCTGTTCATCTTCGTGGGGTTCACGCCGAATTCCACCATCCTGGCCGATCACGTGGACCACGATTCCATGGGCTACCTGATCACGGACTGGGGCATGCAGACGTCGGTGTCCGGGCTCTTTGCCGCCGGCGACGTGCGGGTGCAGGTGACGCGTCAGGTGACCACGGCCGTGGGCGACGCTACCACGGCGGCGATATCAGCGGAGAAGTATCTCAAGGCCCGCGCCGATGCGCGCGCCGCGGCCGCGACCGCGCCCGCCGGAACGGTCGGCGCCGCGTGACCAGCATCGCGGTCCCGGGACATGGCAGCCTCACCATCGAATGCGTGGTGGTGGGCGCGTTCCGCGAGAACGCCTACCTGGTGGTGGATGAGGCGACGCGGCACGGCGTCCTCGTGGATCCCGGCGACGAGCCGGACCGCATTCTCGAAATGGTAAGTCGGGCCGGCGCCACGGTGGACGCCATCTGGCTCACGCACGGCCACCTGGACCACATTGGCGCCATCAACGCGCTGCGGGCGCGCATCCCGGCGCCGGTGTACCTCCACCCGCTTGATCGTCCCCTGTACGATACCGGTACGGAAGCGGCGGCGCGCTTTGGCCTCACCGGCTTTGACCAGCCCGGCCCGCCCGATCGCGAGCTGGCGGACGGCCAGGTGATGCGCGCTGGCGGGCTGGAATTCACGGTGGTGCACACGCCGGGCCACGCGCCAGGGCATGTCGTCTTCCTGCGGCCGGGCGTCATGCTGGGAGGCGACCTCCTCTTTCGCGGCTCCATCGGCCGCACCGACCTGCCAGGCTGCAACGCCGACGACATGCAGCGCTCGCTCGCGTGGGCCGTGCGGCTTCCCGGCGACACCGCCGTCTATCCGGGACACGGGCCGGCTACGTCCATCGGGCTCGAGTGGGCCACGAATCCGTTCCTCACCGGCATCGCGCTTCCGGTGCGCCGGTGAGGGTCACGGCGCGCGGGGCATCGAGCGGGCAGGTGGTGCTGCTCTCCACCTGGTTCGGGGCGGCGCTGCTCACGGCGGGGGTGGTGGCGCCCGCGGCGTTTGCGGTGCTCCCCACGCGCGACCTGGCGGGCCAGGTGGTGGGGCGCGTGCTCCCCGTCATCTTCTGGTGGGGGATGGTGACGTTCGCAACCGTGATGGTGCTGGGCGCGTGGACCGACATGCGCACCCGGTTCAAGCCAAGGGTGCTGCTGGGCGCCATCGGTGGCACGGCGTGCATGATTGCCCAGTTCGTCGTGGACGGCGTCATTGCCCGGGTGCGCGCGCAGGCCAACGGCCCCATCGACCAGCTCGCGCCCACCAATCCGCTGCGCATCGCCTTTGGGCAACTGCATCTCTTCAGCGTCGTGCTGCTGGGCATCGCGATGCTCGGCGCCGTCGCGATCCTCATCGTGGCCCTGCGCGACCGGCGCCCGGCTTCCTAGCGCGCGATGGACGCGCTATCACATTTTGCTATTGACACGGGGACTCATGTCTTCCACTACTCGCACTGAAAGAGATTCGCTCGGCCCGCTGCAGGTGCCCGCCGATGCCTACTACGGCGTCCAGACCGTGCGCGCCGTCCAGAACTTTCCCATCAGCGGACTCCGCCCGCTGCCCGAATTCGTGCGCGCGGTGACGTGGATCAAGAAGGCGGCGGCCCTCACGCACAAGGAGACCGGCCGCCTCGATGCGAAGCTGGCCGACGCCATCGTGGCTGCCGCCGACGAGGTGCTGGCCGGCAAGCACGAGGCGCACTTCGTGGTGGACGTGTACCAGGCCGGCGCCGGCACGTCGCACAACATGAACTGCAATGAGGTGCTGGCCAACCGGGCCAACGAACTGCTGGGCGCCATGCGCGGCGACTACAAGCCCGTGCACCCCAACGATCACGTCAACATGGCGCAGTCCACCAACGACGTGATCCCCACGGCCATCCGGCTGGGCGCGCTGGACCTGCTGGCGCCGTTCGGCAAGGCGATGGAGGGCCTGCGCGACGCCTTCCTGGCCAAGGGCCGCGAGTTCGACGATGTCATCAAGGCCGGCCGCACGCACCTGCAGGACGCCATGCCCATCCGGCTGGGCCAGGAATTCACCGCGTACGGGCATACCATTGATCGTAACCTCGCGCGCATCCGCGGCGCCGCGGACTACCTGCGCGACCTCGGCATCGGCGGCAGCGCCGTCGGCACCGGCGTGAACGTGGAGCCCGAGTATCCCGGGCTCATGAACAAGTACCTGAAGCAGGTGACCGGGCTGGATCTCCGCGTGGGCGCGGACCGGTTCCAGCTCATGCAGAGCCTGGGCGATGCCGCCGCGTTCCATGCCACCATCCGCGTGCTGGCCCTGGACCTGGGCAAGATCGCCAACGACATCCGCCTGATGGTCAGCGGGCCGCGCACCGGCCTGGACGAGATCGTGCTGCCCGCCGTGCAGCCGGGTTCCTCGATCATGCCGGGCAAGGTGAACCCGTCCATGGCGGAAATGGTAAACCAGGTCTGCTTCCAGGTGATCGGCAACGATGCCTGCGTGTCAGCCGCCGCCGAGGCGGGTCAGCTCGAGCTGAACGTCATGATGCCGGTGATCGCGCACAACGTGATGTTCTCCATGGTCATCCTCACCAACGCCGTGCAGGCGTTCACCGAGCGCTGCGTCACGGGGATCACCGCCAACCGCGAACAGTGCGAATACTGGGTGGAGCGCTCGGCGGCCCTGGCCACCGCGCTGGCGCCGAAGATCGGCTACGCGAGTGCGGCGGAGATCAGCAAGCGGTCGGTCAAGGAGAACGTGCTCATCCGGGAGCTGGTGAAGCGGGAGGGCGACATCCCCGCGGCCGAGATCGATGACGTCCTGGACCTGCGCAAGATGACGCGCATCGGCGTGCCGGGCGGCAAGCATGGGGGCGAATAGCCCGGCGGGAACGCTCCCCCTTTCCGCCACGGCAGTCCGGGGTTAACCTCCACGCGTGCGCATAACGACCCTGGCCGAATACGGCGTGATCTGCGCGCTCCACCTGGCAAAGCGCGCTGACGACGGACCCATCACCGGCCGCGAGATCGCGGAGGTGGAGCGGCTGCCGGTGGACTACGTGGAGCAGATCCTGCTTCGCCTGCGCCGCGCCGGCATCGTGAACAGCACGCGCGGCGCCCGCGGCGGGTACGCGCTGGCGCGCACCCCGGCGGAGATCAGCGTCCGCGACGTGATTGCCGCGTCGGAGCTCACCACCTTCGACCTGCATTGCGTGACGCATCCCGTGGAGGAAGCCCGCTGCGCCGCGTCGCACCAGTGCAGCATCCGCCCCGTGTGGGTGATGCTGCAGCAGCGCATTGACGAGGTGCTGCAGTCCGTGTGCCTGGCCGACCTGCTGCACGGGGAGCCCGAGGTGCGCCTGCGCGTGGGCCTGCCCGAGGCCGTGGCCCCGACGACGGGTCGCGGGCTGCCCGTCCTCCAGGACGGCTGACCGTCCCGCGCGGCTGGCTCCGGTCATGGCGATCTTCGGGCGCTGGAAGGCCGAGCATCAGTTGCGCGAACGCGCGGAGCGGTACGTAGCCGGCCTGCTGCAGGAGCCCGACGCCGGGGACGTGGAGTGGCTGGCGGGGTCGGCCACGCGGGGCGACGCGGACCATGCGGCGTGGGAACTCCGGTACGCCCGGCGCGCCCTGGGGCTGGTGGCCGCGCAGCGAGACGCCCTGGACGACCAGACCGGCGCCGAGGTGGCGCATGTGATGGCGGCGGCGTTTGAGCGCGACACGCGCATCGCCCGCGACCGCCTGGAACTGGCCCAGCAGCAGTTCAACGCGCGGCTGAGCGCCTATCGCGACGCGGTGGGCAGTCGCGTGACCGCCGCCACGCCTGCCCGGCTGGGTCGAACGCTGGTGGCCTTCGCGGGCGGGGGCTTCAAGGACGTGGACGAGCACGTCACGCGCGGGGGCGCGCTGCTGGGCGCCTACCTGGCCCAGGCCAACGAATCATTGCGGGCGCTGTTCGGCACCGCGTCGCTGCCTGAACACGTGCCGCCTTCGTCCACCACCCGGCGGTAGGGGTACTGAACCGGGCACTGTCAGTCGTGCTGGACCGGCGGCGGGGTTCCGCCGCTCGGCGGTGGGGGCCCGCAAGGTGCGGGAAGTGCCGAAGGTGGGACTCGAACCCACACGGGCTTGCGCCCACTGCGCCCTGAACGCAGCGCGTCTACCAATTCCACCACTCCGGCGTGAGCGCGGATATTATTCACCGCTGAACATGAAGTCAACGAACGAGGCCAGCGACACCACGCCCATTGCGCGGAACAGGCGCGCCCGTCACGACTACCATATCCTGGAGACGTGGGAGGCCGGGCTCGTGCTCACCGGCACCGAGGTCAAGTCGCTGCGCGACGGCAAGGCCACGATGACGGACGCCTACGGAATCATCCGGGACGGCGAGGCCTACCTGCTCAACCTCCACATTTCGACGTACAAGGAGGGGAGCTACAACAACCACGAGCCCACCCGCACGCGCAAACTGTTGCTCCACCGCCGCCAGATCCGTCGTTTGATTGGAGCAGTGGAGCGTGAAGGCCTGACCCTGGTACCCCTGGACCTGTATTTCAAGCACGGAGTGGCCAAAGTGACGCTGGCGCTGGGCAAGGGAAAGAAGCTGCACGACAAGCGCGAAACGGAGCGGGCCCGGGACGCGGAGCGCGAAATGGCGCGCGCGGTGCGGCGCCGATGATCGCGATTGCCCTGGTGGCCTTCCAGGTGGCCGCCGCCGCGCCCCGCCAGCCGGTGCGGGCGCAGGACCGCGCCGGCATGTCACCCGTGGCCGTCGGCATCGCCGGGCCGAACCACCCCCACCTGGTGGGTGAGACGCGCACCGTGGTGATCGACGCCGGTCACGGCGGCGTGGATCCCGGCATGAGCGGGCCCATCGGCGCGCGTCACAAGGTGGACGAGAAGGACATCACGCTGGCCGTGGCGCTCAAGCTGGGCACGGCCCTCAAGGCCCGCGGCGTGAAGGTGGTGTACACGCGCACCACGGACACGCTCATCAACCTCTACGACCGCGGGACCATTGCCAACCAGGCGCACGGGGACCTGTTCATCTCCATCCACGTGAACGCGGCCAATCAGAAGTGGAAGAACGCCGGCTCCGCGCGCGGCTTTGAGACGTACTTCCTGTCGGAAGCCAAGACCGAGGATGCCAAGCGCGTGGAGGCCATGGAAAACGCGGCCGTGCGCTACGACACCGGTACGCCCATCGCCAGGAATGACCCGCTCAGCTACATCCTCAGCGACATGCAGCAGAACGAGCACCTGCGCGAGTCCATGAAACTCGCGGACGGGCTGCAGACCGCGCTCGGCACGGTGGAGCCGGGCCCGGATCGCGGCGTCCAGCAGGCCAACTTCGTTGTCCTGCGCACGGCCTTCATGCCCGCCGTGCTCGTGGAGCTGGGTTTTGGCACCAACCGCGCCGACATGCAGTTCATGACCAACCGCAACGACCAGAAGCGCCTGGCCACCACCCTTGCCGATGCCACCGTGGACTACCTCAACACCTACTGGTCCAGCGTGGCCGGCGTCGCCGATCGCACTTCGGGCGGCGGCCGATGAGTCACGAGGCCGGGCTCCACATTCGTGTGGCCGGCCTCGAGTTCCAGAATCCCATCGTGCTGGCGGCGGGCACGGCGGGGTATGGTAGCGAGCTGGATGACGTGATGGACTTGGGCGGCCTGGGCGGGTTCGTCACCAAGGCCGTCAGCCGCGAACCCCGCGCGGGGGCCCCCGCGCCCCGCGTGGCGGACTTTGCCGGCGGCATGATCAACGCGGTAGGGCTCGCCAACCCGGGTGTGGACGAAGTCTGCAGTTCCCGGCTCCCCTGGATGGCCGCGCATCACCCGCGCACGCGCAAGCTGGTGAACGTCGTGGGCTTCGTGGCCGAGGAGTTTGCGAACGTCATCGCGGTGCTCGACGGGAGCGCGCATGCCGGCGCCATCGATGCCTACGAGTTGAACGTGAGCTGCCCCAACACCCGGGCCGGCGGCCTGGAGTTCGGCGCTGACGACAAGGGGCTGCGCGCCGTGGTGACGGGCGCGCGCGCCGCCACTCGGCGTCCGCTGTTCGTGAAGCTCTCTCCCACGCTCCCCGACATCGCCCGCACGGCCCGCGTGGCGGTGGACGCCGGCGCCGACGGGATCACGGTGGTGAATACGCTGCCGGGCCTGCTGGTGGACGTGGAGGCGCGCCGCCCGGTGCTGGGGTTTGGCACCGGCGGTGTGAGCGGCAGCGCGATCCTGCCGGTGGGGGTGCTGGCGGCGTGGCGGGTGTCGCGCGCGGTATCCGTGCCGGTCATCGGCGTGGGAGGTGTGCGCACGGCGACCGACGCCCTGCAATACATCCTGGCGGGGGCGTCGCTGGTGGGGATGGGCACGGCCGCGCTGCGGGATCCCCGGCAGCCGGCGCGCGTGGTGCGCGACCTGGCCCGGTGGTGCCGCCGGCATGGGGTGCGCGAGCTGGCTAACATTCGCGGAACCCTTACCTGGCCCGAGTGACTGCACCCTCCAGCGCCTTCCAGTGCTCCCGTCGGTCATGACGACGCCCATCGTCGCCCTGGACGTGCCCGGTCGCGCGCAGGCGCTGGCCATCGTGGACGAACTGCACGGGCTGTGTGGCTTCTACAAGGTGGGGCTGCAGCTCTACACGGCTGAAGGGCCCGGCATGGTGGCGGCGCTGCGCGAGCGCGGCGCCGAGGTGTTCCTGGACCTCAAGTGGCACGACATCCCGAACACCGTGCGCGGCGCGGCGGCGAGCGCGGCCGCGCTGGGTGTGCGGCTGGTGACGGTGCACGCCTCCGGGGGGCTCGCCATGCTCCGGGCGGCGCAGGAGGCGGCCGGGGCCGGGTGCGGCGTGCTGGCGGTGACGGTGCTGACGTCGCTGGACGCGTCGGCGCTGGCGGAGGCCTGGGGGCGGGAGGCGCGGGGGGTGGAGCTGACCGCCGAGGTGGTCCGGCTGGCGGGGCTGGCCAGTGAGGCCGGGCTCCACGGGGTGGTGTGCAGCGGGCACGAGGCCGCGGCGGTTTCGGCCCGGTATGCCGGGCTGGCCACGCTGGTGCCGGGGATCCGGCTGGCGGGGAGTGGCGTGCAGGACCAGGCGCGGGTGATGACGCCGGCGCGGGCGGCGGCGGCGGGGGCGCGGTACATCGTGGTGGGGCGCACGGTGACGGCGGACGGCGACCCGCGCGGGGCCATGGAACGGGTGCTGGCGGAGGTGCGGGCAGCGGGGGCTGCGGGCGGGGTTTAGGCGGTCCGGGCGGGTTGCGGCAAGTCAAGGCGCCCGTTACTCTTAAGGTCTGGCCAGAATTTTGAAGGTTTCTGTTTTTCGACCGGACCGGAGTCCCCGTGAAAGTACGCAGCAGCGTGAAGCCGATTTGCGAACACTGCAAGGTGATCAAGCGCAACGGCGTCATCCGCATCATCTGCAAGCGCAACCCCAAGCACAAGCAGCGGCAGGGCTGACCTTATGGCACGCATCAGTGGTGTCGATCTCCCTCGTGATAAGAAGGTTGAGATCGGCCTGACCTACATCTTTGGCATCGGCCGCCGCAGCGCGGCCGAGATCGTGCAGAAGGCCGGCGTGGACAGCGCGTTGCGCGTCCGCGACCTGACCGACGCCGACGTGAACCTGCTGCGCCAGGCCATCGAGCGGGAGTACAAGGTGGAAGGCGCGCTGCGCACGGAAGTGGCCATGAACGTCAAGCGATTGATGGACATTGGCTCCTACCGGGGCATCCGTCACCGCCGCGGCCTGCCCGTGCGCGGGCAGCGTACGCACACCAACGCCCGCACCAAGAAGGGGCCGCGCCGCGCGATCGCCGGCAAGAAGAAGGTAACCAAGTAATCATATGGCAATCGGCAAGAAGTCCAAGCGCGTCGTGGAGGCGGAGGGCATCGCCCACGTGAGCGCGACATTCAATAACACCGTCATCACGATCACCGACACGCACGGCAATGCCGTGTCGTGGGGCTCGTCGGGCAAGGCGGGCTTCAAGGGATCCAAGAAGAGCACGCCCTTTGCCGCCACGGTGGCGTCGGAACAGTGCGCGCGCGAGGCGCTCAGCGCCGGGGTCAAGCGCGTCCACGTGCGCGTGCAGGGCCCGGGCAGCGGCCGCGAGTCGGCCATCCAGGCCCTCGCCTCGGCCGGCCTCCAGGTGAAGTCCATCAAGGACGTGACGCCGCTTCCGCACAACGGATGCCGTCCGCCCAAGCGCCGGAGGGTCTGAGCCATGCGCTACACCGGACCCAGTTGCCGGCAGTGCCGCCGCGAGGGCACCAAGCTGTTCCTCAAGGGCACCAAGTGCTTCACCGAGAAGTGTCCCGTCGAGCGCCGGCCGTACGCGCCGGGCGCCCACGGCCAGAGCCAGGCCCGCCGCCGCAAGGCGTCGGAGTACTCCAAGCAGCTCCGCGAGAAGCAGAAGATCAAGCGCATCTATGGGCTGGGTGAGCGGCAGTTCCGCAACACCTTCCAGAGGGTGTCGTCGCTGCCGGGCGTGACCGGCCACAACCTGCTGGCCACGCTGGAGAGCCGGCTGGACAACCTGGTGTACCGCATGGGATTCGCCGCCAGCCGCAAGGCCGCGCGGCAGCTCATCCGTCACCGGCACGTGGAAGTGGACGGCAAGACGGTGGACGTCGCGAGCTTCGTGGCCCAGCCGGGCCAGGAGATCCGCGTGCGCGAGAAGTCGCGCCAGATGGTGGCCATCCAGGCCGCGCTGGAGCAGTCGGGCCGTGGCGGCTCGCTCTCCTGGCTGGCCATCGACAAGGAGACGTTCAGCGGCCGGATGCTCGAGCGTCCCACGCGGCCGAACATCCCGATTGCCGCGCAGGAACAGCTCGTGGTGGAGTTGTACTCCAAGTAACTGACAGAGGGTCGGGACCTTGACTCCCATTCGAGCCTGCCGCGCGTCAAGGGCGGGGCAGGGCGATACCGGGGCGCTCCGGTAAGACCAGGAACCAACTGACATGCCGAATACCATCGATCTCCGCGGACTCGTCCGCCCGCAGCTCGTCGAGTCGACGACGCGCGATGACAATCCCAACGTGGCCGAATTCCGCCTCCAGCCGCTGGAGCGGGGCTTTGGCCACACGCTGGGCAACGCCATGCGGCGCATGCTGCTCTCCTCGCTGCGCGGCTCCGCGGTGTGGGGCTTCCGCATTGACGGCGTGGTGCACGAGCACCAGACCATCTCCGGCGTCGTCGAGGACGTCCACCAGATCATTGGCAACCTCAAGACGCTGACCGTGATGCTGGACGAGGACGTGGAGGAAGCGGTGGTGCACATCGCCAAGTCCAAGGCCGGCGCGGTCACCGCCGCCGACATCCAGAACACCAGCGGGGTCAAGGTCCTGGATCCCTCGCACCACATCTTCACGCTGCAGGACGATCGCGACCTGTCCGTGGACCTGTACCTGAACAAGGGCCGCGGATACGTGGACGCGGATGCGCATCCGGTGGATCGCGGGCGCCCGGTGGACCTCGTGCGCATTGACGCCATCTACAATCCAGTGCGCCGGGTCAACTTCCAGGTGGCCGAGACCCGTGTCGGCCAGCGGACGGACTACGATCGGCTCACGCTGATCGTCGAGACCAACGGCACCATCACGCCGGCCGAGGCGGTGAGCTACGCCGCGGCGCTGGCGCAGTCGCACTTCCAGTACTTCGTGGAGTTCGGCTCGCACACGTCGGCCCCGCTCACGCCAAGCGCGGAGTCGCCGGACGGCGACGGGGTGCGCATGGCGCTGTTGCTGAAGACGCCCATTGACGACCTCGAGCTGTCGGTGCGCTCGGTGAACTCGCTCAAGAACTCCAGCATCCGGTCGCTGGGCGACCTGGTGCGGCAGACGGAGAGCCAGATCCTGCAGGTCAAGAATTTCGGGAAGAAGTCGTTGCAGGAGATTGCGGACCTGCTGGAACACGAAGGCCTGAATTTCGGGATGCGGTTTGAGGACAACGGCGAGGGCGTACGCGTGATCGACTGGGGCACGCCGCCAAGCCGGGCCGCCGCCGCGGCGCCCGACGACATGGAGGACTAGGACCATGCGGCATGCCAACACCGGGCGCGCGCTGCGTCGCACCGGCGAACAGAAGCGGGCGCTGATGCGCAGTCTTGCGACGTCCCTCATCGAGGAGGGCGCCATCGAGACCACCGAGGCCAAGGCCAAGGAGCTGCGCCCGTTCGTAGAGAAGCTGATCACCAAGGCCAAGACGGGCACGCTGCACGCGCGGCGCCTGGCGGGCCGCGACATCCAGAAGCGGGCAGCCGCCGACCGGCTGTTCCAGGAACTCGGCCCCCGGTACGCCAAGCGCGCCGGCGGCTATACGCGCATCCTCAAGACCGGCCACCGCAAGGGTGACGGCGCCGAGATGGCGCGCATTGAACTGATCGAGGGCTGACCCATGGCCATCCAGCGCCACCGCTGTTACTGCTGCGACAAGGGCGTCGCGTTCGGCAACAATGTCTCGCACGCCAACAACAAGACCCGACGCACCTGGAAGCCCAACCTCCAGGTGATCCGCATCGTCGCCGCGGACGGCAAGATCATCAAGGTGAAGGTGTGCACGCGCTGCCTGCACGCCGGCAAGGTGAAGCGCGCACCGCGTGGGCGAGCCGCGTAACCGTGCCACCAACGGCCGCGAACAAGGGGGTCCGCTTCGCGGCCCCCTTTGTCATATCCCGAACTCCGGCACCCCATCCGACCGCCCGCCACACCATTTGATTTCCTGAACACCCGCCACGCCACCGCATGCCTACCGCCCTCATCTCCGGTATCACTGGCCAGGATGGTTCGTACCTGGCCGAGTTCCTGCTCGACCGCGGCTACCGCGTCATCGGCATCGTGCGCCGCAGTTCCACGACCCCGTATGAGCGCATTGCCCACCTCGTGGACCGCGTGGAACTCGTCCCCGCCGACCTCCTGGACCAGACCTCGCTGACGGACGCCGTGGAGGCCTGCCGGCCCGACGAGGTGTACAACCTGGCCGCCCAGAGCTTCGTGCAGACGTCGTGGAACCAGCCGGTGCTCACCGGCGAGTTCACCGCGCTGGGTGTGACGCGCATGCTCGAGGCGGTGAAGAAGGCCGCCCCCAAGGCGCGCTTCTACCAGGCCAGCTCCAGCGAGATGTTCGGCAAGGTGGTGGAGTCGCCGCAGAAGGAATCCACCCCGTTCTATCCGCGCAGCCCGTACGGCGTGGCCAAGGTGTACGGCCACTGGATCACCGTGAACTACCGCGAAAGCTTCAACCTGTTTGCCGTCTCGGGCATCCTGTTCAACCACGAGAGCCCGCGCCGCGGCCTGGAATTCGTCACGCGCAAGGTGACCGACGCCGCGGCCCGCATCAAGCTGGGGCTCGCCAGCGAAGTGGCCCTGGGCAACCTGGACTCGCGCCGCGACTGGGGCTTTGCCGGCGACTACGTGGACGCCATGTGGCGCATGCTCCAGCGGGACACCCCGGAAGACTACGTGATCGGCACCGGACACACCTGGTCGGTGCGGCAGCTCTGCGAAGCGGCCTTTGGCTGCGTGGACCTGGATTATCACGATTACGTAAAGCAGGATCCGCGCTACTTCCGGCCCGCCGAAGTGGACCTGCTGGTGGCCGATCCGTCCAAGGCCCGGCGCGAACTGGACTGGGAGCCCAAGGTGGGGTTCGAGGAACTGATCCGGATGATGGTCCAGGCGGACATGGACCGCCATGCCCCCCTCGGCCGGAAGTGACTCGGCGCGCGCTCGTCACCGGTGGGTCCGGCTTCGTCGGCCAGTGGCTGACGCGCGCGCTCCTGACCCGCGGCTGGGAGGTGTACGCCGCCGGCGTCAGTCAGCCTGCTCCCGGGATCCTGGATGCGGATGAGGAGCGCGCCGTCCATTCGCACCGCATGGACATCCGCTCGGCTGCGGACGTCGCGGCGGCGCTGGACGCGGCGCGTCCCGATGCCATAGTCCACCTGGCCGGCGTGAGCTTCCTGCCCAGCGCGTCCGACGCGCCCGCCCTCGCGTGGGAAATCAACGTCGTGGGCGCGGTGACGCTCCTGGCCGACGTGGCCCGCCGGCGGCAGGCCGGCACGCTGGACCCGCGCATCCTGGTGGTGGGCAGCGCGCAGCAGTACGGGCGGCACGATCCCGGGGAGCTCCCCCTCGCCGAGAGCGCCGAGCAGCGGCCCCTCACCGTGTACGCGGCGTCCAAGCTGGCCCAGGAGGTGGCGGCGTTCCAGGCGTTTCGCGCCGAGGGCGTGCAGGTGGTGGCGACGCGGAGCTTCAATCACTCGGGTGTCGGGCACGGCGCGCAATTCCTGCTGCCGGCCCTGGTGCAGCGCGTGCTGGCGCTCAAGGCGGGGGACGGCGCCGGGGCCGGGCGAAAGGCCGCGGTTCCCATCGGCAACGGCGACGTGATTCGCGACTATCTTCACGTGTCCGACGTGGTGGAGGCCTACCTGGCGCTGATGGAGCAGGGCATTCCCGGCGAAGCGTACAACGTCTGCAGCGGCGTGGGCGTGCGGGTGCGCGACCTGGCCACGCGCGTACTGGAACTGGCGGGCGTTCGGGCGGAGATTTCCAGCGACGCCGCGCTCCAGCGGCCGGTGGACGTGCCGGCACTGGTGGGCAGCGCGGAGAAACTCATCAGGGCCACCGGCTGGCGTCCCCGCCGGAGCACCGACGATATCATCAACGACCTGCTGCGTGCCACGACGCACTGACTTCCTGACGATCTTCACCGACCGGTTCCATGCCACGACGCACTGACCTCCACAAGATCCTCCTCATCGGTTCGGGCCCGATCGTCATCGGGCAGGGCGCCGAGTTTGACTATTCGGGCACGCAGGCCGCCAAGGCGCTCAAGGAAGAGGGGTACGAGGTGGTGCTGGTGAATTCCAACCCGGCCACCATCATGACCGACCCCGAGGTGGCCCACCGGACGTACATCGAACCGGTGACGCCGGAGTTCGTGGAGCTGATCATCGAGCGGGAGAAGCCCGACGCGCTGCTCCCCACCATGGGCGGGCAGACCGCGCTGAACGTGGCCATGGCGCTGGCGGAGTCCGGGGTATTAGCAAAGCATAACGTGGAGCTCATCGGCGCCAAGGCACGGGCCATCGCCGTGGCCGAGGATCGGAAGCTGTTCGGGGAGGCCATGGGGCGCATCGGGCTGGCGGTGGCCAGGGGTGGCATCGCCACCACGCTGGAGGAAGCCCTGGCCATCGTCGAGAGCACGGCGTTCCCGGCCATCATCCGGCCGTCGTACACGCTGGGCGGCACGGGTGGCGGCATCGCGTACAACCGGGACGAGTTCGAGGAGATCGTGCGGCGCGGGCTGGACGAGTCGCCCACCACGCAGGTGCTGGTGGAGCGCTCGCTCATCGGGTGGAAGGAGTTCGAGCTGGAGGTGATGCGCGACTTTGCCGATAACGTGGTGATCGTGTGCTCCATCGAGAACATCGATCCCATGGGCGTGCACACCGGCGACTCCATCACCGTGGCGCCGGCCATGACGCTCACGGACCGGGAATACCAGTTGATGCGCGACGCGGCCGTCGCGATCATCCGCGAAGTGGGCGTGGAGGCGGGCGGGTGCAACATCCAGTTCGCGGTGAACCCGGCTGACGGCGAGATGCTGGTGATCGAGATGAACCCTCGCGTGTCGCGTTCGTCCGCGCTGGCGTCCAAGGCCACGGGGTTCCCCATTGCGCGGATCGGGGCCAAGCTGGCCGTGGGGTATCGGCTGGACGAGATCCCCAACGACATCACCAGGACCACGCCGGCCAGCTTTGAGCCGGTGCTGGACTACGTGGTGATCAAGATCCCGCGCTTTGCCTTTGAGAAGTTTCCGGATGCCAATCCGTACCTCACCACGCAGATGAAGTCGGTGGGCGAGGCCATGGCCATCGGGCGCACGTTCAAGGAGGCGCTGCAGAAGGGACTGCGCGCGCTGGAGACGGGGCGTCCCGGGTGGGCCATCGCGGCCCGCCTGGCCGACGACCGCCTGGCCGACGAGACGCCCCGCACCCTGGCGGGTGCGCTGCGCCAGCCCACGCCCGAGCGGATCTTCCAGGTGAAGCGCGCGCTGCTGGCAGGCATGTCGGTGGCCGAGGTGGCGGAGCTCACGCACCTGGATCCGTGGTTCCTGCAGCAGATGCAGGAGCTGGTGGACGCGGAGCGGTGGTACGCGGGGCTGGCGACGGTGGGCGCGGTGGAGGTGCGGCGCATGAAGCGCATGGGCTTCTCCGACCGGCAACTGGCCGCGGCGCGCGGCGAGACCGAGGACGCGGCGCGGGCGCGCCGATGGACGCTGGGCGTCCGACCGTCATACAAAATGGTAGATACATGCGCTGGTGAGTTTCCGTCGGCCACGCCCTACCTGTACAGCAGCTACGACGAGGAGACGGAGGCGCCCAAAACCGGCCGCCAGAGCGTGGTGATCCTGGGCAGCGGGCCCAACCGGATCGGGCAGCGGGTGGAGTACGACTACTGCTGCGTGCGGGCGGCGCTGGCGCTGCGCGAGCAGGGGTACGAGACCATCATGATCAACTCGAACCCCGAGACAGTCTCCACGGACTTCGATACCTCGGACAAGCTGTACTTCGAGCCGCTCACGCTGGAGGATGTGCTGGAGGTGGTGGATCGCGAGCAGCCGGTGGGCGTGATCGTGCAACTGGGCGGGCAGACGCCGCTCAAGCTCACGCGCGCGCTCGAGGCGGCGGGGGTGAAGATCCTGGGCACGTCACCCGACGCCATTGATATTGCCGAGGACCGGCGCCGGTTCGAGCAGATTGCGCGCGAAGTGGGGCTCACCCAGCCCGCGAACGGCACGGCCACGAACCTGGCCGACGCGCTGGCCGCGGCCGAGCACATCGGGTATCCCGTGCTGGTGCGGCCGTCGTACGTGCTGGGTGGGCGCGCCATGCAGATCGTGTATGACGCGCCGTCGCTGGAGGCGTACTTCGAGCGGGCGGCCATCGTCTCCGAAGACCGCCCCGTGCTGATTGACCGCTTCCTGGAAGACGCCTTTGAGGTGGACGTGGACGCCATTGCCGACGGCACGCACGTGGTGATCGGCGGCATCATGCAGCACATCGAGGATGCCGGCATCCACTCGGGGGATTCGGCGTGCGTGCTGCCGCCGTACCTCGTGACGGAAGCGGACATGGACGTCATGCGCGAGCAGACGGAGGCCATGGCCAGGGCACTCGGCGTGGTGGGCTTGATGAATGTGCAATACGCCATCAAGGACGGCGTGGTGTACGTGCTGGAGGTGAACCCGCGGGCCAGCCGCACGGTGCCCTTCGTGTCCAAGGCCATCGGCGTGCCGCTGGCGTCGCTGGCGGCGCGCGTGATGCTGGGCGAGACGCTGGACGACCTCGGGTTCACCGAGGAGGTGTCGCCGGTGTACGTGTCGGTGAAGGAGGCCGTGTTCCCCTTCACCAAGTTCCCGGGCACCGACCCCGTGCTGGGGCCCGAGATGCGCTCCACCGGCGAGGTGATGGGCATCTCCGAGACCTTTGGCGCCAGCTTTGCCAAGGCGCAGATGGCGGCCGGGAACAAGCTGCCGCTGGAAGGCACGATCCTGGTGACCGTGAATGATTCGGACAAGCCGACCGTCACGCCCATTGCGCGCCGCTTCCAGGAGATGGGGTTCCAGCTCAAGGCCACGTCGGGCACGGCGCGCTACCTCAGGCGGCACGGCATCCGGGCCGACGCGGTGTTCAAGGTGCACGAGGGGCGCCCCAACTGCCACGACCTGATCCTGAACGGCGACGTGCAACTGCTGGTGAACACGCCGCTGGGCAAGCACGCGCAGGTGGACGACTACATGCTGCGGCAGGCGGCCATCCGGAACCATGTGGCCTATACCACCACCATTACGGCGGCCAGCGCGGCGGGGGACGCGATCCTGGCGTTCCGGTCCCGCCGGCCGGAGGTGAAGTCGTTGCAGGAGTGGCAGGCGGAGTTGCGGGCGGCCACGGACGGCGCCACGGCGGCCGGGACGCTCACGTCGGCGGAGGGCAGCCGATGAGCGAGGCACCGGTCATCCACGAGTCGTCCTACGTGGACGAGGGCGCGCAGGTGGGCGCCGGCACGCGGATCTGGCACTTCTGCCACGTGATGAGCGGCGCCGTCATTGGCGAGCGGTGCAGCCTGGGGCAGAACGTGGTGGTGATGAATCGCGTGCGCATCGGCAACAACGTGAAGATCCAGAACAACGTCTCGGTGTACGAGGGCGTGATCCTGGAGGACGACGTGTTCTGCGGGCCGTCCATGGTGTTCACCAACGTGATGAACCCGCGCAGCCATGTGATTCGCAAACACCAATATCGCACGACGCACGTCCATCGCGGGGCCTCCATTGGTGCCAACGCCACCATCGTGTGCGGCGTGACACTGGGGGAGTACGCCTTCATTGGCGCGGGAGCCGTGATTACGCGCGACGTGCCCGCGTTCGGATTGATGGCCGGCGTTCCCGGCCGTCGCATTGGCTGGATGTGCCAGTGCGGGGTGCGGCTGCCTGACGCGGGGCAGGGCACCTGCGCGGCCTGCGGCACGACCTATGAGCGCCATGGCGATGGGATCCGTCCCGTCGGGCCTTCAACCCGGTGAACAGACGCACATGACCAAGCGGACCTTTGACATTGCCCTCGTGGGCTGCGGGCGGATCAGCAAGAACCATTTTGAGGCCATCGGCGCCACCGAGGGGCTGCGGTTGTCCGCCGTGTGCGACGCGGACGCGGAGCGGGCGCGCACCGCCGGTGAGGCGCACGGCGTCCCGTGGTTCAAGGACCTGGAGGAGATGCTCGCCAAGGCGACCTGCGACATCGTGGCCGTCTGTACGCCGTCCGGGTCGCACCCCGCGAACGGCATCGCGGCGGCCCGTGCCGGCAAGCATGTGCTGTCGGAAAAGCCCATGGCCACCACGCTCGCGGCCGCCGATGCGCTGGTGGCGGCGTGTGATGCGGCGGGCGTCCGGCTCTTTGTGGTGAAGCAGAACCGCCTCAACCCGCCCATCCGGCTGCTGCGGCGGGCGGTGGACAAGGGGCGGTTCGGGCGCATCTACATGGCGAACGTGACGGTGCGCTGGCAGCGGCCGCAGGAGTACTACGCGGCCGCGCCGTGGCGTGGCACGTGGGAGTTCGACGGCGGCGCGTTCATGAACCAGGCGTCGCACTATGTGGACCTGATGCAGTGGCTGGTGGGCCCCGTGGAGAGCGTGGTGGCCCGGACTGCCACGCAGGCGCGGCACATCGAGGCCGAGGATTCCGGGGCGGCGGTGCTGAAGTTCCGGTCGGGCGCCATTGGCGTGATCGAGGTGAATGTCTTGACGTATCCACGGAATCTCGAAGGGTCCATCACGATCCTGGGTGAAAATGGATCGGTAAAGATTGGGGGCACCGCGGTGAACAAGGTGGAGCAGTGGCAGTTTGCGGAGTACGACGACGACGACAAGCAGGTGGAGCTGGTGAATACGAATCCACCGAACGTATATGGCTTTGGTCACCTGGGGTATTACCGCAATGTGGTGGCGGCGCTGCGGGGCGAGGCCACGGCGGAGACGGATGGGCGCGAGGGGCGGAAGTCGCTGGAACTGATCGTGGCGATGTATGAGTCGGCCAGGACAGGGGAGGGGGTGTCACTGCCGCTGGCACACTACTGACCTGTGACCAGGACAGGAATTGAACTCTGCCCGGTGTGTTCGCTCGAGTTCGTTCCGGTGGGTAGCCCCCAGCAGTAGAGTGCGCCGGTCGTGGTCAGTCCGCAGGCATGGAGATACCCGACGCTTACGGACGTGAAGGTGTGCCCCCCGACGACCGGTTGTGGGGTTGGGTGAGGGTCCACATTGAAAGTGGTTGTGCCGCGTCCGAGCTGGCCATAATTGTCCGTTCCCCAGCAATATGCCACTCCGGTGGTCGCCACGCCGCATGTCGCCCACTGGCCCGCGCTGATCGTGGCAAAACCGATCCCCCCGGTCACCGGTACCGGGATGCTGCTGGATGCAGTGTTTCCCGTGCCCAACTCACCCTCGTCGCCCTGCCCCCAGCAATAGGCGGCGCCAGACGCCGTTAGCGCACATGTGTGCAAGGTCCCAACGCTCAGGCTTTTGAACGTCAAGCCGCCGCTCACCGGCGTCGGCACATCGCTCTGCGCACCGCTGCCGTTGCCAAGTACGCCGCGTTCGTTCCTACCCCAGCAGTACGCGGCACCTGCTGGAGTGAGTCCGCAGGTGTACTCGTGCCCCGTACTCAGCATCGCGAAGGTGAGTCCCCCTGAGACTAATACGGGATTGGGGTTGTCGTACACATCGTGTGCTTCGTTCCCTAGCTCTCCGTTGTGGTTATTTCCCCAGCAGTAGGCGACCCCATCCGTGGTGAGTCCGCAGGTGTGATAGATTCCGGCGCTGACCGAGGCAAAGGCGAGGTGGCCCGAAACCAGCACCGGAGTTCTGCTGTTCGTGGTAGTGCCGTCCCCCAGCTCCCCATTGTAGTTCGTACCCCAGCAATAGGCGTACCCACCGATGGTCAGGGCGCAACTATGCTCGAATCCGACCGTTACGGAATCGAATGCGTGGGCACCAGAAACGGGCGTCGGGGTCAGGGCATTGGTCGTGTCGCCATCGCCCAGTTGGCCGGCAACATTGAGGCCCCAGCAGACGGCGGAATGCGACTTGGTCACGGCACACGTAACGGGCCCGAGGCCAGCGCTCACTTGTGCGAACGAGATTGAGCCCATGCCGGTTACGGACGATGCATCGCATGCCAAGAGGACGAAAGCTGCGATACCGATGACCCCTTGCCGTGTCAGTTGGCCTGCCCACCGCCCTCGTGGTGCATCGTGACCGCTCACTTGCCCCCCGTTGTGCCTGTTGCCAGCGAGCGCGGCGGGGCCCGGTAAACGCGCGCGGAGTGAGGAGCGGCGACGGATGGACAGATTGCATATGGTGGGTCACACACGTAGACGTAGATTGAGGCGGTAGCGGTGTCCGCCAACTGATCCGTTGCGTGCACCACCAACTCTCCAGAATGTGCCGGTGCTCCATAGATGTCGTGGCCCGACCCGGAAAGAATTCCCGTCCACCACCAGGTGTACGGCGGCAAGCCATAATGATGCTCAAAGCCTTCCCAATGGTTGACGTCACCGGAATCCACGTTCGTCGGGCCCCCAAGGTCGATGGTCAGCGCCGCCGGGTTGACGATTGTTTGCACGGTGTCCCCGCCCGGTGACGCGACCACATCAAATCCACAATCTGGGCTAGGGCTGGTCGGAACGGAGGTGTACCAGTTGGGAGTAACACTACCACTCTGATCGTGCAGTGAGATACCGCTGAAGGTGACGCCATATCGCGGAAAGTCGCCGCAGGAAGTGAAGCCATCATGTGTCTCGATCGCCCCGCCAACCGCCATCCTATAATCATCGCCATCCGCGGCAACGGGAAGAACTGCTCGGGTATCCCTGGTGACATCCACTGTCGTAATCGTCCACGTGCAAGTCCCGGCCGAACAGGCGCTGGCACTGACAACGCCTGAGATCGAGTCCGTAGTCTGTATGGGAATGTGCGAACTAACAAAACATGAACTCTCATCATGGCAGCGCCATGATGCAGCCTGCCAACCAATATTGAACCGCCCCGGGTTTACAGGAGGCTCCCACCTGTGAGAGGTTGTGAGCATGAGCGACATCAAACACAAGCGGCCCCGGTATCCGGCAGAAGTCCGGGAGCGCGGCGTGCGCCTGGTCCAGGAGCAAA
>DASSOG010000048.1:0-118115 GCA_035700805.1 Gemmatimonadaceae bacterium | reverse complement strand
CTAGGCATGAGCCATAGGTGATTGCGAAACATGGCAGGCCCGGCTGCGGCGTCATACGGGTAGTCGGGCCTGCGGATGAGCGTTCGTACATACCAGTCGGTGCCCAGCAGTTCCGGAATGGCCACCGTAACGTCGCGGCGGATGCCCTCCACCTGCTGTGCATACCAGAGGGGAAAGGTGTCGTTGTCGCCGCCCACGATCAGGATGCCATACGGCTCCACCGAATTGAGCAGGTCACTGGCCATGTCGCGCACGAAGGTGTCGCCTCGATGGTTGGCGGCGCTCCAGTTGCCAACAAGTGGCACCAACGCCAGTGCCAGCACCGGCGCCGCCATGAGCCACGAGCGCGTCGGGATGGTCCCTGACGCGCGGCCGGCGTCAGGCCGGCGTCGGAACAGCTCGGCGATGGTGGACCAGACACCCGTGAGACCGAGCGCGGCCCAAACCCCCCAGGCCGAGAAGCCCCAGACATAGAAGTAGTCGCGATCGCGCACCTCGCGAGCCACACCGGTGAGTTGCGGGTCCTGCGAAAATCCGTACTTGAAGTTCATGTAATACACGAGCGCAATGGTGACGGTGCCCACCAGTGGCCCGAAGAACCAGAATGACCGGCGGTCGTGCTTGTAGTGCAACAGGCCGCCATAGAGCCCAAGGACGAGAAACACGGCGGCCAGCAGGGCCTGGGCGGCGGCATGGGTGCCGGTGGCGTCGCGCAGCCACTGCCACTTGAAGTACAGCCACCACATGCCAACCTGCGCCGTGATTGGTGCCTGTCGTTGCATGAGCGAGGGTTTGCCGTACTGGTCGCGATTGAGATTGGCCGACAGCCGTTGCACCGTGGTGGCCGAGAACGTGCACGACCATTCGAGTCCGTGCAGGCAGCCCGTGGTGTCGCCTTCGTTCAATTCGGGTTGTTGGGCCGCCCGAATCGGCTCGAACATGAAGACGGTAAGCCCCAGCGCGAACAGGCCAAGGGCGCGCAGCAGCAGGCCCCACCGCAATGCAGTTCGCGGACGCCGGGCAAGGACGGCAATCGCCACCGCTGGGCCGACGAGCAGCCCAGCCGGGTGGTTCGTATAGCCCAGACCGAGCAGGAAAGCGATCATCAACAACAACCGGTCAGCGCGCCGCGACTCCGGATCGTCGCACCAGACCACGGTGAGCCATGAGACCACGGCAAAGAACAGCAGCGACACCATATACACCTTTTCGTTCACCACCGATTGATTCCAGACGGTGAATGCCGTGGCGCTTAGAACCGCCGCGAGCGCGCCCACGGTGAGGCCCTGCCAGCGGTGTTTCAGCCAGCGCACCGCCACCCGCTCGGCGATGAGGAACCAGATTCCGGCGGTCAGTGCTCCACAGAGCGCGGCCAGCAGGTTCACACGCTCGGCGGGCGTGGGAGCAATGGGAAGCAATGTGAACACATGCCCGAGCAGCACGAAGAACGCGTTGCCAGGTGGATGTGGAATACCCAGCGTGTATGCGGCCGTGATGTATTCGCTGGTATCCCAGGCCGCCGTGGTGGGTGCAAGCGTGGCGACGTACAGCGCGAGTACGCCGAGGGCGGCAAGGCCGGCCGCGAAGTACGACGGCCGGGGCGATTGTTCGCATGGGTGCGGTCTCCAATTCAGGCGGAGCTCAAAGGCGAGAACCCACAATTACTGCAACATGGCTCACACTCGAGTCAGCTACTGCTGGTCTATTTCCGTACTCATGGCATGGCAAACCATGGGCGGTTCAGTGGATGATCACCGCTCCCCACTGCGGCACCCTCCACGGATTGTCGCGCGTGGCCAGCGGGCCCGTGCTGGGCATGAAGAACTCGGTATAACGCAGTGAATCCGGGGTGAAGAAGTCCGCCGGCTGCCCGGTGGCGCGGTCGTACTCCCCGAACGTCACATCGGGCGGCGGCGGAAACTCGCCCGCCGGACGCGACGCATAATAGGCGTTGACCATGTGGCCCCACACCGGCGCCGCCAGCGATCCTCCGTACACCCCCAGCGCAATCGGCTGCGGACGGTCGAAACCCAGCCACACGCCGGCCACCAGGTGCGGCGTCATCCCCAGGAACCAGACGTCCACGTTGTCGTCGGTGGTACCCGTCTTGCCCGCCATGGGGATGTCGGCGGATACGATGGCCCGCGCCGCACGGCCGGTGCCGCGATCCACCACATCCTTCATCATGTTGCGGACGATGAACGCCACACCCGGATCCAGCACGCGCGCGGGCGCGGAATCCGGCGCGGTGTACACGCGACGTCCGTACCGATCGTCCACGCGCGTGACGAAGCGCGGCGTCACCCTCAACCCGTTATTGGCAAAGGCGCAATACGCCGCCACAAAATCCAGCGGGTTCACCACCGAGGCGCCAATGGCGCTGGCGGGCACCGGGTCAATGGGCGTATCAATGCCCATGCGCTCCGCCAGCGCGGCCACCGAGTCCATCCCCACCATCTGGCCCAACTGGATGGCCACCGAGTTGCGTGAGTGGATGAGCCCCTCGCGGATGGTCATGGGCCCCAGGAACTGGCCGTCGTCGTCCGCGGGCTGGTACAGGTCGCCGTTGGGCAGCAGGATGGAGAGCGCCGTATCGGGCACGATCGCATTCGCGGTGATGCCATCTTCCAGCGCAGTAGCATACACGAATGGCTTGAACGACGACCCCGGCTGCCGGCGCGCCATGGTGGCCCGGTTGTACGGCGACGCCGCATAGTCGCGCCCGCCCACCAGCGCCTCCACGTCCCCCGTCTGCGGATCCACCGCCACCACCATGCCCTGCAGATAGCCGGTGCTGTCGGGGCGCGCGGCGTCGAAGATCGGGTGGTCATAGTCCGGACGCGCCTCCACGGTGCGCGCCCCGTCCTGCAGCGCCTGCTCGGCGTCCCGCTGCAGCTCCGGGTTTGCAGTGGTATAGATGCGATACCCCCCGCGCGAAAGCGGCACGCCGGCCTGCTGCACCGCCTGCTGCACCGCATCCACGAAGTACGGCGCGTGCAGCGCGAACCCCGCGTTGGGTGCGGTGGTCACCGGCACGGCGCGCGCCCGCGCGGCTTCGGCGTGGGTGATATACCCCTGCTCCGCCATGAGCCCCAGGATGAGATCGCGACGCGCCTTGTTCCGGTCGGGATGGCGGCCGGGGTCGTACCCGGCCGGTGAACGCGGCAGCGCGGCCAGCGACGCGGCCTCGGGCAGCGAGAGCTGCGCGGCGGGCTTGCCAAAGTAGTGGCGCGCCGCCTCCTCGATGCCACACCACCGGTGCCCGAAGTTGATGGTGTTCAGGAACGCTTCCAGGATCTGCGCCTTGTCGTAGTGCCGCTCCATCTCGCGCGCGGCCGCCTGCTCGTGGAGCTTGCGCGAGATACCCGACAGGTCCAGGCCGCGCTCGCGGCGGTCAATCAGATCGGGGTGCATGTTGCCCACCAGCAGTTGCGTGATGGTGCTGGCGCCGCGCACGTCACCGGTGACGGCATCCTTGAGCGCCCCGGCAATGCCCACCAGATCCACGCCGTCGTGCTCGTAGAAGCGCTTGTCCTCCACCGCAATGAACGCCTCGGGGACGTACTTGGGCAGCGTGGAGAGGTCGATGCTCGTGCGCCAGTCGGTGCCGATCTCGCCCATGAGCGCCCCGTTGCGCGCGAACACCAGCGACGACTGCGGCAGGGGGACAATCTGCCAGGCCTGTTCCGGCGCGCCACCCAGCTTGGGGGCGCACGCGATGTCGTCCGCCTGCTGCGCGCCAAGGGCGGCCGTCGGCACCAGCCCCGCCGCCAGCAGCGCCGCCAGCAGCGCCAGCCCGGCGGCCAGCGACCAGGCGCCGCCCCGCGCGCGGGCGCCGCGCGTGACGCGTCCCGACTCTTCTCTGGCGGAATCTTCCGCCTGCATGTGCATGTTTGCCATTGGACCCACGTAAAGTACCCTCGCCGGGCCGCATGGTTGCCCACCGTGCCGCGCCCCGCGATGCTTATACCACATATGTCGCGCACCGTACACCTGGCCATCGCCCAGTTCCGCCCCCGCAAGGGCGACGTGCAGGGAAACCTCGCGCGCGTGGGCGCCCTCTTTGCACAACTGATCGGGCAGGCCCCCCGCCCCGATGTGCTCTGCCTGCCCGAGTCCGCGCTCACGGGATACTTCCTGGAAGGCGGTGTGCGCGAACACGCCATGACCACCGGGGCGCTGGCCCTGGCGCTCCAGGAGACCTATGCGCGATTCGCGCCGGGAGCTGAGCCGCTGGACGTGGTGCTGGGCTTCTATGAATTGTGGAACGGCAAGCTCTACAACAGCGCGGCGTATGTCACCCTGGGAGGCGCCGCGCCCGTGGTGCGGCATGTGCACCGCAAGCTTTTCCTGCCCACGTACGGGCTGTTCGACGAGGAGCGCTTCGTGGAGCGCGGCCGAGACATGCGCGCCTTCGACACCCCCTGGGGGCGCGCGGCCATCCTCATCTGCGAGGACGCCTGGCACAGTCTCACGTCCACGGTGGCGGCCCTGGACGGCGCACAGGTGCTGTTCATCCCGTCGGCGCCCCCGGCGCGCGGCCCGTGGAGCGACACGGGCACCCAGGGCATGCCGTCGAGCGTCAGCCGCTGGGAACGCCTCACGCGCGACATGGCCGAGGAGCACGGCGCGTTCGTGGTGCTGGCCACGCTGGCCGGCAGCGAGGGCGGCCGCATGTTTCCCGGGGCGTCCATGGTGGCCGGCCCCAAGGGCGAGGTGCGCGTGCGCGGTCCCCTGTGGCACGAGGCGCTGGTGGTGCACACGCTGGACTTTGCCGATGTGGCTCGCGCGCGCGCCGACCAGCCCCTGTTGGCCGATCTGGAAGTGATGGCGCCGCACCTGCGCGGTGCGATGGAGCGCGTGGAGCGGCATCAGCCGGCCGTGCTGGCGTACGATCCGGCGCCGGCGGCCCGTCAGCCGGAAGCCGCACGCGAGCGCCCGGCGTCCACCAGCGGCGCAACGCCCCTGGAGGTGGTGAATGGCGATGCAGCGGACCGCCCGCCCGTTCCGCTGGAGATAGACCCCGCGCTCACCGCCGATTGGCTGGCGGCCTTCCTGCGCGATGAACTTGCCCAGCGCGGATACAAGAAGGCCGTCGTGGGCATCTCGGGCGGGGTGGATTCGGCCGTGACGGCTTTCCTGGCGGCGCGCGCCATTGGCGCGGCCAACGTGATTGGCGTGCGCATGCCCTATCGCACCTCCAGCCCCCAGAGCAGTGCCGACGGCCAGTGCGTGATCGAGGCGCTGGGCATTGAAGGGCGCACGGTGGACATCAGCGCGGCCGTGGACGGCTACCTGTCCACGACGACCGACGCCGACGCCACGCGCTGCGGGAACGTGATGGCGCGCGTGCGCATGATCACGCTGTTCGACCTCTCGGCGCGGGACCATGCCCTTCCGCTGGGCACCGGCAACAAGACGGAACGCATGCTCGGCTACTTCACCTGGCACGCCGACGACACGCCGCCGGTGAATCCCCTGGGCGACCTGTTCAAGACGCAGGTGTGGGAGCTGGCGCGGTACCTGGGCGTGCCCGATTCAATTGTGCGCAAGCCCCCCACCGCCGACCTTGTGGCGGGTCAGACGGACGAGGGCGACCTGGGCATCAGTTACGCCAGCGTGGATCGGATCTTGAACTGGCTGCTGGCCGGCTACACAGCCACCGATCTGATTGAGCGCGGATTTGATGCGGACGAGGTGGCGCTGGTGCACCGGCGCGTGGGGCAGACGCACTGGAAGCGGAAGCTGCCCACCGTGGCGATGCTCAGTCCGACGGCCATCGGCGAGAGCTACCTGCGGCCGGTGGACTACTGAACGTGCGCTAGTGTACGAGGGTGATCGGGGATGTCTTCCTCCTGAACTTCGTGCGCCACCTCCGCCCCGAGCCTGGAGCGGGCAAGGCGTCCACGAAATCGGGTGAGGCTGGGCCGCTGGCCCAGGGGCTCGCCATTGGACAGCTCCTGGGGCCTCCGGTACATTCCCGCGCTCGCGCATCCTGGAGCCGTTCGTGCCCGTTTATCAGTCGCGCCTTCGGCGCTTCGCCCTCGTCATTGCCGCGCTCTTCGCGAGCGTATCCGCCGGAGCCCAGTCCCAGTCGCCATTCTCGTTCCTGACCTGGCGGTCCATCGGCCCGGTCAATACCAGCGGCCGTATTGACGATATCGCCGTCGCGCGCTCCCCGGAGCTCCCCGACGCAATCTATGTAGCCACGGCGAGCGGCGGGCTGTTCAAGAGTTCGAATAACGGCGTATCGTGGGAGCCGGTGTTCGATCAGGTCAACGCGATGATGTCGATCGGCGCGGTGGCCGTCGCGCCATCATCGCCGCGCACGGTCTGGGTGGGTACGGGCGAGGCGAACACGCGCCAGAGTTCGAGCTGGGGCGACGGCGTGTACAAGAGCACGGATGGCGGCGCGACCTGGGGCAGGATGGGGCTCGCAGACACGAAGTCCATCGGGCGCATCGTCATCGACCCCACCGATCCGAACATCGTCTATGTCGCGGCGCAGGGACACCTCTGGGGCCCGAACGCCGAGCGAGGTGTGTTCCGGACGGCAGATGGCGGGCGGACGTGGAAGAAAGTGTTGTACATCGACGAGAACACCGGCGCGACGGACCTCGTCATCGACCCGGTCAACCCGCAGGTGCTCTACGCGGCCACGTATCAGCGCCAGCGTCGCACGTGGGGCTTCAACGGAGGCGGGCCCGGCTCGGGGATCTACAAGACGACCGACGGCGGCGCAACGTGGACACAACTCACTACCGGCCTGCCCGCCGGCGACAAGGGGCGTATCGGGCTCGCGCTCTACGCCGCCGATCCCAGGGTGGTGTACGCCACGGTCCAGGCGCACGGCACGGACAATGGCATCTATCGCACGCTCGACGCGGGCGCCACCTGGACCAGGCTTTCGTCGCTCAATATCCGCCCCAACTACTATTCGCAAATTCGCATTGACCCGCACGACCGCGATCACGTCTATACCCTTGGGTCCAACCGCGGTTTCTACTCATCCGACGACGGCGGCACGTCGTTCACCGAACGGTTCAGCCACGTCCACGGCGAGGACCATGCGCTGTGGATCGATCCCGACGACGGCAGCCACTTCATTGTCGGTGGCGACGGTGGGGTGTCGATCTCGTGGGACCGCGGGAAGACCTGGGACTTCCGGCGCAACATGCCGATTGGCCAGTTCTACGAGATTGACGTTGACAACAGCGTGCCGTTCCGCATCTGCGGCGGCCTGCAGGACAACGGCGTGTGGTGCGTGCCGAGCGCGGTGCGGAACCAGAATGGCATTGCCGACCGCGATGCGTGGAACATCGGTGGGGGCGACGGCTTCCACGCGCTCTTTGATCCCACGGATTCGTCGCTCGTGCTGCAGTCGTCACAGAACGGGAACGCGGCATGGGTGAACATCGAGACCATGGAACGGCAGGGCGTGCGGCCGGGCACCGGCGATCGCCCGACTTCCGGGGAAAGTAGCCGTCGTGACGCCGGCGGGTATCGCTGGAACTGGGACACTCCGATCATCGTGTCGCATCACGACCCGAACACCTGGTACATGGGCGCGCAGATGCTGTTCAGGAGCACCAACCGCGGATCGAGTTGGCAGCAGATCAGCGGCGATCTCACGCTGGACATCGATCGTGATACGCTGAAGATGATGGGAAGCGTCATCCCGGCGGACGCGCTGTCGCGGAACGACGGCCAGGAGAACTACGGGTCGCTCACCTCCATCGGCGAATCGCCGATCGATGCCCGGGTCATCTACACGGGCAGCGACGACGGGCAGGTGCAGGTGACGCGGGACGGCGGCAAGACCTGGACCAACATCACGAGTCGCATTCCCGGCGTCCCGCCCCAGACGTACGTCAGCACCGTGCTGCCGTCCCGCTACACGGCCGGTCGCGTGTATGTGACCTTCGACGGGCACTTCACCGACGACTACAAGCCATACGTGTTCGTGAGCGAGGACTTCGGGGCGACGTGGCGGTCGCTGGCGCAGGGCCTCCCCGAAATTTCCATCAATCGCATTGTCGAACATCCGCGTGATCCACAACTGCTCGTGCTCGCCGATTCGCGCGGTGTGCATGTGTCGAACGACGGTGGCGCCACCTGGGCATCACTGTCGACGAACATGCCGACCGTCCCCGCGAACGACGCCGTGTTTCAGGAGCGCGACAACGCGCTCGTGGTCGGCACGCACGGTCGCGGCATCTGGGTGCTGGACGACGCCGGGCCGCTCGAAGCGCTCACTACTGCTGCGCGCCAGCAGGCAGCGGTGCTGTTACCGCTGCCGCGGGCGCGGCTCATGAGCACCTTCTCGCCGCAGGCGTGGTATGGCGCCGGCGAATACTTCGCGCCGAATCCGGAATGGGATGCGGTGATCGGATATCGCCTGCGCGACGGCGGCACCGGTGGTCCCGCGTCGATCACGGTGACGGATGCCGCCGGCAAGGTCGTGCGCACGCTCGAGGGGCCGGTTGCCCAGGGGATGAACCGCGTCGTGTGGGATCTGCGCTATAGCCCGCCGGTGGATTCCGCCAACCTGCCGACTGGTGGAGGGCGCGGTGGCCGGGGTGGCCCGCCCGCGGCGACGCCGATCGGCTTTCCCAGCGCTGCCGGGGGCGGCGGCGGACGCGGTGGCCCGCCGGTCGGGCCACTCGTACTGCCCGGCACGTATGCGGTGCGTGTGGTCGTTCCCGGTATCGCGGCACCGCTGACCGGAAACGTCGTGGTGGCTGCCGACCCGCTCCCGAAGTTCAGCAAGGCGGATCGTGCCGCCCGGCAGGTCATCCTCATGCGAATCTACGAATGGACACGCGCCCTGGGACATGCGCACGGCGCGGTCCAGGCGCTCGTGACCCAGCATGATGTGATCGTCTCGGACTTCGGCGCGGCGGGGCGTCCGACGGCCGATTCGCTCAACGCGAGAGTGGCGCGCCTGGCGAGCGACGTGGATCGCGCGCTCTCCGGCGTCAATGCCCAGCGGTCGCCGATCGAGGGGTGGAGCGGCTTGCCCACCGCCGACGTCCAGCGGGCCCTGGGCTACCGGCTCGACGACGCGCGCACGGCGCTCGCGGATCTCGACCGGCTGGTCACGACCGATATTCCGGCGGCCTACCGGCGCGTGACGAACAGGGCATGGACACGGCCGGTGGCGGCGGTTCCGGCGCCCGTCGTGCGGTGAGGTGAACTCGGCCTGACCGCGCACCGGCGCAAGGCGCCGTTTACCCAACTGAAGCTGCGAAGCAGGCGGCCGTCCGCACTCGCGCGGCCGACCCGCTCCATCAGCTTCGGTTCCCGCTCACGCCGCCTGCGCGCACGCCAGACTCACCGCCCGTCGCGCGCAACGCTTGAGCGCGCGATGCACCGCCCGCGCGTAGTGCATGAAGTTCATCCCGGCCCACGGGTATCGCATGAAGAAGTCGCCGGGGAGCTGGTCGGCCTTCAGCCGATTGCAGCGACAGCAGGCCAGCACCAGGTTCCCGGCATTGTGCGTGCCGCCCCGGGCCAGCGGGATCACATGGTCGAGGGTCGCGTTCTCGGCGTCCAGGCAGGCGCCACAGTAGACGCAGCGGTGGCCGCAGTCGCGCATGGCCGCGCGCTTGAGCGCCCGCTTCTGAATGGCTGGATGAAGGCGCCGCGCGCGCCGAGGCGCACGGGGCTCACGCGGAACCCGGGGGAGGGTGACGTGGTGATAGTGTCGGCGGACGGACATTTCACCTCGCGGAAAAAGAAGACACCCCGCGACGGGACAGGTGTCCCTTCGCGGGGTGTCGGACCGGCCTGGCAGGGCCAGAGTCGGGTGGACGAGCACATGCGGCGCATTGGCGCTCGCTTTGGACAGGGCGAATTGTCGCTGTCGAACCGGTGTGCCCATTCGCCTCCGGTTGGGCGGGTGACGGACACCGTGCCCGCCAAGGCCCATTAATGGGACGCTGCCATGGATCGCGCAAGAGTTTTTTTGGGTGGAGGGGCGGCGCCACCGCCTCCACCGGGAATCCCGGCCGGCGGGGGCGGCGTTCCCCCCACCCCCCGCCCGGAAGTACTTTTACCAAGTATCGTCGCGCCGGTCCGGCTGCCCTGGACCGGTGGCGCCCGCCCGATTCCGACCGGACTTGACCATGGCAACTTCCACCAAAGCAGAACGCCGCGGCACGCACGACCTGTCGCGTTCCCAGCTCCTTGCCGCCTACCGGACCATGCGCCTGTCGCGCCGTCTGGACGACAAGGAAATCCAGCTCAAGCGCCAGAACAAGATCTTCTTCCAGATCTCCGGCGCGGGCCACGAAGCGGTGCTCACGGCCGCGGGGATGGTCCTGAAGCCGGGCTACGACTGGTTCTTCCTCTACTACCGCGATCGCGCCCTCTGCCTGGAGCTGGGCCTGACCCCCGCGGAGATGCTGGAATCGGCGGTGGGCGCCGCCGTGGACCCGAACTCGGGCGGCCGCCAGATGCCCAGTCACTGGGGCAAGCAGGAGTCGAACATCGTCTCCGTGTCTTCGCCCACGGGCACGCAGTTCCTGCAGGCGGTGGGGTCCGCCGAGGCCACCATGCGCGCCCGGCTGCTCGGCGTCACCGAGGGGTTTGAGAAGGACGAAGTCGTGCTGGTCACGGCCGGCGACGGCACCACGAGCGAGGGCGAGTTCTGGGAGTCGCTCAACACCGCGTCCAACCTCAAGCTCCCCATCGTTTACCTCATTGAAGACAACGGCTACGCCATCTCGGTGCCGGTGGAGGTCAACACGGCCGGCGGCAGCATCTCCAAGCTGGTCGCCAGCTTTCCCGACCTGTTCATCCAGGAAGTGGACGGCTGCGACTTCGTGGCCAGCCACGCCGCCATGCAGAAGGCGGTGGAGTATGCGCGAAAGCGCAAGGGCCCGGCGCTGGTCCACGCGCATGTGATCCGCCCCTATTCGCATTCGCTGTCCGACAACGAGGTGCTGTACCGCCCGCCCCAGGAACGCGACGCCGAGGCGGCCATTGACCCGGTGACACGCTACCCCGAGTGGCTGGTGGCGCAGGGACATGCCGGCGAGAAGGACATTGCGCGCATAAACGAAGAAGTGGAGGCCGAGGTGCTGGCCGCCACCGATCACGCGCTGGCGCAGGCCCAGCCAGGCGCCGACACGGTGTACCGCCACGTGTATTCCGAGGACGTGGACCCCACGTCGGAGCAGTTCGACACGGAGGACGACCCGCAGTTCTCGGGCAACGAGACCACGATGGTAGACCTGCTGAACAGTTGCCTGAAGGACGAGATGCGCCGCAATCCCAAGGTGGTGGTCTTTGGCGAGGACGTGGCCGATGTCTCTCGCGACGAATACATCGACCAGGTCAAGGGCAAGGGCGGCGTGTTCATGGTCACCCTGGGGCTGCAGAAGGAGTTTGGCAGCGACCGCGTGTTCAACACCCCGCTGGCCGAGGCGAACATCGTGGGCCGGGCCGTCGGGATGGCCGTGCGCGGGCTCAAGCCCGTGGCCGAGATCCAGTTCTTTGACTACATCTGGCCCGCGTATCAGCAGATTCGAAACGAGCTGGCCACGTTTCGCTGGCGGTCCAACGGCGCGTTCAGCGCGCCCGCGGTGATCCGCATGACGTACGGCGGCTACATCCGCGGCGCCATCTATCACTCGCAGGCCGCGGCGACCCTGTTCACGCACTGTCCGGGGCTTCGCGTGGCGTGCCCCGCCACCGCGCTCGATGCGGCCGGGCTGCTGCGCACCGCCATCCGCTGCGACGACCCGGTGATGTTCCTGGAGCACAAGAACCTGTACCGGCAGACGTTCAACAAGGCCGCGTATCCCGGGCCGAACTTCATGATCCCCTTTGGCAAGGCGAAGGTCGTGCGAGAGGGCACCGACCTCACGCTGGTGACCTACGGCGCCACGGTACACCGCGCGTTCACCGCCGCGAACCAGGTGGCGGAGGAGGGCGGACCGAGCGTGGAGGTGATCGACCTGCGCACGCTCTCGCCCTGGGACCGGGAGACCGTGTTCGAGAGCGTGAAGAAGACGTCGCGCGTGATCGTGGGCTACGAGGACCCGATGTCCTGGGGCTACGGCGCGGAGCTGGCGGCGGCGATTGCCGACGAATGCTTTGCCTGGCTGGACGCGCCCGTGAAGCGCGTGGCCGGCACCGACACCTTCGTGGGGTACGCGCCGCAGCTCGAGGATGCGATCCTGCCGCAGGTGGAAGACTTCAAGCGCGCCTTCCGGGACGTCGCCCGGTTCTGAGCCGGCCGTGCAGGCGCGGAAGTCCTGCAGGTCCTGACTCCCGCGCCACGAGACGCTGGCCCCACGAGGCGTTGGAACTCGAGTCTTCGGTCACATTGTCTGGTCAGCCCGTTCCGGGCACCGTCGGGCGCGAAGCCTCTGTGACGGTCGTTCTTGACAGCCAGCCACGCCGGGTAAGACGTTACCCGGGTTTACGTTCCGCTCGTCTTGCATCCGGCCGCCGTGGCTCGGGCGCCGGCTAACCTCGCCTGGCTGTGTCACACATGCGTTCTCGAATCCGATTCGCCGCCCTGGTGCTGCTCGCGCTGAGTGGCGTCACCTGTTCCGATGGTCCCACCGCCCCGAATGGTCGTGGTGGTCCCGCAGTGCTCTCGGTGGCGCCGGAATTTTCGGCGGCGGGGATCAGGAGCTTCCGGGCGCTGGGCGCATTCGGGTTGCTCGTGGACAACATCCACATCCACATCGACCATCCGCCCGCCCCGTACGACACCGTGGTGACCGTGCCTGCGGGCGCGGATTCCGTGGCGATGAAGTTGCGCGTCACGCTCAACACGAATCCCGAGGAGCTCACGCTGGAACTCGAGCTGCGCCACGGCACGGAAGTGCTCTACCGGGGCACGATGGTGGTGACGGCCAAGGTGGGTGCCAGCACCGGCACGACCGCAACGACCGTTCCCATCACGTACGTGGGACCGGGAGCCGACGCGGCGTTCTTTTGGATCGCCCCGAGTGATACGACCATCCCGGCCAGCGGCACGGTACCCTACCGGATCACGGCGCTGGACAGCACGGAATCCCCGATCACGGGCGTGGTCCCGGCGTGGACCGTGCTGGACAGCACGCTGGGCGTGGTGAATCCGTCCTCAGGCACCTTCCAGCCGAGCGGGCGGGCGGGCACCACCCGGGTGATCGCGGCCATTCCGAACGGACTGCAGGATACGGCGACGGTGACGATCGTGGGCTCTGGCGGCGCCAGGCTGCGCTTTGCCGTGCAGCCGTCGAACGTGCCGTCGGCCACATATATCAATCCGCCAATCCAGGTGGAGGTGCTCGACAGCGCTGGCAACCGCGACTCTACCGGTGCCAGCGCCACGGCCGTGGTCGCGCTGGGCATCCTGCACGGCCCCGTGGGGGGATACGTGGGTGATTCGCTGGGGTTTGCCGCCGATACCGTGCAGGCCGCGAAGGGGCTGGCCACGTTCCACGTGGGCAACAATGCGGTGGGTACGTACACGTTGATCGCCACGTCACCCGGCCTCATTGCCGACACCAGCGCGTCGTACGTGGTGTCGCTTGGCCCGCCCAAGCATATCAATGTGCAGATCGGGAGCACCACGCTCACCGGCGCGGCGAACGACACGACCACGCAACGTCCGATAATCAAGGTAGAGGACGCCGGGGGCAATCCGGTGCCTGGCACCGTCGTGACCTGGACGGTCAGCGCGGGGGGCGGCGGCTTCCTCAAGCCGGATTCACTGGTGCCACCAGCCCTCGCGACGGTCACGACCACCACGGACTCCGCGGGCATCACGGCCGTGCTGTGGGAGCTCGGCGCCAATGGCTTCCAGCAGATGCGCGCCTCGGTTGCCGGCGTTCAGGACACCGCCGTCTTCAACGCGAATATCTCGGTGTCGGCGGCCCAGATGAGTTTCAGCAATTCCTTCAACTCCAACTATGCGAGCGGCGCCGCCGTGCCGGTGGTCGTCCAGCTCCTGGACACCGCGAGCAACCCGGTGGCCAGCGCCGGTGTTCCCATTGCGATCTCGCTGGATCTGGATTGCTATGCCGGAAACCGTATGCCGAGCAAGGTGGTGACGCCCGCCAAGCGCCCGACGGGGCTCTTGAGCCCGGCGCCCGCGCGCCACCAGGACGTGGTGCAGGCGCCCAGCCGAGCCACCGTGCAGGGAGGAGGAGGCTGTCAGCAGCCCAACCGCGTGCCGTCGCGCGCGCTGACAAGTGGCGGCCCGCACTACCAGTCGGTCCCCTTCGGGTCGGGTCACTGGCGGTCCGTCCCGTTCCCACCGGATCCCACATTGATCGGTGATACCGTCGTGCTGACGGACAGCACCGGCAAGGCGACATTCACGAACCTCCATGTCGCCGGCTACGCCAACGAACCCTTTGCGCTGGTCGCGCGGGACACCACGGTGACGTCCGCCCTGTATCCACTGACCTCTCCCGCCATCAGCCTGACGGCGGGCCCGGCGTACTCCGTCCAGGTGGAATACGACAGCGTGCACCAGAGCGTGAGCCACTACATGGTGGACTATCCGGCGGCCATCGTGATTGACAGTGTGGGCAATGGCATTCCGGGGGTGGCGGTGGGCATGACCCTTGACGCCGGTGGCGGCTCCCTGGATTCCACCCAGTTGACCACCGATCCCAGTGGGGAGATCCTCCTCACGATGTGGGCGCTGGGTTCCGCATCGGGGCCGAACAAAGTCATCCTGACGGCGCCGGTGGCCGGCCCGCACAACCGGGACACGGTGGTGGCCATTGGCCACCAGCCAGGCGCGCTGCGGATTGAGCATGCGCCGCTCTCGGTGCAGGCTAACGCAATCACGCTCGACACCACGGTCGTTTCGGCGGCCGACTCCACGGGCACCTGGCCGCTGAATTATCCGGGATTGGCTATAACGCCGAGCGTCATCCTCTCGCCGTCAGGGCAGAGCGCCGGGGCCCCCGTGCTGATTGGCAGTGCCAGCCCCGTGAACACGGGCATTGACGGATCGGCCAGGTTTGGCGGGTTCGGAATTGACGGCGACCTCGGTTCCACGGCGGCGCTGGTGTTCTCGGCCCCCGGCGTCCGGCCGGATACGTCCGCGCAGATCTCGCTGGTCTCGGGCCCGCCGGCCAACATGGCGCCCGTCGGACAGGGTGGACTGACCATCGACCCGGTGGGAACCTCCCAGGCGACGGTGGCGGTCCATGTCACCGATACCGCCAGCTACGCGCTGGGCGGAGTCCCGGTGACGTACTCGCTCACCACGATCGGGGCGTCCAGTTGCACGCTGGCCGACAGCGCGTCCTCAGCCACGGTGAACACCGATGCATCGGGCAACGCGACGCTCACCTTCAACCTGCCGCCCAACGCGACCTCGTGTCAGGTAGTCGCGTATGCGTATGACCTGGCGGGTTACATGCTGAACGGGGCACCCGTCACGTTCACCACGGTGGTCGCGCCGGCGGGCTACTCCACCTGGACTGGCGCGAGCGACACCAGTTGGACCAACGCGGCCAACTGGCAGGGTGCGGTGCCGACCCAGTCCGATTCGGCCTTCCTGCCGTGGGCCACCACGAGCGGCGCGACGAATGGCACGTACCCCACCCTCAACACCGACGCGGGCATTGGCACGCTCATGGTGGAGAACGGGGCGGAGTTCGACATCCACACCCATACCCTCAAGGTATACGGCGACCTGAAGGCGCCCACGCCCTCCGACGTCGCGGACTGGTCGACGAACGGCGCTGATACCGGGACCGTGGAGATGATGACCCCTGGCAGCAAGGTCGGGGTGCTGATGCCCACCAACCTGATGATCGGGGACGCGAGCATGGCCTGCGCGGGCGCGCAGCCGGTGGTCGTGGTCAACACCGTCTACGCGGCGCGGGTTGACGTCAACTGTCCGCTAGCCGGCCCCGCCTTGGCATCCGGCGTCCTGGGATCGTCGGGCAACCTGAACATCATGCATCACGGAACGCTCTCTATGACGGGGTCAGGGTTCCTGACCGTGGAGGGGAACTTCAACGTGACGTCCGACCAGTCGTCGGAGGGGTTGCTGACCAATGGCACGATCTGGGTCGCCGGCAACTTTATGCAGGACACCGTGCCGGGCGTGGCGGCGTCCTACAAGAACTTCTTCTCCACCGGCACGGCGCTCATCATGGACAACGAGTCCGATACGACGGCGCGGACCATCACGGCCACGTCCAGTCAGGCGCAATTCTGGAATGTCACCGCCGAGGCCTCCGGCCCGGGATCCGTCAACCTCTCGCCCAACGCAAGCACGACGTACACGATCAAGGGTTCGTTGACGGTCATGGGCAGCTCGGGCGTCGAGGGATTCAACGTCCCCGCCGGCATCACGCTGAACGTCGGCAGCCTGGTGCTGAACTCCACCAGCCTGCTCACCGTGAATGGCACGTTGAATTCAGCGATGGACTGTGATGCTTCGCTGCTGGCCTTTATCGCGGTGGGCGTCAACGGCATCGTGACCCCGGCGAGCTGTCACCCGTAGCGGGGCAGCTCATCCGGGCGCCGGTCAGTCCCCGGCATAGTGCGGCAGGTCATCCACGCCGAGCTCGGCCCCGTGCGCGTCCAGCGCCGGGGCGTCCGGGGCGAGCTTCCTGATCTCGGCGCTGGACCCTAACGACACGATGGTCTCCCCGGTCAGCGCCGCGGCATCGGCCCAGGGTCGCCGCGGGTCGCCCGTCCGGATGCGGGCGTTGACGATGATACGGCTGATCGCGGGCGTGGCCATGGGTTCGGGCACTGGTGGCGTGGGGTGGGTCGTGCGCGGACTCTCTGAGATTACCTTTCACGCCACGATGCCACCACTGCCGGATCACTACCCCCGTACTGCCTGATGCAGACCATCGCGTCCAACATCTGGTTCTGGGTCGGGTTCATTGCCTTCATCGTCGCGATGCTGGCGCTGGACCTGGGCGTCTTCAATCGCGAGGCACACGAGATCCAGCCGCGCGAGGCGGCGCTCTGGACCACGTTCTGGGTGCTGCTCGCGGTGCTCTTCGCCGCGGGGCTGCGGATCCTGGACGGGACGCAGGTGGCCGTCACCTTCCTCACGGGCTACCTGCTGGAGGAATCGCTGAGCGCCGACAACATCTTCGTGATGGCGCTCATCTTCTCGTACTTTGGCGTTCCCAGGAAATCGCACCATCGGGTGCTGTTCTACGGCATCCTGGGCGCCCTGGTGCTGCGGGGCGCCTTCATTGGCATTGGCGCGGTGCTGCTCGCGCGGTTCCACTGGGTGCTGTACATCTTTGGCGCCATGCTGGTCTTTACCGGCGTGCGGATGGCGTTCCACGACGACACCCAGGAGTTTGACGGCGAGAAGAACCTGGTGGTGCGGCTGGTGCGCCGGTTCGTGCCCATGGTGCCGCACTATGACGGCGTGCGCTTCTTCACGCGCCACAAGGGGCGCCGGGTGGCCACGCCGATGCTGCTGGTCCTGGTGCTGGTGGAGGTCACTGACCTGGCGTTCGCCATTGATTCGATTCCGGCGGTGTTCGGCGTCACGCGCGACCCGTTCCTGGTCTTCACGTCGAACATCTTTGCCGTGCTGGGGCTCCGGTCGCTCTACTTCCTGCTGGTGAGCGTGATTGACCGCTTCTACCTGCTGAAGTACGGGCTGGCCGTGATCCTCACGTTCATTGGCGTGAAGATGCTGGTGGACCACTGGGTGACGCTGCCCGTCTGGGGCTCGCTGGTGGTGATCCTGGTGGTGCTCTCGGCGACTATTGCGGGTTCGCTCATATGGCCGCGCACCCGCACGGCGGCCAGCGGCTGACGGCGAGCTACCGTCGTTCCATCGCGTCGCGGATGTCGAGCAGGATTTCCAGGTACAGTTGCTCGCGCCGGTACGCAAAATCCAGCGTGGTCATCTGCGTGGAATCGTCGGCCGTCTTGGCGCGATCAAAGGCCTCGCGATACATGTCGTCGAGGTTGTTGAGGATGCGTTCGCGGGAGCGTGACATGCTGATCTTTTCCAGGGCGCTGAGGGTAAGGCGGGGAAAGTCGGCGTCGGGCGTGAGGTCGCGCCGTGCCTCATCGTGACGCGTGACGAGCAGCCGCTTGGCGGCACTCACCATCATCCGTCGGGACTGCAGGGGATCGTTGGGCATCTGACTCGGCAGCGGGTAGGCCTGGACTGAACCTAGCGGAGCTGTTTCTCCCGCATCAATTGCACGATCAGGCGGTCGTCGCGCGCGGTGGGCTCCAGGAGTTCGAGCACCGCGGCCTCGCTGGCGCCTTCGCAGTGCATGAGCGGCGGCGGGTTGCCGCCCTCCTTCTCACGCGGTGTCCCGGCGCGCCGGTCCACCTCAAGCACGGCCGTGACCGGCGCCGTGCCCGCTTCGCTGGTGCGCCGGATGCGCACCGCCGGACCGTAGGAAAGGAATCGCTGGTACAGGATATCGTCGGACATCAAAGCTGGGTTCAGGAACCGGCAAGGAAGGTGCCTCAGGTGCCTGCGCGCCGCAAGCGATGACAGGGCCGCCCACGCCGGCTGCGACACGGGATTATCGGTGCTAGCTTGGGGTCCATGCCGAGCGCCGAGGATTTCGCCGCGATTGACATCCGGGTGGGTACCATCCTGGCCGCCTACCCGTTCCCTGAGGCCCGCAAGCCGGCCATCAAGCTGACGCTGGACTTCGGCCCCGAAATCGGCATTCGGCGGTCGAGCGCCCAGCTCACGGTCCATTACACACCGGAGCAGCTCGTGGGCCGCCAGGTAGTGGCCGCCGTGAACCTGGGCACGAGACGCATTGCCGGCTACGAGAGCCAGGTGCTGGTGCTGGGGGCACTGCCCGCCGAGGGTGAGGTGGTGCTGGCGAACCTCGACCAGGCCGTGGCCAACGGAACTCGAATCGGATAGGAGCACACGATCATGACAGCACCCGCGGGACCCGTGAACACCATCCGTGCCAGTTGGCGCGGCGACCACCGTTTTGAATCGGGACGCCCCGATGGACCGCGCGCGCTGCTGGACGGCGACGGCGCCGCAGCCCAGGCCCCACCCGATATGGTGCTCAGCGCGCTGGCCGTGTGCAACGCGATTGACGTGGTGGACATCCTGGCCAAGCGGCGCACCCCGGTGGCCACGCTCGACGTGGACGTCGTGGGACACCGGCGCGCGGAGCACCCGCGGCGATTCATGGCCATCGAGCTGACCTACCTGATCACGGGCGACGGCATCGAGCGGGCGCAGGCCGAGCGGGCCGCGACGCTGGCCTTTGAGAAATACTGCACCGTGGCCGCGTCGCTGGCGCCCGACATGGACGTGCACAGCGTGGTGGTGGTGAACGGCGAGCGGGGCGAGCGCGTCCCGTTGCGCACCCACGCCTGACACCGCCGGGTCTTACCGGGCGAACCCCTGCTCCCGCAGGACGCTGAGTACCCGCTCACGCAGCGCGGGCGGCGCGCCCGGACGATCACCAAGCGTGGCGAGCGCGTCCAGAAACTGCTCCTGAAACGACTGGTACCCAAAGCACTGCGGGCAGTTCTTCAGGTGCGTGGTCAGCCGATCGGTAGTCTCGGGGGTCAACTGCTCGTCCAGGAAGTCCCAGACGTGCGTGAGCACCTCCATGCATTCGGGCGGCAGCGGAGGAATCCTGGAACTGGTCATAGGACCTCCCTTGGTTTGATGGGGACACCGGCAACGCCGGCATCGCGGGCGTACGCCAGCAGGCGCTCCTGGACCATGCGGCGCCCGCGAAAGAGTCGCGAGCGAATGGTGCCGATGGGCACGCCCAGGATCTCGGCGGCGGCATCGTACGGCTGATCCTCGATATCCACGATCACCATCGTGCTGCGAAAGGGTTCGGGCAGTTCGCGGACCGCCCGATTGATGGCAGGCAGCACATCCACGCGCGAGAACAGGTCAGTATAGCCGTCCTCCAGCGCGGCCGCATACACCTCGGCGGCGCCAATAACGTCGTGTTCCGCGTCCGTGAGGTCGACCGTGTGGCGCTCGCGCTCGACGGAGCGCAGGAAGACGTTCCGGCAGATGGTGAACAGCCACCGACGACAGTCGCTGCCCGGCGTGTAGGTGTGCCACGAGCGGTAGGCGCGCAGGAAGGTTTCCTGCACCACGTCGTCGGCGTCGGACGGATCGCGCGTGAGCGAGAGCGCGAACCGGTACACGTCGTCAAGCCAGGGCAGCGCCTCGCGCTCGAAGTCGGCGTCGGCGGGAGCAGGACCGCGATCAGGGACAGGGGCGGGCATGTGAGAGAGTTGGATGACCGGCAGGCCCCCGCGGACGTCGCCGCGCCGCGTGGAATGCCCGTCCGACGGCGGACGGACCTCGGGACCCACCGGATGTCCGGTGCGTGTGGTACAGGTCATATGTGGCGGAATTGTGCATCGCGCAACTAAGCCGCGTTCCGGGGGCATGGTTCCCTTGTAACTTCCGGCTTCGGGAGTCAGTCGATCATGCCACGGAACCCGTCATCATGCACGTGAGCGCGGCAATACGCTCGATCCTGTGCAGCACCGCCCTGGGGCTGGCGGCGCGCACCGCCGCAGCGCAGGGCACGCCGCCCCGCACTGGCCGCGCCGCAACCGACACGACGCACCTGCCTCCCATCGGGGTCTCCGCCACGCGGTCCAACCTGGCACGCGACCGGGTGCCGGGCGCGACCGCGCTGGTGCAGGGGGCCGGGATCACCCGAGGGCATGCGACCCTGGGCCTGGACGAATCGCTGGGCCTCGTACCCGGGGTGTACGTGGCCAACCGCTACAACTTCTCGCTGGACCAGCGCATCTCCATCCGCGGATTCGGCGCGCGCTCCGCGTTCGCGGTCCGCGGCATCACGGTGCTGATGGACGGCATTCCGCAGACGCTCCCCGATGGCCAGGGGCAACTGACGAACATCGAGCTGGGCGCGACCGACCGCATCGAGGTGCTGCGGGGCCCATCGTCGTCGCTGTTCGGGAATGCCGCCGGTGGTGTGATCAGCATCTGGACCGACCCCGTGCCGCCTCGCAGGGCAGCGAGCGAAGTGCGCGTGGACGCCGGGGCGCCCGCCGACGGCCTTGACCGCGGCTACGCCAAGTGGCTTTCGCGCACGCGCCTGCCGGTGGGCAACGGCGTGGTGCAGGCCACCGCATCGCGCCTGGCATACACCGGGCAGCGTCCCCACGGCAGCGCCGACCTGCGAAAGCTGGACCTGCACCTGGCCCTCCCCCTGGGCGTGGGGTGGACGATCCGCGCGCTGTTCGCCGCCGCGGACAATCCGCGCGCCGATAATCCGGGTGCCATTACCCTGGCCGAGTTCAAGGCCAACCCCGACACGGTCGAGCCCGTGTACACCGCGACTGCCGCCGGCAAGGCGGTCCGCCAGCTCCAGGGCGGCGTGACCCTGCAGCGCGACTTCGCCGGGGGCGGGACGGCGTCCATCACGACCTTCGGGCTGGGGCGTGACCTGCGCAACCCGCAGACATTCGCGTACATAGATCTCAACCGGACGGCGTTCGGCGTGCGCGCGCTGGCCACGCGCCCGGTGACGCTGGCGGGCGTGCCGCAGACGCTCACCGCCGGCATCGACGCACAATGGCAACGCGACGACCGCGCGAACTTCGCGAACCAGGCCGGCCAGGCGGCGCCTCCGACGTCGCTGGACCAGTTGGAACAGGTGAGCACGGTGGGGCCCTTCCTGCGAAGCGTGCTGTCACTCGGCCCGCGCACGTCGCTCACGGGTGGAGTGCGGTATGACCGCACGCGCTTCGCGGTGCAGGATCGCCTGGTGGGCGGCGGCAACCCCGACGATTCGGGCCACCGCCTGATGGACGCGCTGAGTGGCACCGGCGGGCTCACGGTGCAGGTATCGGACGCCGCCACGCTCTACGCCACCGTCGGCACCTCCTTCCAGACCCCGACCACCACGGAACTGGCCAACCGCCCGGACACGGCGGGCGGGTTCAACGCCGAGCTGTCGCCGCAGACGGCCACGATCTACGAGGTCGGGGCCCGCGGGAACCTGGGCATGCGGTGGGCGTATTCACTCGCCCTGTACCAGGTGGCGGTGCGCGGCGAACTCGTGGCCTTTGAGGTGACCAGCTCGCCGGGGCGGCAGTTCTACCGGAATTCGGGACGATCGCGCCACCGCGGGCTGGAAGCCGGGGTACACGGTCCAATCGCCCCCGGGACCTCGCTGACGCTCAACTGGACCCAATCCGATTTCCGATATACGAGCTACCTGTCCGACGGACGCGACCTCGCCGGCCGGCGGCTGCCCGGCGTCCCCGCCGCGTGGATCGACGCCCTGCTGCACACGGCGCCGGCTGCGGCGCGCGGCGGCTGGCTGGACGCGGAGCTGCGCCATGCCTCCGCCTACCCGGTGGACGATACCCTGGACCTCCAGACCGCCCCGTGGACCACGCTGGACCTGCGGGCGGGCTGGAACGGCGCGGTGCGTGGAACCACGGTGCGCCCGTACATCGGGGTGAGCAACCTGTTCGACCGGCGGTATGTGAGCTCGGTGGTGATCAACGCGGCGCGCGGACGGTACTTCGAGCCCGCGCCCGGGCGCACCTTCGCCATCGGGATGTCGATTCTCGTCGGTTCATAGCCGCCGGCGGCCCCGCTAGATTCCGGCCCCGATGCTCGGGCCCCTGAAGGGAGACCACCCACGCGCCGAACGCGCGCGCCTGCTGACCGCCTTTGCCGCGGTCTATGTGCTGTGGGGCTCCACCTTCCTTGCCATGCGGTTCAGCATCCGCACCATCCCGCCATTCCTCATGGCGTCGGGCCGGCACCTGACGGCCGGCGTCCTGCTCATTGCCTTCACCGCCCGCCGACTGGGACGCCGGCCGACCCTGGCCGAGTGGCGCGACGCGGCGGTGGTGGGTGTGCTGCTGCTGGGCGCGAACGGGCTGGTGGCGTGGTCGGAGCTCCGCGTGCCGTCGGGGACGGCTGCCCTGCTCGTGGCCACCGTGCCGCTCTGGATGGTGCTGATCGACTGGCTGCGCCCCCAGGGCCTCAATCCAGGACCGACCGTGCTGCTCGGGCTGGCCATCGGGTTCGCCGGGCTCGTGACGCTCGTGGGTCCCGGCGCGTTTGTCGGGCACGCCGCCATGGACCTGAGCGGCGCGGCGGCCCTGGTGCTGGGTTCCATCGTCTGGGCCGGGGGGTCCATCACGGCGCAGCGGCAGCACCACGTGCCCGTCCCCCTGCTGGCCGTCGGGATGCAGATGGTGTGTGGTGGTGGAGCGCTATTCGTGGTGGCCACGCTCACCGGCGAGACCACCGGCTTCTCGCTGGCGCAGGTTTCCATGGCCTCGTGGCTGGGCTGGGGCTACCTGGTGGTGTTCGGGTCGCTGGTGGGCTTCACCGCGTACGCGTACGTGCTGCGCCACACCACGGCGGCGCGCGCCTCCACGTATGCCTTCGTGAATCCGGTGATCGCGGTGGTGCTGGGCTGGGCCTTTGCCGGCGAGCTCGTCACGGCCCGCACGCTCTCGGCCACGGCCGTGATCGTGGCGGGGGTGGTCCTGATCACCGCCGCGCGCACGCGGGTGTCGCACGTCGTGGTCGAGGAGCCAACGGGCGACTGACCCCGCCGGCGCCGCGAGCATTACCGACCGCGTGCCCGCGATGCATATTGCGCCGGGGCCGCACGCCCGCGGGACGGCAGCGACATCGCGCGGGATCCGGCATCGCAACCCTCACGATCAGGAGCGATGACGATGGAGGTCAGGAAGCAGCGCCCGGAGTACGATGTGTGCATCGTGGGCTCGGGGGCCGGTGGCGGGATGGCCGCCTACATGCTCACCAAGGCGGGGGCCAAGGTGGTGTTGCTCGAGGCCGGACAGTTGTGGGATCCCGTCAAGGACGGGGCCATGTTCGACTGGCCGTACGACTCCCCCCGGCGGGGCGCGTCCACCAAGGAGCGGCCCTTTGGCGAGTTTGACGGCTGCATCGGCGGCTGGGAAATCGAAGGCGAGCCCTACACGCGCGCCCCGGGGACGCGCTTTGACTGGTGGCGCGCGCGGATGCTCGGCGGGCGGACCAACCACTGGGGACGCATCTCGCTGCGCTTTGGCCCCGACGACTTCCACCGCAAGACGCTGGATGGCCTGGGCGACGACTGGCCCATTTCGTACGACGACATCAAGCCGTACTACGATGAAGTGGACAAGCTCATCGGCGTGTTCGGCAGCAACGAGGGGCTGCGGAACGCGCCCGACGGCATCTTCATGCCCCCGCCGCGGATGCGGTGCAACGAGGTGCTGGTCAAGCAGGCCGCGGATCGGCTCAACATCACGTGCGTCCCGTCCCGCCTGTCCATCATCACGAAGCCGCTGAACGGCCGCGCCCCCTGCCACTACTGCGGCCAGTGCAACCGCGGGTGCATGACGGCGTCCAACTTCTCGTCCACCAACGTGCTCTTTCCGCCGGCGCGCGACACGGGCAACCTGACGCTGATCCCCTACGCCATGGCGCGCGAGGTGACGCTGGGCCCGGACGGCCTGGCCAACGGCGTGTCATACATTGACAAGACCACGCGCACCGACCAGCACGTGCGCGCCCGGGTGGTGGTGCTGGCCGCCAGCGCGCTCGAGACTGCTCGGCTGCTGCTCAACTCCAGCTCCACGCGGTTTCCCAACGGGCTGGCCAATGGCAGCGGCACCGTGGGCAAGTACATCACCGACACCACGGGTTCGGACGTGGGCGGGTTCATCCCCCGCATGGTGGACCAGGTGCCCCACAACCACGACGGCGTGGGTGGCGCGCACATCTACATGCCGTGGTGGCTGGACAACGCCAGGCTCGACTTTCCCCGCGGGTACCACATCGAGGTCTGGGGCGGGCTGGGCATGCCGTCATACGGGTTCATGGGTGGCATCCAGCAGTATGCCCCCGGCGGCGGCTATGGCAAGTCCCTCAAGAAGGATTACCGGCATTACTACGGTGCCACCGTGGGGTTCTCGGGTCGTGGGGAGATGATCCCCAACGACGATACGTACTGTGAGATAGACCCGACCGTGGTGGACCAGTACGGCATCCCCGTGCTGCGCTTCCACTGGAAGTGGACCGACCACGAATACAACCAGGCTCGGCATATGCAACAGACCTTCCGCTCGATCATCGAGGAGATGGGCGGCACCGTGCGGGCGCCCATGCCGTCGAAGGAGCAGGGCTACGGCCTGTCCACCGGCGGCTCGATCATCCACGAGCTCGGGGGCAGCCGCATGGGCAACGATCCCGGTACGTCGGTGGTGAACGCCCACTGCCAGGCCCACGAAGTGAAGAACCTCTTCGTGGCCGACGGCGGGCCCTTTGTCTCGCAAGCGGACAAGAATCCCACCTGGACCATCCTCGCGCTGTCCATGCGGACCAGCGCCTACATCGCGGAACAGCGCAAGCAGGGGGCGCTATGAGCAACGCACACAAACCCGACGACAACAGCGGACGTCCCGCGACGGATGCCGACGCCGGCGCCACGCACGCGGCGCCAGGGGGGACCGGTGGCGGCGTCTCCCGCCGCACGGCGCTGGGGTACCTGGCGGCCCTGCCGCTGGCCGGCGCCGTGGAGTTCGCGCCGCCCACCCTGGAACGCGCGCTGCGGGCGGTGGGCGTGGCCCGCGACACCGAAGCGACCAGCGGCGCGCCCTATACGCCCAAGTTCTTCACCGCGCACGAATGGAGCACCGTACGCCTGCTGGTGGACTACGTCATTCCGCGCGATGAACGCTCCGGGAGCGCCACCGAGGCCGGCGTGCCGGAGTTCATGGACTTCATCATGGGCGACAAGCCGGACAACCAGCTCTGGATGCGCGGCGGCCTGGCCTGGCTCGACCTGGAATGTGAGCGCCGCTTCAACGCCACGTTCCTCGCGGCAACGCTCTCCCAGCGAACGCAGGTGCTGGATGCCATCGCCTGGCCCGACAAGGCCGCGCCTGATATGCGCGCCGGCGTGGCATTCTTCAACCGCTTCCGCGACATGACGGCCTCGGGCTTCTACACGAGCAAGATGGGAATTGCAGACATCCAATACATGGGAAATCAGATGGTGCCGGAGTGGCACGGGTGCCCGGACGCCGCCCTGACCAAGCTGGGGGTCAAGTACTCGGACGTGTACAAGTCATGACGCCGCCGCTCGGGATTGGCTTCATCGGCTCCGGCTTCAATGCGCGTTTTCACATGCAGGCCTTCCAGGCCGTGCGGCATGCCGAGATCCGCGGGGTGTGGAGCCCCAGCCCGAAGCGCGCGAGCGATGCCGCGGCGTATGCCAGGTCATTGGACCTGGGGAATGCCAGGCCATTTCGATCCATCTCGGCCCTGGTCGCCGACCCGGCGATCGATGCCATCTGGCTCTGCGGCCCCAACCACGCGCGCATCGAGAACGTCGAGGAGATCGTGCATGTACTCGACCGGGGCCGGGGCACGCTGCGCGGGCTCGCGTGCGAAAAACCGCTGGCGCGCAACGTGGCCGAAGCCAAGCAAGTCCATGCGCTGGCCAGGGGAGTCCGGCTCAACACCGGCTACCTGGAGAATCAGGTCTTTGCCCCGCAGGTGGAACTTGGCCGCACGCTGCTCTGGACGCGCGGGGCGGCGATTACCGGCCGCCCCTACCTGGCGCGCGCCGCCGAGGAACATAGCGGTCCGCATATGCCCTGGTTCTGGCAGGGTAAGCTCCAGGGCGGCGGCGTGCTGAACGACATGATGTGCCATTCGGTGGAAGTCGTCCGGCACCTGCTCACCAGGCCTGGCGAGCCGCGCAATTCGCTGCGACCCGTGCGCGTCACGGCGCACATTGCCAGCCTCAAGTGGACGCGCCCGGAGTATGTGAAACGCCTGAAGAAGATGATGGGCCCCGCCGTGGACTACGCGCGCCACCCCGCCGAGGATTTTGCCAGCGTGGTGATCGAGTTCCGCACCAAGGACGGGCTCACGGTCATGGGAGAGGCGACCACCTCTTGGAGCTTCGTGGGCGCCGGGCTGCGCCTGAGCGCGGAGCTGCTGGGCCCGGAGTATTCCATGTCCTGGAATACGCTGGACACGGGACTCAAGCTCTTCTTCAGTCGCGAGGTGAAGGGCAAGGCGGGCGAGGACCTGGTGGAGAAGCAGAACGCCGAGGTCGGGCAGATGCCCGTGGTGGCCAATGAAGCGGCCGCGTACGGCTACGAGGCCGAGGATCGCCACATGGTGCAGTGCTTCCGGGCCGGGCGGCGTCCCTCCCTCACCTTCGCCGATGGCGTGGAGACGGTGAAGATGCTCATGACGGCATATCAGAGTGCTGAAGCCGGGCGCACACTGCCCTTCCCCGCGCGCGGACTCGACACGTTCGTGCCGAAGGTGGCCAGGGGGACCTGGAAGCCACGGTGAGGAGCGGAGCCGGCGGCCGCCATCAGGCCGCCACCGGCACCGGAGGCGCCGTCCGCGGACGGAACACGAGCATGAACACCACGCCAATCACCAGTGCCATGCCGGCCGGCACCAGCCAGATGGCCCGCCAGTCGTGGGTGGTGGGCACGCACTGACCCGCCGCGGCCGCGGCCGCCGTACACGCGACATTCACCGTGGCAAAGTGGTTGGTCACCGCGCCGGACACAAAGGCCCCGATGAAGTACCCCAGCCCGTTGGTGATGAAGTTGATGAGCCCCTGCGCGGCGGCGCGCACCTTCGCGCCCGCCTTCTCGTCGGTGTAGATCTGGCCCGCCACGAAGAAGAAGTCGTAGCACACGCCGTGGATCACGATGCCCAGGTAGATGAGCCACATCCCCGACCCGGCGTTCCCGTGCGCGAAGGCGAAGTAGCGCACCGCCCACGCCAGCATGCCCACCACCATGATCACCTTGATCCCGTACCGGCGGAGGAGGAACGGGAGCATGAGCATGAACACCACCTCGAACATCTGCCCGAAGGTCTGGATGAACGCCGGATCGGGCGCGCCAATCTCGTTCAGGAAGGGGTTCGCGAACGCATAGTAGAACTGCAACGGGATGCAGATCAGGAAGGACCCGATCGCGAAGACCAGGAAGTCGCGGTCCCGGAGCAGGTGGAGCGCATCCAGCCCCAGGGCGTCCCGGAAGCTGAAGGGCGCGCCCGCCGCCTTGGGTGGCGTGTGCGGCAGCGTCAGGGAGAACGCGGCCATCACCAGCGAGGCGCCGGCCGCTACCTGCATGGGCAGCGCCAGCGCGTCAGCGTGCAGCTCCCGGCCAATGAGCCACCCCGCGGCAATCCACCCCACGGTGCCCAGCACGCGAATGAGGGGAAACTCGTGCGCCGCGTCCTTCACATGGTGAAAGGAAATGGCATTGGTGAGCGACAACGTGGGCATGAAGCACAGGGCGTACAGGATCAGCAGCGGATAGAACGTCGCGAAGGTGGTCTGCCTGGACACAAACCACATCACGATGGCCCCCAGAAAGTGGAGCAGCGCCAGCAGCTTCTCGCTGTCAAAAAACCGGTCGGCCACCATGCCGATGAACACCGGCGAAACAATGGCCGCGATGGCGGTGGCGCCCACGGCCAGGCCGATCTGCGTATCGGTGAATTTCAGCGTCGTCCCCAGGTAGGTTCCCACGGTGACGAACCAGGCGCCCCAAATGAAGTACTGCAGGAACATCATCACCGAGAGCTTCGTGCGGACACCGGTCACGGGGACCTCCCTCCAGGGTTGGGTGCGTCATACGCCCTGTCAGATTGAAGGCAGGCGGCGAGCCGGGGACGCGGCCGGCCGCCTAAATTACGCCGCGGAGAAACTTTCGCCACCCGTACCTTGCGCCTGACGGCTCAGGAGTAAAGTCTTAGGGCCGTGCCTGCCACCCCCATTTCCAACCCCACGACGGCCACCGACGTCATCGTCGAGGTCTGCGTCGATTCCATCGAGTCGGCGCTGGCCGCGGAGACGGGCGGTGCGCAGCGCGTGGAGTTGTGCGCCAACCTGTACGAGGGGGGCACCACACCCAGCCCCGGGCTCATGGCACTCGCCCGGGAGCGGCTCAGCATCCCGGTGCATGTGCTCGTGCGGCCGCGAGGCGGCGACTTCCTGTACGACGAGACCGAGCTCCAGACCCTGCTGGGCGACATCGCCTTTGCCAAGGGCGTGGGCGTGGCCGGCGTGGTCCTCGGTACGCTGAACCCCGACGGCGCGGTGGACGACCGCAGCACCCGCGCGCTCATCGAGGCGGCCCGCCCGCTCTCCATCACGTTTCACCGCGCCTTCGACCTCGTGCGCGACCCGTTCGAGGCGCTGGATACGCTCATGGCCCTGGGCGTGGACCGCGTGCTCACCTCGGGAGGCGCGCCCACGGCCCTGGCTGGCCTGGAGACGCTGGCCGCGCTCGCATGGCGCTCAGAAGGCCGTGGCTCGATCATCGCCGCCGGCGGGCTCACCGAGCACGACGTGGGCCGCGTGATCGGCGAGGCCGGGGTGCATGAGGTACACGTGCGACCCACCCGACGCGGCACCAGCCCCATGCGCTTCCGCCGCGAGAGCGTGACGCTCGGCAAGCCGTACGTGCCCGACGAGTACGCCCGCGTGGTGACCACGGCCGAGATGGTCCGGCAGGTGGTGAAGGCAGTGGCCGACGCCTCGGCCCCGGCTGGCACGGAGCCCGTGACCGGCTGAGGCGTCAGCCACCCGTCAGAACTTCAGCGCACTCAGATAGTTGAAGCTCGCCTGAGCCGAGGCCATCGGGTCGGCCGGGTGGTCATGCTCCACGAAGCAGTGCTGAAGCCCCGCCCGCTTGAATGCCGCCAGGATCTTCGGGTAGTCAATTGTCCCCGCGCCGACGTCCACCATCTTCCCGTCCGCAGCGCGCCCCTTGGCGTGCACCATGGGGAACCGGTGCGGAAACCGGGCCAGGTACTCCAGCGGGTCCCGCCCGCCGGTGATCATCCAGTAGATGTCGATCTCAAAGCACACCAGGTGCGGATCGCACTCGGCGAGCAGCGTGTCGTACGGCACCTGCCCATCCACCGGCGTGAACTCCGCCGAGTGGTTGTGGAAGCCGAACTGGAGACCCGCCTTCCGCGCCGCGGCCCCGGCGGCGTTGAACTGGTCGGCAATCCGCTTCATGCCGTCGGGTGACAGGTCGCGGCTGGGGAACGACGGCGTGATGATGTACGACTGCCCCAGGGTGAGCGCGTCTTCGAGCATCGCGGGCCAGTCGGCCATGTCGCGCGGCATGCCCACGTGCGAGGACGGCGCCATCAGGCCGTGGGCGTCGAGCATGGCGCGGACCTCGCGAGCGGTGTGGTTGAACAGCCCCGCGAATTCCACTTCGCGATATCCAATGCGCGAAACGGCGGCCAGCGTGGCGTCCACATTCCTGGCCATCTCGCCGCGCACGGTATAGAGCTGGAGGCCAATGGGTTCCAGGCTGCCGGCAGTGGAGGACAAGCCGGCGGCCCCCGGCTTGGGGTGCAACCCGGCACTGGTCATGGCCCGCAGGCCGGCTGGCAGCAGCGCGCCACCGGCGATTGCGCCGGTGGCCGTCCGGATGAAATCGCGACGCTTCATGGTCCCGTTACCCCTTCTTTCCGGTGAGCCACCCTTCGCGGATGCGCGCCTGCTCGGGCGTGGCGTCGGGCACGGGCTCGATGGTCCACCGCTGGCCGTCGCGGTTGAGGCGCAGGCCCGCGCCAGCCAGCACGCCGTCAAAATCCACGTCGTCGGTGCCGCTCACGTAGTGCGCGAACCAGCTGGTCATGTCCGTGCCCGCAGCATCGCTCACGGCCTTCAGGACATCCGCCTCGGTATAGCCACGCCCCTTCAGGTAGTACGACGCGTTGGGCTGGTACCACGTCCGTTTGCGCAGGTTGTCGAACGCGTCACCCAGCGCCTTCTGGTTATGCGAGCGCTCGCGGATGAACAGGTCCAGGTAAAGCGCGCGCCCGGCCCCCTGCGTGTAGTAGCTCATGAAGATGTCGCGCGCGTTCACCGGCTGCGCCTGCCCCGCCTGGTCCCAGAACGGCGCCTCGAAGCTGGCCATTTCCGGCGACACTTCCTTGCGGCCGGGCGCCGTCAGGTTCTGCTGCACGATGCCCGCTGCCGACTGCAGCATCTGCTGCTCGTCGGTGATGCCGGCGCGGTGCAGCGCCATCTGCCCGATGTACTGCGTCCACCCCTCGGCCACCCACAGGCTGGGCTGGTAGCGTTCGGAGGTGTAGTCAAAGGGGCCCAGCAGCATGGGCCGAACGCGCTTTACGTTCCATACATGGAAGTACTCATGGGCGGCCGTGCTGATGCCCGACAGTACCTGGTCCGAGTCTTCCCACGGGCGGCGGTTGGCAATCTGGGTGGAGAACAGGTGCTCCATGCCGTCGCCGCCGGGAAAGCCGATGTGAAACAGGAAGGTGTACATCCGGATGGGCGGTGGACCGAACACCGTGTTCTCGTACGTCACGATCTTCTTCACGTCGCCCACGAATCGCGCGCGCTCCGCGGGCGTGGTGGGGCCGTTGTGATGCACCATCGTCCGGTACAGCACCCCGTCCACGTTGAAGCTGTCCACCATGAACGCCGGCGCGATCTCGGTGGGCGTGTCCGCCAGGCGATCATAATTCTCAAATTTGTAGTCCACCTGGTCATTCACCGCCGCGTCGCCGTTGATGACGTGCCACCCGACCGGCGGGACCAAGTGCAGCGTCACCGGGTCGGGCTTGTGGCGCTCCACGTACATGAAGAGCGACGGACCGTTGATGGTGGCGTGCAGCGTGTCCAGCACACTGAACGTGCCGGACATCGGCGCGTCGGCGTACGCCTGGTATTCCACGCGGACGGCGGAGAGCCCGCGGGTGTACAGCCGCCACCGGGACCCGTTGGTGCGATCCCACCTCACCGGCGCGCCGGCGGGCGTGGTCACCGTGAACTTCTGCACGTTCTTGGCAAAGAACATCGGCGCGTAGCGCCCCGGCGACCACACCGGCATCTGAAGGATGAGGGTGTCGCCGTGCAGCTTGCCCACGTCAATGCGCAGGTGGAAGAGGTGCGAGGCCGGGTCGGGCATCGCGAGCTGGTAGGCAATGGAATACGGCGCGCCGCCCTGGGCGTGCGCAATGGCGGGCGCGGGTGCGGCCGCTGCGACGGCGAGCCCGGCGGCAGCGCAAAGGGAACGGAACATCAGGCAGGATCCTCTGGTGTGTTGGCCGCCCAAGGATGTCGCGCCGGCCACGATGGGTCAATTGCAGGTGTCAACAAAATGTGCCCCGGGTCACGGGCCAGCGGCGGCCCACTCGGCATCGTTCCTGCCCCCGGCCGGGTGTCGGCATATGTTCGGTCCGCCGGCGCGCGACATTCTGGCGATTGCCGCACTGGCGCCACAGCCCCGGCGCGCCCAAGTTGATGGCTCCGGTTACCTCGCAACTCCACGCATGGCCATGTCTTCCAGAAAATCACACGCAGTCGCTGATCCCAGCGCCACGGGCTATTCCGTGTTCGACGCCCAGACCACCGTGGAAGGTGACCTGGAAACCGACGGAACCCTGCGGGTGGATGGTCGCCTGCGTGGGGACGTGCGCCGAGCTGACATCGTGGTGGTGGCGGTGGGCGCGTCCATCGTGGGCAACATCTCCGCTCGCGAGGTCATCGTGGGCGGGTCCGTGGAAGGCAACATCTCGGCCCAGCGCGTGGAGCTCCAGCACACCGGCGCCGTTACCGGCGACGTGGAGGCCCCGGCCATCCTGATCCTGGAAGGGGGCCGCATCCAGGGCCGCCTGACCATCCACCCCAACGCCACGGGCCAGCGCATCGCCACCGATGATGCCGCCCCGCCCCGACCGCGACTTCACGCGGCCGACGGGCGCTGACACCACCCCGGCCCCCGCGCACTCCATTGGCAAGCACCAGCCCCGACGCGCCGCGACGCAAGTGGACGATCGTCATCGTCCCGCCTCAACCCTCCGGACGCACGCACACCCTGCATGTGTACGGACACCATGTGCGCCGCGCCCTGACCGTGGCCCTGGTGGGCTTCCTGGCGTACACCGGCTGGACCATGACCGAAGCCATGCAGGTGAGCACCAGCTCCGCGCAGCTCGCCGAGGTGCACCAGCTCGCACTGACGCTCAGCGACAGCCTGCACGTCGCGCAGCAGCGGGCCGACTCGGCGCTCGAGCTGGCCGAAGTGACGGCGAACGTGTCCCGCGGGCTGACACTGGTCGCGCGCCACTCGACGACCACACCGGCCGCGGGCGCGCCACACGCCACCCTGCCGGTGCTCGGCACCATCAGCAGCCGCTTCTCGCAGTCTCGACTGGAGCCGATCCTCAACATCTTCCGCCCCCATGAGGGAGTGGACATCGCCGCACCGCTCGGCACCAAGATCCGCGCGCCGGCCGACGGCCGGGTGACCTTTGCCGGCCACCGCATCGGCTACGGCCTGGTGGTGGAGCTGGCGCACGGCGGTGGCGTCAGCACGCTCTATGCGCATTGTGAGGAGCTGCTGGTCAAGGTCGGGGACTATGTGGCCGCCGGCGCCGCCATCGCCAAGGTCGGGTCCACCGGGCTGTCCACCGCGCCGCACGTACACTTCGAGGTGCGCGTGAATGGCCGGCACGTGGATCCGTTGCGCTACCTGCTGGAGCCGCGCGAACCCGCCACCGCGCCACCTGCGTCGGCGCCGACGCCCACCTACATCGCCAGCGATCACGAATAACGGATCGGGTCAGAGCCCGCCCGGCAATATCCCGTCTGGCCCGAAGCGTGCACGTACCCGGTCCACCGCGCGTGCCACCGCGCGATCCCGTTCCGTCTCCACCAGCGGCACCGCGCTGCCCCCCTGCTCGAACAGCGTGAGCTGATCGCCGGCCTCGTCCTGCACGAGCGACGTGAGCCCCACGCCGAGCAGCCGGGTGGGCACCCGCCGACCCGCGCGCAGCCGTGACAGCAGTTGCCGGCTGGCGGCCAGGATGACGCGATCCGACATCACCCCCTGCTCCAGCGTGCGGCTGGCGGAGCGCGTCCGAAAGTCGTGATCGCGGATGCGCACCGTGATGGTCCGGGCGCGCAGCCCCTCGGCGCGCAGGTCGGATGCCGCGCTGTTGACAAGCCCCAGCAGCTCCCGCTCGAGTCCCGCGTTGGGGGCAATGTCCGCCGGAAAGGTCTCGTCGCGGCTGATGCTGCGCGCCTCGAGCCGGGCCGCCACCTCGCGATCGTCAATGCCGCGCACGCGGTCGTACAGCCAGCGCGCCTCGCGTTCGCCAATGAAGCGCACAAGCGTGGGCAGGTCATACTGGAGCACATCCGGCACCGTGCGCATGCCCAGCCGGGCCAGGCGCTCCTGGAAGCGGGGGCCGACCATGGGAATGTCGGCAAGCGCCACAGCGCGCAGGAACCCGGCCTCCTCACCTGGCGGCACCACGAACACGCCGGTGGCCGGCGTGCTGGGCGTCGGCTTGGCGCGCTCCACCGCCAGCTTGGCCACCAGCTTGGACGTCCCGCCGCCGAATGAGACATGCAGCCCGGTTTCCGCGTGGATCATGTTGCGCATGCGATGGGCCGTGGCCTCCAGCGGCTCGTGGCGGTACAGCGCCTCGGTGCCCCCCAGGTCCAGGTACCACTCGTCGATGCTCGCCGCCTCCACCACGGGCGCAAACCGCTCGAGCACCTGGCGGATCTGGCCGCTGCGCTGCGCGCACGCCTTGCGTGGCACCGGCACGCACACCGCCTGCGGACAGAGGCGCAGCGCCCGGGCAATGGGCATGGCCGACCGCACGCCGAACGCGCGCGTCTCGTAGGACGCCGAGCACACCACGCCGCGACTCTGCCGCGTACCGCCCACGATGAGCAGCGGCTCGCGCCCCACGCCGTCCGGATCCTCCAGCCGCGCCACGGCCACGAAGAACGCGTCGGCGTCAGCCAGCAGGATCCGGCGTGCCGTCGCGGTCACCCCACGTACACGTAGCTGAAGCCGCGCTCCTGCGCGCGGTTCACGGCCACGACGCCGGCCACCACTTCCACGGCGCCGGGCACCAGGTTCGCGCGGAAATCCGCCACGATGCTGGCGCCATCTGTCTTTTCTGATTTCGCCAGCTCGCCGGCAAAGTGCGCCATTGCCATGCCGCAGACGGCAAAGACGCAGCCACGGGAATGGAGCGCCGCCAGGCTGGCGCTCTCCTTGCGGGTGTCGCCGGCCGATCCGGCCAGCGTGTTGCGCTCCGCCGGACGGCCGGTGCTGCCATCCTGGTAGCCCACAATCGTGCCCAGGCGGTACTTCTTCCACATGGCGTCGTTGAGCCCCATGGCAAACGCCACGTGCCGGAACGAGACCACGGCGTTCACGTCCTTGTCGGGCAGGTGGTAGCCGTCGTTGTCGGCGTTCAGGAAGTTGCGCGCGAACGCGGCGCCAGTGGCCGCCTGGTCCGGCGAGATCACGTCGAAGATCTGGCGGTGCTTCCCGGTCAGCGCGTCCAGCCAGTGGTCGGGGTCTTCCGACTGACGGCGCAGCCGCCGTTCGGCGCTCGCGGTGGAGGGGAGCGCGGCAACCGCCAGCGCGGCCGCGCCAACGGCGAGACGGCCAAGGAAGCCGCGGCGCGGCAGGTCGGGAGGGATCGGAGACGGGGTCATGGGCGGCCTTGCTGGTGGGTGGAGTGGTCGGGTCCGGATGGCTGTGAAGATGGTGGGCGCTGTCACGGCGTGCCACTCCGGGCCCATGAAAGGCTAAATTGCATACATCGCTGCTGACGTTCTCGTGCCCCGCGCTGCCAACCGAGCGTCAGAAGGCAGGCCCTCCAGCGTCACACACCCGCAGCCTCCGGTCAGGACTCACCCAGCATGCCACCCCGCAAGCCAACGTCCCGGAACCCGCGCCCGTCGCGCACGGCCACCGCCCGCAAGGGAGCGGCAGGTATGTCGCCCCGCCATGGTTCGCGTCCCGAGCAGGTGTACGTGCGCCTGCGCGACCTCATTGTGCAGGGGCTGGTGGCGCCGGGCAGCCGCATCGTGGAAACGGAGATTGCCGGCCGCCTGAACGTGAGCCGCACCCCGGTGCGTGAGGCGTTGCAGCGCCTGCAGCAGGAGGGGTACGTGATGGGCGCCCCGGGGGCCCAGCAGTCGCGGCTGACGGTGGCGCCGCTCACTCGCGACGACGTCCACGAACTGCTGGATATCGTGGGCTCCCTTGAAGGGTTGGGTGCCCGGCGCGCGGCCCAGCTCCCGTCCGAGCCGCGCCGGGTGCTGGTGGCCGAGCTGGGCGACCTGAACGCCGAGTTTCACCGGGCCGGCCAGGCCAGCCCGATGGACCACGGCCGCCTGTACGACGCCGATGAACGTTTTCACCGCCGTGTGGTAGAAGCTGGGGAAGGTCCACGCCTGGTGGCGCTCCACGACGCGGTCAAGCCGCAAGCGGAGCGTTATATCAGGATGTATATCAGCATGCTGACCGGGGACATCCGGTCGTCGGTGGAGGAACACGACGCGATCATCAATGCAATCGACACCGGCAGGCCCGACGCCGCGCAGGACGCCCTGGAGACCAACTGGCGTCACGCGGCCGACCGCCTGGCCAAGGTCATCGAAGCCGTTGGTGAACGGGGCAGCTGGTAACCCCAACCACCCCACGAGGGGTCCTATCCGTGAAGAAAACCGTGTTGTTGCTGTTGCTCCTGCCCCTGTTGTCCGCCTGTGATTCCAGCCGGCAGCAGCTGGTCGCGCTGGCTCGCGCCGACTCGCTGCGGCAGGACTCCCTGCTGAATGTGAAGGACCAGCTCCTCAACGACATGCTGGTCTCCACGCAGTTCATCAACGACATCAACGCCGAGATTGCCAAGGCGCGCAGCCTGCCCAAGCCCAAGGCGGGTTCCGCGCTGGCGACGCCCGCCGAGGCGGCGAAGATCCGCGAGGACCGCGCCGACGTGCTCAAGAAGATCGAGATGGTCGTGTCCCGGCTGAACTCCACCGAGAGCCGCGTGGCGCAGCTGCGCACCCAGGCCGCGTCGCTGGCCCGCCACGACTCCACCATCATGCAGCAGGTGGCCCAGTACGAGCAGACCATTGCCGACTTCCGCCAGACCGTGGAGAACCAGAAAAAGGAATTCCAGGCGATCATCGACCAGCAGAACCTGCAGATCGCCTCGCTCAAGGGTCAGGTGGACACCCTGAATTCCGTGAAGGCCGCGCTCGCCGACAGCGTCGGCCAGCTCAAGCAGCAGACGCACGCGGGCTACTACGTGGCCGGCACCAAGGATGACCTGGTACGCGACGGTGTGCTGGTGGAGGAGGGCCACCGCCGCTTCTGGATCCTGGGCGGTCGCTCGGTCCGGCCCGCGCGGTCGCTGGACACCACCGCGTTCACGCGCATTGACATCACCAGCGACACGGCCATCGCGCTGCCGGACGGTGAGTACAGCATCTTCTCGCGGCAGAACCCGCAGTATGCGCAGGCCTTTGCCGTGAAGGACGGAAAGATCAGCGGCGGCCTCTACATCACGGACCCAAGTGCGTTCTGGGCGACCTCCAAGTTCCTGATCCTGATGAAGCAGTAGCGCATCGCGACGCGGCACGCACAAAGGCCCCGGCGCTCCTGCGCCGGGGCCTTTGTGTCACCATTCCGTCTTCCGGGTGTCCATCTCTTCCGCGAGCTTGAGGTAATTCTCATACCGACTCACGCTCACTTCCCCGCGCTCCACGGCGGCCCGCACGGCGCAGTCGGGCTCCACGGCATGGCGGCAGTCGGCAAAGCGGCACTGGCCACGGTGCGCGCGAATCTCGGGAAAGCAGGCATCCAGCCGGTCGGTGGGCAGTTCCCAGAGCCCCACCTCGCGCAGCCCCGGCGTGTCCACCACAAACCCGCCGTCCGCGCCGGGCAGCGCGTGCATGGAGGCGCCCACGGTGGTGTGCCGCCCCTTGTTCACGGACGCGCTGATCTCCCCCACGCGCAGCTCCAGCCCGGGAAAGAGCGCGTTCATGATGGACGACTTTCCCGTGCCGCTGGGACCGGTGAGCACCGACGTCCGGCCAGCGAGCGCCTGGCGCAGCACGTCCAGCCCGTCACCGCGCTTGGCGCTCGTGAAGTGCACGGCGTACCCAATGCGCGAATAATCCTGAAAGCGCGCCCGCGCCACTTCCGGTTCCACCAGGTCCACCTTGTTCACCACGATGAGCGCGGCCAGCTCATTCGCCTCGGCAATCACCAGGAAGCGGTCCAGCATTCGCGGATGTGGATCGGGCCTGGCAATGGCAAACACGATCACCACCTGATCCACGTTGGCGGCCAGCAGCCGTTCCCCGCGCCCGCCCCCTGGCGCTCGCCGGGCCAGCCGACTGCGGCGCGGCAGGATCTCGGCGATCGCCCGGGTGTGGCCGCGGGCATCGAGCTCCAGCCGCACGCGATCGCCCACGGCCAGCTTCAGCCGGTCGCGGGCCGCCTCCACCGTATCGCGACGGATGGTGCCGTCGGCGCGGCGACCAGTATCGGTCTTCTTGAGCCGCCCCCGCAGGGAGACATCGTGCGTTACCCCGTCATCCGTGCGCACGCGCCACACGCCCCCGGTGCCACTCGTGACGATCCCTTCCATTGGGGTGGCGTTGCTCACGGCACATCCGGCGTGCCGGAGCCGCTGGGCGATCCGGGGGCGTCGTCGTCGGCCCGCATGGCATCCCACCACTTGTGCGCGGGCGTCCCGCCCGCGCGCGCGGCGATCAGCGCGTCGAGTGCCGACTTCACGTCGCTGAGGCGCATGGCGCCCACGGCTGCCCGCGCGTCATCCGCGGACGCTGCCCGTGCCAGGAAGTCCGTCTCGACGTGTCCGTCGGGCGCGGCGGCGCCCACACGCGCCCACCGGACAAAGAACAAGTAGGCGCCCACGGGCGCGGCCCGATCGCCCGTGTCGTCGGTGAGGATCTCCACGCTGTACGAGAACCCGTCCGCTCCCTCGAATGCCGCGGGACGATCGTGCACCGCCATGTAGCCACCCAGGGTGTTGGCATCCCCCCTGGCGTGGTCCGGCTGACGGAACTGCCCGCGCATGCTCAACGGCGACCGCGCATCGCCTCGCGCAGCACGTTGCCCGTGATGAATGCCACGTTGGCCGGGCGCTCGGCCAGCCGCCGCATCAGGTACGGATACCACTGCGTGCCAAAGGGCACGTACACGCGCATGCGGTAGCCATCGTGCACGAGCTGCTCCTGCACGTCCCGGCGGATGCCATACAGCATCTGGAATTCAAAGCGATCATGCGCAATGCCCTTCTCCGCGACGAACCGCCTGGCCTCGGCAATCAGCGCGGGGTCATGCGTGGCCAGGCCGGGATAGTTGCCGTGCTCCAGCAGGGTGTGCATGCACTTCACGTAGTTGGCGTCCACGTCCTTCTTGTCCGGGTACGCCACGGAGGCTGGTTCCTTGTACGCGCCCTTGCACAGTCGCACCCGGCACTGGAGCTCCACCGTGCGATCGGCATCGGCTGACGTGCGGTACAGGTAGCTCTGCAGCACCACGCCCACGTGCTGCTTGAACCCCGGGTACAGCCGCTCCTCGAACAGGCGCAGCGTGCGCTCGGTGTAGGCGCTGCCCTCCATGTCCAGCCGCACGAAGTTGCCGTAGCGCTGGGCGCGCTCCAGGATATCCCGCATGAGCGAGACGCACAGTTCCTCGGAGATGTCCAGCCCCATGGCGGTGAGCTTCACCGAGACCGTGCAATCCAATTGTTCAGCATTTATGCGATCCAGTATGCCTACATAGGCGTCGCGCGCGGCACGGGCCTCGGCCTCATTGGTGACGCTCTCACCCAACTGGTCCAGCGACGCCGAGATGCCCTTGGCGTTCAGGGCGCGGACGGCGGCCACCGCGTCATCGAGCTGCTCACCCGCCACGAATCGGCGGGCAAAGGACTTGGCCAGGCGGTTCCGGCGGACAAACCGGAAGATGCGGGGCTGATTGGACAGGTACAGGAGCGTCGAACGAAACATGCGACCTCGAAAAAGTGCGGAGTGTGCTGCCACCCGAAAACTAGGCGGCCCGCGCGGGAACGCGGGCCGAGCCTGTCAACGATTCACGGGGCGGAGGGGCGGGGTCACGGCAAACGGCTCCTCGATGCGCAGCACGGGGTAGGTCTGCCCCGGCCCGATCCAGTCGTCCAGCAGGTTCCAGGTGGCAAAGCCGTCGTCGCTTTCGGCCTCCAGCAGGTACATGGCCAGGATACCCAGGGGTTGGGCCTCGCGCACGATGTACGTGCCAGCCGGCAGCGTCACCCCCCTGGCCGCCCACGCGCCAGCCAGCGTCTCCTCGTAGTGGCCCTGGAAGGGCCGAGTGGCTCGCTCCACGGAGTCGATCCGGAAGGTGGACGCCGCGACACTCAGGGAATCGGTGAGCTGCTCCACGAACACGCCGTGTTCCATCAGGTGGTCGGCAATGGACTTCTGCGCCGCGCCAAAGGCGTACGCCACCGGCATGCGCCGGTCGAGCGTGGACGAGAACCGGTCGAACACGGGCATGCGCTCGGTGTGGAACTTGCCGATGCGCTTGTAGCCGCGCCGCACGCCGGGCAGCTTTTCCGTGCTGTCCGCCAGCTTGCCCAGGTCCTCGAGGATGATGTCCGCGAAGCGCGGGTGCCGGGTGTACTCGGAGCGCAGGGAGACGTATGGCGCGCGGCTGGGCGTGGTGCCGCCGGCAATGGTCTTGCGGTCGGCCTCGTGCGTGACGCTCAGGATCTCCTCGCCGTTGGCGGCCAGGAGCGAGAGCAGCTCGCCCACGAACGCATATGTGGACGCAATGCGCGTCCGGAACGGGTCGTGCGAATAGGCCTCACTCAGCACCGAGATGCGACCACGGATGCCGTAGTAGTTGGTGCCGTAGCGCGGGCGCGAGTCGTACGTGTACCAGCCGCGCGGACCGCCGTTGGGGGTCTCCACGTTGCCGTAGTCAAAAGTCTGGATGCGCTCGCGCGCCAGCAGGTTGCGCCGGACCGCGGGCAGCAGCGTATCCATGGTGAACGGCCCCGTGTACCTGGCTGCGGGGCTCAGCGAGGCCGCGTAGGTGAGCGCGTAGCCGTGGTAGGTGCCGTCCGTGGTATGAAGGTCCACGAATACATCCGGGTTCCACGTATTGAACATCCGGAGGGAGGCCTGGGTCTCGGGCGCCTCCGCCTTCACGTAGTCGCGGTTGAGGTCCAGCCCCTGCCCATTGGCGCGCTGGCCGACCATCTCGGGACCGTCCTGCGACCCGCGGTTCTCGATCTGGTGCGCGAACTTCTCATTGCCGTCCGCGTTGTAGATGGGGATCACCACCAGCACCAGCGAGTCCAGCACATTGGGATCCTTGTCGGCCGTGAGTTCGCGCAGCATGGCCAGCATGGCTTCCTTCCCTTCCACTTCGCCCGCGTGGATGTTCGCCTGGATGTACACCACCGGGCGATGCAGCCGCTGCGCCTCGGCGGCCGAGCTCACCAGCGGGCGGGACGCCACGACATAAGGAATGTCGCGCCCCTCACTGGTCTTGCCGATGGAGCCCGTCGCGAGCTGGCTGGGCTCCATGGCCACCAGGGAATCCACAAAGCTGACCACGTCCGCGTAGTGCGACGTCTCCAGGAAGTTCGTGCGTTCCGCTCGCGTGAGCGGGCGGCGCTGGGAGAAGTCCGTGGGGTAGACCGCGTGAATGTTGACGCGCGCCACGGCCTGCTCGCGGCCCTGTCCTGGCCCCTGATATTGCGGCTGGGCCGGTGCGGGAGACTGGCCGCCGTAGGTTGACGCCGAACCGCCACAGGAGGCGAGGAGGGCGGCGGCAAGGAACGGCAGCAGGACGCTGGAAGCGGATCGGGCCATGACGAGTCTCGCGGGAGGCAGGGGCAGTGTTGGGAAACAGGGAAGTTTACCCCCGGCGCGAGGGCAGGGGCTAGGTCTGCGGGGCGGGCGCGCCGCCTGGAGTGGGAGTGCGCGCGGAAGTTTCCACCTGGAAGGCGGGCGTCCGGTAACCGGGCGGAAGGTGGTCAGGTGGCACCGCCGCCGCATTCCCGTCCCGGAGCCCTCGGTAGTGCGGCGAGAGGATTTCCACGCCCCCTTCGTTGAACGTGTCCTGGATGTGGCGGTGCAACTCCGACAAGGTGTGGGCCATGAGGTCCGGCCGGTCCGTGGTGGCGTTGATCTCGTACGCCACATAGAAGTCGTCCAGGCTGGTCTGGAATACAAAGGGCGCTGGCTCCGGCAGCAGGTGTTCGGTGCGCTTCGCGGCCTCGATGAGCAACTCGTGCACCTTCTGCCAGGGTGCGTCGTATCCGATGGTGATCGACGTGTGCAGGATGAGCCCGTGCGAATCGGAGAGTGTCGTGTAGTTGACCACCTGATCGGCCAGCACCGCCCCGTTGGGGATGGTCACCGCCACATTCTTGATCGTGCGGACGCGGGTCACCAGCAGCGTCCGCTCCAGCACCTCGCCCACCGTCTCGCCGATCTTGACCAGGTCGCCAACCTGGAACGCTCGTGTATAGGTCAGCACGACGCCCGCGACCATGTTGCCCACGGCGCCGGACGAGCCCAGGGAGAACAGGACTCCCAGGAAGATGGATACGCCCTTGAACGCGTTGGAGCTGGCACCGGGCAGGTACGGGTACAGGACCGTGGCGGCGAACGCAAACACCAGCACGCGCACGATCTTGTATGTCGGGTCCGCCCACTCGGGAAAGAAGCCGCGCAGCGTGATGGTGCCCGTCTCCACCGCGCTCGCGAGCGTCCGGAGCAGGCGCAGGGCGTAGCGCACGATGATGACGCCCGCCGCCAGGTAGAACAGGTTGGGCAGGTAGGTCACGAGGGCGAGCCCAGCCGCCGCGAAGGGGCGTATCGCGTATCCCACGATCCGCTGCGACAGCGGCTGCGTCCACGGGAAGAAGCTCAGGACCAGCGGGATGTAGATGTAAAACAGCAGCACGGTCAGCAGCACGCGCAGCACGCGCGTCACGCCCACCAGCAACCCGGACAACCGGCCGGCTGAGAGCAGCTCGAGGTTCTGGATCTTGATGGCGCGGAAGCGCAACTGCCGCAGGGTCTCGATGCGGCGATAGAGCCGCGGAAAGACCAGGCGGATCAGCCAGAGCAGCAGGACGAGGCCGCCGGTAGCGATAAGCGCGAACGCGACGTCCATGAGCAGGGCACGCAGGCCGAGCTTCGCCTGGGAATCCACCACAGTCCGCTGGATGGCCGCGGCGTACTGCCGGGCGAGCTGCGGCCGGGCCACACCCGTGGGCCGTGCGTCGCCGTCCAGCACGGTCATGATGATCATCGTATCGACGGCCAGTTCGCTGTACGCGCCCTGATCCAGGACCACCACCGAGTCGCCGCCTGTCAGTTGACGCGACACGCGGCGCAGTTGCCCCGGAATCGCCGCCGCCCGCTCCGTGGCGGAAAACGGGCCCAGGTGGGCGTACACGCGGAACAGCGTATCCCCGCCGTACACCACCGGGACGCCCGCGGAGTCCACCGGCACGACCCCGGCGGTGTCGCGCTGGGCGGCCGCGCCCGCCGCCGCCGCTACAAGGAGGGCGCCGGCCATCATCACCGATCGAATCGCGTTCATGCGGGCCCCCGGATCCGCCGGGAGGTCATTGGTGGATGGCAGCGCTGCCTGCACTCGATCCGGCGGTTCCAAAGTGTACCCGTGAGCCGTCCGGGGGACAAGCAGGCGCCGACGGGCGTGGTTTCCCACCGACGAGTTGCCACGGGTACCGGACGACAATTGACCGTCGGCGGATGACGGCTCAGGCGAACACGTCTGTGTCCAGCCACTTGCACAACTGCGCGTCGAGCTCTTCGTCCGGCTGGCCGGGCTGGCAGGGAATGGCCGGCCAGCGGTTCCCCGCATTCAACAGATACCAGGTGGTTGGCATCGCAACCTGGTTCTTGCGCGGGTTCGCCGACTGTGCATCGTACGAGACGAAATGAAAGGGACGTCCCCGGTGCATGAACCGCCGGTGCTCGTTTCTGAACGCTGCCATGACGCTTCCTTGTTGAGGAGGGTGTCGCGGGGCGCGCCGCGGCGCTGCCATTCAAGCTTCATGAAATATAACCAGGCCTCCAAATTTCCTCGCTCCACGCCGTACGGGATCAAGGAACGATGCGCTACACCCACAAGCATCGGCAGCCGCTTTCCATGTGCAGTTCACTCCGCTGCTTCCGTCTGGTGTCTGTCGTTGTCCGTGGATTCCGTATCAAGGCTGAAATCATTTGCCATCGGGGTGACGGGAGAAGGGATACGGACAACAGCTGACCAGACGGACAACTGACGGACCGCACATGGGGCCCGAACAGACGCCCTGCTCGGCGTGAGCAGGGGCATGGTACTGTCGCCTCGTCAACATGATCCGCTCCGTTCACGACTCACCACTCGCCACTCACCACTCGCTACTCACCACTCGCCACTCACCACTCGCCACTCGCCACTCGCCACTCGCACAAAGCGTCCGGCTGGTGCATCTTGGGCAGGAATCCCGCCCAGGCCAGGACCCAATGTCTCAGCCATCCCGCAAACCGACCGACGCGGACATCGACGTGTATGGCGTCACGCACGTGGGCAAGGTCCGCAGTGAGAACCAGGACCACTTCCTGATCTCGACACTCGCCAAACAGGTGCGGGTGGATCAGACGAGTCTCCCGGACATCGCCGGCTTGAGCAGCGCCGCTGATCGCGTCGCGTCGCTGACCATGGTCGCCGACGGGGTGGGCAGCGGCGCCGGCGAGGAAGCATCGCGCTTCGCGGTCCAGGCCATCGCGTCGTACGTGGCGCGCAGCGCGGAGGCCTTCTACGCGGCCGACGCGACGGAGCCCGAAACGTTTGCACGCGTCCTCGAAGAGGCGGCGCTGCACTGCCACACCGACCTGCTCGCCCACGCGGCGAACGCAGGCAAGGCCGGACGCCTTGCGACGACGCTCACGCTCTGGCTCGGCCTCTGGCCGCAGGCCTATGTGCTGCAAGTAGGCGACAGCCGCTGTTACCTCTATCGCGACGGGCAACTGACCCAGATCTCCCGCGACCAGACGATGGCCGAAGATCTGATCCAGAAGGGCATCCTCACGCATGACCAGGCCGCGCGGAGCCGGTGGGCGGACATCCTCTCGAGCGCCATCGGGGGACCCGAGGCGGCGCCCGTGGTTACGCGTGTCGTGCGCAAGTGGGGCACGATCGTGCTGCTCTGCAGCGACGGTCTCACCAAGCACGTGTCCACCGAGCGCATCGCCGAGCGGCTGGGCGCCCTCAAGAGTTCAAAAGAGACGTGTGAGGCACTGCTGCAGGACGCGCTCGACGGCGGCGGCACCGACAACATCACGATCGTAATAGGACGGACGCTGCCGCCAGGCTAGTTCGCGGAAGTGAGGCGGGCGGCAGGCGCGTCAACCATTAGTGTTTTACCTTAGCGAGCTTCGCCGCCGTTTCGGCCCACCAGCCGAGTACCACGTCAACGCTCGCGCGTGCCGGCGGCTTGATGAACAGGAAGTGCTGGCCGTCCGGCGAGATGTCGAATGCCTCGGCCTGGGAATCGCGATAGTAGCTGCTGGCGTCGAACAACCGTTGCGTGGATCCCGCAGGATCCGGCTTCCCCTCGTCGATCTGCGTGGCGACGAGGGCGGACTGGCCGTCCAGGTAATAGAGTTGCTTGCCGTCGCGCGCCCAGACCGGGCTCGTGCCGCCGGCATTGGATACTTGAATCCGCGCGCCCCCATCGGGAAACGGTGTGAGGTACACCTCGTCGCGACCCGTCGCATCGGACGTGTAGGCAAGCCAACGTCCGTCCGGCGCGACAGCGGGATTGCGTTCGTCCGCGCGCGTGGTGAGCAGCGGGTGCGCGACCGTGTCGCCCTTGGCCACCGCGAAGATATCGCGCCGTGTGCCACCGTCGTCATACCCCTCGCGGAAGGCGTAGTAGCGGCCCCCCGCCGGCCAGCTGACCTCCTGCACGTGCCGCGCCCGCGCCAGAAGCAGTTGAAGCGTGTCACTCCCGTCGGTCGGCACCGTGAACAGGCGCCGCAACGCGCTCTTGCTTCCGTGGTCGCTGGAAAAGAGCAGGTGGCGTCCGTCGGGCATCCATGCGGGCCGGAACGAGTAGTTGCCGTTCGGCGAGAGGGGCAGAAAGGTCCGGCGCTTGATGTCGTAGAGCCAGATCCTGGACAGCACACCCGATGCGTCGGCGACCGCGGTCGCGATCTGCCCACCGTCGGGCGACAGCGCTATGCCAACGTATGGGCGGGCGATCGCCGAGTCGACGATCGTCTCGACACCCGAGCGCGACACCCATGTCAGCTGCGCCAGCGCGCTCGCTGCCGGCTGGTAGAACAGTGTTCCGTCGCGCCCCACCGCCGCGGCCATCTTGCCGTCCGCCGTATACACACCCGTCACGACGGGCACGGCAGTGCCGCGTACATGATGGCCGTCGAACCGTTGCGCCTGGACGGAGCCGTCGGCGGACGCGAAGAGCAGCCAGCCGTCGCGAACCGCGAGCGGCAAGAGTCCGTCGACAAGATCGGTCCGCGTCCCGTTCCTGACATCGAACATCATGACATGGCCATTCGCCAGTGAGCCGACGCCCGAGGTCGCCGCCAGAAGGGTCCGACCGTCGTCCAGCATGAGGGGACCGACGAGCTGCCCCGCCCCGGTGGGCGCTACGCTCGAATCCGGAATGGTTGCGACATCCACGATCGGGCCGCCAGCCGCCGGAATGCGCCCGATTGCGGTACCGCGCGTGCCGTGGCAGAAATAGAGGTATCCGTCCGCCGACCATGAGAGTCCGAAGTGGCCGGATGCATCCTTGGTGAGGGTTGCAGCGGAGGTCCCATCCACCCCGATCGTATGCAGCTCGTTCGTCTTCGTGTAGAACGCAATACTCTTGCCGTCCGGTGAGAAGGTGACGTCATTCGCACCTGCGGTTCCGGGGACAAGTTGCGATGTGTCACGGTCCATCCAGCGCACGCGGATTCCCGGGGTGGACCCAGTTTCGTCGGAATACGCGACTGCGCGTCCGTCGGGCGAGACCGCTGGTATCGTGGTCGATCCCACGACCGTCGAGGCGCCGGCGAGCGAGAAACGCACCACGCGCGCCGGTGCGTCCGGCCGGCGAACCGCGTACGCGATCGCGCCGCCCGCGACGATCACCGCCGCGATCGTCGCGTACTGCCAGCGACGGACGATGCGGGAATCAACCAGGGCTGCTGCTCCCGGGGCCACGGCCGTCGTTGCGAACGCCGGATTGTGCAGCGCGTCGGCGAACGCTTTCGCGCTCTCAAAGCGATCCGCCGGGAGCCGCTCCAGCGCCTGCGCCACCGCCCCCGCGACGTTCGCCGGCACCGACTTCCGGAGCCGTGTGACCGGCGCCGCGTCCTCGGTCACGATCTTCATGATGATCTGCTGCGCCGATGCGCCGGTATGCGGCGGGTCGCCGGCGAGCATTTCGTACAGCACACTGGCCAGCGAGTACACATCGCTGCGCGCCGTGATCTCCTTTTCGGCCGTCGCCTGTTCGGGACTCATATAGTGCGGCGTACCGAGGGAGAGCCCCGTTTCCGTCATGCGGCCGCCGGCGGCCGCGCTCACCGCCAGCGCGATGCCGAAATCGGCCACCATCGGCCGGCCGTCGTGCAGCAGGATGTTCTCGGGCTTGATGTCGCGGTGGATCACCCCGTGCCGGTGCGCGTAGTTGAGCGCGTCGGCCACCTCGGTGGTGAGCTTGACCGCCTCGTCGATCCCGAGCTGCGTTTCGCGATCGAGCCTGGCGCGCAGCGTCTCGCCCTCCACATACGGCATCACGTAATACAGGAACCCGTCGGCGGTGCCCGAGTCGAACAGGGGCAGGATGTTGGGATGTTGCAACGCGGCCGTGGTCGCAATCTCCTGCACGAACCGGTCGGCACCGAGCACGGCGGCCAGCTCGGGCTTGAGCACCTTGATCGCGACCTGCCGATGGTGCTTCAAGTCCTCGGCCAGGTAGACCGTGGCCATCCCGCCAGCGCCAAGCTCGCGCTCGATGCGGTAGCGGTCGGCGAGCGCCGAGGAGAGCCGCGTGGGAACGTCACTCATGGCTTGAGCCTCGCCCGCAGCTCCTGCAGAAAATGCTCCACCACGACCACCGATGCCGTGGCCTCGGCCTGCTGGCCGATCGCGCGCACCATGAGGAAACGGCCGTCGGGCGCCACATCCCATGGCGTGTAGTAGGTGTTCTCCATCTGGAGCAGGTTGCCGGCCACGTGAAAGAGTTTCACGGGCGTACCGACGACGAGCCCCGGTGCCGTGGTCACGCGCGTGGCCATCATGTCGTTGTTTGCGTTCAGGAAATACAACTCGCGGCCGTCGCGCGACCAGAGCGGTGCGCGGCCGCCGCCGCTCGACACCTGCCGTTTCTCACGACTCACCTCAGGAAAGGAGCGAATGAACACTTCCGTGTTTCCGGTCTCGTCGGACTGATACGCCAGCCAGTGACTGTCGGGCGAGGGCACGAACGCTTCCTCGTCGAAGGGCGTCGCGAGCAGTGGACCGGCCGACGTATCCACACCGAGGCGGGCGGCGAGAATGTCGCGCCCTCCCGGCCCCGGATTCCCGCCGTCGCGGACAAGGAGCCACGCGCCGTCGCGCGTCATGATGCCTTCCTGCGTCGCCAGCCGCGTGCGGACGACGAGCGAATCGGTGCCCGTACCGTCGGCCCGTCGCTCGTACATGCCGTACGGCAGTCGGTTCGACGCGAATATCACCCTGCGGCCATCCGGCGTCCAGCGCGGCCGATACGAAGCGTCCGCGTTGAAGGTGATGCGCGAGGCCGGACCACTGGGAAGGGGCTTCACCCAGATATTGTCACCGGCCTCGGTGTGGAGACCGATCGCGAGCTGCTTGCCGTCGGGCGACAGCGCCCACCCGGCATTGGACAGCGCCACCGTCAGGCGGAAAGTGAAAGTGGTATCCACCGGCGTCTCGCGCCCCGACCGGTCCAGCCATACCAGTTCATACCGCAGCCCGCTTGAGGCGGCCGCGCCGTTGTAGAGGAGCAGGGTGCCGGTGGGCGAGAGCGAGAAGGCCAGCGCGCTGTCGCCGAGTGTGGTGGGCGCGCCGGTAATGCGAAGGCCGCTCAGGTCGAACGGCGCGGCCATGAGCACTCCCGACTGCAGATAGAGCAGTTGCCCTGAAGCGGCGTACTGCGGCGCGCCGTCAAACACGCCGCGCATGCCCGCCAACAGGTGCACGGTGCCTCGACGCATGTCGTAGACCCATGCGCTGCAGGGGTTCCCGCCACCGCAGCGCCGGAAGACGATGCCGCGGCTGTCGGGCAGCGCGGCCGGGTCGATGGACGCCAGACTGTCCGAACTCGCGATCACGCGACTCGGGCCGCCGGCGGCGGGGACGAGCCGCAGGGCGGGCGCGTTGCCGGTCGTAACACCCGAGTAGGCAATCGATCCGTCGTCCAGCCACGCGATGCCGAATCCCGTCGCCACCGAGTCGGCGAGATTCACCGGTGCGCCGCCGGCCAGGGACAGTGTCTTGAGGCCGCGTCCCGTCGTGAAGGCAATCGCCTTGCCGTCGGGCGACACGGCGACGTCGGTCGCGCCGATGGTGCCCGGGATGGGCGTAGCGAATTCCTGATCGCGCCGTTTGATCCACGCCTGCTGTGCGGCGATCATGCCGGTAACGGGGCCGACGTACACCATGAACGATCCATCGGGCGCCATCGCCGGCGCCTGGGGACTTGACGGTGCCACCCCCTGCCCCGGCGGAAACGCGAGTGCGTAGCGCTCCACCGGCTGCGGCGGCGTGGGCCGGAGCCAGCCCCATGCCGCGAGGCCAATCGCCACGAGGGCGATGGCGGCCGTCACGCGGAAGGCGAGGGCGGGCGTATCCCCCGCCCTTCCACCCATGACGGCGCGCGCCCCCGAGCCGGCGACCGAAAAGTGCGAGTCGGCCAACGCGTCGGCAAACGCCTTCGCGCTGTCGAAGCGGTCGGCCGGCAGCTTCTCCAGCGCCTTTGCGAGCGCCGCTGACACATTAGGCGGCACCGCCTTTCGCAGCCGCGTGACCGGCGCCGCGTCTTCAGTCACGATCTTCATGATGATCTGCTGCGCCGAGTTGCCGGTGTGCGGTGGCTCGCCGGCCAGCATCTCGTAAAGCACCGTGGCCAGCGAGTAGATGTCGCTGCGCGCCGTGATGTCCTTGTCCGCCGTCGCCTGCTCGGGGCTCATATAGTGCGGCGTCCCAAGCGACAGTCCGGTTTCGGTCATGCGGCCACCGGCCGCCGCCGACAGCGCCAGCGCGATGCCGAAGTCCATGACCATCGGCCGCCCGTCGTGCAGCAGGATGTTCTCCGGCTTGATGTCGCGGTGGATCACCCCGTGCCGGTGGGCGTAGTCCAGCGCGTCGGCCACCTCCGTAGCGATCTTCACCGCTTCATCCACGCCAAATTGCGTTTCGCGGTTGAGCTTGTCGCGAATCGTCTCGCCCTGGATGTAGGGCATGACGTAGTACAACTGGCCGTCGGCCACCCCGGAGTCGAAGAGCGGCAGGATGTGCGGGTGGCTCAGCGCCGCGGTGGTCTTGATCTCCTGCACGAACCGCTCGGCGCCGAGCACGGCGGCGAGTTCGGGCTTGAGCATCTTGATCGCGACGTCGCGGTCGTGCTTGAGGTCGCGGGCCAGGTAGACGGTGGCCATGCCGCCCTGCCCAAGCTCGCGCTCGATGCGGTAGCGGTCGGCGAGCGCCGAGGAAAGGCGCTCAGCTGGGCTGCTCATATCCACATATTGGCATAGGGATCATCGATTGGCGATTCCATGCATCCGGGCCGCGAGCTCAGTGCGCCACCCGGAGATCACGACATACTGGGGCACTTCCGCGCTCCGAATCATCAACAACCGCGACCCGTCGGGCGCCACATCGAAGTTCGCGTGCGGCGCGCTGGCGAACATGTAGGGGTCCGGAAACAGCTCGGTACGCCCCGTGACGACAAACCCGTTGGCAGTCGACACTGAGGCGGCCACCACATGGCGCCCGTCGCGATAGAATATCTGCCTGCCGTCACGCGACCACACCGGCTCCGATCCGCTGGTGACCGACACCTGCGTCTGGCCCCCGGGGCCCGGGAACGGCCGTACCACCACCTGCGACGCGCCCGGTTCGTCGGTGACGTACGCCACCCAGTGTCCATCAGGTGAGACGCGGGCCTGCGCTTCCACGAAGCGCGTCTGGGCAATGGGGTGCGAGGTCGTGTCGCCGTCGAGCGCGCGGTACAGCACATCGGCCTGCGTAGCGCCGGCATCATCCACCTGATAGACCAGCGTCCTGCCATCCGGCGATACCAGACCCTCGTAATAACTGTGCTGATCGCTGCCCTCCAACCTCGTTGCCGGCGCGCTCTGGTCGGCCGGCTGCCACCACAGGGCAGTGCGGCCATCGCGATCAGAGCGATACAGCACCCGGCGCCCATCCGGCGTCCACTCAGGGCGATCGTTTTGCGTTCCGGAGTTCGTGAGGCGTGTGGGTGTGCCGGACGCGATGTCGTACAGCCAGATGTCGGACCGCCCGTCAGCGGACACCGACATGGCGATGCGCTTGCCGTCCGGCGACAGACGCGGGTAGGAGTAGTCCTGCAGCTTGGCCACGAGCGGCTTGAACTGCCCGTGCAGATCCACCCAACCGACCATGGACTGCCCCGCGCCGGGTTCGTACACGAACGTTCCATTCGCCGACATGGCCGAGGCACTCGCGCCGGCCACCGTTGTGGTCACCGTGGGTCCGAGCGCCACCGGGGTGCCGGTGGTGCGCGCACCCTTGAGATCGAACGGGACCCCCATGAGTGCCCCCGAGGACTGCACGTAGACCAACGTGCCATCCACGTAGCCGGCCACGTCCAGCAGGTGCAGGTCGGTCCGGCGCATCTTGCCGGTTTTCAGTGAGAGCACGGCCAGGCGTATCTGCGCCAACCCGGCATTCGGCTGGATGGACAACAGCACGGTCTCCCCGTCGGGCAATACGCGCGGCTGGTTGATGTACAACTCGCCCGCGGCCGTGTCCGGCGTCGCCACGATCCTGGAGGGACCGCCGCCTTCCGGAACCGCCACCAGCCCGGGCGCGGCGCCGGCCACGATTTCGCCCGAAGAACTCCAGGCGATTCCCGTGGTGCTGGAGCCCAGATCGCTGAGGCGCACGGGTGAGCCGCCCGCCACCTGAACCTTCCACAGCGACGCAGAGGACATGTAGGCGATCCACTTGCCGTCCGGGGAGAAGCACGGCTGCTGCGCGCCCTCCGTTCCGGCGAGCGGCCGGGCGGCCAGGTTATTGAGCGGTCGCACATACAGGCGTGCCGCCCCGGTGGAGTCGGGCAGGGCGTACGCCAATTCGGATCCGTCCGGCGAGACGGCGATATTCGTGCCAAGCGCCGAGTTCGTGACGAGCATGGTGGACGGCAGACCCATCTCGAACTGCACGACGCGGCTCGGCGTCCCGCGGTGCGCGGCCTTCCACTGCGACACCGCCAACCCCGCAACCACGATGAGCCCGGCGGCCATACCCAGCACGAGGGGCTGGCGGGCGAGAGCGCGGGTAGGGAACGGGCCGGTCGATGCGCCGGTCGCGTTCGCGGCGGTGCTGAAGTGCACATCGGACAGCGCATCGGCAAACGCCCTGGCCGTCTCGAACCGGTCGGCCGGCAGCCGCTCCACCGCTTTGGCCACGGCCATCGCCACATTGGGCGGCACGCTCTTGCGCAGCTTCGTGACCGGCGCGGCTTCCTCGGTCACGATCTTCATGATGATCTGCTGCGCCGAGGTGCCCATGTGCGGCGGCTCGCCGGTGAGCATCTCGTAGAGCACGCTGCCCAGCGAGTAGATATCGGACCGGTTTGAGATATCCTTGTCGGCCGTCGCCTGTTCGGGACTCATATAGTGCGGCGTGCCGAGCGACATCCCGGTCTCGGTCATCCGCCCGCCGGCCGCCGCAGAGAGCGCCAGCGCGATGCCGAAATCAGCCACCATCGGCCGCCCATCGTGCAGCAGGATGTTCTCGGGCTTGATGTCGCGATGGATCACCCCGTGCCGGTGTGCGTAGTCCAGGGCGTCGGCTACCTCGCTGGTGATGCGCACGGCCTCGTCGATGCCGAGCTGCGTCTCGCGATTCAGCTTGTCGCGCAGCGTCTCGCCTTCGATATACGGCATCACGTAATACAGGAAGCCGTCCACCGTGCCTGAGTCGAACAGCGGCAGGATGTGCGGATGGCTCAACGCCGCGGTGGTCTTGATCTCGACCACGAACCGGTCGCCGCCGATCACCGCGGCCAGTTCGGGCTTGAGCACCTTGAGCGCGACCTTGCGGTCGTGCTTCAGATCCTCCGCGAGGTATACGGTCGCCATCCCGCCCCGCCCAAGTTCGCGCTCGATGCGGTAGCGGTCGGACAACGCGCTGCCAAGGCCTGTCGCGGCGTCGCTCAAGGCGGGCTCCTCATGGGGGCGGACTCACGGAATACGGAAATCGGACGCGGGAAACGCGTCCGATGAACAGGTGAGCATTCGGGCTGTCCAAGGCCGCAGGGCAGGAGGGGGCGGACCTTGCGAACCAGCCATAACATGGGCGGCAAGGGATTCCGCGGCAAGGGTCACCCCTCAATGGTCTGCTCCCAAGGCGCAGGGGCCGGAGGCGTCCCATTGACAGAGCCGGGGATCGTGGACAGTTTTCCATAGCCAGCTATGCCTAGCTAGAACGGGGAATCAAATGGCACGACAGAAAAACGACATCCTCCAAGGCACCCTCGCCATGCTCGTGCTGCGCACCCTCGACGCACGAGGGCCCCTGCACGGATACGCGATCACGCAAACCATTCAGCAGGGCAGCGCCGACCTGCTGCGCGTGGAGGAGGGGTCGCTGTACCCTGCCCTGCACCGCATGCAGCAGGACGGCTGGATCAAGGGGAAGTGGGGCACCACGGACAAGAATCGGCAGGCGCGCTTCTACACCATCACCGCCGCCGGCAGGAAGCAGTTGGCGGCCGAGCAGGAGGGCTGGGCACGGCTCACCGATGGCGTGGCTCGCGTGCTGAGATATGCGTAGGCGCTCCTCTCTCCAGCTTCGCATGCAGTGCACTCGGTTGTTGCTGTCTGGGGTCCGTCATCATCCGCGGATCCCGTGTCAAAGCTGGAGTCGTTCCCCTCAGACTGAACCGAGAAGGGATACGGACAACGCCTGACCCGACGGACCACCGACGGACCGCACATGGGGTCCGGAACCGACGCCCTACCGCGAGTGCTCACATGGCATGGTACAGTCGCCTCGTCAACATGATCCGCTCCACCCGCCACTCGCACGACCTGGATCGCGAGATGGAGTTTCACCTGCACGAACGCGCCGATGACTTGCGCGCCGCGGGCATGGCCGACGCCGACGCGGCCGCCGAGGCCAGGCGACGATTCGGCAATCGGACCGCGCAGAAGGAACGCGCGCACGACGCCGACATCTTCACCTGGCTGGAGTCGCTGGCGTCCGACGTGCGGTACGCGCTGCGGGCGCTGGTCGCCAGTCCGGGGTTCGCGCTCGTCGCCATTCTCTCCCTCGCGCTTGGCATCGGCGCCAACACCGCGATCTTCAGCCTCACCAACGCCCTCGTCTTCAAGTCGCTGCCGATAAGCCACCCCGAGCAACTGGTGGCCCTCAACATGGGCAGCCCCGACAACGACGAGTTCACCAACCCCCTCTGGGAACAGATCCGCGACCACGCCACCGTCTTCTCAGGAGCGTTCGCGTATGCCGGCCATCGGTACAACCTCTCACCTGCCGGCGAGGTCCGGTACGTCAACGGCGCCGAGGTGAGCGGTGACGCCTTCCGTACGCTTGGAATTCATGCCGCTGCGGGTCGCCTGATCCAGCCGTCCGACGACGTGCGCGGATGCCCCGGTGTGGCGGTGGTGAGCACCGGATTTGCGCAGCGCCAGTTCGGCAGCGCCGCCAACGCCGTCGGCCAGACGCTGTCGCTCAACGGACACCCGTTTCCCGTGGCCGGCGTGGTGCCCGCCGGATTCGATGGCATGGAGGTCGGGCTGAACGCGGAGATCTACACCCCGCTGTGCGGCGAAGCGATCTTCGAAGGCCCCACCGTCCTCGACATCCGCTCACGGTGGTATCTCCGGCTGTTCGCGCGGCCAAAGCCGGGACTGTCCACGGCGCAGGTGAACGCGGCGCTCGCCGTCGCCGCGCCGGGCATCTTCAAGGCAACGCTGCCCGAGCACTGGGGAGCGGACAGCAAGACTGAGTACCTCAAGCGCACGCTCGGTGCGTTGCCGTCGCCCACCGGAATCTCCGGCGCGCGCAGCAACTACCAGGCCGCCCTCTACTTTCTGCTCGCCGCCGTGGGCGTGGTGCTGCTCATCGCCTGCGCCAACATCGCCAACCTGCTGATGGCCCGCGGAGCCGCTCGGCAGCGGGAGATCTCGATTCGCCTGGCCATCGGTGCGGGCCGTCGACGCGTGGTGCGACAACTGCTCACCGAGAGCGCCCTGCTCGCCCTCATCGGCGCCGCGCTGGGCGTGCTGTTCGCGCGCTGGGCGGCCCGGAGCCTGGTGGGCGTGATCTCGGTGCGCGGCGAGCCGCTGGCCCTCGACGTGGGACTCGACGGGCGCGTGCTTGCCTTTACTGTCGGCGTCGCGGTGCTGACGGCGCTCCTGTTCGGCCTGCTGCCGGCCTGGCGCGCCACCCGTGTGGACCCGCAGGCGGCGATGAAGTCGGGTGGCCGCGGGATCGTGAGCGGCGACACGCGCTACCGCGCCGGCCGCGCCCTGGTGGTGGGCCAGGTGGCCCTCTCGCTCGGACTGGTGACCGTGGCGGCGCTGCTGCTCGGCAGCTTTCGCAAACTCGTAACACAGAACACCGGGTTCGACAGCCGAGGCGTGCTCCTGGTGGACATGAACTTCTCCAGGCTGACCGCCGGCAAGGACAGCGCCTCTGCACTGCTGCTCAACTACCAGGACCAGATGGTGCGCAACCTGCGGCAGGCACCCGGCGTGGCGGCGGCGGCGGCCGCGTTCATCACGCCCACGAGCGGCACGTCGTGGAACGACTTCGTGGTCATTCCGGGATACCCGCCCCCCGACGGCAAGCTGCCCATGTCGTACTTCAACCAGGTGAGCGACGGCTACTTCTCCACCATGCGCACGCCGCTGTTGATGGGGCGGGTGTTCACCGAGGCCGACACGCGTCCGGGCGCGCCGAACGTGGCGGTGCTGAACCAGGCGGCGGTGGACCAACTGTTTCACGGCGAGAATCCGATTGGCCACACCTATCACACGAAGTTCGGCGATACGGACGGTCCCTCCACGGAGATCATCGGCGTGGTGGCCACCGAGAAGTATGCATCACTGAGCGAGAAGCCGACCGCCACCATCTACGTGCCGCTTGGTCAGGGAGGCTTCAATCCAGCCGTGATCAGCTACGTGGTGCGCGGCGCCGGAAATTCGGGCGCGCTCGTTCCAGCCATCAAGGCCACCGCCGCGCGCATGAGCCCGAGCATCTCGCTGGAGTTCCGCTCGCTCGACGACCAGATCGAGGACTCGCTCACGCGTCCCCGCCTGCTGGCCACGCTGTCCGGCTTCTTCGGAGCGATCGCGCTGCTGCTCGCGGTGATCGGACTCTATGGCACGATGTCATATACCGTGACGCGCCGCCGCAACGAGATCGGCATTCGCATGGCGCTGGGCGCCGCGGGACCGAGCGTGGTGCAGATGATCGTGGGCGAGGCCGGCAAGCTGGTGGCCATCGGGCTGGCGGGCGGTTTGCTGCTCGCACTCGCCACCACGCGATACGTGGGAAGTTTCCTGTACGGCATGACCCCCACGGACCCGTTCACGATTACCCTCTCCGTCCTGGTGCTGGGCGCCGTGGCAATTGGGGCGGCGCTGCGCCCCGCGTGGCGGGCGTCCCGCGTGGATCCGATGGACGCGTTGCGGGAAGAGTAGCCGGCCAGCGCACGAGTCTGACGCATGACGATCGCAGTCTGACGCGGGCTGGTGCATCATAATTTTCGCAGCGTCCCGCGGAAACGTGTCCTTTCGCGCCGCCATCTTGCCCCATAGCAACGGGTTAAACAGACGATTTGAGTCGGCGCGTTCAGGCGACGTGATTCTTGACAGTGTCAAGATGCTTGACAGTAGCACGGCGGCGCGGTCGGTCGCCGGGGACTATACAAGAAAGGGTTCCCAAGCCAGTTGCCACGGCGTCATATTAGCGCACACCCCACCGTAATCGTGCGCCGGACCGGATGCGCGCGCCACCCACGAGGTCGTGAGGATCCCGTCCCTGCCCAGCCAGAAATCTTCGCTCCGCCGCCGCCTCCCCGCTCTAATCGGGTTGCTCATCTTCGCCGGCGTGGCGGTGTTCGCCGGCCTGGCATATCGCACAGTTAAGTCATCACTAATGCGGGCCGCCGAACTGCGCCTGACCACCATGGCGGCGCAGTTTGCGCCGGGCATTGGCGCCAACCTCGAAACCCGCGCCCATGCCCTGGGCTCACTGGCCAGGGACCCCGCGTTCACCGCCCAATTGAACGCCCGGCCCGGCCGTACGATCGCGGCCGCCCACACGATGATGGCTCTGCTGAGTCGCGATACGGCTGCCGTAATCGCGACGGAACTGCGCGATGCCGATGGGCGCGTGATGCTCTCGGTTGGCAAGCCGGCCACGTCGGATACCACCGCCGACGCTGGCCGGCTGGCGGCACGTACACTGGACACCAACGCCGTAAGCGGCCTGTACGAACGCAACGGACTTGTCGTCTACGAACTCCGGGGCAATATCGTGCGCGACGGCCGCGTGATCGGTCAACTGGCCGAGGTGCGGCCCGCCGAAACGCGGAATGCGGCGGCGTTGCGCCAGTTGACCACGGTCGCCCAGTTGATTGGCTCGGACGGCACGTACTTGCTGGGCAACGCCGACGGCTCCTTGTGGACCGACATGCGCGGCGCGGTACAGCGTCCACCACCCGGCAGCGGTCTGGTCACGTATGTCCGCGACAGCCAGCCAAAACTCTCGGTCGCCCAGCGCATTCCCAACTCGCCGCTGGTGCTGGCGTTCGAGTTCAACGCGACGCGTGTGATCGGCCCTCTCCATGCGCTGCTCGGCCGGTTTGCCGCCGTCGCCGCCCTCGTGGTGCTGGTGGGCGCCCTGCTGGGGTGGTGGATGAGCCGCGGCATCACCCGCCCGCTCAGCCGCCTCACGGAGGCCGCGGAGGCGATCAGCGCCGGAGACCTTGACCGCCCGCCCCTGCCCATCGAGCGCGACGACGAGCTGGGCCGGCTCTCCCGCGCCTTCGCCATAATGACCGGCAACGTGCGGGCGGCCCACGAGAACCTGGAACAGCAGGTGGAGGCCCGGACCGCCGAGCTCCAGCGGGCGCAGGAGGAAAATGTGCGCCGGGAGCGGCTGGCCACGCTGGGCCAGCTCTCCAGCAGCGTGGGACACGAATTGCGCAATCCGCTGGGCGTCATGTCCAACGTCGTGTACTTCCTGGACGCGACGATGGCCTCGCCCAGCCCCAAGACGGCGGAATATCTGCATATCCTCAAATCGCAGATCTCGCTGTCGGAAAAGATCGTGGCCGACCTGCTGGACTTTGCCCGGGTAAAGGCGCCGCAGCGCGAACCGCTGGCCATGGGCACGCTGGTGGACGACCAGTTGCGGCGGGCGTCAATCCCGCCGTCCATCACGGTGGAGCGGCAGGGCGACCCGGCGACGGTGGTGAGTGTCGATCCAGTCCAGATCGGCCAGGTCGTCCTGAACCTCTTCACGAACGCGGCGCAGGCCATGGAGGACACCGGTGGCACGCTGGGCATTGCCTGGCTGGAGGAGTCGGGTGCGGTCAGCCTGCGCGTGAGCGACACGGGACCCGGCATCGCCACGGACCACCTGACCCGGATATTCGACCCGCTGTTCACCACCAAGGCCCGTGGCATCGGGCTCGGCCTGTCCGTCTCACGCTCGCTGGCCGAAGCCAATGGGGGCACGCTCACGGTCGAGAGCACGCCCGGCGCGGGGGCTACGTTCACCCTGAAAATGGTGAAGGCCGCATGAGCAAGCGCATCCTGGTGGTGGACGATGACCGCTCGATGGTCACGACATTATGCGACATCATGGAACTGCACGGATGGGAGGCGGTGCGCGGATACGACGGCGCGGAGGCAGCGGACCTGGCCGAGGCCCACGCCGTGGACGTGGTGCTGATGGATGTCCGCATGCCCAAGGTGGACGGCGTGGCGGCGCTGCGCGAAATCAAGCGCCGCCGTCCCGGCGTTCGCGTCATCCTCATGACCGCATACGCCGCGCAGGACCTGCTGGCACAGGCCGAGCGTGAGGGTGCCCTGAAGATCCTGCGCAAACCAGTGGAGATGGGCGACCTGCTGGAGTTGCTCGAGTCCGCGGCCCGCGAATCGCGCACCGTGCTGGTGGTGGACGACGACCCCGCGTACCTCGACACCTTGACCGACGTGCTGGGCGAACGCGGCATCGCGACCACCAAGGCGCGGTCCCTGGACGAAGCCCTGAATCGGATGGAATCCCGGACGCCGAGCGCGGTCATCCTGGATCTCAAGCTTCCCGGCGTGGATCCGCCGTCGAGCCTGGTGGCCATCCGCGACGCCAACCCGTCGGTGCTGCTGGTGCTGTACAGTGGCCACTCCGCCGCCCTGTCCGACACCGTTCGCGACGCGCCGGCCGGGCTGGTGGATGCCGCGTTCCTGAAGCCCATTCCAGTCGACGAGCTCCTGAGAATTCTGAATGACCATTCCATTGGCTGACCCGACGAGCACGCCCGTCCTGCTGGTGGACGACGATGATGCCCTGCGCACCACGACCGCGGACATCCTGCAGCTCCACGGGTTCTCGACGCACGCCGCCGCGAACGGCCGGGCGGCGGTCGAGATGGCGCAGCGACTGACCCCCGCCGCGATTGTCGCGGTGGTGGACCTGCGGCTGCCCGACATGAATGGGCTCGACCTGACGCACGAGCTGCGCATGTTCAACCCCGACCTGCAAGTGGTAATCCTCACGGGAAACGCCAGCGTGGAGTCGGTCATCCGCGCGGTGCGCGACGAGGAATGCGACTACCTGCTCAAGCCCATTGAGCCCGAGCAACTGGTGAGGACGCTCCGCACGGCGGAGGGCCGATGGAAGCTGCGGCGCACCGAAGCGGAACTCGCGCATACGCAACAGGTGCTGCGGGCCACATTCGACGCATCGCCGCTGCCCATCATCACCTACGATCGCGACCGGCGCGTGACGCTCTGGAACCCGGCCGCCGAGCGACTGTTCGGGTGGAAGTCGTCGGAGGTCATGGGACGCGTCCCGCCGATCATCCCGCCGGAGTCAGCCCTGCCCGAGCACCAGCTCCAGGACTCGTCACTCCGCGGCGAGTCTTTCGTGGGCTTCGAAGTGGCGCGCCGCAAGCGCAACGGTGAACTCGTATATACGCGCCTCAGCCAGGCCCCGCTGACGGGTCCGGACGGCGCGACCACCGGGTTCCTGGCGGTGTACGAGGACATCACCGAGCGGCGTCGCATCGAGGAGCACCTGCGGGAAACCCAGCGGCTGGACGCCATCGGACGCCTGGCCGGCGGCATGGCGCACGACTTCAACAACCTGCTCGCGGTGATCCTGGGCGAAGTGGAGCTGGCCCTCCGGGCGTCGGACGTGAATCAGCGCACGCGCGCCATGCTGGAGAGCGTGCAGCACGCCGCCAGCAGCGGCGCCACGCTCACCCGGCAGCTCCTCACGGTCGCTCGGCGACAGAAGGACGAGCCAACGGTATTCAATCCCAACCTCCTGCTCATGCAGATGGATCGGCTGCTGCGCCGAGTGGTGGGCGATCGGGTGCAGTTGCAGATGGAGCTCGCCCCGGACCTGGGCATGGTGAACGCGGATCGTCAGCAGCTGGAACAGGTGGTGACCAACCTGGCCGCGAACGCACGCGACGCCATGCCCGACGGCGGCACGTTGCGCCTGGCCACGCGCAATCAGGCATTCGATGCTGAAGCGACGCCGGCCGGAGCTCGACCCGGCGCCTGGGTGGTGATCGAGGCCACCGACAGCGGCACCGGCATTCCCGACGACGTGCGCGAGCGGCTGTTCGAACCCTTCTTCACCACCAAGGAACGGGGCAAGGGCACGGGGCTGGGCCTGGCCACGAGCTACGGCATCGTGGAACGGTGCGGCGGATTCATCACGGTGGAAAGCGAAGTTGGGCACGGTTCGAGCTTCCGGGTTTTCCTGCCACATACGGCAGCGGAATTGCCCACCCCTGATCCGGCGGACATCCCGAGGGAGACACGCGGCGGCGAGACCGTGCTGGTGGTGGAGGATCAGGACGCGTTGCGCAGCCTGGCGATGCGCATTCTCGTAAGCCGTGGCTACAGCGTGCACGCCGTGGGAACCGCGGCGGAAGCCGTCGAGACCGCGCGCATGCTGGACCCGCCGCCTGACCTGGCCATACTGGATGTGAATCTTCCCGACGGTCACGGCGCGGAGGTCGCGCGGCAGTTGCGGCAATTGCTCCCTTCGGTGCGCATCCTGCTCACGTCGGGCGCCGACGGCCGAGCGGCCCCTGGCGCCGATGAGTTTGCGTTCCTGGCCAAGCCGTTCGGCGTCCAGACACTAGCCGAGGCAGTCAGGGCCGCGCTCGACGCGCCGGGCGGGTCAGTCGAGTAGGAAGCGTCCGCGCACGCGCGCGTCGTCCGAAGGCGCCGCCGGGTGCCCTGGTCCCACCACGCAGTGCCGGTTTCGAGCCACGAAGTTGTAGAGGCGATCCCGCCACGATCGCGGCAGGATCCGGGATACGGCCAGCGCGCGCCACGGGCCGCCCAAATAGCGGGCGAGCGCCAGCACGGCGTCCGAGCCGGTGCGCACCAGTTCGCCCGGCGCGCCCGGGTCGCTGACCCAGACCACCGAGTCGAGCCCGGCGATCTCCGGATGACGCCCGATCACGCCGCGCGCCGTGCGTCCCTCGAGCGGGGCAAAGCGCAGCATGTGCGCGCGTTCGCGGCGGAGGACAAAGCGCACCGTGCCGTTGCAGAGCGCGCATCCGCCGTCGTAGAGCAACAGCGGGCCGGCGCGTACGCACTCCGAGCCTACGGTGTCAGTAGCGCCGATCATGCGATCGTTCGCGGGGAAGCAGCCGGCATACTGCAACCTACCGCATTCCCTCACCCCCGCGGCGCCCCGCCCCGCCCGATCACCGCTCCCCGGGCCCGGATCCTGGTCGCCGACGCGGGATCCGCGCCATGATCAATGTCTAATCGCACGGCCTGCTGGAACTTGCTGAACCCCGCGTCCCGCAACCCGGCCTGCGTCAGCGTGATCACGGCATCTGACGCCGCGGCCGGCGGCACGCCGCGCGCCACCAGGTCGGTGAGCACGGTGAGCGGCGTGGTGAGTTCCCGCCCCACGGACACGCGCCGCAACTTGCCGAGCGCGTTGGCGTCCACCCCGGCGTGCAGCGCGTGCGCGCCCGCGGTGATTTCGTCGGGCCGCGACGCATGCCCCAGCGCGGTGCGCGACGCGCGCAGCTCACCCCCCAGCGACTGCACGGCCGCCACGATCTGGGCGCCGCTCGCACGCTTGCCGGCCCCTTCCAGCGCCTTGTTCACCAGCGCCATGGCCGGCAGCCGCGCCACACGCGCCGAGTCCACCATGGCCAGCACGGCCACCCGCGTAGCGGCGTCGAGTTCGGAATCCAGCCGGGCCCGCCACGCCTCCTGGGCCGACGCGGCCACGGCCATGGCCGACAGGGCCACGACGCCCAGGAACCACCGCATCAGCGCGCGGATTCGACGACCAGCGCCGAATTGGGATGGCCGAAGTCTTCGTCCGCCACGCGCGGCGCGGTAGGATCGGGCACCCACAGGGAATCGTCCACCAGGAAGGCGTAACGATGATGCCCCGGGGGAATGGGCGCGGTCACGGTCCACACGCCACCACCACGATTCTCCGCGGCAAAGGCGGCATGGCGGGCATTCCAGCCATTGAAGTCACCCACCACCTGCACGGTGCTGGCCTCGGGCGCCACGAGCACGAACTGCACGGGCTGCGCCGGGTTGGACCGGAACGCGGGAATCACCGACACGGCCAGCATGCCGGCCGCCACCGCGGCAAAGGCGGACCACACGCGCCAGCGCGGCATGGGCATGAGCGGCGAGATCAGGCGCAACGGCCGCATGGCCACGGCCCGGATGGCGCGCATCACGCGGCGGTCGAACGACGCGTCCAGGGGAGTGGGGCGGCGCAATTCGGACACCACTTCGTCCAGCTTGTTGTGGTCGATCTCAGGCACTGCGAACCTCCTTCAACAGCACACGCAAGCGATCGCACGCCCGCATGACGCGCATCTTCAGCGCCGAGACGCCCACCCCGGTCAACTCGGCCATCTCATCGTAGCCCAACCCTTCCACATACTTCAACAGGAATGCCTCCCGCTGCTCGGCCGGCAGGGCGGACAGCGCCCGTTCGATTTCCTCCCGCCACGCCCACTGCTCCGCCGGATGCGGCTCCGACGCCGAGAGCAACGCGCCTTCATCCGACAGGAAGGTCTGCGCCCGCCGCGCCCGCCGCGCGCCCGCCGTCCGGCACCGGTTCACCAGGATGCGAAACAGCCACGCCCCGAACCGGTCGGGATCCTCACACCGCCCCAGCGCCCGATACGCCCGCACGAATGCGTCCTGCAGCGCCTCGTCGGCGTCCTCGCGATTACCCAGCATGTGCATGGCATACCGGGCACAGCTCTCGCGATAGCGCGCCACGAGCACGGCAAACGCATCGACGTCGCCCGCCAGCACCTGCTGGACGATCAACGCGTCAGCGCGTGTGTCCATTCGCTCTGACCTTGCCATTGGGGGTGGAGTCACAGTTCCGCGGCCCACTGCGGGCCGCGGGGCGTCAGACGGGCTTTCCGTCGGCCGGATAGAACCGGCGGTGCGACCGGGCCATGTCAATCAGCAGGTCAGCGGGCGCGAAGCGCGGCGCGTACCTGCCGTTCAGGTCCTCCAGTCGACGGACGATCTCATCGGCGCCAGTCGAATCTATGTAGCGAAACGGGCCGCCGCGGAAGGGGGGGAACCCCAGGCCGAATACGGCGCCCACATCCCCGTCCCGCGCCGAGCGCAGGACGCCCTCCTGCAGGCAGTACGCGGCCTCGTTGAGCATGGCCAGCGTACACCGCTCCACGATCTCGCCGCCTGACATTGGCAACGGCTGCCCACCCGCGCCAATCAGCCCGTAAATGGTGGGATCCACCGCGCCCTTCCGGCCGCGCCGGTCGTACTTGTAGAAGCCGGACCCACCCTTGCGCCCCGTGCGCCCCGACGCGGCCACCACCCGCAGCGCGTGCGACGCCTGCATCCGGTTCGCAAACGCCTGCGACAGCACGCCGCCCACCTTGCCTCCCACGTCAATTCCCACTTCGTCCAGCAGCGTGAGCGGCCCCACGGGGAACCCGAACTCCACCAGCGCGCGATCCACCTGGTCCACGGGCACACCCTGCTCCAGCAGCAGCCCGGCCTCGTTGATGTACGCGGACAATATGCGTGTTGTATAAAACCCTGGACCGTCGTTCACGACAATCACCGTCTTGCCCAGCGCGCGGCCGTATTCCACCGCGGTCACCACGGCCTCCCGCGACGTGCGGCGCGCGGCCACGATTTCCAGCAGCGGCATCTTGTGCACGGGCGAGAAGAAGTGCATACCGAGCACACGCTCGGGGCGCCGCGCCGCCTCCGCGATCTGCGCGATGGGAATGGTGCTGGTGTTCGACGCGTACACCACCTCGGCGCCCAGCGAGGGCTCCACCTCGCGCAGCACCTGGTGCTTGACTTCCAGGTCCTCAAATACCGCCTCGATCACCAGGCTGGCGCTGCCGAAGCCGGCGTACGTGGTGGTGCCGCTCACCAGCCCCAACTGGTCGGTAAACTGCTGCCGCGTGATGCGCCGCCGGCCCAGCGACTCGTGGAGCACCGCGCGCACCCCCGCCAGCCCCCGTCCCACCCGCGCGGTATCGGTGTCCTTGAGGCGCACCACGGTGCCGCGCTGCGCGGCCACCGCCGCGATTCCCGCTCCCATGAACCCGGCGCCCAGCACGCCCAGCTTGCGCACCGGCGTCGCCACGGGCGCGGGCGGCGCCACGCCCGGATCCTTTTTCAGCGCGGTGGTGGCAAAGAACAGGAAGATGAGCTGGCGCGAGACGTCGGTCATGGCCATCTCGCCAAACTCGCGCGATTCCTCGCGCAACCCCTCGGCCATGCCGCGCTCCAGCCCGGCCTGCACCACGCGCAACGCGGCCAGCGGGGCCGGGAACTGCCCGTGCGTCCGCGCCAGCACCTGCTTCCGCGCCTTGCGGAACACCAGCGCGCGCCCCGCGCGGTTGGTATCCAGCAACGCCCCGGCCACGCCGGCGCCACGCCCGCGCCGCGACGGCCGTCGCGACCGGTCGGCCAGCTCCAGCGCCCGCGCCACGGCGATGTCGCGCAGGATGGCGGGATGCACCACCTCATCCACCAGCCCGAGCTGCAGCGCCCTGCGGGGGTGCACGTTCCTGCCGGTGAGGATCATGTCCAGCGCCGCCCGCGCGCCCACCAGCCGCGGCAGGCGCTGCGTCCCGCCCATGCCCGGGATGAGGCCAAGCTGCACCTCCGGGAGCGCCATTATCGTTTTGGGATGCTCGGTGCAGATGCGGTAGCGGCACGCCAGCGCCAGCTCCAGCCCGCCGCCCAGGCACGCGCCGTGGATGGCCGCCACCACCGGCACGCCCAGCCCGGCCAGCGCGCCCAGCACCTCCTGCCCCAGTTGGCTGGCGCGCGCCGCGTCCAGCTCGCGCTGGAACCCCAGGAACTGCTCAAGGTCCGCGCCGGCAATGAACGAGTCGCGCTTGCCGCTCATGAGCACGCACGCGCGCACCGCCGAGTCGCGATCGATCCCGGCGATCACCGCCGAGAGTTCGTCACCCAGCGCCTGCGTGAGCTTGTTCACCGGCTCGCCCGGCTGGTCGAGCGTGAGCACGAGCACGCCGTCCAGGCGCTCCTGCCGGATCATGGATGCGGGGATCGTCATGCGCGTTCAATCACCATGGCATGACCGAGCCCGCCGGCGGCACACACAGTCATCAACCCGAACTGCCCGCCGCGCCGCGCCAGCTCGTTGGCCAGCGTCGTGAGGATGCGCCCGCCCGTGGCGCCAAACGGATGCCCGATGGCAACGGACCCGCCCATCACGTTGAGCTTCGACCGGTCCACTTCGCCCACGGGTTCCGTGAATCCGGCGCGCTCGGCCCATTCCCGTGATTCGAGCCCGCGCAGGTTGCAGAGCACCTGCGCCGCGAAGGCTTCGTGCATCTCCACCAGGTCCATGTCGGCCAGCGTGAGCCCCGCCCGCTGCAGCGCCACCGGCGCGGCCAGCACCGGCGCCATCAGCAACTGCTCGGCGGGATCCACCGCCGCGTAGGCATACGAACGGATGAAGGCCAGCGGCGCGTAGCCCAGCGCCTGCGCGCGCTCCTCGCTCATGAGCAGCACGGCGCTGGCGCCATCCGTGAGGGGAGACGAGTTGCCCGCGGTCACCGTGCCATACCGGGTGTCGAATACCGGGCGGAGCCTGCGGAGCTGTTCGATGCTCGTGTCGGTACGGATGCCATTGTCGCTGGACAGCGCGACGTCATACCTGGGCGGCACCCACACCGTGGCAATCTCCGCGGTCAACCGGCCATCCTGCGTGCCCACGGCGGCCAGCCGGTGCGAACGCAGCGCCAGCTGATCCTGCTCCTCGCGGGGAATGCGGTTGATCTTGGCCATCTTTTCCGCGCTCTGGCCCATCGTCTCGCCTGTGGTGGGCTCGGCGATGGCCGGCGTGATGGGCACGAAGTCCCGGAGCGTAATGCGGCCCAGCGCGTTCAGCTTGCGGCCCAGTGATTTAGCGCGCGATGCCGCCACGAGCGCGTTGGACATGCCGCGCGAGTGCAGGATGGGGACGTTCGACAGCGACTCGGCGCCCCCGGCAATCACGATGTCCCGGTGGCCCAGGGCAATCTGGTCGGCCGCGTCCGTGATGGCCTGGTTGGCCGAGGCGCAGGCCCGGCTGACCGTGTACGCCTCCACGCCCTTGGGGAACGCGGGCATGAGGGACACCTCGCGCGCGATGTTCGGCTCGATCACCGAGTGTACGACGGTGCCATAGACCAGGGACTCCACCTGGGAACCGTCCAGCTCCGCCCGGTGCAGCAGCTCCGCCACGCAGAGCCGGCCGAGCTCGATGGCGCTCAGTGAACGGAGCGCCGTGCCCGCCCGCGTGAACGGCGTCCGGACACCCGCGATGATCGCCACCCGGCGACCGCTCCCGACAGTCGGCATGGCATCAAGTTAGGCGGCCCGGGTAGCCCTGCAAAGCTCGCGCGAAGCGGTCGGGTCCCCCAGATTGAACGCATGCCCTCCCATGAACAGCAACTGCCGTCCAGGGGCGCCGCCCGGAACAGGCGGCGCATCGTGCTGTGGGTGGGCATTCCGCTGGGCATGATTTTCGGGGCGGCGCTGCAGAATCTGGCGCGCGTGCTGCTGCCGAGCGGCGTGGTGAAGCAGATCTTCACGTCCGGGCTCACCTGGCAGTCCGGGCCGCGCATCCAGCTCGACCTCCTGGTCGGGTCGCTCTCCCTGGGGCCGGCGGCCGTGGACATCTCGCTGCTGTCGGTGATCGTGGTGTTCCTCACCGTGCGCGCCCTGTTATTCATCTTCGAATGACGCCCCGATCCCGGTTGCCCGCCGCCGGTGGCGTATTCGATGTCCTCGTAATCGGCGGTGGCGTCACCGGCGCGGGCATTGCGCGCGACGCGGCCCGTCGCGGGCTCCATGTGCTGCTGGTGGACCGCGATGACTTTGCCTCGGGCACGTCCAGCCGCAGTTCGCGCCTCATCCATGGGGGCCTGCGCTACCTGGAGCACGCGCAGTTCAAGCTGGTGTTCGAGGCCAGCGCCGAACGCCGGCGGCTGCTCCGCCTGGCTCCGCACCTGGTGCGCCCGCTGCGCTTCGTGTGGCCCGTGTACCGCGGCGCGCGCGTGCCGCTGTGGAAGGTGCGCGCCGGCGTCACCCTGTACGACGCGCTGGCCATGTTCCGCAACGTCCACCGGCATCGCCCGCTGTCCGCGCGGGCCACCGCCGCGGAGGAACCGGCGCTGGCGCGCGAGGGGCTGCGGGGTGGCGTGGCGTACTACGACGCCGCCACCGACGACGCGCGGCTCACGCTGGCCAACGTGCTGGACGCCGAGCGCACCGGCGCCACCGTACTCAATCACGTATCGGTGGACGAATTCGTGATGGACGCCGGCCGGGTGACGGGTGCGCACCTGGTGGATCGCCTGACGCGCCAGTCCACCCACGTTGTCGCGCGGGCCGTGGTGAACGCCACCGGCCCCTGGAGCGACCAGGTGCGCCGGATGGAAGGCGCGGCCGACGGGCCGCATGTACGGGGCAGCAAGGGCACGCACATCATGGTGCCACAGGAGCGAGTGGGCAACGAGGCGGCGCTCACGCTGCTCTCTCCCACCGACGGCCGCGTGATGTTCGCGCTCCCTGCCGGCGCCTTCACGGTGTTTGGCACCACGGACACGTTCACTGATGCGAGCCCCGACCAGGTGCGCCCGTCCGAGGCGGACGTGGCGTACCTGCTGGCTGCGGCCAACTTCTTCTTCCCGGCCGCGCGACTGCAACGATCCGACGTGGTGACCGCATGGGCGGGCATCCGCCCGCTCGTGGCCGCCACGGGTGATTCACCCAACTCCGCCTCGCGCGAGCACGCCATTCACGTCACGCCCGCCGGCGTGGTCACGATTACCGGCGGCAAGCTCACCACGTTCCGCATCATGGCGCAGCAGGTGGTGGATGTGGTGGGCCGGCGCCTGCACGCCGGCGGCGTGTGTACCACGGCGCACGCGCCCTTTCCCGACGATACCGCCGAGCGCGAGGCCTTCTGCGCGGCCGAACCCGTGCGGGCACGCCTCGTGGTTCCGGGACTGCGCTGGCGCTGGGGCGACTTTGCCTGGGCGGTGGAGCGCGAGCATGCATACAACCTGAGCGACGTGTTCATGCGGCGCACCAAGCTGGCATACGAAACGCGGGACCATGGCGAATCGCTGGCCGCGGAGGCCGCCGCGTACATCGCGCCCCTGCTCGGCTGGACTCCCGGTGATGCCGCCGCCGAGGTGCAGCGGTACGCCACGGATGTGGCACGAATCTTCGGCGTGGATGCGGGGGTCGGCACCTGAGTGTGGTGCGCCTCCATCCCTTCTACCTTCCTGGACTGATGACAGAACGCAGATACAACGAAGGCGAGATCGCGGAGATCTTCCGGACGGCCACGGAAGCGACCACCCCGGAACGGACACCCCTGCCCCCGGGGCAGGGGATGACGCTGGTGGAACTGCGGGAGATTGGCCGTGAAGTGGGCATCGCCCCCGAACTGATTAACCGCGCAGCCCAGGCGCTGGACGGCAACGGCTCGATCAGCCGGCGGAAGTGGCTCGGCCTGCCAGTGGCCGTGTCGCACACCGTGGAGTTGGGGCGAACGCTGGATGACGCCGAATGGGAGCGGCTCGTGGCCAACCTGCGCCAGACCTTTGACGCAAAGGGCGCCCTGAGCCATGACGGCCGGCTGCGGCAGTGGACAAACGGCAACCTGCACGTGTACCTGGAACCCGGCGAGCACGGGGAGCGCCTGCGCATGCGCACCTACAAGGGGGACACCCCCATCCTGGTGCTGATGGGCGGGATGTTCACCGTGCTGGGCATCGTGATCATCGCCCATGCCTTCGCCCGGACGGCCCTTGATCCCGGAGACGTCATATTCGGAACCATGATGGGCGCCACCGGATTGGCCGTGGCCGCAGGCACCGCGCTCCGGCTGCCCGGATGGGCCCGCCGGCGTCTGGAGCAGATGCAAGCCGTCGCGGCCCGCCTCCTCACTCCCGGCGGTTCCACGCCCAACGGTCCAACGGGCTGACGCCCGTCGGACCGGGACCACCGCGGCGCCTACTTCTTGACTGCCACGTCGTCGTGGATGGTCTGCAGCTCCACCACCACCAGGTTCTTGACCCCGGCCGGCAGGCGCAGCACCACGTCGTCACCCACGGCCTTGCCCAGCAGCGCACGCCCAATGGGCGAGGCCATGGTCACGTGGCCGTCCTCGAAGTCCGTCGCATCGCCAAAGACCATTTCGTAGGTCTCGCGCGCCTTGGACTTTTTGTCCTGCACGACGACGCGCGAACCCAGCCCCACTTTATCAGTGGGGATCTGGGATGGATCGATGGACGACAGCTTGCTCAGGCGCTCGTGCAGGTGCCCCAGGCGCGCCTGCACAAACTGCTGCCGTTCCAGCGCGGCCTTGTACTCGCTGTTCTCGCGGAGATCGCCGAGCTCCACCGCCTTCCGGATTTCGCCGGGCAGTGTCACGTTGAGCTCGTACTGGAGGCGCTCGGCCTCCTGGCTCAGTTTTTCCTTGAGTTCTTCGATCATGGCACGCTGTGCTAGGGGATAAAACGAAGGCGCCCGGCTGAGTGGCCGGGCGCCGAAGCTGCGACAAATCCCGCACACTCCTGCGCTACCGCCGCTCCGGTCGGAGGACGCTGGCAATCACTGTGGTTCGGGCGGCAATGTGCATGAACTCATTGTATACCCGGCCCGCCGGAAAAGCCAGCCGCATCACTTCCCGACCGCCACAACCCCTGAATCACCATGAATTCGCTCCTGATTGTCATGCTCGTGCTGCTGGCCGTAACCGTGGCGCTGCTCCTCGTGATCCTGGTCAACACACGCGCCTCGCACGGCGCGGCGGCACAGCAGCGGCTGGCCGAACTGCAACACGGCCTCGAGCGCGGGGAACAGCTCGTACGCGAAGAACTGGGCCGCAATCGCGAGGAAACCGCCGCGTCCCTGGCGCGCGTGACCGAAACGCTGAGCCACCGGCTGGCGGACGTGCAGCGCGGCCTGGGCGAAATGCAGTCGCTCGCCAAGAGCGTGGGCGCCCTTCAGAGCGTGCTCACCAACGTCAAAACGCGCGGCGTGCTGGGCGAGTGGCAGCTCCAGGGCCTGCTGGAGCAGTTGCTGACGCAGGACCAGTTTGCCCGCAACGTGAAACCCAACCCGCTGCGCGACGCCATCGTCGAGTTTGCCATCCGCATCCCGGCGCAAGGCAGCGACGCCGGCATGTGGTTACCCGTGGACAGCAAGTTTCCCGCCGAGGACTATGCCCGGCTGTCCGAGGCGCAGGAGCGCGCCGACGCGCCCGGCGTGGCCGCCGCGCAGAAGGCGCTTGGCGTCGCGGTGCGCAAGTCGGCCGATGACATTCGCAGTAAGTACATCGACCCGCCCAACACCACCGACTATGCCATCCTCTTCCTGCCCAGTGAGGGGCTGTTCGCCGAGGTCGTGCGGCTGCCGGGGCTGGTGGAGGCGTTGAGCACGGAGTACCGCGTGATGATCGCCGGGCCCACGACGTTCGCCACGCTCCTCAATTGCCTGCAGATGGGCTTCCGCTCCATGGCCCTGGCCCAGCGGTCTGATGAAGTCTGGCGGCTGCTTGGCGCGGTACGCACTGAGTTCGCGAAATTCGGCGACGCCGTGGCCGGCGCCGAGAAGAAGCTGGGTCTGGCCACCGAGGCCGTGGAACAGATTGCGGTGCGCGCCCGGGCCATGGACCGGAAGCTGCGGGATGTGGACCGCGTGACGGACAGTGAGGGCGCGCTCCCGCCTGCGCCCGAAGCCTGAATCCGCCGCGCCCGCGGGCGCCGAGCGGGCGCCGGCGCTACGCCCGACCCTTGTCGAACTCCGCCTTCAACCGCTTCATCATCGCCGCGCGCTTGTCGTAGAGCCGCTTGAGCGGCCGCTTCTTGTGTTTCGCGTGTGCGTATGACGTGAGGATGGGCAGCGCCACGGTGGAATCCAGGTAGCACACCACCGCGTCGGGCAGCCGGTCCGGGTCGATCTTGCCCCAGCTCACCGCTTCCGACGGCGTGGCGCCGGACAGGCCGCCCGTGTCGGGGCGGGCGTCGGTGATCTGCAGGAAGAAGTCGTGCCCCTTTTCGTCAATGCCCAGCACCTCCTGGATCTGCGGTTCCGTCTGCAGCATGAAATTCTTGGGGCTGCCGCCGCCGGAGATGAGCACCGCCGACCGGCCACCCGAGCGCTTGGCATGCAGCACGATGGATGCCGTTTCGTTCACGTCCAGGTTGGGGTCGATCACGCACTTGTTCCCCTCAAGGGCCAGCGCCGCGAGGTTCATGCCAATTGACGAATCCCCCGGCGAGGACGTGTAGATCGGCACACCCGCGGAGTACGCGGCGGAGAGCAGCGACTTCTGCCGGAGCCCCAGCGCCTTTTCCCGTTCGCGCACGTACTTGCCGCACAGCCAGTGGAACTCCGCGCTGGACATGGACCGCTGGAATTCGCGGCCCGTCATGATCTTCCGGAAGAACGCGTCGGTGCTGAGCAGCACGTCGTAGTCAAAGAAGATGTCGTAGATGCGCACCACGCCTTCCTCGCGCAGCACGATATCCGACTCCGCCACATTGCCGCGGTGCATGGACAGCCCCAGCCCGAAGTGCGTATCGTGGTACAGGTTGGCGCCGGTGGAGATGATCCAGTCCACGAACCCCGACTCGATGAGCGGAATCAGCGCCGCCATGCCCAGCCCCGCCGGCGTGAGCGCGCCCGTGAGCGTGAGGCCAACGGTCACGTCGTCGTCCAGCATCTTCTGCGTGAAGAGCTGGCACGCCTCGCGCAGGCGCGCGGCGTTGTAGGCCAGGAAGGTGCCGTCCACCAGGTCGGCCACGGATTCGCTGCCGTCAATGCGACGCGGATCGATGCGCCCGCCCTTGAGGAAGCGGCTCTGGGCCGCGGTGGCAATCTGCTTGCCGGCCGCCTCGCGCTCCTCGGCGGCCTTCTTCTGCGCCGCCTTGGGGCCGGCGGGTGAGGCCCGCTTGCCCGCGGGCGCTGGTCGCGCCGCGCCCGCCGCGGCTCCCTTGCCGGTCACCTTCTTCTTCGCCATGTCGCGCTACCTCCCCTGTCCGTCGCCGTGTTTCGGATGCGTCAGGCTGCCCTGCGCCTGGATCACCACGCTCGCCGCCTCCGCCGGATCGTCCGTCATGATCATCAGGTCCATGTCGCCCGGCGAGATCTTGCCCTCGGTCAGCAGGCGCGTCTGCATCCAGCGGATGAGCCCGGCCCAGTAATGCTTCCCGAAGAACACCACCGGAAACTGGTAGATCTTGCCGGTCTGGATGAGCGTCAGCGCTTCGAAGGCTTCGTCCATCGTGCCGAAGCCGCCGGGGAAGATAATGAATGCGTCGGAATACTTGATGAACATCGTCTTCCGCACAAAGAAGTAGCGGAAGTTGACCAGCTTGTCGACGTACGGGTTGGCGCTCTGCTCAAAGGGCAACTCGATGTTGCAGCCAATGGAGAGACCACCGCCCAGCCTGGCGCCGTGATTGGCCGCTTCCATGATCCCCGGCCCGCCGCCGGTGATGATCGCAAAGCCCGCTTCGGCCAGCAGGCGCGCGGTCTCCCGCGCGGCCACGTACTGCGGGTCGTCGGGTCGCGTGCGCGCCGAGCCAAAGATCGTCGCGCCCTTGCGCACGCCCGCCAGCGCATCGAAGCCCTCGATGAACTCGCCCATGATCCGCATCACGCGCCATGGATCGGTGTGCGTGAAGTCCGTGGGGTCCGGGCTTCGCTGCAGCAGCTTGTGATCCTCGGTTTCCAGGAGCACGTCGCGGATGGCATCGTCGATGTGACGCCGCGCACCGCTCGCACGCGGCTTGCGGCCGGCGGCAATGTGGCCGGCCTCGGTGCGTTCCCTGAACCCGGCCAGCGAGTCGGCAGCGGCGCTCTGGATCAGTTCGATGTCGGCAGGCCTTCCCGACGCCGTCTTCGGTGGACGCGGATGACGTTGGCGTCGGCTCGGCCGAGCCGGGGGACCACTGCGCTTGAAAGCTGACATGGGCGTGAACGTCCGGGAAAAAGAAAGGCGCGCCGATGGCGCGCGCCCCGGAGTTTACGTCTTCTGCCCGAGTCCGCGCCAGCGGGCCACGGCCGCGGCGTCTGAATGCCCTGCCTCGCGCTGGACGGCCTCGGGTGTTGCCCACGGGCGCCCGGCCTGCTTCCTTAACAGCCGTCATGCCTCCCTCGGTTGTCGTCCTGCTCGCCGATGGCGTCCGCCCCGACACCCTGGCCGCCGCCATGGACGCGGGTGCCCTGCCCGCACTCGCCCGCCTCCGGCACGAGGGTGGGTTCCACGAAGTCTCCACGGTGTTTCCGTCGGTCACGGGCCCCGCGTATTCGCCCTTTCTCATGGGGCGGTTTCCAGGGCCCATCGGGTTGCCGGGCATCCGGTGGTTTGATCGCGACCGGATGGCGTGCAGCTTTCCCGACTACTCGCGCAGCTACGTGGGCTACCAGATCCGCGCGGTGGACCAGGACCTTGCCGCGGACGCGCCCACGATCTTCGAACTCGTACCCGGCAGCCTGGGCGCGCTGAGCGTGATCACGCGCGGCCTGCCCCCCGCCCAGCGGGTGGCAAGTCTCACGGCGCGCTCGGCGCTGCGGGCGGCGTACACGCACTTCACCGGCAACGTCGCCGGGTGGCTGGAGGTGGATCGCGAGGTGGCGGACGAAGTGGTGCGCCGCGTGGCGACGGAGCACCCGGCCTACACCTGGGCATCGTTCACGGGCGTGGACAAGGCGTCGCACGCGCGCGGCCAGGGCGACCCCACGGTGCGTGACGCGCTCCGCATCGTGGACGATACGGCCGCGCGCATCCGGGCCGACGCCGAGCGCGACGGCCGGTGGCAGGATATGCATTTGTGGATAGTGAGCGACCATGGCCACTCGCCGGTCACCAGCCACGAGGACCTGGCCGGCCTGTTCACGGTAATGGGCCACCGCGTGCGGGCGCACCCGTGGGTCATGCTGCCCTTTGCCCAGACGGCAGTGATGGTGAGCGGCAACGCGATGGCGCACCTGTACCTGGAACTGCACCGGCGGACTCGACCCTGGTGGCCGGCGCTCGCGCCGCGCCACGAGGGGCTGATTTCCATGCTCCTCAGCCGTCCGTCCGTGGACCTGGTGATGCTGCCCGTGGACGCCGAGCGCTGCGAGGTGCGGTCCCGCCGGGGCGACGTGGGCGTGGTGTCGCTGATTGCCGGCCACTACTCGTACTTTCCCGCCATTGGCGACCCGCTGGGAGTGGGGCGCGGCCTGCAGGGCGTGGACGCCGACGAGGCGTACGAAGCGACGCGTCATACGGACTATCCCGATTCCGTGGTGCAGATCGCGCGCCTGGCGGCCTCGCCCCGGTCGGGCGACATCATCCTCTCGGCCGCGCGTGGCTGGGATTTCCGGTCGCGATATGAGCCCATTCCGCACGTGAGTTCGCACGGCGCGCTGCACCGGGAGCACATGCTGGTCCCGCTCCTGGTGAACCGGCCCGTGGCGCGCGCGCCCAGGCGGACCACGGACGTGATGCCAAGCACGCTGGCCGCGCTGGGGCTGGACATGCCACCGTCGCTGGATGGCGTCTCGTTCCTGTAGATTCCGGACATGGCGTGGATGCGGCTCTACCTGAACCTCGCGCTCCGGTCGGTGGTGAACCCTGCCACCGGACTGGCCCTGTTGCGCGTGGGCTGGCGCTTCCGCCACCGGCACTGGTATAGGCGTTTTCCGTTCCTGCCGCTGCCGGCACGCGAGTACATGCGCTGGCGCACATATACCGATCTTGGCAATTACGATGCGGTGCCGACCGCGGCCGACGTCGCGCGCTATGCGCGCTGGGCCGTGCGTGGGTCGTGAGCGGCCCGCTCGAGCAGCGCGTCAAGGCGCATGCCTACGCACTCGGCTTCGACCTCGCCGGCATCGCGACGCTGGGCCCCGTGGAGACCGCCGGGGCCTTCGATCGGTGGGTGGCCGCCGGATACGACGGCACCATGGCGTACCTCGCGCGCGGCGCGGAGAAGCGCGCCGACACGCGACGCCCATTCGAGGGCGTGTGCTCGGCGGTGGTGGTGGCGCTGGACTACGGCGGCAGGGCGCCCGCCGGACCCGTGGCCCGGTATGCGCGCGGGGATGACTATCACGAATTGATGGTGGACCGGCTGGACGAGCTGCACCGGCTGATAGAGCGCGAGGTTGGACACGACGTGCGTGGCAAGGCGTATGTGGACACCGGCCCCATCCTGGAGCGTGACCTGGCGCGCAAAGCCGGGCTCGGATGGATGGGCAAGAATACGAATCTCATCAACCCGCAGCTCGGGTCGTACTTTTTCATTGGCGAACTGCTGCTGGACCTGGCATTGGCGCCCGATGCGCCCTTTGCCACTGACCGCTGCGGGAGCTGCCACGCCTGCCTGGACGCGTGCCCCACGCAGGCGTTTGTGGAGCCCGGCGTGCTCGACGCCACGAAGTGCATTTCCTACCTGACCATCGAGCTCAAGGGGGAGATTCCGCCCGCGTTTCATTCGGCCATCGCCGAGGGCGGGCATCTGTACGGGTGCGACGTGTGTCAGGAGGTGTGCCCGTGGAACGTGAAGTTCGCGCGGGCGGTGCAGGAGCCGAGGTTCGAGGCGCGGGCGGTGGTTGCGAGGAAGGATGCCCAGGCGCTCGCGGCCGAGATTCTCGCGATGAGCGAAGATGAATTTCGCGCTGCGTTCAAGGGCTCGCCGATGAAGCGGGCGAAGGCGAAGGGGCTCAAGCGCAATGCGGCCGAGGTGCTCGACGGCTATCCGGTTATCACCGCCACGACGCCTGGAGCAGGTCGCCCGTCCCGGGGATCGGGATCATCAAGCCGTCGGACGCCCTGAGGATCATGAGGCCACCGGAATCATTGGCGACCACGGCCCACACACCGTCAGGCGACCACGAGAGCTCGGAAGGATCCAGAAACCGGTATTCGATGGTGTGCCGGCCGGTCCCGTCGGGATGAACAAAGGTGACCGTGTCCTGGCCGGCCGAAATGAAGCCGATCCAGTCACCGGCGGGCGACCAGCGCGGGGCCAGTACGTCGGGGGCGATCGCATGCGCGGCCCCGTTGAGGCTGTCGAGCACCACGAGCGAGTCGACGCCCCCGATGCTCTTCACGAAGGCCATGCGCGACCCATCGGGCGAGGGCGCGGGGGCAAAGCCCGCCACCAAAAACACCGGCGCGCTGCCATCGGTGGCGGCTTCATATATCCCGGTGGGGCCGCTCTGGCTGGGCTTGCCATAGAAGTACAGGGCCGCCGGCGCCGTCGAGAATGCCGCTTCCATGCCCATCGAGAACGTGCTGTCCAGCGAACCGTGCCGGACACCCAGGGTGTCGATGACCTGCAGGCTCGGGTCGCTCCCGAGCAGTGATTGCTCGAAGAGTATGTCGCCCGCGGGCGTCCAGGTGGGGCGTGCGACGCCATTGTTACCCGTCACCGAGGCGACTACGCGGCGACCGGTTCCATCGGTGTTGACGAGCGTGAGCTGCGTGAGGCCGCTCTTATCAGGCGCCCACCCGAACGTGACCAGGCGGCCTGCGGGCGGCACACTCACGAACACCAGCGTCGAACCTGGTACCGCCGCGGCCGTGATCAGCAGGGACGCACGGCCAACGCCCGCCGCGCTGACAGTGTCGCCCGCCACCGTGGCGATCCCCGGCGCCATGGACGTGATGCGCACCGCACCGGAATCCAGGTTCCCATATGCATCCGCGATGGACGCGCCGAGCGCATACCGTCGCCCCACGTACACCGCCGTATCGCGCACCGCGGCCGTGAGCTGAGCCGGCGCCCCAGCCCGGGTTGTATACGGCACCACCTGATCGAGCCCCAGGCTCGGCACGCTGATGTCAACCGAATCCTGGCCGGCCACTACGCCGAATTGCACCGCGGCGCTCGCGCGCCCGCTGGCGTCCGTCAGGGACGTCGCCTTGGTCAGGACGGTATACGAGGAACCGTCGCGCGCCACCACGGCGCATCGCGTCATCGTAACCGGGCAGACGTACACCCCGCGCCGGCCATTGCCCCCGGGCGGGGCAGCCACCGGCAGCGCCGTGAAGACGACATCCGCTCCCGCACGCAACGCGCCCGTCGAATCACGGACCTCGACCACGAGCGGAGTGGGGGCCATCGCGAGGATGGTATCCGTTGCGGTGCCACCCTCGACCACGCGAAGGCTGGTGGTCAGCTGCGGCGCTGTGCCGGCGTCGTGACAGGCAACGAGCGCCAACATGGTCACCAGCACCATGCAGCACGGCCTGGCCCTTCCCCTCCTGCGTATCACGGCCGGGCCCCAGCGCCGTTCCTGCATTCCGAGTTCGGCTGCCCGCATTCCCAGACGGCTCCTTGTACCGGGAGGACAATCGCATCGGGTGCGGCGTCGCATCCTGCTGCGTCGCAAGCTATGCCCTTGGCGGATCGCCCGGCAGTACCACGCCGGGCGCGCTTCCCCCCCCACCGGCAGCCCCACCCCCCATCGCGCCCTCGTGTACCGCGTGTTACAGTACCGCCCGACTCTCACCCCGATCCCCCATGCGATCCCTCCGCCTCATCACGCTCGCCGCCGCCCTCCCGGTGCTGGCCGCCGGCGCCCAGGTCCCCGATTCCCTCACGCTCGCCGGCATGCAATGGCGGTCCATCGGCCCCGTGAACATGGCCGGCCGCATCACCGACGTCGAAGGCGTGCCCGGCACGCACACCTTCTACGTCACCGGCGCCGGCGGCGGCGTCTGGAAGACGGTGAATGCCGGTACCACCTTCTTCTCGGTCTGGGACAACGAACCCATCGCCTCCATCGGCGACATCGCCATCGCGCCCAGCAACCCGGACATCGTCTACGTGGGCACGGGCGAGAACAATTCGCGCAACTCCGTGGCCCCGGGCTGGGGTGTGTACCGGTCCACCAACGGCGGCGTCACCTGGAGCTCGCTGGGCCTCACGAAGACGCAACACATCGGGCGCATCGTCGTGGACCCCCGCAATCCCGACATTGTCTACGTCGCGGCGCTGGGCGCCCTCTGGACGAGCAGCCCCGAGCGCGGGCTCTACAAGTCGGTGGACGGCGGCAAGTCCTGGCAGATGTCCAAGTTTGTCTCGGACAAGGCGGGCTTCATTGACGTTGCCATGGATCCGCGCAATTCCAACGTGCTCTTCGCGGCCAGCTACGAGCGGCTGCGCAAGCCGGCCTACTTCACCTCCGGCGGCCCGGGTTCCGCGCTCTGGAAGACCACGAATGCCGGCAAGACCTGGACCGAGGTGAAGGGCGGCGGCTTTCCGGCCACCACCAAGGGACGCATGAACATCCAGTTCGCGCCCAGCAACCCGGACATCATCTACGTCATGGTGGAAGCCGACTCCGTGCGCGGCGCCAAGCCCCAGCAGCTCCTCTCGGGGCTCTACCGCTCCGCTGACGGCGGCCGCACCTGGAAGTGGATGAGCACCATCAACAGTCGTCCATTCTACTTCTCGCAAGTCCGGGTGGACCCCACGGACCCCAACCGCATCTATCGCGGCGCCCAGGATTTTGCCTTCAGCACCGACGGCGGCTACTCGTGGACCACCACCATGGTCGGCAACCACGAAGACTACCACGGCATGTGGATTGACCCGAACGACCCCCGGCACTTCATCATCGGCGGCGACGCGGGCGTGTTCCAGACGTGGGACCGCGGCGGCACCTACGACGCCGTGAACAACATGCCCATGGGACAGTTCTACGGCATCAGCTACGACTTCGAGGTGCCTTATCGCGTGTGCGGCGGCCTGCAGGACAACGGCTCAAGCTGCGGCATCACGCGCCGGCGCAATGGCCAGTTGCAGATGACCGACTGGTTCGCGCTCGCGGCCGCCGACGGCCTGCAGACCGCGCAGGACCCCGTGGACCCGGATATCGTCTATTACGAAACCCAGGGGGGCAACATCCGCCGCCGCAACCTCGCCACCGGCGAGAACACCAGCGTCAAGCCGCGCACCGACGCCACGCCGGGCGGCGTGGCCAAGGACCCGCAGGCCGCGGGCCGGTGGAACTGGAACACGCCCTTCATCCTGTCCGTGCACAACCACCGCGTGCTCTACTCCGGCGCCGAAAAACTCTTCGAGTCGGTGGAACAGGGCGACAATCCGCGCGCCATCTCCCCCGACCTCACGCGCGCCGACCCCATGTGGCTGCGGGTCTCCAGCGGATTTGACGCGGACGGCAAGCCCGCCCCCGACGCCAGCGGCGGCATCACGCGCGACGCCACCGGCGCCGAGGAAAATGCGACGATCGTCAACATCAACGAGAGCCCCATCCGCGCCGGCCTGCTGTACGTGGGCACCGACGACGGCAAGGTGTGGCTCACGCGCGACGATGGCGGCACGTGGGAAGACCTGAGCGATCACTTTCCCGGCGTGCCGGCCTGGGCTTACGTGTCCAAGATCGACGCCTCGCACTTTGACTCCGCCACGGTCTACGTGGCCCGCGACAACCACCGCGAGAACGACCTCAAGCCATATGTCTTTGTCTCCAACGACTTCGGCAAGACGTTCCGCTCCATTGCCTCGAACCTGCCCACGGACCGGCCCGGCACGGTCTACGTGATCCGCGAAGACCCCGCGAACCCCAACCTGCTGTACGTGGGCACCGAGACGGGCATCTACGCCTCGATCAACAAGGGCGGAAGCTGGTTCCGGATCTCCAACAACATGCCGGCGGTGCCCGTGTACGACCTGCAGGTGCAGCCGCGGGACCACGAGCTCATCGCCGGCACGCACGGCCGCGCCATCTGGATCCTGGATGTTGCCCCGCTGGAGCAGATGACACCCGAAGTGATCTCGGCGGGCACCCACCTGTTCACGCCCACCACCAGCTACATGGCGCCGATCACCCTGCCCCCCAGCGAGCCACGCAGCCAGCGGCAGTGGCATGGGGACGGCGGCCCGGACGGCGCCCGGATCGCGTACACGCTGGACCGGCCGATCCCGGGCGGGGCCAAGCTCATGATCGTCAACGCGCACGGCGATACGATCTCCCGTATCACGGGCGACTCCACGCCGGGCCTGCACTACGCCACGTGGAACTACCAGGTCATCACACCCGAAATGGAAGCGCAGATCGCGCAACGCGGCCGGTTTGGCGGGCGCGGCTTTGGCCGCGGCGGGCGCGACACCTTCAGCGATACCACCCAGGTCCCGGGCTTCCCGCGCGGATTCAACCCGCGCCCCGCGGAATCCCGCTCGGCGCCCGACACCAGCGGCAGCCCGACCGCCGTGGCCCGTGAACTCGAGAAGGCCGAGCAGGACACGACCCGCGGAGGCCGCGGCCGGGGCGGGCGCGGCGGATTTGGCGGCCGGGGGTTCACCCCGCCGGAGACCGCGCCTACCGGCGACTATCGCGTCGTGCTGGACGCGGGCGGCACGGTGCAGACCACCGTACTCCGAGTGGTGGACCTGAAGCCCGGTGAAGTGAGCGTGGGCAGGCCGGGCAACTAGGCCGGCAACCACCAAGCGCAGTTGCGAAGGGTCAGGCGCCGATTGGCGCCTGACCCTTCGTGCATCTCCGACGGACCCACCTTACCACTCCAGCCGGTTGCGCCCGGCGTCCTTCGCCTTGTACAGCGCCCGGTCCGCCGCCTTCACTACCTCCGCGGGGGGCAACGAGGCGCGCGACTGCGCCGCCCCGATGCTCACGGTCACCACCACGCGTTCTGCTTTTGCGGGACGCTTGCGGCCATGCTTGGGCTTGCGGCGCGGCCGCCGGGGCCCGCGCAGCACAAACGCCGACTCCGCCACGGCCTCCCTCAGCTTTTCAAGGTGCGGCGCGCTCTCCTCCACGCTTCGCCGCGGGAACAGCACCACGAATTCCTCCCCGCCGTAGCGAAAGGCGCGTCCACCGCCCCCCACCCGCCGCAGGCAGGTCGCCACCAGCCGCAACACCTGGTCGCCGGCGTCATGCCCATACGTGTCATTGAATTGCTTGAAGTGATCCACGTCCACCATGGCCACCGCGTAGGTGCCCTCCACCTGCTTCAGCGCCTCGTCCAGCGCGCGCCGGGCCGGCAAGCCGGTGAGTTCATCGCGGAAGGCCATCGCGTAGGTCGCCTCCACCGTGGCCACCACCAGCACCAGCCCACCGGCCGCCAGGTACAACCTCACCTGGCCGCCTGCATCCACCACGCTCACGGCGATCAGGCTCGCCACGGCCGCCCACAGGAATCCTCGGCTCTCGAAGTCCGGGCGCCAGAGTGCGCGGATCAGCAGCACGGCAATCGCCACAAGGGCGCCCAGCGTGGCCGGCTGGCCCAGCGGCAGTGGTAACAGCAACGGCAGGGGAATGAGCGCGAAGCCCACCACGCGCGCCGCCTGTTCCGGATACGTGTCAGCCACCACCCACGCGGCGAGGACCAGCACCGTCGGCACCGCCAGCCACGCCAGCCGCCGCAGGCCGGCGCCTCGCAGCACGCTTCGCTCATCCAGGAATGCCAGCACCGCCAGCGTCGTGGGCAGCAGGATGGCCACCATCCCCACGACGGCCGGCGCGGGGTACACCGCGTGCGGGTCGAACGGCAGGAGGTGCACCAGCGCCTGGTCGGCAAGCAGGAGCGCGCCGAGCGCCACCACCAGGCGGCCGCGTCCGAAGCGCAGGGCGAGCAGGATGCCGGCCGCGAGGACAACGAGCGGGGCGGCGCGCAGGAACGGCAGCGCCGACGGGACGGCCGCGCCCCAGTGCACCAGCGCCACGGCGACGACGAGCAGCACACCCTCGGGGAGGACGAGGGCCCTCAACTTCTGCGTGAGCATGGCCACCGGATAGACGAGCCACCGGGGGACAAGGTGACGCCCTGCCCATGAACCCCAGCGCCGGTGTGATGCTGGTCACCGGCGCGGCGTGCAACCCCCCGCTACGGCCGGTGCACTTGCGGCGCCTCCGGCAACGCGCGCACCCAGATGTTCCGGAAGCTGAGGGGGGCGCTCGGGTCCCCGTGGGCCTGCAGCTTGATGGGTTCCGGACCGTGCGCCTTGTATGACGGTTTGCCTATGTACAAGGTGGGCCCGAGCAGCGCCACATGGTCCTGCACCAGCACGCCGTTCTGGAAGGCGGTCACGTACGCGGGGCTGGCGAGCGAGCCATCGGCCTTGAACGTCGGCGCCGTCCAGATCACGTCGTAGACGTTCCATTCCCCGGGCGGCCGCATGGCATTCACCAGCGGCGGGTATTGCTTGTAGACCGAGGCCGCCTGTCCGTTCACATACGTGGCGTTGTCGTAGGAATCCAGGATCTGCAGCTCGTAGCCTTCGTCCCCGGGGCCGGTGGAGGCCAGGAAGAGCCCGCTGTTGCCGCGGGCCTGGCCGGTGCCGGTGATCCCTGCGGGCACCCGCCATTCCAGGTGTAATTGATAGTTCCCGAATGACTGGCGCGTCTCGATGTTCCCGGCCTGCTTGTCCACCGTCATCACGCCATCCTGGACGGGCCAGGGATTGCGGGAATGATCCCGCACGGACACCCACGCCGACCCGCCGCCGTCGCCAAGCAGCACGATGGCGTCCGAGGGCGCGGCCCCGGCCGTCGCGCCCGGCGTCACGACCGGCGGCACGGGCTTCCAGACTTCGGTGTCCTCCGGGCGGGGCCTGGCGCCCTGGGCATGGACGGGCAGCGCAGCGGCCGTGGAGATCACGATGCCGAGTGGTAATACGGGAATTTTCATGCTGACATCCTCCAGTTGGATACTAGACCAGTTCGGCTTCGGCGTCGTCGCCGCGACTCGCCCGCCCCACGGCCGGCGCACCCGCACGCCGCGCACCGCGATACGCCCCCACCACCGCGGCCAGCACGAGCACCGCCACCGACTCCGCCAGCCCGGGCTTCATGGTCATGATGAGTACGATGCCGACGGCCAGCCAGGTATTGGCATTCCCCAGCGCTTCGGCCACGGCGTCGCCCGGCTGGTCGTTCCGCGGATCACTCCCGGTCTCGGCCAGGCGCTGCATGCTCCGCCCCACCGCGGCGCGGGTCCGCGCTCCGATCACCGCGCCGGCTACGGGCATGTACAGCGCCCCGACGAGCCCGGCCTGCACCCATCCCAGATGCCAGGACCATGCCCGGCTCACCATGAACGCGCCCGTGAGCACCAGCAGGACGATGGCCAGCGGAAACATCCGCGCCGTCCGGCCGCCGAACCGCGCCCATTCCACGGACTCACGCAGCGTGGGCGCCTGGGCGCGACGATGCGCGGCAAAATGAAGGAGCGCCGAGGCCGCGGTGGCCAGCAGCAATGACAGCAGGTGAAGCAACAGCGCAATGTGGTACGCAGTCATGTGTGGAATACCCGGTGGATTTGGCACCACTAAACGGCGCCCGGAACGCCGAAGTGTCAACCCGGGAATATCTTTGTTGAATGAGTGCCGCCCACGATCGCTTCCTCGCCTTCCGCCGGACCGTGCCACGCCCCCCACGCCTGGAACGCCAGACGGTCCGGGCGCGCGGCCTCGCCTTTTCCGTCCTGTCCTCGCCCCCCGTGGCAGACGCCCCACCCCTGCTCTGCGTGAACGGCGGGTTGATCGTGGATCACGCGGGGCTCTGGCCGGCGCTCTCGCCGCTGGCCGCCGGTCGCCAGCTCATCCTGTACGACCAGCGGGGACGCGGCGCCTCCTCACCCCCGGCCGACCCGGCCACGGCCACCATTGAGGACGACGCGGCCGACATCCCGGCGCTCCGCCGGGCACTCGGCGTCCGCCAGTGGGATATTCTGGGACACTCATGGGGAGGGGGCCTCGCGGCGCTGGCTTCGGCACAGGACACGCCCGGAGTGCGCCGGCTGGTGCTGGCCGACCCGGTGGGGCCCACGCATGCCTGGATGGCGCCGCTCCGCGCCGAATCCATGGCCCGCGCCAGCGACGCGGACCGCGCGGTGATGGCCGGCATCTCGGACGAAATGCTCGGCACGCCGGACCCCGCCACCCACCTGGCGCACCTCACGGCGTCGTATGGCGCATGGTTCGTGGATCGCGAATTCGCCGCCACGTTTCCCATGCCACGCGAAGCCAGCCTCACCGGCAGCCATGTGGCCGCGCGCCTGCGCCGGGAGGGCTACGACTGGCGCGAACGCCTGGGCGGCGTGGTGGCGCCCACGCTGGTGCTCTTCGGCGACGGCGACCCGCTGTCGCCGGATACCGGACGCGCCATGGCGGCCAGCATTCCCAACGCGCGGTTCCAGTTGCTGCCGCACAGCGGGCACTTTCCCTTCTGGGAAGCGCCCACGGAGTTCTTCGCGGCCGTGTCGGCGTTCCTGGCGTAGGCGCTGCCGCCGCGGCCTACTCGTTGTTGAGTTTCACCACCGCGGTCTTGTGGTTGCGCACCACGTGCAGTTCCACCGTCGCCTCGCCGGCGTGGCGCTCGAGCACGTGCCGCAGCTCGCGCACTGATGCCACCGAGTCCCCGGCCACCGTGACCACCACGTCGCCGCCACGAAGCCCGGCCTGCTGTGCGGGCGAGCCCGAGGGAACGCTCATCACCATCACTCCCTGCGTGACCCCCAGGTCAAGGTTGCGCGCCAGCTCCGCGTCCAGCGTGCTCATCTGCGCGCCCGCCACGGGCGCGTGCTCCGAGTCGAATGGCAGGAACGTGCCGCTGCGCACCGTGAGCGCGCCAACAGCCCGCGGCGTGGGCCGGGCCGGGAAGAACTCACCCTGCGCGGGCAGCGGCGCAACGGCGCCCGGAGCCGAGCCAACCACTACCGCCGCCGGCGGACGCGGCGCCGCGAAATCCTCCAGGCGCAACACATAGCTCCGCGGCGCGGGGGCCACGGTGAGCGCGTAGTCGTGCGCCGTGCCATCCCGCTTCATGCGCACCACCACCTTGTGCTCCGGCTGCAGCAATCGCGTCATCGAGATGGGCTGCGTGGTGACGTCCTTGCCATTGAACGCCAGCAGCAGGTCGCCGCGAGTGATCCCCGCGCGCTGCGCGGGTGACGACGGCTCCACCGACTCCACCTCGGGATAATCCAGGAAGCGCACGAAGTATTCGCCGTCATGCACGTCCTCCACCGACGCGCCCACGAAGGTGATGCCAATCCACCCTTTGGGCGCCGCGGCGGAGACATCCCGCGGGGCCACGCCCACGCTCCAGACGGCACCCGCGCGCTCGGCACTGGCCGCCGCCCGCGCCGCATCCCGGTCAGCCCGTTCGGCCTGCCTGCCCCACATCACGAACTGGTCACTCTGCAGCTCGGCGATGTGCTGCAGCATGGATTCCAGTTGCGTCTTCACCTGTTCACGCTCCGCCGGCGCGATGGGCTTGCCCAGGTAGATCCGCTGGAGCGAGTCCGCCTGCCGCATGAGCCGTACCACCACCACTCGGCTGGAATCCTCGGTGCACTGGTCGTTGATGCACAGGCGCGTCACCGTCCGCGACACGGTATCGGGTACGGCGCGCTGCGCGAGCGCCGTGGTCGCGCCCAGGGGGGCGAGCGCGAGCACCAGCGCGGCCATCCGGCCAGGGTGCGTCACCATCGAATGCGTCACGTCCATCATCCGCCTCATGCGAAAATCAGAAACTGTTCACCCGCAGGCCAACGGGCAGCGCCGTGTTGATCTGCCGCAGCGTGGCTTCGCGCTGGCCGAGCGTGGTCAAGTAGTAATTATTGATAACCGGATCGTACGGAGCATCGTTCAGCGCCGCGCGCATGGCCGTGGACACCTGGTCCAGCGCGGCCAGCCGGGTGCGCATGGCCGACGGACTCTCCGTGCCGCCGGGCGACGAATCGTGCTGCGCGATGTACGCGGCCGCCGTCTGGAACGTGACCTGCGCCTGCGTCCGTGCCAGGCGCGCGTCCTCCAGGGAACTGAAACTCGGCGTCTCGCCGGCGGCCACCGCGTCTCCGCGCCCCAGCCCGGGCAGCGGCGCCGCCCCGGCGCTCACGCGTCCCAGGGCCGTGCCGCCCGCCACGAACAGCAGCGCCGCGGCCGCCTGCAGCCAGATCCGGCCCGCGCGCCGCCCCGCGCCATGCATCACGCGCGCCGGTCCGGACACGGGCGTGGCAACCAGCCCATCCGCCCGGAGCGCGGTGGACAGCGATTCCCAGCGCGTGAGCGGCAGCCCGATGCTCGTGCGTTCCGCCGTGGCCATGCCCAGCAGCCCGACGTGCGCGTCGCGCTCCGCCGAGCACACCGGACACGTGGCCAGGTGCGCCAGTTCGCTGGCGGTGGGTTCCTCGTCGGCCAGGGCCGCGAGTCGTTCAGGAGACAGGTGCGACATGTTCCACGTCCGTGTGTTCGGGTACATCGATCAGGTGCGCGAGCATCTTCCGCAGCTTCGCGCGTGCCTTGAACAACTGCGATTTCGATCCGCCGGTGGTGATGCCCAGCTCGGCGGCAATTTCCTCGTGCGTATAACCTTCCACGTCATGCAGCAGGAACACCGTGCGGGCACCCGGCGACAGGTGGCTCGCCGCTTCCTCGATGGACGCCATCACGAACGCCCCATCGGGGTCGGGCGTGGCGGCCGGCACGTCCGGCACCATCTCCACCTCGATGCGGGCCAGGCGCCGAGTGCGCCGAAGCGCATTGAGCGTCCGGTTCACCGCGATGCGGTGGGCCCACGTGGCGAACTGCGCGTCGCCCCGGTAGCTGGGCAGTGCCCGGAAGATCTGGATCCACACCTCCTGCGCGATGTCCTGCGTGGTGTCCTCATCGGGCCCCACCAGCCGGCGCACGACCATGTCGATGTGCGGCGCGTGGCGCGTCCACAGCGCCCGCATCGCCGCCTCATCGCCTTCGATGGCGCGTCGGATGGTGAGTTGCTCTTCGCTCATGAGCTCGTGCAATTGGTCAGCATCCCCAACGAAAAGGGTTTACCGGGCCCAGTGCCAACCGGACCGCGGCAACCGGATGTTTACGCCTACCGTCGCCCCCCGCATTCGATGATCTTGCGTCCATGACGCAATCACCACCTCCCGACGGACCGCAGCAGCCGGCAGCCCCGGCCAACGCGGCCCCTGCCACCCCTCCCACGGAGGATCAGGTCCGGCTTGCCCTGCGCAAGGTCAAGGATCCCGAGCTCAACATCAACATCATGGACCTGGGGCTCGTGTACGACGTGCTGGTGGAAGACGCGACCGTGGTGATCAACATGACGCTCACGTCCCCGGGGTGCCCGGTGGGGCCCATGATCACGGCCGACGTGGAACAGACCTTGCGCGGCATGCCCGGCGTGGCCGACACGGTGATCAACCTGGTGTGGGACCCCTACTGGAGTCCCGAGCGCATCGAGCCGCGCGTGCGCGCATACATGGGGCTGTAGCCGGACCGCGGCCCCGCGTCAGTCCTTGTAGGGCGACGGCTCGGGTTCGGGAGGCTGCGGCCGGGTGCCCTTCCGGTGTGGAGCCAGCGCCTTCAGGAACTCCGCCCCCAGCGCTTCCACCTGCCACCGGCGCAGTTCCGTCACCTCGCGCAGCTCATCCATGGACCCGGGGTTGCGCCGAGCCACCGCCTCGATGCGATCCTTGGCGCACAGCACGCCGGAATCCATGTCCAGCCGCGCAGCCACCGCATCGCGCGCGGTCTTGAGCGCGGAGACGCGGACGTCAAAGTCGGGATCCTTGTCCCAGCGCTTGCCGCGCGGAAACCTGGGAAGCTGGTCTTCCGGCACCGCGATGCCGCGGCTGATGGCGGCGAGCACCTCGGCGCCATGCTGCGCGGCCATGCCGCGGGGAAAGCCCTTCACGTCGGTGAGGCCCTTCACCTCGGGCGGCTGCCGACGGGCGAGCTCCAGCAGCGGTTCGTTGCCCACCACGCGGAAGGTGGCACGGTCCAGCGCCGCCGCCACGGTGTCGCGCCACTTTACCAGCTCCCGGAACACGGCCAGTTCGCGGCGCGTCAGGTCGCGCGTGCCCTTGATGCGCAGGAACGCATTCCCCGCGTCATCGCTGGTCCAGCGCACACCTTGAGAGATCTCAAATTCCTCTTCGGCCCACGCCAGCCGCCCCACGCGCGCCAGGTCCTCGCGCATGCGGTCGTGCAGCGGGAGCAGGTGCATGGTGTCGTGCGACGCATAGTCCAGCATGCCCGGCGTGAGCGGCCGCAGCGACCAGTCGGCCCGCTGGAACTTCTTCTCCAGCTTGATGCCGAAGTAGCGCTCCAGCAGCGCCGCCAGGCCATACGCGCGAATGCCCAGCAGTTGGGCCGCCACGCGCGTGTCGAACAGGTGCGTGACGTTCCAGCCGTAATCCTGCCGCAGCAGCCGGAGGTCGTAGTCGGCGTCGTGGAACACGACCTCCACCTCGGTGCGCGCCATCATGGCGCCCAGCGCGTCCAGCCTGGACACCGCCAGCGGGTCGATGACCGCCGAACTGTCGCGCGTGGAGATCTGTAACAGGTAAATTCGATCAACGAACCGGTGGAAGCTCGCCCCTTCGGTGTCAACCGCGATTTCCGTGGCCGACCCGATGCCCCGGAGGAACTGCTCCGTGGCGTCGGCGGTTTCCAGGAATACCGGGGCGTGGGAGCCCTCACCCGCCGCTGTTTCGCTGTTCTTGGATTGCACGCCCACAATCTAGCCACGCACCGCCCCCGCCCGGTCCCCTTCACGAGCCCCGCCGCATGTCCACCCCGCCCGAACTACACGAGATCACCTTCCGCATCTACCCCACTGACTGCGACATGCTCGGCCACGTCAACCACGCCCGGATGCTCGTGCTGCTGGAGCGGGCGCGCTGGGCCCTGCTGGAACGCCAGATCAAGCCCCGGCAGATGCTGCTGGCGCCGGTGTTTCCCGTCATTCGCCAGGTGAACATCGGGTACCACGCCCAGGCCTTTCCGGGCGACGTGCTGCTGATCCAGTCGGGGATCGTGAAGGTGGGCAACACCAGCTACACCATCCGGCAGCACGCCCGGAAGCACGACACGCATGAGCTGGTGGCCGATGCGGATATCGTGGTGGTGGCCCTGAATCGGGAAGGCACCCCCGTGAAGGTTCCGCGGGAGTGGCTGGATGCGATGCCCGGCTGGACACCAGACACGAACCCGGTGCGCAGCGACTAGCCGAGTGGTACATTGGCCCGGTCATGAATTCAGACTCATCCGAAGACTTTGACGGCGCCTCCGCCCCACCCCACGCGGCCAGCGGCGCCGGTAGCGCCTCGATTTCAGCCGCCGAAGCGAGCACCCTCGCGCGCGCCGGGGCGGTGCTCTTCCGCCACCGCGGCTGGTTGCCGGTGCCGTTCATCCTCATTCCGCTGCTCGTGCCCGGACGCCAGAGCGCCCGGCAGTGGATTGTGGCGGCGGTGATCATCGCCGCGGGTGAGGCCATCCGCCTGGCCGGCGTGGCCGCCGCCGGCACCGTGACGCGACGTCGCTCGCGCAACGTGCAGCGCCTCGTGGACTACGGCGTCTTTGGATGGGTGCGCAACCCGCTCTACATCGGCAACTTCCTGATCTGGATGGGCTTCGTGGTCGTGTCGGGCGTGTTCTGGTTCATCCCCGTGGCCATGCTGCTGTTCGCGGTGGAGTACACGCTGATTGTGCGCTACGAGGAAGGGGTGCTGGAGTCCATCTTCGGCCAGGAGTACCTGGACTACAAGGCGCGGACCAATCGATGGCTGCCAGGTGCACCAGCCGTCGCGCGCCAGGGGCCGCATGCGTGGGGTGAAGCGTGGCGCAGCGAGATCAGCACCTTCCTGCAGTACGCCGTGCTGGCCGCGGTGTTCTGGGCCAAGGAGCGCTGGCTCTAGCGGTTGGGCCGCCCCGGCGGGTTCGGGCCCTCGAAGACCGTGCGGTTCTTCTCGATGTAGCTCTTGAGGTTCGCGGGCACGTCTTCCTCGGGGAAGATGGCCGTCACCGGGCACTCGGGCTCGCACGCCCCGCAGTCAATGCACTCGTCGGGGTGGATATAGAGCTGGTCCTCGCCCTCATAGATGCAGTCCACGGGACACACATCCACGCAGGCGCGGTCCTTGACTCCGATGCAGGCTTCGGTGATGACGTAGGGCATCTGTGCCTCAGGAATGGCCGCGAATACGAACGCGCAGGGACTAAGATAATGCGGAGCACCCCGGTCAACAGGGGAGCACTCCCGATAGCCCGACTGCTACCGGCGCCAGGGCGGCAGGTCGCCAACCTTGCCGGGAAGGTCCGGGTTCGCGCGGTAGAGCGTGGCGGTCCGCCCGATCACCTGCACCACCTCGGCGTCCAGCTTCGCCGCCAGCGCGTTGGCCACCTCACGGGGGCGCGCGTCGGCGCTGCGGTTGAGCTGTACCTTCACCAGCTCGCGCGCCCGCAGCGCGTCGTCCGCCGACTGGATGAGCGTTGGCGTGGCACCCTGGTGACCCAGATGAACCGTGGCGGAGAGGTGGTGGGCTTCGGCGCGCAGCGCCGCGCGCTGCTTGGATGTCAGGGGCATGGTACGAACGGTAGTCGGCCCGCGCGCGTCACGGTGCCTGTCGGCTGGCGATGCCGGCGGAGGCAGAGAGCAGCGGAAAGGGATCGATGGGCTCGCCGTCCCAGTAGTGTCCGTTGGGCGGCATGCGCAGAATCTGGAAGTGGAGGTGCGGCAGGTTCTCCGGCGCATCCCCCGTGGTGCCCACGAAACCCAGTGTGTCGCCCTTGAGCACGTAGCGGCCGGCCTTCAGGCCGCGCGCGTAGCCCTCCAGGTGGGCGTAGTAGTACACGAACTGGCCGCTGCGGTCGATGGTGTACACCGTGAGGCCACCCAGCGTGTTGCTCGAGACGCGGAGCACCTTGCCGTCATCCGCGGCCAGCACCGGCGTGCCCCGCGGCGCCGGGATATCAATGGCGTGATGTTCGCGCCCGCCGCTGCGCCCACCGTCAAAGGAGTCGGTGAGCTGGTCGGCGCCAACGCCCGCCACGGGGATGAGCAGGTGGTGCGCCGCGAGCGTGGCGCTGCCCGACGTGGAGAGCGACAGTTCGCGCCCGGCGGCACGCGGATCCGCGACGGCCGGCACCGCCTCGGCGTCCGCGGGGTCGGCGGCGGTCGAAGCCACGGTGGACTCGGCGGTGGCGCCCCCAACCGGGAGCGGCTCCGGACGCCCGTTCCACACGTACGAGAGCGACCGGCTGCACCCCGAGAACATCAGGGCGGCAGGCAGGAGCAGGGCCAGCGAGGCAAGCGGTTTCATGTGGTAACTGAACGACGCACCGCGCGCCCTCGGGGCAACGCCCGGGCGCGGACGGCCCGCGGCTCGCGGCTCGCGCCGAGCCGCACCGCGTACTATCTTGGGGCCGTCCCATTTGCAGCCCGCGCAGCGAGGAGCCCATGGAGCATCAGGACCGACACATCGAAGTCCACAAGCATCGCGGCCTGGGTGCCGCGATCCTCACCGTGATCGTGACGCTCGCGCTCGTGTCGGGCGCCGCGTACATCCACTATTCCACCTTCAAGTCGCCCAACGACCTGACCTTCCACGCCAAGGGCGGCGGGGTGGAGTGAGAGCGCCAGCCAGCCGGCGGTGAGGCAGCAGGAAGCACGGGGGCGACGGACTGAAGTCCGTCGCCCTTTTTTTGTCCCGTGCCGGGTAGGCCGTCAGTCGCGCGCGCCGGCCACTCCGTGCTCCAGCATGGTCACCACTTCGTCCAGCGTGGTGCGACCGTGGTCGCGGGCGTACCAGCGGCGAACCTCCTTGTAGCGATCGGCGCTGGGCATGGCGCGTCCCGGGCCCAGCACCCACGCCTGGAGCTCGGCGGGCCTGGGACCCCACGAGCCGAGTTCGCGAAGGCCGGCGTCGAGCAGCATCACCACCGGGATGGAGCGGGAGGTGCCCGTGAGGTGCGCGTCCATGATGTCCGGGTTGGCGTCGCGGCCCAGCACCCGGAGGTCCAGGCCTGGCACTCGTTCCACCAGCCGCTGAATCACTGGCACCGAGTTCACGGCGTCGCCGCACCAGTCCTCGCTGAGCACGGCCAGGTGCCAGGGCCCGCCCAGGGAGGCGGCGCGGGCCAGGATGTCGTCGGGCACCCTGGCGTGATCGTAGACCGCCTGCCAGAGCTCAGGGTGGTCGGTTGCCGTGGGAAGCCACTGTGAAAACGTGGGCGCTGAGTCCCAGCGCGCCGCGTCGAGTTCAAACGTTGTCGATTCCATGGGAACTGCATCTCCTGCCAGGGGCGGGTGAATGCCCGCTCTTTGCTAGTTAGCGACCGTGGCAAGGGTGTGGCACCGGCAGAACTACGGACGAGTGTAGGGAGAAAGCCCACGACGGCGAAGCCATGGTGTCAAGGAATGTGACAGTGATCACGCACTGGTCCAGGGGTCGTGTTACTGACGACAAGCACAAAGCGTCGTTTACTCGCAAGGTGTCAAGAAACTGTACATAGGCCAGAAGCTTGACACTACATAGTTTGTGTTCTGCGGATTGCGATGTCTGACGCGTCTCGTAGCCACGACATCTGAACCACCACCGACACTTTCACATGCGAGGACGCACGTGATGTCTCGAACCACTCTCGGACTACTCTCAGCAATTGCGGTGCTCGGGCTGGCCGCGCCGGCCCACGCGCAGGCCGCCTGCGGCGACACCGGCGCAACCGCCTCATGCTCCCTCTCAGGCGTGACCGTCACCACGACGGTCCAGAACATCGTGTACATGGCCATCGACGTGAACAACTTCGGGCTCACCGCTCCCACCGGCGCCGACTTCAGCGGCGGCAGCACGGCTACCATCACCGACGCGACGGCCCAGACCCTGACGGTGAAGGCCAATGCGGCCTGGACCCTGACGGTAAAGGGTGCGGCATGGTCGGGCACGGGCAACAATTCCAAGGCCCCGGGCGACCTGTCCTGGAACGTCAACGGGGGCGGCACCTATACCGCCATGACGACCTCGGCCGCCACGGTCCTCACGGGATCGGCCACGGGCAGCACGACCGCCGCCATCGGATACAAGACGACCTGGAACCTGACCACCGACACGCCAGGCACATACACCATGGCGCTCACCTACACGCTCTCGGCCCCGTAACAACGCCGTGATTGCCGCCGGTCCGCTTGGACCGGCGGCTGAGGGGACACCATGCGCGAGTTCTTCCGCCGGATCGCCGGGCGGGCGCGTATCGGGACGTGCGTGGCAGTCGCGGTGTGCGCGCCGCTCGCGGTACGCGCCCAGTTGGCGGTCAGCAACTTCGAGATCTTCCTGCACACCACGGCCCCCGCCGTGAGCGGGACGTTCGTCGTGCGCAACGTCAGCAACCTGCCGCAGACGGCCCAGCTTCACCTGGGCGACTGGGAGCGCCGGGAGGACGGCACCAACATCTACCACGACAGCACGGGCGTGCTGCCGGGGTCATGCGGACCGACGCTCACCGCGTTTCCCATGACCCTCCGGCTGGCGCCGGGCCAGTCCCAGGCCGTGCGCGTGACGTACACCGGGCCCGCGCGATCCACGTCCTGCTGGGAAATCGTATATGTGGGCACGGCACCGCAGCCCTCGCGCGACACCACCGGCTCCCGGCTCGACGTCAGGTTGCAGCAGGGCATCAAGATCTACGTGGAGCCCGCGGCCGCCAACCCGGAACTGCGCATTGATTCCCTGGCGCTGGTCCCACGGCAGCCCGCCACCCCAGCCGCGGCGGGCGACACGACGGGGCACGACGTCCTGGCCACGGTGCTCAACACCGGGGTGATCCAGGCCAAGGTGCATGGTCGCGTGGAGTACCGCACGCTGTCGGATTCCGTGGTGGCGCGCGACTCCATTGCCGAGTTCCCGGTGCTGCCCGGCGCGCGACGCAGCGTCCGCGTGCCGATGGCCCCCCTGACCCCGGGCCACTACGTGGTGCTCGTCATTCTCGACTATGGCGGTCGCGACCTGCTGGCGGCGCAGCTCCAGGTGGACGTGAACCAATGACGTCCACCCTGCTCGCCCTGATGCTGGCGGCGCTCGCCCCCGCGATCCTGGCCGCGCCCAAGACGAAGCTCACGCTCTCCGGATTCAACGGCAACTTCGGGAATGTCCAGCTCGCCGATTTCGACCAGGGGTACATCACCAGCGCGTCGGGCATCACGTACACGGTGAGCCAGGTAGGGACCAACACCACGGCCCGCACCACCAGTATCTATATTCGCGCAAATGCCGCCACGATGTCGGGCGGCAAGTCAACCAGCAACTGCAGTTGGCGACGCGATGACCTGGCCACCTGGACCCCCCTCACCACCACCGATGCCTTCGTGGAGGCGCAGCCTATCCAGACGTCGGGACAGTCCTGGTCCAACACGCTGTGGGTGCGGTGCACCCTGGACTGGGCGAGTGATCCACCGGCGGCCAATTCAGTAGCCTTTACGATCTCGCTCCAGGTGACCCCCTGATGCGGGCCGCGCGAGCCGTGCTGATCCTGGCCGCGGTCGCCGCCTGCACCGATGCACCGCCCCCCAGCCTGAAGCGGGATCTGCCGCCGGCCGGGCAGGCAGCGACGCCCACGCGTGCACAGCTGCCGGTCCGAGCAGCGGTGATGGAAGCCCGACGCGGCGCCCCTCGCTCCCCGATGATCCCCGCGCAACAGGCTGCACTGCAGTTGCTGCCGGCCGCGATACCCACCGCTCCGCCTACCGCAACACATGCCGCTCGTGCGCGCCGCGTTCCGCTGCGAGCTGGCCCCACGCTGACGCCGTCGCGCGGCGTCTCGCCACCGAAAACCGAGACGTGGACGACCGGCACGCGAACCACCCCCGTGGTGGCGAGCGCCGAGCCGAACTCCGTGCGCGTGGTGGCCATCCCCGTGCCCGCCGCCGTGCACGGACACGCCGCCGGCTTTCAGTTCGAACACCAATCCGACTACCCGATATTCGGGCGGCTGGAAGGTACCGTGACCGCCGAGGATGCCGCCCGGCCCATTGCCCTGAGCATCACCGTGCCTCCGGACGCGCCCGCCGGGCGTGCGGTGGTGGGGATCATGCATTTTTCCTGCGCCGCCGGATGCGACCCGGTGGACGTCCCCGTCGTCCTGGATGTGGCAGCCCACTACGCGCTTCGCCTGGATCCTGCGCGTGCCCTCAGCGGCGCCAGGCCGGACAGCCGCATCCGTACCGCCGTGGCAGTTACCAATACTGGTAACGCCCCCGCGAGCGTGGCACTCACGGTACAGGTCCCCAGGGACTGGACGGCCCGCCTGGATCCCCCCCAGTCCCTGCAGCTTGCGGCGGGCGCCTCGGCGACGGTGACGGCCCAGGTCACCATCTCCCGGCATGCGGGCGTGGGGGACTACCCGGTGGAGTTCCGGGCCGTCACCACCAGCGGCGGCGAACCCGCCACCGCCTTCTCCCAGGTGCGCGTGGAGGCCGGCCCCGCCGGCTCGCCAGCGGGGAGCCCCGTGCTGGTGGCCAACGCCGCGATGGCCCAGGATGGCCAGGGGCAGACGCTGCCTGCGGTGAGCGGCGACCTGAACGGCGAGGTGTGGCCTGGCGTCCGGGCCGTGGGGCATGTGGCATTCATGAATCGCTATGCGATGCGCACCACGTTGGCCGCCCAATCGTTTGAACGGCTGGGTGCGTCATCAGCACGTTCGTATCTCCGGCTGGATGGGCGTGGCTGGGACGCCGCCGCGGGGAACGTGGGCTTCACGACCCCCGGCGTGTGGGGCACGTCCATCTGGGGCACCGGAGGCACGTTCAACGCGATCGATTCGGCGTGGAAGGGCTCCGCCGTCGCGGTACGCTCGCCCTTTGGGGGGCAGTACCTCCTGGGACGTGCCGCGCACCACTTCGACGGCTTCTGGGGTGGCGCCATGGTCAGCGACCTGCGCGATGACATGGGCAGCGGGCGGATGGCCCGCACGGTCGCCGCGGACATGCTGGTGCCCTGGGGACAGGGCGCGTTCGAGTTGCAGGCCGGGGGACGAAGCACCGACCAGGCGAGCGGGGCGGCGTTCCTGGCCAGCGTGGCCCAGCGGACGCACGACTGGAGCTTCAATGCCTCCGCGTCCCACATTCCGGGCGGCTCGGCGGCCTTTGCCGGCGCGCAGGATGCGGCCACTGTCTATGCCTTTCGCCGCCTCTCCGGGCGGCTGACCGCCGGCGCCGGCTACTGGCGCAACAGCGACCCCGCCGCGTCGGGACACACCGGGATGCAGAGCACCGGCTGGTCCGTGTCGCCCCAGGTGGACCTGGGCTCCGCCGGCACACTCTCCATCGCGGCCACCGGCTCGCAGTGGACCACGGATGTCCCACTTGGGAGTTTTGGAAACGCTGATCGCGACCTGCGCGCCACCTGGTTCGGCCGGCTCGGCCCGTTCCAGGCGCAGGCCGGGGCGTCGGGTGGCACGCTCCAGCGCAGCGGCGCGCTCACCAGCAGCGTGGCTTACCACACCACGGCACCCCAGGTGATGCTCTTTGGCTCCGTAGGCACCGAGAATCGCGCCGGCGTCTGGGAGCTCGACGCCAGCAGCGCGTTCACGGGCGAAGGCGTGGGCGTGCCCGCGCGCCAGCTCAGCGTGGCCGGAAGCGTGGATCAGGTGCCACTCATCGGCAACCGCGTCACCGGCCGGGCCCGGATCATGACGGCCCACCTGAGCGGCTCGAACATCACGTCACTCACCCAGATGCTCGGCGTGGAGATCGGGCTCGGCCACGGGTACAGCCTGGGGCTGGACGCCGAGCGATCCGACGAGCGTCGCGACCTGTCCGGACGACCGCTCTGGGTGATGGCCACCCGCCTTCGGCGAGTGCTCGGCATCCCATCGGCGGGATCGCGGGCGCTGCGCGGCGTGGTGTACGCCGACCTCAACAACAATGGCCAGCAGGATCCGGGCGAACCGGGCGTCCCGTCCGTGATCGTGGACGTCGCGGGGCATGCCGTCACGACCAACGGGAGCGGCCGATTCCCGTTTGACCCCGTGCGCGGGGCCGCGCCGCAAGTTGACCCCCGGTCGCTCGCCGCCGGTTGGATCGCGGCCCCCAGCGATGCTGACGACGCGTCTCTACGCGGCGCACTGGCGGTGATCCCGACCACGGCCGTGAATGTCACGCTCGTGGTGGCGAGGGGCGGATCCCTGGACGCCGCCGCCGTCCGGCTGGACCGTGCGGTCATCGTGCTCACCGATTCCACCGGACGACGGTGGACCGGCGCCCCGAGCGCCGCCGGGTTGCTGCACTTCGATGCACTGCCACCGGGCCTGTACACTGTCTCGGCGGATCTCTCCGGAGTGGGAGAACGGCTCAGCCTGCCCGAAACGCTCCCGACCGTGCGCGTGGACGGTGGAACCAGGCCCATCCCGGTGACGCTCGAGGTCCGTCCGCGGGCCATCAAGGTTTTCATACCGGGCGGCGGAGGCGTCACCACCATCCACACCGGCAACGGGGGGGGCAGTCGCCCCGCAAGCGGGGGCGGGAGCGGGGGCGGCCGCCGATGATCCACCTGCGACGACTCGCGATGGCGGGGCTGGCCATGGTCCTGGCGGGATGCACGGCGTCCAGCGGGCCCGGCCAAGCGTCGGTGATGGCGGGCACGTGGACATACACGGGCACCCGCGACACGCCCAACCCGGCGTCCATTGACGGCTCGGGCACGCTGGCCGCGGCGGACGGCGGGTTCGAGGGAACCTTCACCATTACCGAACGCGCAACCAGCGGGAGCGTGGTCACGCTGGCGGCCACCGTGGCGGGAAGCGTGGTGGCAGACAGCGTCGCTGACTTTGACCTCGCCGTCCAGGGCGTGGCGCGACGACACGTGGGCGTGCTGCGCGGCGATTCCGTCAGCGGCTCCTGGGCCAGCGCGGGAAGCGCTTCCAACGCCAGCGGCCGGTTCGTGCTGCGCCGAGTGCGGCCATGAGCATGCGCCTGCCGGCCGCCGTCGTCACCGCCCTCTTCCTCTCGGCCGGGGCAGCGCGCGCGCAGACCAGGTGCACCGCGACGGGAATTCCGTCCACCTGCACCACGTCGCGCACCCTGTCCATGACCATCCGCCCTGTCGTGCGCGCCTCGGTGAGTCCTGCAGCCGTGAACCTGGGCACCCCCACCGCCAGCGATTACAACCAGGGGTACATGCAGGCCGCGGGTTCGCAGACCGTCACGGTGAAGTCCAACACCACCTGGACCCTCACCATCCGGTCCAGTCAGGGAAGCTGGACCAATGTGGGCGGTCGCGGGAACAAGCCGCGCGGCGATCTGGAGTACGCCACCAGCCCAGGCGGTCCGTACACCGCCATGCCGGGGAACGGCGGCGCCACGGCCCTCACCGTCGCCACCGGCACGGCCACCGCGGGCACCACGGTGACCATCTACTACCGCGTGCTCTGGGACTGGACGCTCGACTCGGCGGGCTCGTATTCGCTCCCGGTGATCCTGAACATCTCGGCACCGTAGCAGGATCGCGGGCCTTTCGTTCCCGCCGCCGTCCGCGCAATCTTGTAGCCGCCTCCGCAGCCCCCTTCCCGTTCGCATCACCGGCCGCCTCATGCCGTCGCCAGAATCTCCGTCCACAACCGCCCCCGCGTTCCTGGTGGACGTACGCTGGGGCGTGGCCCATCCGCTGCATCGCGTCTGCACCGGCATCGGCCGCGCCGACACCAACCCCATCCTCATTCGCGACGCGGCGGCATCGCGCGTGCATTGCGAGGTCCAGCGCAACGCCGACCAGTTTACCGTGCACCCCATCGGAGACGCCGACACCCGCCTGAATGGCCTGCTCCTGACCCAGCCGAAGCGCCTGGAAGAAGGCGACGAGATCGAAGTGGCCTACACCCACCTGCGGTTTACCCGGAAGCCGCCCGAGGGCGACATCGTCCTGGCCCAACCCCACGGGCCCGTGGAGTTCAGCCTGGCCAGCCAGACCACCGGCGTCCGCGAGGTCCTCTCTCCCGAGCGGATGAGCCAGCTTCGGGAGAAAATGCTGGACCAGGTGGAGTTGCACTGGTACGTCATCCTGGGTGCCGTAATCGGCAGCGCGGTGGTCCTGACCATCCTGATCCGGCTGGCCATCCACCTGTTGCGCGGTTAGCCGGCCGCAAATCCGGCCTCGGATCCGCTCCATCGGCAGCATCGTCACCGTATTCGCGCCATCCGCGCAGTATTCGCCCCGTCGGCGCAGTATCCGCCCCGTCGGCGCAGTATCCGCGCAATCCGCCTGATCCGCGGTAATGCCACCGGCACCCACCTCACAAAGATGCAATCGCAGTACCCGCCTTTCCCCACCCCTCAAAACCGACTAATTTTGTCACCATATTGTACAGGGGAGCAGGCATGAGTTCGTCCATCGACGCGCTGGTCACTAAAGAGTACGAGTACGGCTTCGTCACCGAGGTTGAGGCGGACACCATTCCGCCCGGCCTCAGCGAGGACGTCATCCGCCTGATCGCGTCCAAGAAGGACGAGCCCGAGTTCATGCTCAACTGGCGCCTCAAGGCCTTCCGGCGCTGGCAGACCATGACGGAGCCGCACTGGCCCAACGTCCACTACAACCCCATCGACTACCAGGCCGCCAGCTACTACTCGGCGCCCAAGTCGGTCAAGCCCAAGCAGTCGCTGGACGAGGTGGATCCCGAGCTCCTCAAGACGTACGCGAAGCTGGGCATCCCGCTCCAGGAGCAGAAGCTGCTGGCCGGCGTGGCGGTGGACGCCATCTTCGATTCCGTGTCGGTGGGCACCACCATGCGGAGCCAGCTCGCCGAGCATGGGATCATCTTCTGCTCGATGGGCGAGGCCATCCAGACCCACCCCGACCTGGTGGAGAAGTACCTGGGATCGGTGGTCCCCTACAGCGACAACTTCTTTGCCGCGCTGAACTCCGCCGTGTTCAGCGATGGCTCGTTCTGCTACGTGCCCAAGGGGGTGCGCTGCCCCATCGAGCTGTCCACGTACTTCCGCATCAACGCCGCCAGCACCGGCCAGTTTGAGCGCACGCTGATCGTGGCGGACGAAGGCGCCTACGTGAGCTACCTGGAGGGGTGCACCGCGCCCAAGCGCGACACCAACCAGCTCCACGCGGCCGTGGTGGAACTCGTGGCCCTCAAGGGCGCCACCATCAAGTACTCCACGGTGCAGAACTGGTTTGCGGGGGACGAGCACGGCAAGGGCGGCGTCTACAACTTTGTCACCAAGCGCGGCAAGGCCTTTGAGAATTCCAAGATCTCCTGGACGCAGGTGGAGACGGGCTCGGCCATCACGTGGAAGTATCCCAGCGTGATCCTGCAGGGCGACAACTCGGTGGGCGAGTTCTACTCGGTGGCCATCGTCAACAACTACCAGCAGACCGACACCGGCACCAAGATGCTGCACCTGGGCCGGAACACCAGGAGCAACATCGTGTCCAAGGGCATCAGCGTGGGCCATGGCCAGAATTCGTATCGCGGGCGCGTGTACGTGGGCCCCAAGGCCGACGGCGCGCGCAGCTACACGCAGTGCGACTCCATGCTGGTGGGCAACAAGTGCGGGGCGCACACCTTCCCGTACATCGAGGTCAAGAACAACACCGCGCAGGTGGAGCACGAGGCCAGCACGTCCAAGATCGGCGAGGACCAGATCTTCTACCTCAAGCAGCGCGGACTCAGCGCCGAACAGGCGGTGAGCATGATCGTGAGCGGCTTCTGCAAGGAAGTGTTCAGGGAGCTGCCCATGGAATTCGCGCTCGAGGCGCAGCAACTCCTGGGTATCACGCTGGAAGGCAGCGTCGGTTAGTCGTTCCACCCCTTCATCCCGGTACCATTCAGCATGCTGGAAATACTCGGCCTCACGGCCAATGTGGGAGATAAGCAGATCCTGAAGGGCATTGACCTCACCGTGAACGCGGGCGAGGTGCATGCCATCATGGGGCCCAACGGCAGCGGCAAGAGCACGCTGGCGCAGGTGCTGGCCGGCAATCCGGCGTACGAGGTCACCGGCGGCTCCGTCACGTACGACGGCCACGACCTGCTGGACATGGAGCCCGAGGCGCGCGCGCAGGCCGGCGTCTTCATGGCCTTCCAGTACCCCGTGGAGATTCCAGGCGTATCCAACGCCTACTTCTTCCGCGCGGCGTACAACGAAATCCGCAAGGCGCGCGGCGAGGAAGAGGTGGACCCCCTGGAGTTCGCCGGCATCATGGACGACAAGCTCAAGCTGGTGGAGATGGAGCCCGAGATGCTGAGCCGCTCCGTGAACGCGGGCTTCTCCGGCGGCGAGAAGAAGCGGAACGAGATCCTGCAGATGGCCGTGCTGGAGCCCAGGCTCGCCATCCTGGACGAGACCGACTCGGGGCTGGACATTGACGCCCTGCGCATCGTGGCCGACGGCGTGAACACGCTCCGGCGTCCTGACAACGCGACCATCGTGGTGACGCACTATCAGCGCCTGCTCAACTACATCGTGCCCGACGTGGTGCACGTGCTGGCGCACGGCCGCATCATCAAGTCCGGCGGCAAGGAGCTGGCGCTGGAGCTGGAGGCCAAGGGCTACGACTGGCTCACCGGCGGCGTACCGGCCGGGGCGCGCGCGTGACCGACGCCGTGGCATTCGTGGAGCAGTTCCGGACCTTCGCGGCCGATGGTGGCGGCGAGGCGCCTGAGTGGGTGCGCGTCATGCGCAGCTCGGCGCTGGAGCGCTTCACGCAGATGGGCTATCCCACGACCAAGAACGAGGACTGGCACTTCACCAGCGTGTCGCCCATCGCCGAGCGCCAGTTCGTTCCGCTCACGGCCGTGAGCGGGGATGTGCGGCGCACCGAGATCGAGCCCTTCCTGTTCGCGAGTCCCAAGCAGTGGCACCTGGTGGTCTTCGTGAATGGACGCTTTGCGCCCGAGCTGTCGCACCTGGAGCGCCTGCCCGGCGATGTGCAGGTCGTGCCGCTGGCGCGCGCGTGGGAGGAGCTGCCGGAGATCGCGCGGCGCGTGGGCTCCATCGCGCCCGGCGATACCCAGCCGTTCACCGCGCTGAACACCGCCTTCCTGAACGACGGCGCCGTGGTACGCATCGCGGCGCATGCGGAGGTGGAACATCCCATTCACCTGATGTTCGTCACGGATCGCCATGGGGAGAACGGCGTCAGCTATCCGCGCAACCTCATCGTGGCGGAGCGGAACGCGAAGGCGACCGTCATCGAGAGCTACGTGGGGCTGGACGATGCCGCGTACTTCACCAACGCCGTGAGCGAGGTGCTGGTGGGTGAGCGCGCGACGCTGACCCACTACAAGATGCAGCGCGAGGGTTTGCGCGCCTATCATGTGGGGACGGCGGAGGTCCGGCAGGCGCGCGACAGCCACTACATCTCGTTCTCGCTGGCCACCGGGGCGGCGCTTTCGCGCACCAACATCAACACGGTGCTGGACGGCGAGGGGAGTGGCGCCACGCTGAACGGACTCTACATGCTGGACGGGCAGCAGCACGGCGATCACCAGACCCGCATTGAGCACGCGCAACCCCACTGCTTCAGCCGCGAGCTGTACAAGGGCATGATGGACGGCCAGTCGCACGGCGTGTTCAACGGCAAGGTGTACGTGCGGGCCATTGCGCAGCAGACGGACTCCAAGCAGACCAACAACAACCTCCTGCTGTCGGAGCGCGCGCAGGCGGACACCAAGCCGCAGCTCGAGATCTTCGCGGACGACGTGAAGTGCACCCATGGCGCCACCGTGGGGCGGCTGGACGAGAATTCGCTCTTCTACATGAAGAGTCGCGGCATCGGCGCCGACGAGGCTCGGCGGCTGCTGACCTATGCCTTTGCCGCCGACGTGCTGGAGACCATCGAGAACCAGGCCGTGCGCGAGGAACTGAAGGCCATGACACTCGCGCGGTTTGCCGGGGTGAGCTAGTGTCGCGTGACGCGCTGTACCAGGAAGTCATCCTTGAGCATAATCGTAAGCCGAGGAACTTCCGGGAGATGGCCGACGCCAACCGGAAGGTGGAAGGCCACAACCCGCTGTGCGGCGACCAGTTGACGCTCTGGCTGAAGGTGGAGGACGGACGCGTTGCCGACGTGAGCTTCCAGGGACAGGGATGCGCCATCTCCAAGGCCTCGGCGTCCATGATGACCGCCGCCGTCCGTGGCAAGAGCACGCAGGAGGCCGGCGCCCTGGCCGAGCACATGCATGACATCTTTGTCGGCGCCGTGAGCGCGGAAGCCGAGCGGGAGCAGCTCGGCTCCCTGGCGGCGCTGGGTGGCGTCTCCGAATTCCCCATGCGCGTGAAGTGCGCGAGCCTGGCGTGGCATGCGCTGCGGTCGGCGCTGGAGGAAGGAACGGACGAAGCCAGCGTCTCCACCGAAGGCGCAGGGGAGCGGGAGGGCGCGTGAGCCAGTTTGAGCCCGTGGCCAGCGTGGCCGACCTGCCTGAGGGCGAGCTGCTGGGCGTGACCACCGCCGCGGGCGACGCCGTGTGTCTCTACAACTCCGGCGGTCGCATTGGCGCGCTGCACGACTGCTGCACCCACGCGGCGTTCCTGCTGTCCGACGGCGTCCTGCACGCCGACGGCACGCTGGAGTGCGCGTGGCACGGGGCGCGCTTCAATTGCCAGAGCGGCGCGGTGCTCAAGGGGCCGGCAACGGAGCCGGTGCCTCAGTACGAAACACGCATCGAGGGCGGGCAGATCCTCGTCGGCCCACGGCGTCCAGTGTCCGTGGACGCCGCGTCGGCAGGCGCGCGGGGGCCCGCGTCGGAGGCCGCATCGTGACGACGCTGAAGACCGTGGCGGATGCACTGGCCACGACAGCCCACAAGCCCGGCGCCCCGCTGGCCCCCCGTTCGGATTTCCCGCTGCTCGCCGCGAACCCGGGACTCCACTACCTGGATTCCGCCGCGACCTCCATGAAGCCCCGCGTCGTGCTGGACGCCATTCGCGAGTATTACGAGACCGACTACGCCAACCCTCACCGCGGCGCCTACCGTCTCTCGGCGCGCTCCACCGAGCGGTACGACCGGGCGCGCAAGCGCGTGGCCCGGTTCGTGGGCGTGAAGGACGCCAACCGGCTGATCTTCACCCGCGGCACCACCGAGGCGCTGAACCTGGTTGCAACTGCGTGGGGGCGGGCCAGCCTGCATGAGGGCGATGAGATTGTCGTCACCGCGCAGGAGCACCACGCCAACTTCGTGCCCTGGCAGCAGCTCGCCCTGGAGAAGCGCGCCGTACTCAGGATCTGTGAGCTGACCGAGGACGGGAAGCTGGACCTGGACCATTTTCGATCGCTGATGGGACCAAAGACCCGGGTGGTGGCGTTCCCCCACGTGTCCAATGCCCTCGGGACCATCAACCCCGTCAAGGCCATCGTGGAGAGCGCGCGGGCGGCGGGCGGGTCAGGCAGCGGCGCGGCCGGCCGCGAAAGCTCCCGCTCCGGCCCCCTCATTGTCTGCGACGGGGCCCAGGCCGCGCCCCACCTCGCCCTGAACCTCGACGAGCTCGACGTGGACTTCTACGCCTTCAGCGGCCACAAGATGCTCGGCCCCATGGGCATCGGCGTGCTGGTCGGCCGGCGCGAGATCCTGGAGGCGATGCCGCCGTACCAGATGGGCGGCGACATGATCCAGTTCGTATATGACGACCAGAGCACGTGGAACGAGCTGCCGCACAAGTTCGAGGCCGGGACGCCGAACGTGGCCGATGCCGTGGGGCTTGAAGCCGCGTGCGACTATCTGGATGCGCTCGGCATGGACCGGGTGCGGGCGCACGAGGTGGAGTTGCTGGGGCTGGCCCAGCGGCTGCTGGCCGGGATTCCCGGCGTGAAGCTCTACGGGCCGGCGGCAGTCGAGGACCGGAGCGGGGTGATCAGCTTCACGCTGGAGGGCGTGCACCCGCATGACCTGGCGACCATCCTGGATCAGGATGACGTATGCGTCCGGGCCGGGCATCATTGCGCGCAGCCGTTGATGCGGCGCCTCAAGGTCCCGGCCACCGCGCGGGCAAGCGTGTACGTCTATAACGAGCCTTCCGATATACCCGCGCTGGCCCACGCCGTGGACCGCGCCCGACGGGTGTTCGCCGCGAGCGCGTAGCGGCTCCGCTGACGGCCGCGGCCTCCTACCGGACCGTGGCGCCCGCCAGCCGCCCCACAATCAGCGCCGCCCACTGCGGACCCAGGTACGAATCGGCCGTATCCTCATACCACTCGCCCAGCGAGTGCGCCCCGCCTCCAAGCCCACCGCCGCCGATCCGGATTCCCGGAATCCCCATCGAAATCGGGATGTTGGCATCGGTACTCGACGCCCCGGTCCGCGTCGAAAACCCCAGCGCGGCCGCGGCCTCCACCGCCGTCCGCACGATCTTCGCGGTATCCGACTGCGCCCCCGTGGGCCGGATGCCGATCGTGTCAATGGTCATGGTCAACCGCGCGCGCGTGCCGGGCCAGCGCGCGTTCTCCGCCTCCAGCGCCCGCGCCAGGATCCCGCGCACCTTCGCGTCCAGCTTGCCCAGCTCCGCCGCGCTCTCCGAGCGCATGTCAATGTCCATGGAGCCCGACGCCGAGATGGAGTTCACGGACGTGCCACCCGAGATGACCCCCACGTTGAACGTGGTCTTCGGGTTGCTCGGCACCTGCAGGTCGGCTATGGCGCCAATGGCGCGGCCCAGCGCGTGGATGGGATTCGGGATCCCGAATGCGCCGTAGCTGTGGCCGCCCGGCCCATGGTAGGTCACGTGGTAGCGGTGGCTCCCCACGGCTCGGCTCGCGATGCCATGCCCCGTGCCGTCCACGGAGATGAAGTAGTCGATCTGGCCGGCATACTCCTTCTCGAACAGTTGGTGCATCCCCCGCAGGTTGCCGGCCCCCTCCTCGCCCACGTCGGCCACGAAGATCACCCGGCCGGTGGTCTGTACCCCATGCTGCTGGTACGCCCGCGCGACCGTGAGCACGGTGGCCAGGCCGCGACAGTCGTCCCCGATGCCGGGCCCGTACAGGCGCCCGTCCTTCTGGGTCACCTTCACATCAGTGCCTTCCGGAAACACGGTGTCCAGGTGGCCGGCCAGCACCACCGTCGGACCGCGGCCCGTCCCGGGTCGCTCGGCGATCACATTTCCCACGGCATCGATGCGCGCCTGGAGCCCCAGGGCCTCAAGGCGGCGCTGCATCTCCTGCGCGCGCGCCGACTCGTGAAAGGGTTGCGCCGCGATCTCGCAGATGGACCTCTGCTGCGCCAGCGTCCACGCCTGGTCGGCCTGGATGGTGGACAGCACCGGCGCCAGGAACTGGCCGGGCGACTGGGCGCGCAGCGGCGCGGCCACCAGCGGCAGGAGCGCCACGGCCACCAAGGCGAGCGGCGAAGTGGTACCACGCGACCGGATCATATCAGGATTCCGATGAAGGTAACCGAGCACCGGCGACAACTCCGCCGGCCGATGAGGGAAAGGTACGCCGGCAACACGGCGGGTGGCCAGCCGCCTCAGCACAGGTGCACTGCCGTCGCCTTGAGCGCCGCCACCACCTCCCGGCCAGGCGCCAGCCCCAGCTCCTCCGCCGACCGCGTGGTGATGGCCGCCACCAGCTCCACGCCCCCGGCTTCCACCGTCACGTGCGCGATCACGCCCGCCGACGCCACCTCCACCACCCGCGCCGCCACCTGGTTGCGCATCGAACTCTCCCGCCGCGCCGGCGCCAGCGCAATCTCGTCGGCCCGGATCACGGCGTGCGCCTCCCCATCGGGCATGTCGCTCACCGCGTGGAGCGTAAGCCCCTTGCTGCTGAACTCCACCATCCGTTCCCGCGGCGTCGCGGTTTTTGTTGTTGCAGTTATTGCAGTTGTTGCAGTTGTTGCAGTTGTTGCAGTATCCGCGTCATCCGCGTCATCCGCTTTTTTCGCAGTACCCGCAGTTGAGCTTCGTACAACACGTATCCTCCCCAGCACCACATTCTCCGCCCCGATAAACTCGGCCACGGCCGCCGACGACGGCCGGTGGAACACATCGTCCGGGCTCCCCACCTGCAGCACACGCCCCCGCTCCAGCAGCACCACCCGATGCCCCAGCCGCCCGGCCTCCGCAAAATCGTGCGTCACGTGCAGCACCGTCATCCCACGCTCGGCGTGCAGCGCCCGCACCTGCCGCCGCACCGTGATGCGCGACCGCGGGTCGAGCGCCGCAAAGGGCTCGTCCAGCAGCAGGATGTCGGGACTGGTGGCCAGCGTCCGCGCCAGCGCCACCACCTGCCGCTCGCCACCGCTCAGTGACTTCACGTCACGGTCCACGAACTCGTCCAGGCGAAAGCGCTCCAGCATCTCGGGCACCAGCGCCGGGTTGTGCGCACCGTACGCCACATTCTCCAGTACCGAGAGGTGCGGGAACAGATAGGAATGCTGATAGACAATACCCACGCGCCGCAGCTCGGGTGCCTGGCGCGTCACGTCCACCCCCCGCAGCCTCACGTGCCCCGCGCGCACCGGCACGATGCCCGCCACCGCCTCGAGCAGCGTCGTCTTGCCCGCGCCGGCCGGCCCGATCACCACGCCGTAGCTCCCCTGCCCGATCTCGAATGAGACCTCGCGCAGGGCGAAGTCGCCCACCGTCGCCGTCACGCCGTCCAGCGCGATCATCCGCGACTCCCGGGCAGCGCCCCCGGCGCCGCCACCGCGCGCAGCACGACAATGGGCACCAGCGCCAGCACGATCAGCACCGCCGCCACGGGCAGCGCGTCGTCCAGCCCGAACGAGGTGAAGCGCTCATAGCTCAGCACACTCACCACCTTGGGATTGTACGTCAGCACCACGATGGCGCCGAATTCGCTGATGGCGCGCGCCCACATGACAATGGCCGCCGCCGTGAGCCCGCGCCCCGCCAGCGGGAGCGTCACGCGCCGCACGGCCGTCCACGCCGTATCGCCCAGCGTCCGTGCCACCGCCTCCAGCCGAGGGTCCACGCGGTCAAAGGCCTCGCGCGCCGCGCTCACCAGCAGCGGCGCCGACACAAACAGCATGGCGCACACGATGCCCGTACGGGATCCCGTAACCTGCAGCCCCGCGGTCAGCAGCGCGCGGCCGGCCGGTGTATCCCGCCCCAGCACGATCAGCAGCGCAATGCCCGCCACGGGGTGTGGCACCACCAGCGGCAGGTCCACCAGCGCCGACACCAGCGCCCGCCCGCGGAAGCGCCGCCGCGAGAGCGCGTACGCCAGCGGAATGCCCCCCGCCGCGCCGAGCAGCGTGGCGAGCGTCGCCGTCTGCAGCGTGATCCAGAGCGAGCCGCGCAAGTCCGCGTCCGACGCCAGCGCGCGCACGCCGGCGGCGCCCCAGCCGCCCACCACGCCCACCAGCGGCGCCACCAGGAACAGCAGCAGCAGCGAGGCCAGCGCGGCCGACCCCACGGTCATCACGCGCTGCACACCGCGCCCCGGTCGGCGCCCGAAACGAATGCTCTCCATGCCCGTAAGTATGGCCGCCCGCCCCCCGACCGCGCTATAATGCGTGATCCCCGTCCCCCACATCCCTGTCATGCCAGACTACGCCATAGACATCCAGCATGTCGTGAAGCGCTACGAGGAACACGTGGCCGTCAACGACTTCTCGCTCCAGGTGCCCCGCGGCACGGTATATGGCCTGCTCGGCCCCAACGGCGCCGGCAAGACCACCACCATCCGCATGCTGCTGGACATCCTGATCCCGGACGAGGGCTCCATCACGGTGCTGGGCACCTCGGTGCGCGGCAGCCGCGTGCTGGACCGCGTGGGCTACCTGCCCGAGGAGCGGGGCCTCTACAAGAAGATGCAGGTGCGGCGGGTGCTCCGGTTCCTGGCCGAACTCAAGGGCGTGGACGCGAAGACCGCCGACCGGCGCATTGACGAGTGGCTGGATCGGCTGCAGCTCAGGACCGCCGAGCGGGACTGGGGCGCGGCCAAGGTGGACGAGCTATCGCGCGGCATGCAGCAGAAGGTCCAGTTCATCGGCACGCTGCTGCACGACCCGGAGATCGTGATCCTGGACGAGCCCTTCAGCGGCCTCGACCCCATCAACGCGCAGGTGCTGAAGGACACGGTGATCCACCTGCGGGACCAGGGCAAGACGGTGATCTTCAGCACGCACCTGATGGACAGCGCCGAACGTATCTGCGATTCAGTATGCATCATCGCGCGTGGCCGCAAGGTGCTGGACGGCCGCCTGTCCGACGTGAAGGCCGGCCATGGCGTGCGCAACGTGGCGCTGGCGCTGGATGGCGGGCCGCGCGATGCCGTGCAGGCGGTGCTGGCCGACCGGGCGCTGGTGACCCGCTACGACGACCAGAACCAGTATTTCGAGGTGGAGCTGGCCGACGGCGCCGACGCGCAGCAGTTGCTGCAGCGGGTGGTGGCCGGCGGCGCCCGGATCCGCCGGTTCGAGCTCATCCAGCCGTCGCTCCAGCAGATCTTCATTGACCGCGTCGGTGGCAACGGCGCCACACCAGAGGCGGCTTCCCATGCGTAAAGTCCTGGTCGTCTTCAAGCGCGAGTACCTGGAGCGCGTGCGCTCCCGGTGGTTCATCATTGCCACGGTGCTGGGCCCCGTGCTGATGGCCGCGATGATCATCCTGCCCACGCTCCTGGCCGCGCGCACGCGTGGCTCGTCCAACCTGGCCAACATCGTGATCCTGGATGCCACGGGCACCAACCTGGGCACCCGCATCGCCAGCGGGCTGGCCGCCGCCGCGCCGGACAGCAAGGCGCCCCAGGTCAGGTCCCTGGCCGCCAGCGCGCTCCCTGCCGAGGAGGACAGCGCCACCGCGCTCGTCATGCGGCGGGCCGTCAACGGGTTCCTGGTGCTGAATGACAGCACCATGGCCGGCACGGCGGCGCGCTATGCCGGCCGCAATGCCACCTCCCTGGCGGACGTGGGCACCATCACCAGCACCGTGCGCAAGGAGCTGCTGAACCTGCGGCTCGAGCGCGCCGGCATCAACCCCGACAGCGTGGCGCGGCTCACCGCCACCAGGCTCGACCTCCACACCGACAAGATCACCGACCGCGGGCTGGAGTCGGGCGGCGGCATGGCCAGCATCGTCTTCGGATACGCCATGGCCTTCGTGCTCTATATGATGATTGCGCTATACGGCCAGAACATGCTGCGCGGCGTACTGGAGGAGAAGACCACCCGCGTGGCCGAGGTGGTGGTGTCGAGCGCCAAGCCCGATGCGCTGCTGGCCGGCAAGATCCTGGGCATTGGCGCCGTGGCGCTCACGCAGGTGGGCGTCTGGATCCTGTCGGGCATCTACCTGGCCTCGTTCGGTGTGCAGATCGTGCACGCGCTGGCCGGCCCCACGGCGGACGTGAGCGCCGTCCACATGCCCACGGTTCCCATCAGCGTCGGCATCGCGCTGCTGCTCTTCTTCGTCCTCGGCTTCATGTTCTACACGTCGCTGTTCGCGGCGGTGGGCGCCATGGTGAGCAACCAGGAGGACGTGCAGCAGGCACAGTGGCCCGTGATGATCCCGCTCATCGCGGCCATCCTGTTCCTGGGCCCGGTGATTGCCAATCCGTCCACGACGCTTGCGAAGGTCGTGTCGTGGATTCCCTTCACGGCGCCGATCATCATGCCGTTGCGCATGGCGCTCATCCCCATTTCGTGGCCCGAGCTGATCGCGACGCTGACCGGGCTGGCGGTGGCGTGCTACCTGGCCATCTGGGTGTCGGCGCGCATCTACCGTGTGGGGCTGCTGATGTACGGCAAGAAGCCGAGCCTGCGCGAGCTGGTGAAGTGGATCCGGATGGCGTGAGGGCATCCGCCGCGGCGGCGCGCCGCCCTCAGCACCGACCTGAACGCGCGGTTCAGGTGGTGGTAACCACGTCCAGATGCCGCCCGATATGTGCAATCACGAATCGCGCCTCACCTTCGGCGCGCGAGGTGAAGTAGATCCGCAGGCAGTGCCGCGGGTCGTAGCTGACCCCGATGGCCAGGTGCTCCTCACAGGTCACCGTTACGCCGCTGCGCAGCTCGGCCGCGTACTGCCGCTGCAGCCGCCGCGGGGTGGACTTGGCAATCCCCGACCGGTAGTCCAGCCCCATGGCACGGAACGCATCGCGCAGCGTGGTGCCCAGCTCCCCCGCCTGCCGGCGCCGTGCCACCGACGCCATGGCCTCCAGGATCACGGCCACCCGATCCACATCCTCAAATGGACTGTCGGCCGCCGAGCGCTCGGCATCCGGCAGGATCAGGAGGGCATCGCTGTATTCGTCCGCGGCCTGGCGCACCACGCCCACCAGAGTCTGGTCCGGGGCGTCGTCGGACGAGACCTCCTCCTCTACCGCGGGTTCCGTCGGCGGCTGCTCGGGGAGCCGGGCGCGAAGCAGGCGCTCCAGCCCCGACAGGCGGCGCTCCAGTCCCGACGCCATGGAGGATCGCACGGCCGTGGCCATACGAAAACGTTCCAAGTCATTGCTCAGGCCTTCGACAAGGTCCGAAAGGCGCTGCAGCTGGCTGTCCAGTTCGCGCAACCGACGGCCCACGGACGGGCTGGGTTCGGACGGATGGACGTCAGCCCGCCCCGGCGGTGGCGCGACCGCCGCATCGCCGGCCTGCGACTGCTTGGCGCCATTCCCCGCGCCGCTTGCTGGCGGACCCGTGGCAGCATCCCCGCGCGCTGGATTGACGACAGTGGGCTGCGGCTGGTGAATTCTGATCGGCGCGGGCACGTGCTCCCGCGCGCGGAGGGCCAGATCGCCGACGAGCCCCGCCCGCACCACTGGATCCATGAGACGTTCAGCAATGAGCACCGGGTGACGGCCCGGGGCATCCCCCAGCGAGAAGTCCGGACGATAGAGACGCAGGGCGCCCCAGTATGCCGACAGGCGGCGATCCCCCAGGACATCGCTCAGCCGGAAGGTCGTGGACTGCCGGTCCATCACGTACAGGGGGGCCAGCCCCAGCAGTTCGGCGGCAACTTCGTCGGGCGGCAGCAGGTAGTCGTCGGTCTCCGTGGGCGCCAGCAACGCCACCGGATACTTCCGCGCCGGGTCCAGCAACTGTCCGCGGACAAACTCCTCGATGTCCGTGGCGGTGAGGTTGCGAGGTTCCTGGCTGCCCCACGGCGCGAGCAGTCGCGTGGCCTGGGCCAGCACGCCAAGCAATCGGGGCCGAGCCTGCCCGGCGCCGACCGTCCCGCGCACGGACCTGAACCCACCTGCAGTGGATACGCGGACGGTCAACTGGACATCGCCCGGATACTGCGTGAGCACCAGCTCCGTCAGGCACCCGAGGCCGGAGATCACTGGGTGGACGTGCGCCCACCTGAGTTCGCCCGACCAAGTGGATCCTTCGTCGAGCGTCTGCCACTCCAGGGCGTGAAAGCGGTCTTGCACTTCGCGAAAGCTCGTGCGCCGCTCAAAGGGCCGGCGGTCGCGAAGCAGGCCGCCGAGTTCCGTATCGAGCGCGGCGAGCAGCGGGGCGATGGCGTCGGTGCCAAGACGCGGACGCACCCGAAAGCGGGCGGCGAACAGGACGTCGTCGTCGCGGGGCATCCAACCGATGCCAGCGGTGTCTGGCTCTGGCACCAGCTCCACGGCGGCGCCAACCAGGCGCATGCCCGAAGCAGTGACGGTTTCCCGGTGGTCTGGGGGCATGGCGTAGGATGCACACCCCGGGGCTCAATCGCCAGAGTGTCGGCGCGGGCCCACGGCATGCAGGGATGCGGCGCGAGGCGCCGCTACCCCAGCCCCGCCTCGCGCGCCAGGCGCGCCCGCACCCGCTCCACCCGCTGCGCCTGTCCCGCCGCCGGGAAGCGTTCGTAAAAGCCTTCCCGGCGGAAGTCGCGGGTCATCTGGGCCCAGGGGGCAAAGGCGCCCGCAAGCGGCGCGCTGAGATCCATGCCGGGCGCGATGCCCAGCCGGTCGGCGTTGCGCACCACGTCGCCCGCCAGCCGCAGCAGCGCCTTGAGCGTCACGTCGCGCGTGACCGTGTAGCGCTTGTTGTCGCCCCAGGCCTCGCCAAAGGCGCCACGGGCCGCGCGCAGCACGTCGCGCAGCAGGTTGTAGCCGCGCGCCTCGCTGCGGCCTCGGCCGTCATTCAGCCAATGCTCATGTTCCTTGCGGGTCACCAGGCGGTGGATCTCGGAGTACACCTGCGCCTGGTTGATCCACAGGTCCTGCTGCGAGCGGCCGCCCAGCATGTTGATGTGGTAGCGCAGCGGCGAGTCGCTGTCTTCATAGAGGCGGCGCACCAGGCGGGCGGCGTACTTGCGGGCCTCGTCCGTGCCCCATTCGATGCGCTCGTACAGGTCAATGAGGTGGCTCTTGTTGATTCGCGTATGGGTGGAGTTGATCACCACGAACATCTCCGTGGCGAACTCCGCCGTCTTGCCGTCGAAGATGACGCAGGGCACGTCCACGTGCCGGTCGGCGTCGGGCTCGTCCAGGTAGAAGTGCAGCCCCGCCAGGCGGTGCTGGCCGTCGATGATGAGGAACGGCTGGTCGGGCTCACTCAGGTGGCCCACGCGGTCCTGGCCGGAGAGCGACCGGAAGGGGAGCGTCTCCGATGTGAAGAGCAGCACCGCGCCGGGGATGAGCGGCTGCTCCGCCTCGTTGCGGTAGAAGTCGCGGATCTGGCGCACCTTGCGGCGGCTCAGGTCGCGCTGGAAGGCGCTGGAGGCGCGCTCGATGGTCTGGATGTAGCGCTCGATGTCGTCGGGTTCGCGCTTCGTGGCGTCGCCGCCCACGTGCTCGCCGCGCTCGCCGTAGTAGCGGCTGATGAAGCGGACCTTGCGGAGCAGGTCCTGGGCGGGGTAGCTGACGAAGTAGAATTCGGCGCCTTTCTGGCGCATGCGGAGTGCGAGCATGGGACGGTAGGGAGCTCGAGGGTGGAAGTCAGAACTGCCGCTGGGGGAAGGTGGCACGGGGGGCGGGCGGGGTCCAGATGGGGGGTGGAGTCCGGGGCGCGGCCGAGGGCGGCGCGGCCCTGCTCCCCCGCCGCCCTTGACGGGCATGTCGTCATTTGTCATTTCAATTGACGACAGCCTCGTCATTTGACTCCATGCCCGCTCCTGTCGTCCCCCGCCTGCCCGACCTCGCCGCCTGGCTGAGCAGGAAATCCTGCTTCCTGCTCGGTCCTCGACAGACGGGCAAGTCCTCACTCGTCCGCCATGCCCTGCCGCGGGCCCGGGTGTACGACCTGCTTGACAGCGCCGTATATCTGGCCCTGAGCCGAGAGCCCGGGCGGCTGGCGCGGGAGCTGACACCGCGCGACAAGGTCGTGGTACTCGACGAGATCCAGCGGTTGCCGTCGCTGCTCGACGACGCGCATCACCTGACCGAATCCAGGGGTATTCGTTTCCTGATGATTGGCTCCAGCGCGCGCCGGCTCCAGCGGGGCAGCGCGAAGCTTTGGGGCGGGCGGGCCCGGATGCGGTCGCTCCACCCGCTCACCGCCAGGGAGCTGGGCACGCACTTTGACCTCACGCGCGCCATCCAGCGCGGCACCCTGCCGGCGATCTACTTTGCCGACGATCCCCGGGCGGCGCTGGACGCCTATGCCGGCGCCTACCTGCGGGAGGAGATCATGGATGCGGGGGCCGTACGAAACCTTCCCGCGTTCAGCCGCTTCCTGCGCGCGGCCGCGCTGAGCAATGCGACGCGGGTCAACTTCACCAGCCTGGCCAGCGATGCGCAGGTACCGCGTACGACCATTTACGAATATCTCGCCATCCTGCAGGAGACGCAGATCCTCCACGAGGTGCCCGCGTGGCGGGCGTCGGTGCGTCGCAAGCCCATCGCATCGTCCAAGTACTACTTCTTTGATGTCGGCGTCGTGTCCGCGCTGCAGGGTCGCCTGGTGAAGCCAGGCACGCCCGAGTTCGGGGCCGCCGTGGAGACCTGGCTGCTGCACGAACTGATGGCGCATCGCGATTACGCGGGCGGCGGTGCCGTCAGCCATTGGCGGTCCACGTCCGGCTTCGACGTGAATTTCGTTCTGGGAGATCACACGGCTATCGCGGTAACGGCCAGACACGCCGTTTCGCCCCGGGACCTGCGAGGCCTCCGGGCGCTGATGGATGAGCGACTTCTGAAACGATACCTGTGCGTGGCGCTCGACCCTCGGCGCCGACAGGTGGACGGCATCACGATTTTGCCCGTGGCGCAGTTCCTGGATGGGCTGTGGGAGGGAGAGTTTGTGGGATGAGGGTGTGCGGGCGCCTTTCAGGCGCAGATGCGGGACGTATCGCCAGAAAACGGGCTGGATCGGACGGGAGTGTCTGCGGAATCAACGGACGGGGTAGCGGCTGCGGTTCACAGACCGCGAGGGCGGGAGTAAACGCTCGGCAGAACCGCCGATGATGAAATCACATCGGCCAGCGTTCGGCGGTACTCAATCGAGCCCGGTCAGGCAATACACTCAGCGACGGCAAAGTTTGGCGTCTTCGCAACAAGTATGCGGCGCGAGCGAAACACAGCGCCCACCCCGCGTTCGCGCAGACCACGCACCGCAGCCCGACTGAATTCCACTTCCTGCAACTCCGGCAGGGTAAGCAGCGACGATGTCACCGAAAAGGTCAGCGGCCGATCCCAAATCGGCCACGTCCAGCGAGTATCCTTGCTGCGAAATCCCGCGAATCCCAGTGTGTGGAGCCGCATTCCTTCTGGTAGTGACACGAACAATGGGAGTGCTTCGATTGCGAGTCGATTTGCGCCCAGCATCCCTCCTGATCGCTTCCGGTCCGGGTCGCCGGATGGCTTATGCCACTGATACGCGTGACGGCGGTCCTCACTCGGGTCGATATGCAGGGACTGGTTCTCCAGTGCATCCGCGTAGAGCCATCTCTGGAAAATTGCTCGTTCCAGATGCTCGCGCGTCGTGTTGGCCATGACGGTCGTAAGGGTTCTTTGAAAATAGTCACGCCGAACGGTCTGAAGCTGATTGTTCGCTTCAGGAGGAACAGCGTCAGACGTCACCGCCGCCAGCCAGTCAGCAATTGTGCGGTCCTGGCACGTCACCGCAGCTGCGTACTGCTTGATCGAATCGCGCCGGTGAGCTGGCGAGTCCATCTGATGGATTGCGTAGACACTGCTCAATGGATGGTCCTGGAAGTCCTTAATGAGGTGTTGGTCCATGAGTTCCAGAACTGCACTTGCACTCGTTGCTGCGCAGCCGAGCCGCGGAATCCACGTCCCCCACCCCGGCTCCCACTGCAGCCGCGCTGAGTCGGGGCCCTCCATGAGCGCCACCGTCCGGAAGAGGCCAACAGCAGCCAGAAAGCCAAGAGGATTGGCGCCGTCAAGTCCCGGCAACAGCAGCCCATCGCTTGGCGTTTCCGTGACTGCTTTACTCATGATGAGCCCGCCCGCTGTTCCGCGGCCCGTTCCTGACGATGCCTTCCAGCGTCTTCGTCGGCACTCGCCTGTTGATCAGCCAGACGTACTACCGCTTCTAGAAAGGCGAGCCCCCACCAGCCATAGCGGCGGGTAAGCATCCAGAATCGTTCTGGAACGCCGGAGTCGACTCGATGAGGCGGGATGAGGGCAGTACGCTGTCGTGTCGTCAGATCTATACCCCCGACGGTCACAGTCGGCAATTCGTCGTCCACCACGACAGGCGCAAAGGGGCGTGCACAACCATGGTGCGCGGCGATCAGATGCCGCACAAGGTCCGGCTCTTGCTCGGCACTGTGCTGGCTGGTGCTGAACTCGACAAGTTGCAGGCTGAGCATCTCGTGGCGGAACCCACGCGGGAGGCCCGCGCGGCGGCGCGCTTCTTCGCGCGCGCGGCGATTTCGTGGGATACCGGCTGACTTAGCCAGGAGTACGGGACTTGTCCCACCCATTAACCACGCGTCAGTGCGGTCGCTGTTCCTCAGGATCGCCTGGAAGCGTTCATCCGCCTTCCCCAAGTCGTGGCCGGCAGCCGCCAGAACGAAAGCTGTGTCATCCACCGCGAGAGGTAGGAGCTCCGTGCTTTCCCGTACTGCTTGCACTACGTGGCGAGTATGGTCTGTGAGCAAGACTGGATCGTCCCGCTCGATCAACGAACTCTCTATCCCGCCGTCGTCAGTCGCGGGGACAAACCAGTCTTGGGGTCCATTGAGCCGGCCCCGCGAGGTCAACAGCACACCTCTGCCATCTGGATAAAGCTCGCAATGCACGGCGGAATCGGCCAACTGCTGTAAAACCTGCTTCAAATGCTCACCTGCGTCCATCTCCGATGCCGTCTCAGCCAGGAGGCTTCGCCACTCGCGGCTGCTCAGCGGCTCCTGACTGGCACGTTCGGCAGCGAGTAGGAGGCGTTGTTGCTCGTCGCCCCGCCATGACCGCAGTGCCGGATGCACTCTTAGCACCGTCCGACCACGAGCGGACAACTCACCCCCGCAACCCCTCCACCGTCTTCCGATACGCCGGCATCCCGTACACCAGTACCACAATGGCCGCGCTCATCCCCACCACGTTCACGATGGCCAGCGAATACCCCACCGCCGAGTCGGCCCGGAATACATAATCCG
>DASSOG010000047.1:0-4501 GCA_035700805.1 Gemmatimonadaceae bacterium | reverse complement strand
GAGCGGCGAAACCATTGGTACGTTTCAGATCGAGAGTCGGGCACAGATCGGGTCCATTTTGCGGACGAAGCCGGAGTGTTTATACGACATCGTGGTACAGGTGGCGCTCATCCGACCAGGCCCCATCCAGGCGCGGTTCGTGCACCCCTATACCGAGCGGCGGCTGGGACGCGAACCCGTGCGCTACCTGCATCCGGCATTGCAGCCCATCCTGGAGCGTACACAGGGCATCCCCATCTTCCAGGAGCAGGCCATGGCCATTGCCATGGCCCTGGGCGGGTACACTGGCGGCCAGGCCGACGAATTACGTCGCACCATGGGCAACATCCGCAAGAAGGAACGCCTCATGGGCGCGCTCACCAGGCTCCACGCCGCCATGGTGGGGCGCGGCATCCCGCCCGAGGTGGCCGAGCAGATCTGCGCCGACCTGGTGAGCTTTGCCAATTACGGATTTCCGGAGAGCCACGCGTGGAGCTTCGCCCTGATCGCCTACGCCACGGCCTGGCTCAAGGCGCATTATCCCACCGCGTTCTTTTATGGTTTACTGAACTCGTGGCCCATGGGGTTCTACCCCGTATCCACGCTCATTCATGACGCCAGGCGGCACGGGGTGCTGCTGTTGCCCCCCTGCCTGCGGGATGGAGACTGGGAATGCACGGTGGAGGAAGCTGAGGACCCCGCCCAACCGGCCTCAGCGCCGGCCGATGGATCGGCGGCGCCCGTGCATCCAGCGCGACCCGCCCTGCGCATTGGCTGGCGCCATGTGCGCGGCGTTGGCACGAAGACCATTGACGCGCTGAAGGACGCGCGGATGGCCGGCCCCTTCATCTCCATCGCGGATGTCGTCCAGCGCGCTCGGCTGTCGCGCGCCGACGTCCTGGCCCTGGCACGCGCGGGTGCGTTCGGCGTCTGGGCGCCGGACCGGCGGCACGCGGCGTGGGAGGGGTTGCGCGCCGTGGGCGACCTGTTGCCACTGGCACCAGCGTCCCGGGAGCTGCACCGACCGCCGCCAGTGGACCGCGACCGGCAGGTGCTGCTCGATTACTACGCCGTGGGGCTGAGCCTGGACGGACACCCCATGCAGGCCGTGCGTCAGAAGCTGACGGCAGGTGGAGCGGTGTCGAGCCGGGACCTGGACGCCATGGAGAGTGGGCGGACCGTGACCATTGGCGGACTGGTAACCGTACGGCAGCGGCCGTACACCGCCGGTGGGACGATCTTCCTGCTCCTGGAAGACGAATGGGGGTTCGTGAACGTCGTGGTACACAAGAGCCTGGTGGAGGCGAACGAGGAGGTGGTGAAGCGCGCACCCTTTGTGCTGGTGCAGGGTCGGCTGGAGAAGGAGTCAGGGGCGATCAATGTGGTGGGCCGCAAGTTCCGCGGACTGACGGTGGGCGAGGGACGGTTCGTGCATCGGGCGCATGAGTTCCGGTGAGCCACTTCGGCCTGCCCCTTGATTCATCGCGGTCCCTGGACGCATGACTTGAATACCCCCGATCTACCCAGGCGGCCACAGCCACCCGCCGCAACCTTGCAGAGGCACACCATGTTCCAGCTCACCAGCGCCGATATCCAGGACGGCAAGACCATTGCCATGCGACACGTCTTCAAGGGCATGTCCTGCACCGGCGACAACATCTCCCCCGCCCTCGCCTGGTCCGGCGCGCCAGTGGGCACCAGGAGCTTTGCCGTCACCTGCCACGACCCGGATGCGCCCTCGGGCAGCGGCTGGTGGCACTGGGTGGTGTACGACATCCCGGCCAATGTGACCGCCCTCGCTCGGGACGCCGGGAACGCGACGGGCAAGCACCTGCCCGCCGGCGCGGTGCACGGCCTGACGGACTTTGGCGTGGAGGCGTACGGCGGCCCCTGCCCACCACCGGGACATGGCGTGCACCACTACCACTTCACCGTGTTCGCGGCAGACGTGGAAAAACTGGACATCCCGGCAGGTGTCACGCCGGCCAACGTGGGCTTCAACCTGTACTTCCACACGCTGGCCCGGGCAGAGATCGTCGCGTTGTACGCGCGGTAACCGCCACGACCGCGGAGGGCCGCCTGCTGGCCGCCACCTCCGGCCCGCCGTAGTTTCCTCGCATGGCCCCTCCTGACCGCCGAGTCGCCCGCTGGCCGGTGGCCGCAGCCATCCTGCCTGGCCTGGTCCTCGCGGCCTGTACGCGGCGCCCGACACCGCCCACCACGATCGCGCCGGTGCCGGCTCCATTGCCGGCACCGGCACCCGCGCCACCGACCGCACTGAACTGCCTGATTGCCGACAGCTCGGCCCCGGCGCCAGATACTATTTATGTCATTGATCCACAACCCCGGGCCTCCAGCAGCACGAACCTGGGCTGCGCAGGCGGTGAGGCGCTGACCGGACTCGCGCCGGGCCCGGATGTGATCTACGCGGTTCCAGCCCCCGGCGCGGACCTTCGCGACATCCTGGATCGAGGGCTCACCAGTCCCGCCGGCCGGCTGCCCGACGTGGTCGTGACGCGCGATCCCGACGCCCTGGCCTACGCGGCTCGGCGCGGCCGTTACACCAGCCACCCGCTTCCGTGGGATCGCACCTACGTGCTCACGATTCCTGGCGCCGACCAGGCCGCCGCGATCCCGCCCGACGCACGTGACGCGCTCGCCCGCGACGCGGTGACGAGCGAGGCGAGGGGCGCCACTGGTCCCTTCTGGTGGCAGGACAGCACGACGTGCAGGGTCCGGATGACGCCTCCGCCCGGCGCACCACACGTGATTGCGTATGTGGCGGGCGACAACATCGCCCGGCAACTCGCCGAGCGCATCGCCGCGCTGGCAGGATCCGGCAACGCGCCCGCCTGGCTCCCCGCGCCACTGGGTGGCGCCACCGCCCAGCCATGGCATGTGGCGCCGGTGAACGCCGACTCCCTGGCCGCATCGCTCGCACGCGGACGCGCCGCGGCGGCGGTGTACGCGTATCCGGTGGTGCCGCCGGCCTCCTGCGCCGAAGTCCCGCCGGTTCCGCTGGCTGGTACGCTCCTTCCGCTGGTGGACTCGCGCGCCCATGCGCTGGTCCGCACGGGCAGCGGCGCGGCATTCTACGTGACCGGCAGCGGCGCCCTCTTGTTCACGCGCCTGCCCGGCCAATGAGCTTTCGCGCACGCCTGACCATCGCGCTCGTGGTCATCGCGATGCTGCCGGTGCTCATCCTCGGCCTGGGGGTGCGGCGCGAAATGACGGGCCGGCTGGATGCGGAAGCAGCGCGGCGCCTCGCCTCAGTCGGCCAGTCGGTGGACGCGGAGCTCGAACAGACCCTCGCGGCCGACCGCGCGCGCCTGCATTCACTCGCGACCGGCCTGGCCGAGGACAACCGGTTCCGCCTCGCCATAGCAGATCCGCAATCTCCGGAACGTCGCTGGCTGCTGGACTGGGCACCCGCGTCCATGAAGCTGGCAGGCTTCACCATGCTCCAGCTCCAGGACAGCACCGGCGCCATCCTCAGCGCCGGGCAGTTCCGTAACGACTATGGCCGGGAGGATCCCGCCGTTCCCAGGGCACTGCTCGATGCAGCGGGCCATGCCGCCGTCATTGATGCCCGCACGCCGGACGGCCCGGCCCGCACGCTCGCCACCGTGGACTCGTTCACCGTGGCCGGCCGCCGCTTCACGCTGGCCGGGGGACAGGCCTTCGATTCCGCCCGCGTGGCGCAGCTCTCCACCGATGCGAGCATCGCCGTCCGGCTCGCAATGGGCGACGTGACCCCGACCGCCGACCGGACCCACCTGAAGACGTACCCGTACCTTGACGACGCCGGCGCCGCCAGCGCGCGCACGGTGCACGTGGTGCTCGTACACGACCCGGGACCCGAGCGCGCCCTCCGCGCGGGCATCACCCGCTGGCTGCTGCTCACGCTTGGCGGCACGATCATCGCCGCCGTCGCGCTGGCCACCCTCCTGGCCGCGCGCATCTCGGCGCCCATCACGGAGCTGGCCGGCAAGACCGAGAAGCTGGACCTGGACCGCCTCAACCAGCGGTTCGCCACGCAGCGCACCGACGAGATCGGCGCGCTGGGCCGCACGCTGGATGCACTCTCCAACCGACTGCGCACCAGTGCGTCTCGCCTGCGCGAAGCCGAGCGCCAGGCCACCACGGGCGACCTGGCGCGCCAGATCAACCACGATATCAAGAACGGGCTGGCCCCGATCCGGAACGTGTTGCGGCACCTGGCGCAGGTGGCGGAGCAGGACCCGGCCAGCCTGCCCACCGTCTATGCCGAGCGTCGCGGCACGCTGGAGTCGAGTGTGCAGTACCTGGACGAACTGTCGCGCAACTACGCTCGGCTGTCGCCGGCGCTCAACCGGGGCCGCTGCGACGCGCTGGCCGTGGTGCGCGAGGTGGCGGCGAGCACCCCCGGGGCATCCATCCAGCTCCAGCTTCCGGATTCACTGCCGCCGGTGCGCGCCGACGCCGTGGTGCTGCGCCGCATCCTGGAGAACCTGGCATCCAACGCCGTGGATGCCCTGGCGGG
>DASSOG010000046.1:0-70428 GCA_035700805.1 Gemmatimonadaceae bacterium | reverse complement strand
TTCCGGCGGGTGAAGGGCTACCGCCACCTCCCCTTGCTCCAGCAGGTGCTGGACCACAAGTTTTCCTCTACCCATGCCGCCGCAGCTTGAGCGGCTTCCCAGCGACGCCGTCTGAATTTCAACTAAGCTCGGGACACACCCTGGCCATGGGAAGCCCCGACGATTGGCGTTGATGAACGGCACGATCACCGTGCGGCGGCCGCGGGTCCGCGCCCTCGAAGAGCGGTTCGTGAGTCGGCTGCTGCCGCTCTTTCAGCGCTGCACGCCGGAAGTGACGACCCTCTTGCCGACGCTCTACTTGCATGGGTTGGCGCTGGGGGATTTCGAACTGGCGCTCCGGGGATTGCTGGGCGACGGGGCACCGCTCAGTACGATCTCGCTCGTGCGGTTGAAGGCGACGTGGCAGGCCCAGTATGCCGCGTGGCAACAGCGCGATCTCGCGGACCTGTGCCTGGCCTATCTCTGGGCCGATGGCGTGTACGTGAAGGCCGGGCTGGCGGACCGCAAAGCGGCCCTCTTGGTGTTGATTGGGGCGGATGCCGACGGCCAGAAGCGCGTGCTCGCGGTCACCAGCGGGCAGCGCGAGTCCATGGAGAGTTGGGCCGCGGCGCTGCGCGACCTGAAACGCCGCGGCTTGCGGGCGCCCAAGCTCACCATCGCCGATGGGCATCTCGGCATTTGGAGGGGGCTCGCGGCGGTCTACCCCGAAAGCGCTGAGCAGCGGTGCTGGAACCACAAACTCCGGAACGTGCTCGACAGGGTGCCCCAGAAGCACCAGGCCGAGGTCAAGGTCGCCCTGCAAGCCATCGCGAACGCCGAGACCGCCCACGCGGCCACGACGCTCCGGGATCGGTTTGCCCGGACCTACCGCCGCCCGCACCCCAAGGCGGTCGAGCGGCTCGCCCAGGATTGGGACCGCATGGTCGCCTACTACGCCTTCCCGCGGGAGCCCTGGCGGCACCTGCGCACCACGAACGTCATCGAATCGCCCTTCGCGGCGGTGCGGCTGCGCACGTCCGCGGCCAAGCGCTTCAAAGTCGTCGAGCACGCCACCGCGCTCATCTGGAAAACCCTGTTGGTCGTCGAACACCATTTTCGCAAACTGAACGCCGCCCACCTCTGTGCCGCTGTCGTCGAAGGCATCGCCTCTCCCGACGGCGTCCGCACCACCACCCCACCCCGAAACCGGCGCGCCGCCTGATGCCTATTTACACACTTCTTGACAAAGGCTCACCATGATCAGGCACCTCACGCATCACCGTGGATCTCCTGGAGGGGTTTCACCTCAGTTACCACCGCGTTGGAACGCGCGTTCCAAATCGGCAAGGGGGATCGCACCCACCCGCAGCACGCCGTCGATGACGCGAGTTTCCAGCAGTCGAGCGTACCGTTAGCGCGATACCCCCTTGTACGGCCTTTGATGGAACCCTTTAGTCCAAATTAGGATCGTCGGGCCGCAATTCGTCCCTGCATCTGGAGCCACCCCCGGTTCCGAAATGATTTGGTGTCGAGCCCATCGGTACACCTCAACTACTGCGATGTCCTTCATGCGTACGAAGTCCCGGATGCGCATGTCTGGAAAAATCAGGTGCATCGCGTCCCGATGCGGTATCGGTGGCATTGGCGGGAGCGGCTTGCCGTCCACGAACACGTTCGGGTGGCAATGGGGGAAGGACGCGCCACGCATGAACGGGTAGACCGCGGAGTCAGTGGCCAGGATAGCATCGATGCCAATCCCGGGGTATTCCTTCCTCAATTGCGGGCCAAACACGGTGGCTCCAACGTGCTGTCGCATGCGTGCCATCACACGGGGCAAGTCCTGCTCCAACGCGGAGGAAAAGACCGGATCCAGTTGTTGGGGCCTCGCAGTCAATCGAATGACGAGCGCATCCCCCGCTCGCGGGAGCGAGATGGTGACCGTATCGGGGTTGAATCCGATTCGACGCACGCGAACGTGGTAAGTGCCGAGGGCGAGCGGCCCCAGCCGGAATGCCCCAATCCTGTCTGATTCGGCCCCGGCGCCGACGGGCAGGACCTGGAGCTGTGCTCCCTGCAGCGGCTCGCCATTGGCAGTGAGGACTCGGCCGTGCAGGACGACCGAGTCCTGGGCAGACGCCTGGGCCGAGGCTGCGCATTGGAGAAGCAGCACCGGGAGCCAGGCGAGCAGCACGTCTCTAGCTACTTTCCGGTATATACTCAACCGACAGCCAAGTGTTCGGGCCCACGTCTACTTTGCATCTTCCGCCTCGCTCAGCGCGTGTTCCAGTTCCTGGAGCGTAACGTCGCCTGACCGCAGCGTCCCATCAAGAATAACTCCCGGTGTCCCGGGAACACCAATCTGCTTGGCATATGCCACATCGCGGTCGATTTCTGGCACCGGCGACGTGCTCAGCACGCAACGCCGAAACGCCGCCGTATCACGCACGCCGGCTCTTACTCCAAATTCAATGATTGGTACCACTCCCAGCAGCCGTTGTTCCGCGTACACCGAGTCGTGGAACGCCGTGAATCGCCCTTGATGAGCTGCGCACTCTGACGCGCGCGCCAATGGATATGCCAGTGGGTGGTAGCTGAGTGGAAAGTGGTGAAATACAACGGCGAACTCGCTCGGATGGCGCGTCCACATGCTGTCAAGTGTGCGCTCGAAGACGCCACAAACCGGGCACTGAAAGTCACCGAATTCAATGATCGTCAGCTTGGCGTCAGTTGGTCCAATGCGGTGGCCCGTTTGCAACAGCGGGCGCCATTGGCGCGCCTGAAGGACCTTGGGCGTCGGTGCAGCCACCGAGCGGCGCCCCAAAGACCCGCGGAGCACACTGACGGCGACTATCGCGGCACAAATGCCCGTAGCAACGGTCACTCCGTTAAGAATGAATTCTCGCGTCCGCACGTGTACACACTCCGTTCAAGTAACGACCCCCGGCACAGCCGGGGGTCTCCCGTTTTCTGCTAGTACGGCCCCCCGGTGCACCAGATGAACGCGTCATTTAGGTCCAAGCAGTCAGCTCCGTCTCTCGGAAGGCATGAATAGTTGTCAACATGACAGTTCGCCGGAGCTTCGTCCCTGCAAAGCTGCCACCCGCCATCGCCTGGGCACTCACCAGCGACGCATATGCCCCACGAGCACCCGCCCGACTGGGCCGCGGCCGCCTGAGCGGTCGCGGCGTGCGCCCCAACCCCGATGACTGCCACCGAAACCCCAATGATCAACTCCCGAATCATGGTGCCACCTCCGCGATGTGAGAAACGCTCAAGGGCGGCCACGTGGGGGTGAGATTCCCCCAAGCGCAAGCCTCCACTATTAGCGTCAAATAAGCGGATTCTGTGACATCCCCTCCGGGCCATCGGTGACTCGCGGGGGGGAGGAAGCCGTCAAGTTTCGGCCGGCCCGGGTGGAAACGGGTCGTCAGCTTGGTGATTCCTGAGTCGGAGCAAACCACGAGAAACGCGCTTCCGCACCGCGTCCTCCGTGCACGACAGCGCTTCCGCGATATGGTGGTAAGACTCCCCCTGCAACACATGGCGGTCCACCGCATCCCGTTCCGCATTCGGGAGCAAGGCCAACTGTCGGTCGCCCCATTTCCGACGCTCCACGGCTTCGCTGGGCGAGATCGCATCGCGATCACCCCGGTCGCCGGCCGCCACCCAACTCAGGTCACCGCCGTGCACGATGCGTGCCACCGGATGACGGTGTGCGTAGTCGCGTCGCACGGCGCGTGCCAACTCAATCAATGCGCCCTTCGGATCGCGGCGGGCTTCAATGGGCGGTGGCGCGAGCCATGCACCAAGTACCGTCTGAGACACCAGATCCTTGACGTCCTCCGGCACCGGCGTCACAGTCCGCATATACGCGGCGATTCGGGCTCGCTCAGCCTCGATCAGCCGAAGCAACGCAGCCTCGTCCCTGGTTGCCGGAGTGAGAGGCTCATCGCCCATGCGCTCCTCGGCACTTGCAGGAGGAACGGTGGGTGGGTGGGTGGGTGGGTGGGTGACGAGACATGGCAACTCCTTGAAACGCTGCAGCATCCGAATGGGTAGATCTTCGCTGGCGCTCAATCAGGCATCGTCGTCCGATTGCAGGCTTCAAATACAGTACAGTGCTATTTTTAGGGCCGCAAGACCTCACCGGCAACTGGGACTCACCCACCCGTGCACTTTCCCTGCCGCTACATCCTCACCCGCACCCCGCCCAGAATCATCCGGCCCGGCGCCAAAAAGTTGAACACCGACTGGTAGGTGGTGCCGGTCAGATTCTGCACCCGCAGGGTCAGCGTTGCAGCCTCGAAGCCCGACAGCGACCTCAGCGGATACACGGCGCTCAGGTCAACGCGCAAGTACCCCGGCATCGTGACGGGCACAGCGGGATACGCACGGTAATCCCGGTCCGCCCGCCGCCCAACGTACATGAGACGCAGGTCCACCGTACCCCGCACCGCCGTTCCGGCACGCACCAGCGCGTTCCAACTGGTGGTGGGACGCCGGATGAGTTGCTCACCCAAATGGTAGAGCCCGTTGCCTGTGGTGTCGAACCCCGCGGTCAACACGCGCGTCTGCAAGTGGGTGAAGCTGGCCGTAGCAGACAGGTAGCTGGTGGGCGACGCGGAGAGCGAGTATTCCACGCCTGACGCCCCGGCGCGCGCGACATTGCAATAGCTGTAACCGCACGCCGTCGTGCCGCCGGCGTAGTCAATCATGTCACGGAAGGTCTGAAAGAACGCCGTCACGCCCGCCGTGGCGCGCCCTCCTGCCAGCGACTGCTCGGCCCCGGCCTCCCAACTCAGCGTGTGGGCCGGATGGAGCGTCGGGTTGCCTGTGACGAACCCGGTAGAGAAGTTCTCAAAAAACGTGGGTGCGCGGAACGCGGTGCCAACGCTGGCCCGAAGCCGAGTGCCGGTACCCGCGAGGTAGTTCACGGCCGCGCGATAGGTGCCAAAGGTCCCAAAAGCCTCATTGTCGTCCACGCGCGCACCAACCACCGCCGTGACACCCGGTACGCCGGTCCAGAGCAGTTGTGCGTACGCCGCCCGGTTGCGGCGATAGGCATCGAAGGTGGAGTTGAAGGTGAAGCCAGACGCCAGGCTCTGCGACTGCGAATTTTGATCAGCCGCGTCCGCCGAGACGCCGAGCGTCACCATGCCCCGGCCCCGAGGGTCGCGGAGGTTGAGCCGCGCCTCGGCGCTGTAGCGGCGTACGTCGTCCAGCGAGAGATACAGGCTTCCGCCCGTGGTATCCGGCCGGTCGGTGGTGCCACCGGTAGTGCCGTTTGACGCCAAATTCACCTGCAGCGAGCTCACCTGCGAGAAGGCGTGAGTGTAGGACGCCCCGAGCACTATGCGGTCCCCGGCGTTGAACGCATTGCTGTCCACAATCGTGCCGCCGCTGTTCGTGGGATAGTGATAGCGCGAATCGGCATACCTTGCGCTGATACCAAGGCTGTCCCGCTCGCTGGGCGAGAAGTCCGCGCGCCCGCTTACCACGGTCTCGGTGAATCGATTATTGAACGCATACACCCCGTCGGTTTCATGTCGCGACGCGGACAGTGAATAGTCCGCGCTGCCGCTGCCGTTCACGGGCACGCCGCCCCGCAGCGCCACCGATGCATCGCCGGTATGATACGTACCCCCACGCAACTCCGCAGTGATGCTGGGCGGCGTACGCCCGCGTCGCGTCACGATGGACACCACGCCGGTGACGGCGTCGGCCCCGTACAGCACGCTCGCCGGCCCACGCAGCACTTCAATATGATCCACGTTGTCCGTGCTGAGTGCCCCGAAGTCGAAGCTGCCACCTGGGTCATTCACGGGCACCCCGTCAATGAGCACCTTCACATACTTGCTCTCGCCGCCGCGCAGGAACAGCGACGTCTGCCCCCCGAACGACCCACTCTGCGTGATCATGGCACTTGGTGTGCCGGCCAGGGCATCGGCCACCGAGGTAATGCCAAGCGTGCGCAGTTGCGCGCCGCTGACGACGGTGACCGAGGCCGGCACATCGCGCGCCGGGATGGGGGTCCGCGTGGCCGTGGTGACCACCGGCGCAATGCGGGCGGTATCCGTGCGCTGGGCGGTTCGCACGGTGTCGCGCTGTTGGGCAGCCAGGAGAGCCGGCGTGGCCACGGCGGCTAGCAGCACTCGAACAATGTTGCGATTCATGGGATGTGGGATGAAGGGTTCAACGTGGAATCGCGACGCGGCGCTCCGCGCAGCGGAACGAGCGCTGGTGCGCCCACGGCGGGATCGCGCGTGACTACGAGTGGCCACCCGTACACGCGCTCGAGCACCGCGCCCCGCATGACGTCGTCGGGTATCCCCGACGCCGCCACACGCCCGTCGTGCAGCAGCACCAGCATGTCGGCAAATCGAGCCACAAGGTTCAGTTGGTGGCTCACCAGCAGCACAGCCATCCCCTCGCGTACGAGGCGGCTGAGCAATTCGAATGCTTCCATTTCGTGCGCGATATCCAGGTACGTGGTGGGTTCGTCCAGCACCATGGCCTCCCCTCCCTGCGCCAGCGCCCGCGCAATGCGCGCCCGCTGCCATTCGCCACCGGAAAGCGTATCCACGCTGCGCTCCAGTAGCGGGCCGATTCCGGACAGTTCGACGGCCCGCGCCACGGCGGCTCGATCTTCGGCGCCCGCGCTCCGCCACGCACCGCGATGCGGAAAGCGACCCAGGGCCACGTAGTCCGAGACGGGGGTCGGGAACGAGAGCTCCTCGCGCTGGGTCACCACCGCGATGCGCCGAGCCACTTGGGCGCGGGCCAGCGATGCCAGCGGCGCACCGTCAATCGTGATGCGGCCGGCGGTCAGCTTCTGCCGGCCGAGCAACGCACGCACCAACGTGCTCTTTCCGCTGCCGTTTGGGCCGACGAGCGCGGTCATGCGGCCACGTTCCGTCGTGAAGGTCACGTCGTGAGCCGCGTCGCGCGGCGCATCGGCATAGCGAACGGACACTCCCTGGAAGGCGATCATCGGAGCCGCCGCAACTGAATCAGGAAAAACGGCACTCCGATGACGGCAGTCACCGCGCCGAGCGGCAGTTCCGCGGGGGGCAGCGCCGTACGCGCGATGAGGTCGGAGCCGACCACCAGGGCCGCGCCGATGAGCGCGCTGCCCAGAATCACGGCTCGGCTCGCGCTGGCGCCCATACGTCTTGCAATATGCGGCACCACGAGGCCGACGAAGCCCACGAGTCCGGCCGCTGCCACCGTGGCCGCGGCCACGAGCGACGCCATCAGGTACACGCGACGCGATGCCCGGTCGGCGTCCAGCCCCAGCGACGCCGCGGCGTCTTCGCCCAGCGTCAGGATATCAATCTCGCGCGCCCACGCCACCAGCAGCGCGCCGCCGGCAAGCACGTAAAACGCCAGCCATCCGTTCTGCGCCCACGTGGCCGCGGCCACCGAACCCATCATCCACCAGAGTGCGCCGCGCATGGCAGCGGGGTCCGCGTTGGCCAGCAGAAGCATGATAGCGGCGTTGGCGAACGCGCCCACGATCACACCCGCCATGAGCAGCACACGCACGTCGCCTCCGCCGGGCGTGGCGTGGGCCACAAAGAACGCCACGGCCACGGCCAGCACGGCGCCGATGAACGCGGCAATGGGGACGAGCACCGCGGGTGCTCCTACGAGTACGGCGATCACCGCGCCCACGGCCGCGCCGCCCGACACACCCAGCAGGTACGGCTCCGCCAGTGGATTGCGCATGACGCCCTGGAGCGAAGCGCCGCTCATACCCAGCCCCGCACCCAGCAGGATGGCCATGGCCACGCGCGGCAGGCGCAATACGCGAACGATGGTGACCGTGCCCGGATCGCCGGCACCCGCCAACGCGGACAGAACGGCAGCCGGTGCGATGTGCACGCTCCCCAGGCCGATGGAGGCCACCGCAAGCGCGGCGAGCACAATGGCGGCCGCCCACCAGATGCCGCGACGCCGGCTCACGGTTGGATTCCTGGGTGCAGCAGCCCCGCGAGTGAAGCCGCCGCCTGTCCCATCACGGGCGACGGCCGTCCCACGATCGTGGTGTCAATGACGAGCACGTGGTGTTCGCGCACCGCACGCACGGCCTGCCAGCGTGGATCGCGCTCCAAGTTCACGCGGCCCTTTGGGCTGGCGAGCAGGAAGTCGGGGTCTCGGCGGACCAGGTCTTCGAGGCTCACGGTGGGCGAGGGGGATGCGAGGTCCGCATACACATTGTGCCCCCCAGCCACTTCTATCAATTCATTGATGAAGCTGCCGCCGCCGATGACGATCACGGGATGCTGCCAGGTGACCATGGCTACGGTGGGGCGCGGCAGGTCGTGCGTCGCGGCCCGCACCCGGTCCAGCGTGCGCGTGACCGAGTCCACCACATTCGCGGCGCGCGCGGAGTCGCCGAGCAGCGCGCCGATGTCGCGCGTGGCGGTGCGAAAGCCCTCGATTCGATCGATGCGCAACGCGGCGACCGGAATTCCCGCATCGTGGAGCCGAGTGGCCGCACGTTCATCGTCGGCACTGGCGTACAGCAGCACCAGGTCAGGGTGGGCGGCAATTACGGTTTCAATATTTGGACCGAGTGCTGGCCCAAGGTCGGGCACCAGCCGCGCGGAATCGGGAAAGGAATCCCAGTGCGACCGCCCCACGAGGCGCGCGCCCGCGCCGATGGCGAAGACGATTTCCGTGGTGGTGGGGTTGAGCGAGACGATGCGCTGCGGTGGCTGCGCCGGCCCACGCAGCGTGTCGCCAAATGCGTCCACATCAATGACGGCGCCATGCGCTCGCACGCCACGCGCATCGTTCGGCGCGCAGGCGAGAATTATAATAAGTGGGAGGGCGTACACCAGCTGCAAACGCAAACGGACATCCATGGCCCGGGGCAGGATGTCCGCAACACCGGGGCGACGACGTCGCCAGGCCGGAGCCGCCACGAGTCCTCCCCCGAGAACCGTCAAGTGTGGCGCGAATGCTGGTCGTCTCCTGGCTCCGGGCCGTCGTGCCCGCCTTCCCGACCGAAGTCAGTGGCGTGCTGGGCAGACGTTGTACCCGTTACAGTGGCGGGGCCGCACCGGTATTGCACCGGTTTCCGTATCCCGCACTCGCGTACTTCAGTTGTCAATGTCGAATCTACGGGCCCCGCCCGGATTCAGCAAGCCACCCGCTATGACGCTCCTGGTTCCCGCGAGGAGCCCGCCCCGGCCGCCGCTGCTGGCCGCCGGTGCATGAGCGTGGCAATGAGCGCGAGCGCCATGATCACCGCCATGGCAAACACCACGCCCGCAATAAACCGCGTGCGCGACGCTCCGCCGGCATCGCCCACACGCACCAGCAGCACCGCACCCGGGGGCGCATCCTGCGCGAGGTAGCGCTTGAAGTTGCGGCCCTGCGTGGAGACCGAGGCCTGCTGCACGAGGCCGGCCATCACCGGCGTGGCGGATTCCTCCTCGACCAGCAGTTCCACCACGGCCGCGCCTTGCGCAAAGGGGACCTCCAGCGGAAACGCCGACGATGACAGGCCGAAGGTCACGGCGAGCTGGTGGACGCCGGGGCTCACCGGCGCGAACAGGCGGACATCGCGATCGCTGAACACCGTTCCGCCAGGCGCGATATCGCCGCCACTCACGACGGGGGACTTGGCCCCATCGGGCAGTTGCCCCGTCCAGAGCGGGCGGATGCTATCCCCCACCACCAGGGTCCGGGTGCCGTTGTTGGCGAGGTCGAACACCTCGGTCACCTGACGCACCCCATCCACGCCAGGCGCGGCCACCACCAGGTGCCACCCCACCGATTGCAGCGCGGCACCACGCGACGTGGTGTCGAACACCATCAGGTCGCCGTCGGGGCTCGTGACCGATGGCACCTTGTATGGGGCCGTGAAGTACGCGATGCCGGCCACGTTCGAGGAGGCAAAGTACAGGGCATCCGCGGACCCGCTGGTGACATACGTAAAATGGTACACTCCGCGGGCATTCGTCACGGTGGAATCCAGCGGACCCGAATGATCCTGCCCCACACGGTGCAGCACCACAAGCTGGCGCGCCACTGGCACTCGGCTGCTGTCCGGGCCCGGGCGCACCACCACGCCGGTCGCGGTACGGTGCTGCCCCGGCGGCGTCGTGATACCTGCCCCGCCCTGTGCTGCGAGCGGCGCGGCACACAGCAGTAGCGCGGTGAGTGGAGTGGTCACGAACCCGAGCCCGGCGCCAAGGGTCGGCATGCGGCAGGCCTTCAACCTGCGGCGCGTGATGTCCTCGCCCCTCACGGATTGAACTTGCCAAAGTCCTCGGGACGCAGCCGCTCGAGGTAGGCCTTGAGCCGCTCGGCCGAGAGGCCCTCGGCGGCGGGATCGGAGGGGGCCTGCGCCGGGTCCCAGCTCTGGGCGTCATCCACGAGCAGCGCTTCAGCCGCAAAGATCGGGGCCTGCACGCGGAGGGCGATGGCAATGCTGTCCGAGGGCCGCGCGTCCACGCGCACACGCTCGCCACCCCGCAGGAATTGCAACTCGGCGAAGTATGTTCGTTCTTCTATGCGCGTGATCTCCACTCGCTCGAGCTCGGCTCCCAGGGAACGGATCAGGCTGCGGCAGAGGTCGTGCGTCAAAGGGCGCGCCCGGGGAATGTGGTGCATCTCGATGATGATGGATTCCGCCTCGGGCTGCCCGATCCAGATGGGGAGCACGCGTTCGCCGTCGCGCTCCTGCAGGATGACCACGTAGTTGTGCGTCGCGGCATCCACGGCCAGCCGAGCCACCACCATCTCGATCATGCCGCGCTCCCTCACCTCACCGCACGGCGCGCATGAGGGCCGCGGCGCGATCGGTGCGCTCCCAGGTGAACGTGGCATAGGCTTTTCCATCTCGCTTCACCGAAGCCGGCTTCCGGCCAAAGTGCCCGTATGCGGCCGTGGGCAGGAAGATGGGGCGCCGCAGCTCGAGCGCCTTCGTGATGCCCCGCGGCGTGAGGTCAAACACGTCTACCACCGCGCGCCGAATGGCACCATCCCCCACGGTGCCGGTGCCAAAGGTATCCACCATCACCGATACCGGTTCGGCCACCCCGATCGCGTAGGCCAGTTGCACCTCGCACCGTCGAGCCAGGCCCGCGGCCACGATGTTCTTGGCCACCCAGCGCGCGGCATAGGAGCCCGAGCGGTCCACCTTGGACGGGTCCTTGCCGCTGAACGCGCCGCCCCCGTGGCGCCCCATGCCCCCGTAGGTATCCACGATGATCTTCCGGCCCGTGAGGCCGGTGTCGCCCTGCGGTCCCCCCACCACGAACCGGCCGGTGGGATTGATGTGGATCTTCGGCCGGCGCTTCACCAGCGCCCTGGGCAGCGAGGGCTCGATCACGGCCTCGATCACGTCGCTCCGGATGCGCCGGGTGGACACGCCGGGCGCGTGCTGCGTGGAGATGACCACCGTGTCCACGGCAATCGGCACGTCGCCCTCATACGTGATCGTGACCTGCGATTTCCCATCGGGGCGGAGCCATGGCAGCGCGCCACTCTTGCGCTGGGCCGCCAGCTCCCGCGTGAGCCGGTGGGCAATCACGATCGGCGTCGGCATCAGTTCGCGCGTCTCGTCCGTGGCGTACCCGAACATCATCCCCTGGTCACCCGCGCCGCCGGTATCCACGCCCTGCTTGATGTCCGGCGACTGGCGATCGATGGTGCTCAGCACCGAACAGGTGTGGCAGTCGAACCCGTAGCCGGCATCCGTGTATCCAATTTCCCCGATGGTTTCGCGCACCACGTCGGGAAAGTGGACGTACGTGGACGTCGTGATCTCACCCGCGACCAGGGCCATGCCCGTGGTCACCAGCGTCTCACAGGCTACCCGCGCATCGGCGTCGCGACTCAGGATCTTGTCCAGGATCGCATCGGAAATGGCATCGGCCACCTTGTCGGGGTGGCCCTCGGTGACGGACTCGGATGTGAAGGGATGGCGATCACGCACGGGAAGGCTGGTCAAGGGTGGGAGGGCAGGAATCCGGGGCCAAAGTCGCGCCGCGGTGCACGGAAGATAAGGGGGGAGGCGGACGTCAGGGCAACCTGACCCTCACGAATGCATGGCAAGATCGCCGATCACGGCCCGCAGGCTCTGGAGCAGCACGGCCTCGGCCTCGGCCGCCGTGGGCAGGCGCAGCGCCTCCGCGGCGGCGGCCTCCGCCTCGCGCACGTTCACGCTCCGCACGATGCGCTTCACCAGCGGCAGCGACCGGGGCGCGACGCTCAACTGGCGCACACCGAGCCCCAGCAGGGCATAGGCCATGAGCGGCTGCGACGCCATCTCTCCACACACGCCCACATCGAGCGCCGCCGCGGCCCCGCCCTCCACGACGTGCCGGATGAGCCGCAGCACCGCGGGATGCAGCGGCGTGAACCGGTTGGCCAGGTTGGCATTCCCCCGGTCGACGGCCAGCGTGTATTGCACCAGGTCGTTGGTCCCGATGCTCAGGAACGATACCTCCGGCGTGAGCGTGTCCACCGCCACCGCCGCCGCCGGCGTCTCCACCATCACGCCCAGCGGCAGCTCGCGCTTGAACTCAACGCCGCGGCTGGCCAGTTCGTCCGCCGACTCGGCGATCAGCACACGGCACTGGCGCACTTCGTCCACCGTCACCACCAGCGGCAGCATGATGCGCAGGTCGCCGTGCACGCCGGCGCGGAGCAGCGCCCGCAACTGCGTGCGGAAGATGGCCGGCTGGTCCAGGCACATCCGGATGGCGCGCCAACCCAGGAACGGATTGGGCTCCGCGGGAAATCCGCCCACGGGCAGCTTGTCGCCGCCGATGTCGAACGTGCGGATCACCACCGGCCGCCCCTCGAAGGCTTCCACGACCCGGCGGTACGCGCGGTACTGCTCCTCCTCGTCCGGCATGGTGGCGCGTCCCACCACCAGGAACTCCGTGCGCATCATCCCCACACCGTCGGCGCCGTTGCGGCGCGCGGCATCGGCTTCCTCGGGCATGTCCACGTTGGCGCGGAGCACCACCGGGACCCCGTCCAGGCTCACGCTCTCCAGGTCGGCGAGGCGCTGGAGTTCCGCCTCGACCACTTCCTCCTGCCGGGCGCGCTCGCGGTACTGCGCAATCTCCTCGTCCGTGACATCCACGGCGAGCGTGCCGTTGGTGCCGTCCAGGATGGCGCGCTCACCGCCCACGAGCGAGCTCGCGGCCGTACGCAGGCCCACCACCGCCGGCAGGTGCAGCGAGCGCGCGAGGATGGCCACGTGCGACGTCCGGGTACCGGCGTCCGTGGCAATGCCCACGATGGCCTCGCGGTCCAGTTGCACCGTGAGCCCCGGAGTGAGGTCGTGCGTCACCAGGATGGCTCGCTCCCCGCGGGCCAGGGCCACGGGGTCGTGATCGGGCAGCTCCAGCAGCAGCGACAGCACGCGAATGTGCACGTCGGTGAGGTCGCGCACGCGTTCGCGCAGCATGGCCACGGAATGGCGGGCAAAGCGCTGCCGCCATTCCAGCATCACCAGGTCAAACGCCTTTTCGGCCGCGAGCTTCTGGCGGATGAACTCCTCGACGTTGGCCAGGAGGTCCGCGTCCTCCAGGATGGAGTGCTGCACATCGAAGATGGCGGCTTCCTCACGCCCCGCGGCCGCTTCCACGCGGGCGCGCACCTGGTTGAGGCGGCTCTTCGCCAGGTCCACCGCGCTGTGGAACCGCCGCAGTTCCGCCGGCACCTGGTCCTCGGGCACCAGGCGGTGCGGCACGTCGGGCACCTCCCAGCGCAGGAGGTGCACCGTGCCGACGGCAATGCCGGTCGAAGCGGGGATCCCGGTGAGGACCTGGGCCACTACGTCTCCCCGAACCCCGACGCGATGAGCTGGACGATGGCCTCCACCGCCGCCTGCGCATCGGGCCCGTCGGCTCGCACCACCAGCTCCGCGCCCTGCTCCGCCGCCAGCATCATGACGCCCATGATGCTCTTGCCGTTCACCTCGAGGTCATCGCGCACCAGGGTGATGCTGCTCGCAAATCCGGACGCGAGCTTCACGATCTGCGCCGCGGGGCGCGCGTGGAGCCCGACACTGTTCACGATCGTGGCCGTGCGTTGGACCATCAGCGAATCACCGAGAAGAGGACAATGCCGGAAATGAGGAGCAGCGCGAATCGCCATGCCTCGAGCCGAGCCTGCAGCTTGACCACGAGCGCGGCCCCGAGCAGTGCCGCGACCAGAATCTCGCCCAGCGCGGCGCGCTCCGCACCCACCAGGCGCGAGAAGGCCAGCGGGATGGCGATGCCCGCCACCAGCGCGGCGGCCCGGGCAAGGATGGCCGGCCCGCGCCGGAAGATCGGGTGCCCGAGGCCCGACGCCACGGCCAGCCCCTGCCGCCAGCCGGTGCGCAGTCCCCACATCAGCAGGGCGACGTGCCCCACATTGTAGAGAACAAGAAAGGTGGCGACCACCACCAGCGCGCCGCCGTGAAGCCCGAACAGGGCGAGCGCCACCAGCGAGGACAGCGGGAGCCAGCCCGCCCAGACCAGCCGGTCGCCCACGCTCCCCAATGGTCCGCACATGGCCGTACGAAAGCGCTCGATGCGTTCCGGCGCCTCGTGATCGAGTTCGGCGCGTGCCAGCGCGCCGACGGCAAAGGCGGCCAGGTACGGATGGGCGTTGAAGTAGCGCGCCTGGCGGGCCATGGCCGCCCGGAACTCGGGCGTGTGCTCGCCGCCCGGCAGTTCGCGCAGCACCGGTTCCAGGCAGAAGGCAATGCCGTTGCCTATAAGCGTCTCGTAATTCCACGCGCCCTGCACCGCCAGCAGCCGCAGCATCATGGCCGCGCGGATGCCGACCCGCGGGGGCGGCGGTGGCGCCACCGGCCCCTGGCTCATGCCGCCACCCCGAGCGCGAGCAGCCCGAAGCCGATGGCCAGGCCACCCAGGAAGAGCCACCGCGTCCCGGCCACCAGGTGAAAGAGCTTCCAGCTCGCGCCGAGCGCCACGCTGGCCGCCACCGCCACGAGCGCCGACCGCGACCAGAGCGGATCCAGCGTCCACTGGTTCGCGAGCGCCCGTTCCACCGGGGCGAGCACGGCGTACGCCACGCCCGTGAGCAGCAGCGCCCGCGCAAAATCGGAGGCGATGCCCAGCAGTTGCACCCGCAGCACCGTGCCGCCTGAGCCGGCGTCCAGCCCCGCGCGACGCTGGTGGGCCAGGGTGGCGTTCCGGCGCCGCAGCCACACCATGCTGAGGCCTCCGATCCAGGCGGCCACCAGCCCGCCCAGCACCGCCACCATCAGTGCGCCGGCGCTGTCGCCGTGGCTGCCCACATACAGCGCACCCGCCACCACTGACGCCGATCCCCACTCCGGGTAGCGCGAGGCCCCCACCGGCAGTGTCTCCAGGGCAATCAGTTCCAGCACCACGCCCACCAGCAGGCCCTGCGCCGGCGCGCCCAGCAGCGCGCCCGCCAGCGTGGCCGACACGATGGGCCGGGAAATCATGGCCTGCGGAAAGCTGACCGTGTCCGTCCCAGTCACTCCGCCCAGGAGCACAATGCCCGCGATCGCCCAGGTTGTCACAATTCGTGGCGGCTGGTCAACAGCGTTTCCAGCGGAACCGGGTGCGCGGACGGCACATCCTGCGCCGTGACCTCCACGCCGCGGGCCGCAATCTCGCGCAGCGCCTGCTCCTCGGCCGGGGAGAGAAACACGTATCGCAGGCGCGGGGTGCGATCGGCGCGGTGGTGGATGCCGCCGACGTTTACCGCGGGGATGCCGTTGCCCTCCACAAGCCGACGCATGGACTCCACCGAGCCGGTGAGCAGGATGCCGGGGCGTTCGTCCGCGCGGTACTGCGCCAGTGCAGCCGCGCTGCCCTCCACGGGATGGAAGTACACCTCCATGTCCGGGGGCACGGCCATCTCGTAGAGCTCGCGCTCCCAGTCGCTCGTGGCCACGGCATCGTCCACCAGGACGATGAACTCCACCCCAAGGGGCGGTCCCCATCCGAGCACCACCTGCCCGTGGATGAGGCGATCATCAATGCGATGCAGCACGAGGGTCACGGCGTGCCCTCAAGCGTGATGATCGCGGCGCGACCCCGATCCGCGGCGTGGCGCGCCGCCGTCGGGCCAGGCTTGGCTTCCGCGAACGCAAAATCAATCAGCGCGGGCAGGTTGGCGCCGGATACCAGCACCGCGTCGGGAGTTCCGCGCAGGATGCGGCGCGCGGCCATGGTGCAACTGCCAGCGTGCAGGTCCGTGAAGATCACGCGGGCGCCGGTGCGGTCCATGGCCTCGCGCAGGAAGGCCTCGATGTCGGCGGCGCTCAGGTCGGGGACGGCTACGGGGTAGAAGGTGTCGCCGCGGCCCGTGATCACCTCCACGGCCGATACGAGCCCGGCGGCAAATCCACCATGGCCCGCCACGATGGCGCGAGGCGTCGTCGGGTTACTCATCGTCTTCCTGCAGGTAGCGCTTCACGTCCTTGGCCTCACGCATCCGCCCGATGAGGCGGGTGTTGAAGTGCTCCGCCGGATTGAAGCCCGTGTACTTGAGCAGGTGGTTCATTGCGATGACCTCCGCCACGACCGTGATGTTCTTGCCCGGGTTCAGCAGGACCGTGATGAGCGGCAGCTCGACGTCGAGGATCGTGGTGGTCTCGCCCTCCAGGCCGGTCCGGTCCACCTGGCGGTCCTGCTGCCACTCCTCCAGTTGCACCACCACCTCGATGCGCTTCTGCTGGCGCACGGCGCGAATCCCGAAGATGGCGGGCACGTCCACCAGGCCCACGCCCCGGATCTCCATGCAGTGCCGCTGCAGCTCATGCCCCCGGCCAATGACCAGGTCGCTGCCCCGGCGCTTGGCGAACACCAGGTCATCCGCCACCAGGCGATGCCCGCGTTCCACGAGATCCAGCACACATTCTGATTTCCCTATGCCGCTGCGCCCCATGAAGAGCACGCCGACGCCAAATACGTCGGCCAGCGAGCCATGCACGGTGGTGGTCGGCGCGAATTCGTCTTCCAGCCACGGCTTGATGCGCGTGTAGAACTCGTTGGTCTTCAGCGTGGAGCGCAGGATGGGCACCCCCGCGCGGCCGGCGGCCTCCACCATGTCCGGGGGTGGCTCCATGCCCTTGGTCACGAAGACGCACGGAATGACGTGCGCAAAGAACACGGAGAGGATGCGTTCACGCTCTGCCGGCTCGCGCGTGGTGAGGTACGTGATCTCCGTTTCGCCGAACACCTGCAGCCGGTGCGCGGGAAAGCGCTCCGTGTACCCGGACAGCACGAGCCCGGGGCTCGAGATGTTGGGGCTGCGGATCTCGCGGTCCATGTTGCCCGTCCCCTCCACGGTGGACAGACGGAGGGTGTCGCGCATGCGCTCCAGCAGGCGGGCGGCGGTGAGCGGCGGCTGCGTCACCAGCCACTCCCCTCGCGACGCCCCCGCCCGGGGGCCGCCATTCGATGCCTGCCAATCATCGCGTCTATCACGAGCGTCGCTCCTCCGCCAGGATCCGGGTAAGGTGCTGTTCCGTTTCGTCGGCCGCACGCTCCCATGTAAACGTCTCGGCAAAACGCCTGGCCTGCAAGCCAAGCGACTCCACCAGCACCGGATCGGCCGCCAGGCGGTCCATGGCTGCCGCCATGGCGCGCGTGTCCCCGTGCGGCACGAGGAACCCGGTCTGTTCGTGCTGCACCGACTCGCGGATGCCGGGCGAGTCAGACGCGACTACCGGCGTGCCACACGCGGCGGCCTCCAGGTTGGTGATCCCCCACCCTTCCTTTGGGGACGCGAACACCAGCGCCCACGAGCGGCGCAGCAGCGCGAGCTTCTCCGATTCGCTGATGCGCCCCCGGAACCGCACGCGACTGGTGAGGCCAAGCGACGCGACCAGCGCCTCGAGACGGTTGCGGTAATCCCCGGCGCCGGCAATCTCCAGCACCGACTGGGTTGTCGCCATGGCGGCAAACGCGCGAATCACCAGGTGGACTCCCTTGTACCGCTTCAGGCGACCCAGGTAGGCAAAGGTGGGCGTGGAGGCGCGAGTGCCCGGCGCGGGGGTGTAGGCCACGGAATCGATGCCGGGATAGATCACCTCGATGTTCGCGGCCGGAATGCCGCGTCGCACCAGGTCGTCCGCGGTGCTGCGACTGATGGCCTCGAACGGACACGCCCGGTACACGCGCCCCAGCGGACGCTCGGCCAGCCAGACGGCGGCGGCAAGTGGCGCCGAAAATTCCTGGAACGCCGTGCTGCCAAAGAGGTGCGGCACCAGCGTCATCTGCCGCGGCGCCCCCCAACGCGGGGTGTAGAGCGGGATCTTGTTCACATCCTCCACCAGGATGTCGCAGGTGCCCGCCAGATGCCGCGCGTAGTAGCGTCGGGCGCGCAGCGGAAACGAATGCCGGCTGCCCACCCGGTGCACCTCGATGCCATCCAGGCGCGCGCGCGGCGCGCCGCCCCTCCACCCGCTGGCCAGGAGCGTCACCTGATGCCCACGCTGAGCCAGCCGTCCAAAGATTTCGTGCAGGTGGATTTCGGCGCCGCCGGCCAGTGGATTCTCGCGATCCTGCCAGTTCACCACCAGGATGCGCATTACAGGCGGCCCATCCGGCGGGCGAGTGCGTCCAGCACGCCGTTCACGAAGCGCGCGCTCTGCGCGCTGCCATAGCGCTCGGCCAGCCGGATCGCCTCCTGGATGACCACCCGGGCGGGGGTCACGCCGCCGCGGAGCTCCGCGGCCGCCACGCGCAGCACGCTGCGCTCAATGGCGCCCAGGCGTTCGAGGCGCCAGTTGGTGGTCACCTCGGTCAGGTCATGGTCAATGTCCGACTGATGCGCACGCACCTCGCGGACCAGGACGCCCGCCAGCCGCCGCTCCTCGGGCGCAATGCCCAGGTCGTCCCAGATGACCGTGGCCACGCGCTCCAGGTCGGGCGCATCCCGCAGGTCCCACGCATACAAGGCCTGCAGCGCCCGCGCGCGGGCGCGGGTCTCAACCCTCATCCGGGACGTCCAACCGATCCAGCAGGTCCGCCATCTCGAGGGCCGCGACGGCCGCGTCCCATCCCTTGTTCCCGTGCGTGCCACCGGCGCGCGCCTGGGCCTGCTCCATCGTATCGCACGTGAGCAGCCCGAACCCCAGGGGGACATCGAATTCGGAGGAGGCCTGCGCCAGCCCGCGCGCCGCCTCGCCCGCCACATAATCGAAGTGCGGGGTCTCGCCCCGGATCACCGCGCCCACGGCGACGACGGCGTCATAGCGCTGCGTGTCCATGAGGCGGCGCACGGCGGGCGGCAGTTCCCATGCGCCGGGCACCCAGATGCTGTCAATGTCATCCACGGCCACGCCGTGTCGCACGAGCGCGTCCATGGCGCCGTCCGCCAGCTTGCTCGTGATGGACTCGTTGAACCGGCTTGCCACCACCGCGACGCGGCGGCCCTGCCCCACCGGCGTTCCCGTGAATTCAGCCATTCACGAAACGAGAAGGTGTCCCAGCTTGTCGCGCTTGGTCTTCATGTACGCCGCGTTCTCGCGCTGCGCGGGCTGGATGATGGGCACCCGGTCCTCCACGCGCAGGCCATACCCTTCCAGGCCCACGAGCTTGCGCGGATTGTTGGTGATGGGACGGATGGAGCGCAGGCCGAGGTCCAGCAGGATCTGCGCGCCAATGCCGTAGTTGCGCAGGTCCGGCTTGAAGCCCAGGCGTTCGTTGGCTTCCACCGTATCGATGCCCGTGTCCTGCAGCTCGTACGCCTTGAGCTTGTTCAGCAGCCCGATGCCGCGCCCTTCCTGGTCCAGGTAGACCACCACGCCGCGGCCCGCATCCTCAATCATCTGCATGGCCGTCTCCAGTTGCCAGCCGCAATCGCAGCGCCGCGAATGGAAGACGTCGCCGGTGAGGCACTTGGAATGCATCCGCACCAGGACGTCCTCGCCGTCGGCCAGGTCGCCGTACACCAGCGCCACGTGCTCGTGCGCGTCCACGTCGTTGCCGTATCCAATCACGTGCCACTCCCCGTGCTCCGTGGGCAGCCGCGCCTCGGCCACCCGGTGCACCAGGCGCTCGGTCTTGAGCCGGTGCGCCACGAGCTGCGCCACCGTGATGAAAGTAAGCTTATGTTCCTCGGCGAACTGCTCCAGATGCCCGCGGCGCGCGGCGCTGCCGTCCTCGTTCAGGATCTCGCAGATCACGCCGGCCGGGTACAGCCCCGCCAGGCGCGCCAGGTCCACGGCGGCCTCGGTGTGGCCCACCCGCTGCAGCACGCCACCCTCCCGCGAACGCAGCGGAAAGACGTGCCCGCCGTGCCGCAGGTCGGCCGGCGTAGTGGCGGGGTCCACGGCCACGCGGATGGTGGCCGCCCGGTCGTGCGCGCTGATGCCCGTGGTCACGCCAAAGCGCGGCCCCGCGTCAATGCTCACCGTGTACGCCGTGCGGTACTCATCCGGGTTGGATTCGCTCATGGGCGCCAGGTCGAGCTGGTCCACCCGCTCCGGCGGCAGCGCCAGGCAGACGAGCCCGCCCGCGCGATGGATCATGAAGTTCACCAGCTCGGGCGTGACGAGCTGCGCCGCGCAGATGAGGTCGCCTTCGTTCTCGCGATCCTCGTCGTCGGCCACAATCACGAAGCGGCCGGCCTTGATGTCGGCTATCGCCTGTTCAACGGTTCCAAAGGTCATCATGCAAGCACCCGAGAGGCCAGCGTCACGCGCTGGACATATTTCCCGATCAGGTCCGCCTCCACGTGCGCCAGCGAACCCGCGTGCAGCGCGCCCAGTGTCGTGTGGCGGAGCGTATACTCAATGAGCGATACCTGCACCGCGTCGCCGGCCAGGATGGCGTTCACCGTGAGGCTGACGCCGTCCAGCGCGAGCGAGCCGTGCGGGACCATAAGATCCCCGAGTCCCGGCGGCAGGGCAAGGTCCAGCAGGCGCGCATCGCCCGCCCGTTCCACCGCGGTCACCTGCGCCACGCCATCCACATGGCCCAGCACCATGTGCCCGCCCAGCCGATCGCCCATCCGGAGGGCGCGCTCCAGGTTGACGCGGGTGCCCGGCGCCCACGAGCCGACCGTCGTGCGGTCCCGCGTGGGACCAATGGCGGCGACGGTGAACCAGCCGGGACCATGGGCGCGCACCGTGAGGCACGCGCCATTCACCGCGACGCTCTCGCCATCCGTGAGGTCCGGGTAATCGCACGCAATGCGAAGCTCCCGCCCCGCCGGCGTGTCGGCTTCCGTCTCCACCGTCCCGATGCTGTCAACCAGCCCGCTGAACACTAGGTCGCTCCCAGCGAATAAGTCGTCACGATGTCGTCGCCCAGTACCCGACGTTCGAGCACCGGCAATTGGCGCAGGCGTTCGGCATCGCCCCGGGGTATATGGGCAAAGGCATCGAGCGCCCCCGCCCCCAGTACCACCGGCGCCCGAAAGATAACCAGCCGGTCCACGAGGGCGCCCGTCAGGAAACTCCCGGCCAGCCGCGCCCCGCCCTCCACCAGCAGCGACGTGAACCCCGCGCGGGCCAGCGCCCGCAAAGCGTCCGGCAGCGTCCGCGCGGAAAGGATCGTCACCCCCAGCCGCTCCAGCCGGCGGGCGCGTTCCACGTCGGGCTCGCCCGCCACGAGCAGCACGGGCACCTCGCGCGCGGTGCGCGCCAGCAGGGAATCCGGCGGCAGCCGGAGCGCGGAATCAAACACCACCCGGGTGGGCGCCACGCGCGGGGCCTCCACCAGCCGCACGGTCAGGCGCGGGTCATCGGCGAGCACGGTGCCGATGCCCACGGCAATGGCATCCACCCCGGCGCGCAGATGGTGCACGTCACGATCGGCGGCCTCGCCCGTGAGGCGCGCGCGCACCGCGCGATCAGCGCCCGCAATGGCGCCGTCCGCCGAGGTCGCGAGCTTGAGCGTGACAAACGGGCGCTCCGGGTGCGCAAACCGATGGAAGAATGCCGCATTCAATTCCCGCGCGTCCGCTTCGCCCTCGCCAACGTCCACGGCAATGCCGGCCGCCCTCAGGCGCGCCACGCCACCCGCGGCCACGGGATTCGGGTCGCGCACGGCAATCACCACGCGCCGCACGCCAGCCGCCACGATGGCGTCCGCGCACGGGGGCGTGCGGCCCTGGTGCGTGCACGGCTCGAGCGTGGCATACAGCGTGGCGCCACGCGCCGCGTCCCCGGCCACGGCCAGCGCCGCCGCCTCGGCGTGCGCTTCCCCGTAGCGGGCGTGAAAACCCTCCGCCACCACCTGGCCATCGCGGACCAGGACGGCACCAACCATGGGGTTCGGCGCCACCTGCCCCCAGCCACGCCGGGCCAGGTCCAACGCCCGGCGCATGTGCGCCGAGTCGTCGCGCGTGTTCACCCGCTAGAAGGACAGCCGAAGCCCCAGCGATCCGTAGAGCCGCGAGGCATCCGCTTCCTTGCTGAAATTGTTATACACCGGGATGGTCCCGCCCGACACCTGCCCCACCTCACCCACCACCTTCAGCATCAGGATGTTGAACGAGAGGTCCAGGAACATGTTGGTGCGCGTCACGTCCTGCCCGACGCCGAACGTCCCCGACCCGTAGGTGATCCCGGAGTTCCGCACCGTCGTGCTGATGGTGGCCGACTGCGAGTATTTGTCCTGGCCCACGCCGGCCGCCAGGTTGATGAAGAGGAAGCCCTTGCTGGCCACGACGCGCCACGCGCTGGTGGCCACCGAGAAGTCCTGGATGGACAGGGAATCCTGCGTCGCGCCCGAGACGCTGTTGCTCGCCAGCGTGACCTTCGGCAGGTCCCGCTTGAGGTACGTGACGGAGACGCCCGGAATGGCAAACGATTCCTGCAGCAGGCCCAGCCGCACGCCGTATCCGAACTTCAACGAGCCGTTCGGCGTGCGGAGGCTCACTTCACTGGTGGTGACGGTCGGGATGTACGCGGCATCCAGCAGCAGGTCCACGCCGCCCACATTCGTGAGCCCCAGGGGAAACCCCTTGAACACGCCGATGGCCGCGTCCACCACCGGCATGGGCAGCGGCTGATGGTCCGTGGTCGGGATCTGCCGAGGAGCCGGGATGCCCGTGGTGCTCGGCGTCACCTGGTCCAGTTGCGGCAGCGTGCCATCCACCACGTTTGCACGCACACCAACCGTGAAGTGGCCCAGCCCACCCAGCGTGCCGCCCTGCCCCAGCGTCGCGTTGCCGCCCGCGACCGCCGTACCCAGTTGCGGCGCCATGTACTGAAAGAGATCCACGGCCAGCTGGCACGCGTCGCGAACCTGCACCTGCGCCTGCCCCGTGCACTGCGGGGCCTGGGCCACCGCCGCTGCCGACGGAATGCACACCGCCACCATGCCGACCAGCCAATGCTTCACGCCCATAGATCCTCCAGATGGTGAACCTGCACCTTGCCGCCACCGCGCACGACGCGACCGAGTTGCCAGCCCGTGAGGCCCGCCTTGGCGCTCGCCGCCAGCACGGCGTCCACGTGCTCAGGCGCGGCAATGACCACCATGCCGACGCCCAGGTTGAAGGCCCGCAACATCTCCGTACCCGGCACGTCCCCCGCGTGTTGCAACTGCCGAAACACATTGGGGACATGCCAGCTTCGCGCGTCCACTTCCGCGTCCAGATGGTCGGGGAGCGCGCGATTCAGGTTGCCGGGAATTCCGCCGCCCGTGATGTGCGCCATGGCACGCACCTGCTGCAGCACGGGACTCAGCGCCGCCAGGTACGAGCGGTGGATCCGCAGCAGCACGTCGCCCACCGAGGCATCTTCGCCGGGGAACGGATCGTGGACGCCGAGTTTCAGGCGATCGGCCACGATGCGGCGCGCCAGCGAGTAGCCATTGGTGTGCAGTCCGCTGCTGGGCAGCCCCACCAGCACGTCGCCCTCGCGCACGCGCTCGGGCCCGAGGATCTGGTCCTCTTCCACGCACCCCACGATGAACCCGGCCAGGTCGTAGTCGGGCGGCGTATAGACCCCGGGCATCTCGGCGGTCTCACCGCCCACCAGCGCGCATCCATTCTCGCGACAGCCGGCGGCGACGCCCGCCACCACGGCCTCCACCACCCGGGGCACCAGCGCGCCAAACGCGACGTAGTCCAGGAAGAAGAGCGGCCGCGCCCCCTGCACCAGGATGTCGTTCACGCAATGGTTCACCAGGTCGTGCCCGATGGTGTCGTGGCGATCGGCCTCGATGGCCACCCTGATCTTGGTGCCCACCCCGTCGGCGCTGGACACGAGCACGGGATTCCGGAATCCGGATGGTACGCGGAACATGCCGCCGAACCCGCCGAACTTGCCCCGGGCGCCGGCCGTCATGGTCGATGCAACCAGCTTTCCGATGCGATGCTTGGCATCGTCGGCCGCGTCGATGTCCACCCCCGCCGAGCGGTAGTCCAGCGGGGCGTCGCTCATGTGAGCAGGTCCGCCTCGAACGCGACGAGCTCGTGGAAGTCGCGCACGCGACGGTCCACGTCGGAGGCCTCGATTTCGAGCAGTCGCTCCACCGAGAACTTCTCCACGGCAAAGGAGCCCATGGCGCTGCCGTAAATTACGGCGCGCCGCAGGTTGGGCTCGGACACCTCGCCCGTGTGTGCCAGGTAGCCCATGAAGCCGCCGGCAAAGGAGTCGCCGGCGCCCGTGGGGTCAAACACCTCGTCCAGCGGGTACGCCGGCGCGAAGAACACGGAGGTGGGCGTGAACATGAACGCGCCATGTTCGCCTTTCTTGATGATGACCAGCTTGGGCCCGTGGTCCATGATCCACCGCGCCGCCCGCACCAGGTTGGCCTGCTCCGTGAGCTGCCGCGCCTCGCCGTCGTTGAGCGTAATGGCATCCACGTGCTGGAGCAGCCGCAACAGCTCCGGTCGCCGGCTCTCGATCCAGAAATTCATCGTGTCACACGCCACCAGCTTCGGCTTGTTCACCTGCTGCAGCACGTCGAGCTGGAGCCGCGGGTCGATGTTACCCAGGAACACGAAGGGCGCATTCCGAAATTGTGCTGGAATGCGCGGACTGAAGTTGGAGAACACCCCCAGGTGCGTCTCCAGCGTCTCGGCCACGTTCAGGTCGTGGCGGTAGCGGCCGCGCCAGCGGAACGACGGGCCGTCGGCCGTCTCCACGCCGGCAAAATCCACGCCGCGCGCGATGAGCGGCTGCAGGCGGTGCATGGGGTAGTCATTGCCCACCACGCCCACCACCTGCACCGACGCCAGGTGACTGGCCGCGGCCGAGAAGTAGTTGGCCGATCCGCCGATGACGTTATCGGCCTTGCCAAACGGCGTTTCCACGGAATCGAGGGCCACGGACCCCACCACCAGCACGGCCTGTTTCACATGCGCTCCGGAGCGTTGATACCCAGCAGGGTGAGGCCGTTGCGCAAGACCACTTGCGACGCGCGGGCCAGGAGGAGCCGGGCCCGCATGAGCGGCGCCGGCTCGTCGAGTACGTGCGAAGTGTGATACCACAAGTGGACCCGTCCCGCCAGATCGTGCAGGTAGGTGGCCACGCGGTGCGGCTCGAGCGCGCCGGCGGCGCCGGCCACGAGCGCGGGGTAGTCCAGCAGCGCCTTGATCAGCTCGCCTTCCTCGGGACGCGCGAGCTGCGCCATATCCACGCCCTCGCCCGTCACCGTGGCCGGGTCGATCTCACCCACGCGGAAGATGCCGCACATGCGCGCGTGCGCCATCTGGATGTAGTATACCGGGTTTTCCTCGGACTGCGATCGCGCCAGGTCCACGTCAAACTGGAGCTGCGAATCGCCCTTGCGCATCAGGAAGAAGTAGCGCACGGCGTCCCGGCCCACTTCATCGATGAGGTCCCGCACCGTGACGTAGCTGCCCGCGCGCTTGGAGATCTTCACCTCCTCGCCGCCCTTCAGCACGGTCACCATCTGGTGCAGCACGTATTCCGGGTATCCCTCGGGAATCCCCAGGTGCAGCGCCTGCAGCCCGCCGCGCACACGCGTGACGGTGCTGTGATGGTCGGCGCCCTGCACGTTGATGGCCCGGCGAAAGCCGCGCTCCCACTTGCTCACGTGGTATGCCACGTCCGGCACAAAGTACGTGGGCTCGCCGCCCTTCTCGGCGCTGCGACGCATCACGCGATCCTTGTCGTCGCCAAAGTCGGTGGTGCGCAGCCAGAGGGCGCCGTCCTGCTCGTAGGTGTGGCCCGCGGCCACCAGCTGGCGAATGGTCCGCTCCACCCGGCCCTCGGCGTACAGCGACGACTCCAGGAAGTACACGGCAAACTTCACGCCAAAGGCCTGGAGGTCCAGGTCCTGCTCCTTGCGCAGTTCCTGCACGGCAAACCGCCGCACGGCGTCCAGGTCGGCGCCGTCGGGGTCGCCGGGCGCGCTGTCGATGTATCGCTGCGCGATCTCGCGGATGTAATCGCCGTGGTAGCCGCCCTCGGGCAGCGCCACGTCACGCCCCCGCAGTTGCGCGATGCGCGCCTGGACGCTGAGGGCCAGGTTCATGATCTGCGCGCCGGCGTCATTATAGTAGAACTCTCGTGTCACGCGCCAGCCCGTGGCCTCGAGCAGCGAGGAGATCGCGTCACCCAGCGCGGCCTGCCGCCCGTGCCCCACGTGCAACGGACCGGTGGGGTTGGCGGACACGAACTCGACATTCACCACCTGGCCGGCGGCGGAGTCGCTGTGCCCGTAGTCATCCCCCGCCGCGACGAGCGCCAGCAACCCTTCACCCACCAGGTCGGTGCGTACGCGAAAGTTGATGAACCCCGGGCCCGCGATCTCCGCGGACTGCACGCCGCCACGCGCCAGGTCCATGGCATCAATGACCTGCTGCGCCAGGTCACGGGGCTTGCGGCCGAGCGGCCTGGCCAGCGTCATGGCGAGATTGGTGGCCCAGTCGCCAAACGCGGGATCCCGCGGGCGCTCGAGCACGGGCTCCACGTCGTCGGGCGCACCGAGGGTGCGCGCCGCGCGGACGAGCTCGGCGCGGAGGCGCTGGTCAGCGGACATCAATCAGTTTTCTTGGAAGGTGTGCTGGCGTCGCTGCCCTTGGCCGCGGCGGCCGCAGGTACCGCGGGGGCCGCGGGGGCGGGCTTGGCCGCGCCGGAGTCACCGCGATCCGCATGGGAGCCCTTGCCGTAGTCGGTGACGTAGAATCCCGAACCCTTGAACAGCAAGCCGGCCCCGCCCGAGACCAGCCGTTCAGCCACAAGGCCGCACGTCGGACACGGAAGGGAGTGCTTGGACCCGCTGATGGTTCGGTAGAACTGCTCGAACTCATGCCCGTTCGCGCAGCGATACTCGTAAGTAGGCATTGCTTGGGTACTTAGACCATGGAAAGCTAGCCGTCGCACAACCCGCGTTCAAGGGACGAAACGCGGTTACGACGCCCGGAATTCCCCCCACACCGAACGGAGGGCGTCCGAAATTTCCCCCACGGTCGCGCGGGCCCGCACCGCCTGGATGATCCATGGCATGAGCGACTCCACGGGCGCACCGGGCGTGGCGTAGGCCGGCGCCGCCGCCCGGATCCCGTCGAGCGCACCCTGCACCGGGCCGGGCGCCCGCCCCGATCGCGCCGCGCGCACCCGGGCCGCCTGCTCGCGCTCCAGCTCCGAATAGTCCGGCGTGGGAATCACCGGCACTGGCGTGTCGTCCGCAAACTTGTTGACGCCCACCACCGTGGTCCTGCCGTGCTCCACCGCCAGCTGGAACTCATACGCACTGCGGGCAATCTCGTCCTGGTAGAACCGGGCATCGATGGCACGGGCCGCGCCGCCCAGGGCATCCACCTGCTGGAGCAATGCCGTGGCGCGCGCCTCCAACTCGTCGGTGAGCCGTTCCACGTGGTAACTCCCGGCCAGCGGATCCGCCGTGGACGCGGCGCCGGACTCGTACGCAATGACCTGCTGCGTGCGCACGGCGAGCGTGGCAGCCTGCCCGGTGGGAAGCGCCAGCGCCTCGTCGTATCCGTTGGTGTGCAGCGACTGCGTCCCGCCCAGCACGGCCGACAGGGCCTGGATGGCCACGCGCACCACGTTGTTCAGTGGCTGCTGCGCCTGCAGCGTCACGCCGCCCGTCTGGGTGTGAAAGCGCAGGCGGCAACTGCGGTCGTCGGCGCCAAAGCGCTCGCGCATGAGGCGCGCATACAGGCGCCGGGCCGCGCGGAACTTGGCCACCTCCTCAAACAGGTCGTTGTGCGCGGCAAAAAAATAGGAAAGCCTGGGCGCAAAGGTGTTGACGTCCAGCCCGGCGGCGATGGCCCGCGCCACATACTCCATGGCATTGGCCAGCGTGAAGGCGAGTTCCTGCGTCGCCGTCGCGCCCGCTTCGCGCATGTGGTAGCCGGAAATGGATATCGGATTCCACCTGGGCACCTCCGCCTCGCAGAACCGGAAGACGTCGGCAATGAGCGCCAGGGAGGGTTCCGGCGGATAGATGTACGTGCCACGCGCCACGTATTCCTTGAGGATGTCGTTCTGGATCGTGCCGCTGAGCGCGGCGCGCGACATCCCCCGCTCCTCCGCCACCACGAGGTACATGGCCAGCAGCGTGGAGGCCGTGGCGTTGATGGTCATGGACGTGGACACGCGATCCAGCGGCAGGTCGGCCAGGAGCGTGTGCATGTCATCCACCGTGTCGATGGCCACGCCCACGCGCCCCACTTCACCCACGGCTCGCGGCGAGTCGGAATCAATGCCCATCTGCGTGGGCAGGTCGAACGCCACGGAGAGACCGGTCTGCCCGGCCTCCAGCAGCAGCCGGAACCGCGCATTGGTCTCCGCCGCCGTGCCGAACCCCGCGTACTGACGCATGGTCCAGAGGCGTCCGCGGTACATGTCGGGCTGGATGCCGCGCGTGTACGGAAATTGACCGGGATCGCCGAGCGCCGCCGCGTAGTCGGGCGCGACGTCGGGGGGCCGCACGACCGGTGGAATGGGAATGCCGGCGGGGGACTGAAATTCGTCGTTGGCCATGAGCGGACCGGAAGTGAAGGCGATCGGGTGAACGGCAGTCGGCGACCGACGGTCCCGACGCGGGACGGTCGCCTCAGCCCCGCAGCGCGGCCTCCGCCATCTCCACTTCCCGCCGGCTGCCGATGTACAGTGGCGTGCGCTGGTGGAGCTCCGCGGGCTGCAGGTCCAGGATGGGCGTCGTCCCGTCGCTGGCGGTCCCACCGGCCTGATCCACAATGAATGCCAGGGGATTGGCCTCGTAAAGGAGGCGCAGCTTTCCCGTGGGGGACTTGGTGTTGCGTGGATACGCGAAGATGCCGCCCCCCAGCAGGTTCCGGTGGAAGTCCGCCACGAGCGAGCCCACGTACCGGATGTTCAGCGGATCGTGGCCACCCTCCAGCCCCCGGTACTGGCGCATCAGCGTGCGCACACGATCATCCCACAGGCCGGAATAGGAATCGTTCACCGAGAGATAGCGCGCCTTCTCCGGGATGCGGATGTTGGGGTGCGAGAGCAGGAACTCGCCAATGGACGGATCCAGCGTGAAGCCGTGGGCGCCCTGCCCCGTGGTGTACACCAGCATCGTGCTCGACCCGTAAATCACGTAGCCGGCGGCGGCCTGCCGGCGTCCCGGCTGCAGCATGTCGGCCAGCGTGCCATCGCGCCCGGGCGAGACGCGGGGCAGCACCGAGAAGATGGTCCCCACCGGCACGTTCACGTCGATGTTCGACGAGCCATCCAGCGGGTCGAACAGCAGGGTGTACTTGCCGGTGCGGAACTCCCGCGGAATGGGAATGATCTGCTCCGACTCCTCCGACGCCATGGCGGCCAGCCGCCCCGTGTGGTCCATGGCCTTCACGATGGTCTCGTGCGCAAACAGGTCCAGCTTCTGCTGGATCTCACCCTGCACATTCTCCGTGTGTGCCGACCCGAGGATGTCCACCAGCCCGGCATTGCGCACCTTGTTGGCAATCATCTTGCCCGCCAGCGCCAGGTCGTAGAGGATGTTGGACAGGTCCCCGCTCGCCTCGGGGTGCAGGTGTTCCTGTTCAATGATGAAGCGCTCAATGGTGACCACGGAGGTGGACGTGTTGGAGACCACAGGTGCCCTCACGGCGGATTGGGGTGACAGTCAGGGGAAGCTGGCGGGGTCGCCCGACGGGAGCAAGTCTGGCGGGCCACGCGCCACTGATCCCCGTCCGAGGCAAGGAGCAGTGAGTCGCCGTCGGCATAGACCGTGATGCCCGGCAGCAGGTCCGCCGGGACCGCCCGAGGGCCGATGCGCGCGACGTCGCGGGTGATAAGCACATCGGGCGCCACCCTGTCGCTACGCCCGGCCGTCCCCGGTGCGGCCAGTTCGTCTATCGATGCGGACGGGAGATCCGGCGCAACCACCACGCGCATGCCATCGGTCTCCGCGACGACGGCAATCCCATCCCGGCCGGTTCCGTGGCGCGGCCGCAGCACTCGCAGCACGACGTCATCCACCACCAGCGAATCACCGGATTCGGCGCGGCGCCAGGAGGCCCCGGCGTTCCGCGCGGCCAGGAGCATCTCCCGATACGCCGCGGACCCGCGTCCGCTGCCACCATCCAGCACGCCACCCGGGTGCAGCTGCGAGACCACGCTGGCAGCGCCACCTGCATCGTCGGGGCGATCTCCGGTGAGGACGAACCAGGGCACCGATCCCCCGCGATGGGCCACGTACGGCACGATGGTGCGACGGCCATCGTCGCCCGCCATCCAGCGACGCCCGGCGTCCATCACGATCCAGCGGCCGCGGGCCGTGCGCATCGCAAAGGCATGCCCCTGCCCCACATCGATCACGTGAAATGACGCGCGGCCAGGGGCCATCGGCACCATGGGCCGCCACGCCAAGGCGGTCAACGCACCGAGCGCCAGCACCGTCGCGCGCGCGGGAAAGCGGCTGACGCACGCGGTCACGAGCGCCACCGCGAACACCACGCCGAGCACCACCGTGAGCGCGGAGGGCAACACCACCACGGAACCGCCCGGCACGGCCGCGGCCACGCTTGCCACAAAGTTGAATGCACGCAGCAGCGGATGGGCGCCATCTACAAACCAGTGTGCCAGCCCAGGCACGGGCGACAGCACCAGCGCCACGAACAGCATGGGCTGCACCATCCCCATGATCGGTGCCGCGACCACGTTGGACAGCGGACCGACCAGGCTGAGCCGTCCGAAGTTCCACGCCACCAGCGGCGCCGTGACGATCGTGGCCACGGTGGACGCCAGCATCGTGCCGATCAGGGCGCGCGCGAACTTCGGCCGGCGCGCCAGCCCCCGCCACCGGCCCGCAAGCGCCGACGCCGCGATCAGCGCGGCGACGCCGCCCACGCTGAGCTGATACCCCACGCTCAGCACCGCGCGCGGGTCGCGCAGCGGGAGCGCCGCCCCAATGGCCAGCACCGCCCACGGCGAGGTGGGCCGCTGCAGCCGGCGCGACGCCACGAGCACACCCAGCATCGCCGCCGCGCGTGCCGCGGGCGCGGGGGCGCCCAGCAGCAGCACATAGCCCGCGACAGCGACCACCGTTACCACTTCCGCGCGCCTCCGGCTCACCCGCGCCAGGTCGAGCACCAGCGCCACCGCCAGCGCAATCAGGCCCACGTGCAACCCGGAAATGGCGAGCATGTGCGCCAGTCCCGCGGCGGCAAATTGACTGCGCACCTCCGCCGGAATCTGCCCCTGGTCGGCCACCAGCAGCGCGCGCGCCAGCGGGGCATCGCTCCCGAACAGCAGATCCACGCGTTCCCCCGCGGCCGCGCGCCACCGCCGCATCCGGTCCATGGCCACCGGCGCGCCCAGCTCCGCGGCCTGGACGTCCAGGCCGCGCCGCCCCCGACCCACGCGACCGCGAACCACCACCACGTCGCCGGCGTGCGCGCTGCCGGCCACCACAGCGACGGACACGGGCACGTGGCACCGCACCGCCCATCCGCGCGCAAAGACACCGGCGTCCGCAGCGGCATCAAAGGCCACCACCACGCGCCCGGTGCGCAGGGCCGCATCGAGGCACGCCCGATCCCGCGCCGACGCCGACGCCGCGGTAGCCGCACCTCCTGCCATGAGCAGCGTCAGCGCCGCGGGCGTGATCCGCCGGAGGTGAACGGCCACCCAGGCCGTCGCAAACGCCAGCGCGGCGGCCAGCATGGCGTGTCCGGAGAAGCCGAGCAGGAGGCCGCCGGCGTACGCGACGACGCCCAGGGCCAGCAGTGGCATGGCGCCGCGGCGTGAGAGAGTCGCCGCGGCGTGGGGTCAGCTCGTGGCGTCCGTCCCCGGGGAATGTGCGTGCCGCGGCATCTGGGCCACGCGGCGCATCGCGTCGAGCACGCGCACGGCCAGTTCGGCGCGCCCTTGGTCGCTGCGCAGCTCGAGGTTGGCCAGCGCCCACCCGCGGGCGGTGTTGGCGTAGCGGGGGCGAAGTTGGTTCAGCACCAGCGTCGTCGCGTCATCCGCGCACTGCGCACAACGGCAGAATCCTGCGTTGCGCGTGAGGAGTTCGGCGTGCATCTCACGCACCACGTCCTCCAGCAGGTTGGTCATCCCGCCATGGGCAGGGGGGCGCGGTCCGGGACGATGCCCCCCGTGAAGGTGGACCCCGTGGTGCCGGTGAGTTCCACGGTGTAATAGCGCCCCAGCATGCTGGCATCGCCGGCGATCAGCACCGTCTTGAAGTCGCGCGTACGGGCTTGCAGCAGGTCGCCGCCGCGCCGCGCTTCCTTCTCCACCAGCACTTCCACGCGCCGGCCCAGCGCCGCGAGGTTCCGCTGCCGCGCGCCCTCGCGCACGGTCTCCACCAGCCGCGTGAGCCGCGCGGCAGCCACCGCGTCGTCCACGGTGTCGCTGGCCGGCATGCGCGTGGCGGGCGTCCCCTCGCGCGGCGAGAACTTGAAGGTGAAGGCGTCGGCGAACCCCACGGCGCGCACCAGGCTCAGCGTCTCCTCAAAATCCTGCTCCGTCTCGCCGGGAAAGCCGACGATCACGTCGGTGGTGAGTTCCAGCCCGGGAATGGCCGCCCGCAACCGCGCCACGCACTCCAGGTAACCCTCGCGGGTGTAGCGGCGCAGCATGCGCTTGAGCACGCGGGAACTGCCCGACTGCATGGGCAGGTGCACGTGCTCACACACAGCCGGCACTTCGGCCAGCGCGTCGATCACGCGGTCGGAGAAGTCGTTGGGATGCGGACTGGTGAACCGCACGCGGCGCACGCCGGGCACGGCCCCCACGGCGCGCAGCAGGTCGGCAAAATCGTGCGCGCCGTCGTGGTACGAATTCACCGTCTGCCCCAGAAGTACTACTTCGCTCATGCCCTCGTCCACCACCTGGCGGACCTCGCCCACCACGTCGGCCATCTGCCGGCTCCGCTCCGCCCCCCGCGTGGTGGGCACGATGCAGTACGTGCATCGGTAGTCGCACCCGCGCTGCACGGGAATCCACGCCTTGACCCGGTCAAACCGCCGCGGCGTGAAGTCCTCGTAGTGCTCCTCCATGTCGAACGACGTCGCCACCCGCCGTTCGCCCCGGCGCGCCGCCTGCACCAGCGCCGGCAGCGCCCGGTAGCCATCGGGACCTATCACGAAACTGACATGCCGAGCGGAATCGAGGAGCCGGGGGCCCAGCCGCTGCGCCATGCACCCGGTCACCCCCATCACGGCCTCGGGCTTCATGTCCCGCTTCAGCTCGCCCACCCGGCCCAGCACGCGCTGCTCCGCGTGGTCCCGGATGGCGCACGTGTTGATCAGGATCACGTCGGCCCGCGCGGGGTCCTGCTCTTCGACGTACCCCTCCGCCAGCAGCGAGCCGAGCATGAGCTCGGAGTCGCTGACATTCATCTGGCACCCGTAGGTCTCGATGAACACGGTGGGCTGGCTGGAGGTCGTCATGGCGCGAGGAAGTGGGTTCCCGCCAAAGATAGCGGCCTCACAGAACGTTGCCGTGACCCCGCCAGGCAGGACGGCCTCACGGCTGCGCCACCGACGGGGCCGGCGGGTGGATGGGCAGCGCGAAGTGAAACGCGCTCCCCTGTCCCGGCCCGGCGCTCTGGACCCAGATGCGACCGCCGTGCGCCTCCACCACCAGCTTGCAGAAGGCCAGGCCCAGCCCGGAACCCCGCAGTTGCGGCGCGTTCGGCGTACGCACCTGCTCGAATTTCCGGAAGATCACTTCCTGGTACTCCGGCGCGATGCCCGGCCCGTCGTCCGCCACGGTGAACAGCACCCGCTCGCCATCGGCCCGGGCGCTCACCTGGAGGTGCACGGCCTGCGCCGAGTGCGTGAGCGCATTCTGGACCAGGTTGCCCAGGACGCGCCGCAGCAGCGCGCGGTCGCCGGAAAAATCGGGCGTGCCGTCGGGCACGTCCACGGTGGCCGTCGCGCCGTCCTGGCGGAATCGGGTGCCCCACTCCTGAATGACGTCGCGCAGCAGCGCGCTCGGCGTCAGGGTTTCCAGCTTGAGGGCGATGGTGGTCTCCTCGATGCGCCGGATCTCCAGCAGGTCCTCGATCAGGCGCAGCAGGTCCTCCGCCTTGCCCTCCGCGTCCTTGAGGGCGCGCCGCTGGGCGTCCGCCAGGGGCCCGAAGTCCTCGTCCAGCAGCATCTCGAGGTTGGCCAGCACGCTGGCCAGCGGCGACTTGAGGTCGTGCACGATCATCTTCATGAGGTCGTCGCGCAATTTTTCCAGTTCCCGCATCTTCCGCGAACTGGCTTCCAGCGCATCCATCGCGCCCTTCAGGCGCAACAGGCTGCGCAAGCGCGCCCCCAGCACGTACCGGTTGTGGGGCTTGGTCAGGAAGTCATCGCCGCCCGCCTCGATGGCCCGCACGCGATCGGTCGTGTCGCTCAAGGCGGTGACGAACACCACGGGCGTTCGCGCCGTGCGCGGGTCCCGCTTGATCCGCCGGCACACCTCATATCCGGTGGTGCGCTCGTCGCAGCCGAGGTCGCCAGGCGGCATGGCAACATCCAGGATGCAGAGGTCCGGGCGGTGCTCAAAGGCGGCCTGCACGGCCGATGGCCCGTCCACGGCGGCCACCGCGCGGAAGCCGAGCACCGCGAGCTGGTCGAACAGCAGCTCGACATTGGCCTCCACGTCGTCGGCCACCAGGATCAGCGGCGCGTCAGCGGGGCCCCCGTTCGTCTCCGCCAGCATCGGTCACGGACGGATCGTGAAGCCCAGACCGATGGTCCACGCGGCCTCGGTGGCGCCGATCCCTGCCGTGCGTCGCGAACGAGTGGCCGACAGGTCGAGCAGTGCGTGCCCCTGAGCCAGCGTGAGGCCCAGTCCCCCCGCGACGGAGAGATCGCGGACGCGTCGTCCAGCCGCCGGGAATGGGAGGTCGCGCATGCGCCCACCCAGCCGGAAGGTCAGCGGGATACTGGCAAAGTGGGGCCCCACCAGCTCGGCGCCAAGCGAGGTATCCCAGGAATTCTGGGCTGGCGCGGGGGAGCCTCCCAGGGTGCCAAGGCTGGACCACCGATCGTACGACGTGCGCGCGGCCAGCGTGGCATTGCGCAATCCCGTATAGACCACCCCCGCCCCGAACCGGTCGGGGACGTGCGCCCGCTCGATGACCGAGTCGCCCGCCATCTGGTTCAGCGCGCCCCCCCGCCGATACGACAGGGCCAGGCCGCCCACAGTCGCGCGCACCAATTCCACCCCCAGCGAGACCGCATTGCCGGAATAGCTGCTGGTGCTGGGTTCCACGGTGTTGCCGTAGCGCACGGTGTCCTGGAAGGTGCGCCGTACCGTCACGACATCGCGACCGGTAAAGCCATGCGCGGCCACGCCCACGCGCAGCCACGGGCGCACGGTGTAGGCCGCGATGACTGCGACGTCGTTCACCGCCCCATCGCTGGTGGTGTTGGAATTGAACTGCACGGTATCGCCGCGAATGACCTGGGACAGGGGCGCCGTGGTGCTCCAGCTCCGGTCCAGGAGCGTCGAGGACGACACGCCCACCATCAGCCGCTGGCCGAACGGGAGGGCGCCGATGAACACGGGAAACCGCTGCGTGCTCGAATTGCCCGACGTCGCGCCATTGGTCACGCGCCGGAACTCCGGCGCCATCTGGATGGAGAGCGCCGGCGCGTTGAATTCAATGATGGCCGCGGGATTGAGGGGCGACGTGGGATCCATCTCGGCCAGCGCGCCACCCGTACCCAGGGAACGAGCGCTCAACTGCCCCGGCGGATACCCGAGCCCCTGTACGCTGAGTGTCCCCTGCGCCCCGGCCAGCCCCGGTGCCAGCGCGCCCGCGACGAGAACCGCCAGACCCGCCTTCATCAGTCGGTGCCTCACGGCGCGCCTCCCCCCGCGCCCCGCGGAACGTAGGTGACATGGATGCGCGGCCGCAGCGCGAGCGGGCCGTCGGATGCAGAGAACCAGAATAGCGCCGCCGATACCCCCTCGAGCTGCGTCCGGATGGCCAGCGCGCGGGGGTCCGCCGGCACCAGGTTCTGGTGCCACGCTCGCACCAGTTGTACCATCTCGAACTCGCGCAACCCGCTGTCGGCCGGCGCAAAGCGCACCTGCGTGCCGAGCCCCACGTCACCGGGATCGGCAATGATGCTCAGCGCCCGCGTCAGGTCGGTCACCGCCGCCGAAGCCAGCACCGCTTGCGGCAACACCACGACCGAATCGGACGCGTCGGGAGCGCCAGGGTTCGCCACCTGGTGCAGCTCCAGCGTGGCGCGCAGGATGGTGGATGAGTCCACGATCCCAGGCGGCAGGTTGAACCGCAGGTAGAGCCGGCGGCCCGGCAACCCGCCCACCGCCACCACCGGCACCGCTGCCGCCGGCGGCGACTTGACCACTATCAAATAATCCAGAAGGTTCGACGCCAGCCTGGTCCCCACGGGCGTGTACGAGCGCAGCAGCACGGTCATGGGCGGGACGCCCGTCGTGTCACCCGCCGCCACCGGCTTGAACGTGATCTCCGCCGCCTGCGCGCTGTTCGATGAGCCGATCAGCAGCTCCGCCCGATTCGTGCCCGTCACCTGCACGCCCAGCCGCAGCCGCTTGTTGGCGGTGATGAACGCCAACAGCGAATCACTCACGATGGGCACGCGCAGTGTATCCGTCAGCGAGTCGGGAGCGAACGTGGCCGAGCCGAGCAGGCGATCCGCCCGGAACAGCGGGGCCAGCACCGCCACGGTCGTGTCGGTCGCGCTGCTGTCGGTGCTCCCCGTCTCCACGTCGTACACACTCACCGTCACCGGGGCCCCGGGCTTGGTGATCAGGGTGTCCACCCGCAGGAGCAGGTACGCACTGTCCACGGCCTGGATGGCCGAGTCCACCAGCACGCCGGAGCGCCGGAACGTGGTGGGCAGCGAATCGAAGCGGAAAATGCCACGGGTGTCCGTGGTATCTCCCCGTGTGCCGATGAGCAAATACGACTCCGTGCCGATGGCCGGGAACCCCGCAACAGACGAGTCCACCATCACGGCGTCGAGCACGGTGTCGCGGAGCGCTACATCCTGGCCGGGGCACAGGAGCGGGCATCCCGCATCCGACTCCAGGTTGTCAGTGCACGCCGCGACGGCCGCGACGCCCGCGAAGGCAAGGAGCACGGCAAGCGGCCGCAGGCGGAAGGCAGGACGGAAACGGTTCACGGCGCGTCAGTGGCCACCGCGACCAAGCGCGGTGGGCGTGAATGCAATCGGCAGCAACTCGCCCAGCGTCCAGCGTGCTTCCTGGCCGCCGCGCGTGGTGCTCAGCACCACCAGGTCGGCGCCGAACTCCATGAGCGCCTGCCGGCAGGTTCCGCACGGCGGCGTGGGCTGGTCCGCCTCGGTGGCAATGGCCAACGCCAGAAATTCGCGGTGTCCGGCAGTGACCGCGGAACCCAGGGCCACGCGTTCCGCGCACACGCCAGCCGGGAACGCCGCGCTCTCCACGTTGCACCCGTCCGCAATGAACCCATCGGCCGTCAGGAGCGCGGCCCCCACGCGGAAGTGCGAATAGGGCGCGTACGCGCGCTCCATCGCGGTGCCCGCGTGCGCGCGCAGTTCACCCAGTGCCGCGGCGACGCGCGCTTCTACCTGGGCCTTTCCCTCGGCGGCGCTCGCCTTCACGCCGCCACCAGTGCCGGCAGGAACGACGTGCCGCGTCCGCGGAAGCCCAGGCCGAACCACTCGGCGACCGTCGCGCCCAGGTCGGAGAACGTCGCCCGGCGACCAAGATCGCGAGCGCGGACACGGGGACCGGCAGCCAGCAACGGCACGCACTCGCGTGCGTGATCGGTGGATGCGGTAGTCGGGTCGTTTCCGTGATCGGCCGTAATGAACAGCAGGTCGTCCTCGCGGAGGGCAGACAACAGGACGGGCAGCGCAGCATCGAGCTGGCGCAACGCCCCATAGAACCCCGGAACGTCGTTTCGGTGCCCGAATTGCTGGTCAAAATCTAGCAGGTTGGCAAAGAGGAACCCACCGTCGTCCGCGTCCAGCCACCGCGCAATGGCCGCCAGCCCCTGCGCATTGTCGGCGTAATGGTGCGACGCGATGCCTCGCCGGGCAAAGAGGTCGTCCACCTTCCCTACGCCGGCCGTCGGAATACCGGCCGCCACCAGCGCGTCGAGCAGTGTCTCGCCCGGCGGGGCAATGGAGAAGTCGCGTCGATTGGGCGTCCGCGTGTACGAGCCCGCCGCGCCCGTGAACGGGCGCGCGATGACGCGGGAGACGTCGTGCGGCGGCGTCAGCATGCCGCGCGCCACTTCGCACGCATGGTACAGCTCGGCCAGCGGCACCACCTGTTCGTGGGCGGCCACCTGGAACACCGAGTCGGCGGACGTATAAACGATCCACTTTCCCGTGCGTTCGTGCTCGGCGCCGTACCGCTCGAGCATCACGGTGCCACTCCCCACCACGTTGCCAAGGACCCCGCGTCCGGTGCGCTGCGCAAAGTCGTCCACCACGGCCCGCGGAAAGCCGTGCGGAAACGTGGGGAACGGCCGGGCCAGATGCAGCCCCGCCAGCTCCCAGTGCCCGGTGGTGCTGTCCTTGCCGGCCGACTTGGGCTCCATGAGCCCCCAGGCGCAGGTCGCGGGTTCCGCGCGCTGGACACCCGCCAGCGGCGCGATGTTGCCCAGCCCGGCGCGCTGCAGGTTCGGAAGGTCGAATCCTCCCGGCACGGCGCGCGAGAGGTTGCCGAGTGTGTCGCTGCCCACGTCGCCGTAGGCCGACGCGTCCGGCGCTGCGCCGATGCCCACGCCGTCCAGCACGACAATTGCCGCCCGCTTGCTCATGCGTCCTCCGTCCCCGACGTGCCCCCCTCAACGTAGAGGCGCGGCAACCGGGAATGCAGTTCGGTCAGCAGTTCGTACGGTGAAAGGTGGCCGGCCCGCGCCGCGTCCTGCACGGTGATCAGTTCGTCGCCGTCGCGCCCGATCAGGGTCACCACGTCGCCCACCTCGCAGGTCACGTCTGTCACATCGAGCATGGTCATGTCCATGGTCACGGCCCCCGCCACCGGTACCCGTCGCCCGTGCAGCAACGCCCACCCCCGGTTGCCCAGCGCGCGCCGGTAACCATCGGCATACCCCAACGGAAGCGTGGCGATGCGACGCGGCCAGTCCTCGGGGTGCGACCCCGGCGCCGGCCACGTGGCCCCGTAGCTCACCGTGTCGCCGTCGCGGATCTGCCGCAACTCGACGATCCGCGCGCGCACCGACACCACCGCTTCGGGGTTGAGCCCGCCGGTGGTGCCCACGCCGAACAGGAAGATGCCGGGTCGCACCAGGTTCCATCGCGAAGGCCCGCCCCCGTGCTCGATGGCCGCCGAGGACTCGGCGTGCAGCACCGCCGGCCGCGAGGAGAGGCGCGCGAGCGCGTCCACAAACCGCTGCGTCTGCGTGGCCACCGATGCGCGATCCTTGAGCACGGAGTGGAAGTGCGTGAACGCACCCTCCGGCGGATGCTGTGCGATCAGCCCGGCCATGGACGCGACCTCGCGCCACGGCACACCCGCACGGTTCATCCCGGTATCTATGGAAAGGTGCCACGGCGCGCCCGTCGGGCCCCAGGCGGCAATGGCATCCCGATTTCCCAGCGCCGGGCGCAGGCCCGCGCGTTGCGCGGCATCGAAGGTCTCGGGCAGGATCGGCGTGAGCACCAGGACGGGCCGCGTGATGCCCGCGCCGCGCAGCTCCTCGCCTTCCTCGATGGTACCCACCCCGTACCCCCAGGGGTCGGTCTGCTCCAGCGCGCGCGCCACGCCCACCGCCCCCAGCCCGTACGCGTCCGCCTTGACGACCGGCAGCAGCGGCACGCGCGCCGCCTCCGCGATCCGCCGCGCATTGCGCGTCAACGCGCCAAGATCAATCTCCACCCAGGCGCGCGTCCTGACCCTTATCATTGAGCTATCATTTGCAGGGCGGGTAGTATACCGGACCAGGAGAGGCGAGGCAAGTGAAACGGCCACTTGAAGATACGTTGGAACTCATGCACGACCTCCGACTGCGCTGCGAGTGGGACGCCGCGCAGACTCACCAGTCGCTGCGCCCCTACCTCATTGAAGAGGCGTACGAAGTGGACGACGCCATCAACGCGGGGGACGACCGGCAACTCCGCGAGGAACTGGGCGACCTGCTGCTGCAGGTGCTCTTCCACTCGGTGCTGGCCGAGGAGCGCGGGGCGTTCTCGTTCCAGGACGTGGCTGACGGATTCGTCACCAAGATGAAGGGGCGCCATCCGCACCTGTACGGTGAAGGCGCGCGCCAGCCGTGGGAAGCGCAGAAGGCCAGGAAGCGCGAGAGCATCGCGGACGGGCTGCCCTCCACCCTGCCCAGCCTGCACCGCGCCTACCGCCTGCAGGAGCGCGCAGCCGGCGTGGGCTTCGACTGGCCCGACGTGCAGGGCCCGCTGGAGAAGGTGGATGAGGAAACTCGTGAGGTCCGGCAGGAACTGGCGGACATGCCGGCGGCCGATCGCAACGCGCCCGTGTACGACGAGGCCCACGCGCGGCGGGAGTCCGAACTCGGCGACCTGCTGTTTGCCGTGGTCAACGTGTGCCGCAAGGCGGGCGTGCACCCGGCGCTCGCGCTGGATCGCGCGAATGCCAAGTTCACCCGGCGGTTCCAGGCAATCGAGCAGCGCGCGCGCGCCAGCGGCCTGGACGTGCAGACGGCCGGACTGGAGAAGCTGGATGCGTTGTGGGACGAAGTGAAACGGGACGAAGCGGAGTGGAACGCCGGCAGTTGAAGGCGAGCGGCACCCGCTCCATCGGGGGCTTTGACGTCAGCTATCGAGCGACGTCGCGGCTCCCGCGCTCAACGGGGTCGGTTCGGGTCCGCCAGCACCGTGATCCTTCGCGTCGCGCTGGCCCCCGCCTGCGAGACCTCCACGTCGTACGTCCCCGATCGCGCATCCGCCAGCGTGCCGTCCTGGCGCTCTGCCTGCAGGTCCCACACTACTGAGTTGACGCCTGGCGTGAACCGGGCGCGCCACTGCCGGACCGCGCGGCCCGTGGAATCGCGCACCACGATGGTGCCCTCCCCCGCCGCCGCGCTCTGCACCTGCATCCGCGCCACGTTGCGTCCGCGGCGCTCGCCAGGCACCGTCTCCCACCCGAACCAGTCCACCATGGCATCGCGAATCGGGTAGAGGTACAGCGGCCGTGCCGCCGACACCGTCGTCGTGTCGTACACCGGCGTGAGGTCCAGAATCCACGCGCCGCGGCCGTACGTGCCAATCACCAGTTCGCGCTCGCGCGCCTGCACCGTCAGGTCCATCACGGGCGTGGTGGGCAGCGTGCCACTCAACGACTCCCAGTGGGCGCCGCGATCACGCGAGAGGTACACCCCCAGGTTGGTGCCCACGTACAGCACGTTGGGCGCCAGCGGGTCTTCCTTGATCACGTGCACCGATTCCAGGGGCAGGCTGGCGGCAATGGAACGCCAGGTGCGGCCGGTGTCGGTACTCACAAACACATATGGCCGCTCGTCGTCCTGGCGAAAGCCGGTGAAGCTGGCGTACATCGTGCCGGCGTCCCACCTGGAGAGCACCACACTCGTGGTCCATTCCGCCGGCAGCCCGGCGCCCACCCGCTCCCAGTGCGCCCCGTCATCCGTGGTCAGCCAGAGCCGCCCGCCCTCCGTGCCGCCGGCCAGCATGCCGCGCCGGATGGGCGATTCCGCAAGGCGGGTCAGCGCGCCGGTGGTCACCAGGTCGCGATCGCCGCCGGGCGGGTCCCCCAGGTCGGGGCTGACCACCGTCCAGTGGTCCCCCCGGTCGGTGGACTTGAGCACCTGGTTGCCGCCGGCATACAGCGTGCGCGGGCTGAAATGGGAAATCAGGAATGGTGTATACCAACTGAACCGCACGCGCGGGGCGTTATCCGGCGCCCGGGGACGGATGTCGGTGGCGCTGGGACCACCCGTGAGCACCGACGTGCCCGCGAGGTTCATCCGTCGCATGTCGCCGTTCTGGTGCTCGTAGTACACCACGTCCGGGTCGGTGGGATCGGGCAAGGTGACAAAGCTGTCGCCGCCCGTCCACCGGTCCAGGTACACGCTGCGCCAGCGCGCCGGCTCGGCGTCATCCAGCGACGCGTTGCTGGGCCCGTACACCGCCGCGTTGTCCTGCGTGCCGGCGTAGATGTTGTACGGCCGGCGGTCGTCGGTGGCCACGAAGTACATCTGCGAGACGGGGATGTTGTTCAGGTGCAGCCAGCTCTCCCCGGCGTCGTACGACATGAACACGCCGCCGTCGTTCCCCAGCAGCAGCCGGTCGGGATTGGCCGGGTCAATCACCAGGTCGTGCTGGTCCAGGTGGAGCGCACGGCCGTCGGTGTCATGCACGCGCAGGATCCGGTCGCCAATGCGCGTCCAGGTGGCGCCCCCGTCATGCGACTGGAACCCCCGGTTGCCCAGGATATAGAGATGGTTGGCATCGCGTGGATCCACGTGCACATCGCAGAACTTCCAGCCAAAGACGCCGAACACGTCGTACACGTCCTGCGTGTTGGCCTTGTGCCAGTGTTCGCCGGCATCGTCGGACCGATACACCTCGCCGCCCACGTACGGCCGCCCCTTCACCGTGGACGGCGCACGGTTATCCAGGAAGAGATACAGCACACGGGCATCGCCCGGCGCCACGCCGATGTTGGCGCGGCCCAGCGGACCGGAGGGCAGGCCCGCGCGAATGTGTCGCCAATGGTCGCCGCCGTCCGTGGACTTGAAGAAGCCCCCCGCGTTCCCCTGCTCAATGTGCCAGCCCCAGGCGTACAGCGTGCGGGAATCGGCGGGATCCAGCGCCACGTCAATCACGCCGGTGGAGTCGTCAATGAACAGCACCCGTTGCCAGTGGGCGCCCCCGTCACGCGTGCGGAACACCCCGCGCTCGTCGTTGGGCGTCCACTGATGCCCCATCGCGGCCACGTACACCACGTTCGCGTTGCGGGGATCGATGACCACCCGGCCAATGTGCTGCGTATCGTCCAGCCCCATTGCCGTCCAGTGCGCACCCGCATCCGTGGACTTGAATACCCCCGTGCCCGGAAAGTCGTAGCCGGAGAATCGGGGCTGTGCCTCCCCCGTGCCCACCCACACCGTGCGCGCATCCGACGGCGCAACCGCGACATCGCCCACGGCCACCGTGCTTTCGTGATCGAAGATCGGACGCCAGGTGAGGCCGTTGTTCACCGTCTTCCAGAGGTTCCCCGAGGCGGTGCCCACGTAGATCGTCCCGGTATTGCCGGGGGGAATGGCGATGGTCTCCACGCGCGCCCCGGTCTTGACCGGGCCGTCAGCCCGCCACGCGAGGCCGTGAAAGAACGACGTCCGGGCCATCTCCTGGTGCTGGCCCCAGGCGGCCGCGCGTTCCGCCGCGGTGGTGGCCTGCTGCGCCCGCGCCGAGGTCCCGCTCAACGCCAGTCCCACCGCCCATGCGCCGATGGCGCCCTGGATTCGTATCCTCATGCCAGCCAATCCTACACCGCGGACCCGCACGGCAACACCCAGCCCTCAGGGCCGCAGGCGGTACATCATCCTCGGGAAGGCGATCACTTCGCGGATATGCTGCAGCCCGCAGATCCACGCCACCGTGCGCTCCAGCCCCAGGCCGAACCCCGAATGCGGAAACGTGCCGTACTTCCGCAAGTCCAGGTACCAGCCGTACGCGTCCAGGGGCAACCCCTCATCCTGGATGCGCTGCAGGAGCTGGTCGTAATCGTCCTCGCGCTGCGAGCCGCCGATCATCTCGCCGTATCCCTCGGGCGCCAGGCAGTCATCGCAAAGCACCGTGCGCGGATCGTCGGGATTCTGCTTCATGTAGAAGGCCTTGGCTTCCTTCGGGTAGTTCGTGACGAACACCGGGCGGTCGTGCCCTTCCACCAGCAGCGCCTCGTCTTCGGCGCCCAGGTCGTCACCCCACTTCACCGAACTGCCCTTGCCCTGCAGGATGGTCACCGCGTCGGAGTAATCGATGCGCGGAAATGGCGGCTTCACGGTCTCGAGTTTCGAGACGTCGCGCTCCAGCTCGGCCAGCTCGGCGCGACGCCGTTCCAGCACGCGCGCCACCAGGAAGGACACGAACTCCTCCTGCAGCCGCATGTTGTCGTCCGAGTCGTACCACGCCATCTCCGGTTCGATCATCCAGAATTCGGTGAGGTGGCGCCGCGTCTTGGACTTTTCCGCGCGGAACGTGGGACCAAAGGTGTAGATGCAGCCAAACGCCGCGGCTGCCGCCTCGCCGTAGAGCTGCCCCGTCTGCGCCAGGTACGCCGTGCCCTCCTCGAAGTACTCCGTGGAGAACAACCCGCTCCGCTCGCCGATGGCCGCCGTGAGGATCGGCGTGTCCACGCGGAGGAAGCCGCGTGCATAGAAGAAGTCGTGTATGGCCTGCTCAATCTCGTGCCGCACCACCGCAATCGCCCGCTGCCGCGGACTCCGCAGCCAGAGGTGGCGGTGATCCAGCAGGAAGTCGATGCCGTGCTCCTTGGGCTGGATGGGGTAGTCGGTCGGGCTCGTGCCCACGACGTCCAGTTGCGTGACCCCGATCTCGAACCCGCCCGGCGACCGCGCCTCCGCCCGCACCTCACCCGTCACGGCCACCGACGTTTCGAGCGTGAGGGTGGCAAACCGGGCCCAGACCTCCGGCGACAACTGGCTCTTGACCAGCACCGTCTGCACGATGCCGCTGCCGTCACGGATGACGGCAAAGGCGATCTTGCCGGAGGAGCGCACGTGGGTGACCCAGCCGCGGATGGTGACGGACTGGCCGGTGTACGCGGAGAGTTCGGCGATTCGCGGAGTCATGAGGGAGAACGGTATCCTCGGCGCGAAGTGATGTGAAGGGCCGAGCGCCCTCTGGCCCGGGCCCCCCTGCCTCCCCCATATTTCACGCGGGCGCACCATCAGGAGGTCCCATGAAGAAGCATCGCACCCAGGTTCCCGACTTTTCCCGCAAACGGGTCGCGCGGCCGGACGCTGAGCCGACCAAGCTCGCACACGAGCACGCGCCGTCGCCCGTGTCGCGACCCACGCCCGTGGTCAAGCCGCGCGCCACCTCGTCCAAGTCAGGGCGGCGCGGCACGTAGGACGGCGCGGCAACCCGCCGCTGGCGGGGACAAGACGTGAAACGGCGCCGGCATCCCTTGGGGTGCCGGCGCCGCCTGTCAGTCCATGGGTCGGTGACCGATCAATAGCCACCGCCGCCACCACCGCCACCGCTCCCCCGAGGATGCGCGGTCCGCGGCGGACTCGCGGGCTTGGCCGGTGGCGCGGCCTGCGTCCCGGATGGCGACGCCGAACCAGCCCTCGCGCTGGAGCCGCCCTGCGCCTGGCTCCCGGACGGACGACCGGACACGTAGCCGCGCCCCTTCACCACGCGACCGTGGTACGCGTTGCCACCGGTGGAAGGCGGGTTCACGACCACCACTGGCCCCCCGCTGTACCACCCGCCGCCCCACCCGTACCCGTACGGCGAATACGGGCCGTAGTAGGCCCCGGCGCCAAGGTAGCTGCCGTAGCCATAATAACTGTCATATCCCCAGTACGGCCCGGTCATCCCATAGCCATACCATGAGGAGTAGTAGCAGGTGTTGCCACCCATCCAGTACACGGAGTATGCGCACGACGTGCGACGCGGGCGATCAGCGTCATCGTCGGGCCGCGCCGTGGCCACCCCGCGGGACGCGTAGGCGCCCGCGTTGTCCGGCATGTCGCCGGTGAGTTCCGGACTCAGCGCCAGCTGATCCGGGTGCGACAGCGCCACCAGCACGTCGGTCACGTCACCGGGGACGCCGGCATCCGCCATCGCCACCAGGTCGCGGGCGTCCACCGGCAACACGCCCCCGTGATTGGCCAGCCACGCTTCCACCACCAGCGGATCCAGCCGGGTTGACGCCTCGATCACCGCCTTCGTGGTGATGGGCGCCGACGCGGCGACTCCCGCGGCATCCATGGCCATGGTGCGCGTCCCGAGGGCCGCGCGCATGTCCGATGGCAAGCTATCCGGCACCGCAACCCGGCGGTACTCGGCCACGCGCACACCCTTGTTGGTGCCGGCCACGAGCCCCTGCACATTCATCAGTTGACCACCTGACGTCAGCCCCAGCAGTGACGAGGAGACCTGACGCTGCCCGCCCTGACACGTGTACTCGCCATGGAGATACACGCGCTGGCCATCCCGCGACCACTCGGCGCGGCTCCAGCCCTTGCACCCATCGAGCGTGCCGTTCACCGCGAGCCCGGTAGCGTCCACGCGCTCGCGCGAAATCACCTGGCCGCTGGCAACCGTCGTCAGGTCCACGGCCGACGCCGTGCCCGCCGGCACCACACACAGCGTGGAGACCTCCGCGCCATCCGGCGCGCGGACGGGCGACCAGCAGCCGGTGAACGCGGCCCACCCGAAACCGGTCGTCGCCTGCTGCGCCGCGAGCCGCGGCGCCGGCGCCGCCAGGGCGATGGCACCCACCGCGATGGCGAGGGAGGAAAGCGAGAATCGAAGTTTCATCATCTGCTCCTTAATACCGGAACGTCACGCCAGCGGTGAATGCAATGCCCGAGAGGTCCAGGCGATGGAATCCCGAAAAATCCCGACTCAACGGCCCTCGCGCCCAGGAATACCGCGCCTCTACGTTGAAGGCCAGCCCCGGACGCAGCCCGAAGTCGCTGCCCACGAAGGCGTTCGCCATCGGCGTCCACGCGGACGACGAATAGGTGTCGGGATACACCTCGGTGGTGTTGAAATCTATGAAGTCACCGGATTGCCGGAACCGGTACCACATCGTCCCCACCCCGCCCCCGACATACGGCGCGAACTTGGCGGGGATCCAGGCGTAATGGCCAATGGCCCGTCCCGGCGGCTCAAGATACGCCTTGAGGTTCACCGTCAGCGGCACACGGATGAACTCCGTCTGCTGCTCGATCGGCAGGTTGTTGTTGTCCAGCCAGTCGCGGAACTCGGACCGGGCCGCGCCGCGGGAGTACCCGGCCCCGAAGGTGGCGTCGACGTTCGAGTTCAACCGGAAGCCGAAGTCGGCCGCCAGCATCGGCGACGCAAAATCCCGCTTGCGGAGCGTCAGCTCGTTCGTCACAAAGGCAAAGAGGTCGCTGTTCGCCATCGCGGCGTCGTAGCCCGTGCGAATGGTGAACGTCCCGCTCGGCGCCCCCAGCAGGTACCCGCCCGCCGAGCGCTGCGCACGGGCGCTGCCAGGCACCAGACTCATCGTCGCCAGCACGAGCATCACAATCGCTGCCGTTCCACCCGCTGGACGGGGCATCGTCACCCCAGTGTCGTAACCAGCGCCATGAGCCCACATGGTCAGCCCCCAGGATACAGGTCGCCGGCTGACCGGGACGGCCAGCCGATGCGATTGTATACAGTCCAGTATGCCGCGGAGTTCCACCTTCCGCAAGGCCGAACTCACCCCCGCCCGGCCCCGACCTCGCCCAACACCTGATCCAGCACCTCAACCAGGAGCCCGGCGTCGGTTCCGTTGAACGGCATGGGGGGCCGGATCTTCAGCACGTTGTGGTACGGGCCATCAGTCCCGATCAGGACCCCCCGCTCCCGCATCCGGTTGGCCACGTACGCCGCCTCGGCGGCGGCCGGCTGCCGCGTGGTGCGATCGCGGACCAGGTCCACGCCAAGGAAGAACCCCGAGCCGCGCACGTCGCCAATGACCGCGTGCCGATCGGCCAGCGCCCGCAGGTCCGCCAGCATCCGCGCCCCCACTGAGCGCGCATGCTCCTGCAGCCGCTCATCGCGCAGCACGTCCAGCACGGCCAGCCCCACGGCGCACGACACGGTGTTGCCCCCGAACGTGCTGAAGTACTCCATGCCATTGTCAAAGGCATTGGCGATGGCGCGCGTAGTCACCACGGCGGCCAGCGGGTGGCCGTTGCCAATGGGCTTGCCCATCACCACGATGTCCGGCACCACCCCATGGGCCTGGAAGGCCCAGACGTGCGTCCCGATGCGCCCCAGCCCGGTCTGTACTTCGTCGGCGATGCAGACGCCGCCGGCCCGGCGCACGGCGTCGTAGGCCGCGGCCAGATAGCCCTGCGGCAGCATCAACTGCCCTCCGACGCTCGGACAGGTCTCGGCGATGAACCCCGAAAGCCGGCGCCCTCCGTCCCGCACCGACTGGGCCAGTGCCGCCACCGCCGCGGCGTAGCGCGCCCCGACCTCCGGGTCTCCGCGCCGGAACTGCCCCCGGTAGTCGTCGGGCAGGGGCGCCACGTGCACCCAGTCCGGCGCGCCCGCCCCACCAGGCCCGGCGTGCTTGTACGGGCTGATGTCGATCAGCGTTGTGGTATTGCCGTGGTAGGCGGCTTCCAGCACGATCAGGTCGCGGCCGCCCGTGGCCGCGCGAGCCATCCGCAGCGCCAGTTCATTCGCCTCGCTGGCCGAATTGGTGAAGTAACAGACCCGCAGCGGGTCCGGCAGCGTGGCGCCCAGCCGCTCGGCGTACTGCGCCGGCAGGTCGTGCAGGTACCGGGTGTTGGCGTTCAGCACGCCCATCTGCGCCGCCGCGGCTGCCACCACCCGGGGGTGCGCATGCCCCACATGCGGCACGTTGTTGAAGCCGTCCACGAACTGCCGGCCGGTTTCATCAAACACGTATTGCTTCCATCCGCGTATGGCCTTCAGCGGTTGCCGGTACGACACGCTGAGGTTGCCGCCGAACAGCCGCTGCCGGGTGGCCAGCGTCACCTCGGCCGGCGGCGACGGGGGCGGAAAGCGCCCGGCCGGCACTCCCGCCAGCAGGTTCGGGTCGGGACACAGCGCGCACCAGGCCCGGCGCTGCGATGCCGGCGCCACCCCCGGGAAGTTGTCCTTGTACCCCAGCATGCTCGCCATCACCTGCAGGTGCAGGTGTGGCGTCCATCCGCCGTTCTCCGTCGGCGCGCCCAGCCATCCAATCCGCGCACCGCGCTCTACCCGCTGGCCGCGCCGCAGCCCGCCCAGCGATTCGCGCGAGAGATGGCCGTAGAGCGTGAAGAACTCCACGCCCGCGTCCGTCTCATGTCGCAGGATGATCGTGGGCCCGTAGTCCAGTGGAACCGCATTGTCCGTGCAGGCATGGACCGTACCCGACAGCGGCGCGAACACCGGCGTCCCGCCGGCCGCAAAGAGATCCAGCCCGATGTGCACAGTGCGGCGCTCGTCGGTCACCGCGCCCTCGCCGCCAAACTGCGGCGTGAGGTACAACACCCGCGGCTCGTCGTATCGGCCAATGGCAAGGCGCGCCCCCGCCTCCTCCATGGCGCGGGCCACCACGGGGGTGAGGTGCGCCTCGTCGCGCCCCGCGGGATCCGCATTCACCAGCGACGATCCGACCGACAGGTCGAGCACCACGGTTGGAGTGCGTGTCAGGTCCGTGCCGAGCACGGGGGCGAACGTGCCGCGTCGCGCCACCAGCCATTCGCGCACCGCGGGCGCCGCGGCCACCGGCGGCCGGCCGCACGCATCCCGCAGCACCGCTTCGGCCACCTCGAACGACGTGGCGGCAAGCCGCGGCAACGCCTGACGCACGCGAGCCTGGCTCACGTCCAGATACGGGTTGTCCGGATGCGCTGGTACCTGCTCGGCGGCCACGCAGGCGCTCACGCAGACGCGCAGCGCCACGAGGCCGAACAGCGCGCCGAGTTCCGCTTCGTCCAGCGGCCGCACGGCGTGGCAACCCTCCACCAGCGCGCGCATGGCGGACAGGGGCTCGGGCGCGTCCAGAATGGCATACGCGCACGCGATGGCCAGGTCCGCCACCGCATACGAGTGCACCATGTCGCCCAGGTCGATGATGCCACCCAGCCGCGGGGGATCGCCCGGCCCGCCCCGCTCCACCAGGATGTTGTGGTCATTCAGGTCGCCATGGATCACGGCGCGGCGCAGCCTGGGCAGGCAGGGCGCCGTACAGCGATCGAACGACGCCAGCAGGCGGGCTATCCCCTCACGCGCCGAGGGGTCGGTCACCAGGGCCCGCCGCTCCTCGGCCACCGCGCGTCCGGACGCCAGGTCCCACTTCAACTCGCGGTGGGCCGCCGGATGGTCGAACCCGTCCAGCGCGCGTGACATGACGCCGATGGTATGTCCCAGTTCGCTCATGAGCGACTGCGGCGGAAGCGTGAACTGGGCAAGTGGCACGCCGGGGAGCGCGGTGACCGCCCAGGCCGCGTGCGTGGCACCATCAGGCCCGGGCACCGAAACAATGCGCGCCCCGTCCGCCGCGGACAGCACGCGCGGCACCGGCACGCCGGCGGCCGCCAGCCGCTGCATCACCTCGAGCTGCGCCTCGATCAGCGCGCGCGATTCGCCGGCGTTCGCAATCTTGAACACCGCGCGCCGGCCGGCGGCTTCGATCATGAAGTTCTGGTCGCGCTCGCTGCACAGCGCGCGAACTTCACCATCCAGCGCAAAGTGGCGATGCAACAGTTCGGCGACGGTGGCCGTGTCGAACTGCGGGGCTGATTCAAGCATGAAAAACGCTACACCCGGGGTCCGGCCGAGTCCACCGCCTCGGCGACCCTGCTCGCCAGGGCCACGACCTGGGACGTCAGGTTCTATGTGGTAGTGCCCGCCGGTTCCTTCACGGACAGCACGATCTTGCCCACGTGCTTGCCTCGCTCCAGCTCGGCGTGGGCATCCGCGGCGCGGGCCAGCGGAAACACGGCATGGATCATGGGCTTGATGGTGCCGGCCTCCAGCAGCGGCCAGATCACCTCTTCCAGCCGTCGGGCGATGGCGCCCTTGAACCCGCTGGACCGTCCCCGCAGGGTGGAACCGGTGATGGTCAGGCGCCGGGTCATCACGCGTCGGAGGTCCACCTGCGCCTCAGCGCCGTCGAGCGTGGCGATGAGCACCAGGCGGCCGTCTTCCGCCAGCACCTCCAGGTTGCGGGCCGTGTAGCTCCCCGCCACCATGTCCAGGATCACGTCGGCGCCGTGGCCGTGCGTATGATCGCGCACCACTTCCACGAAGTCGTCGATGTGCCGGTTGATGGCACGCAGCGCCCCGAGTTGCTCGCACGCCGCGCACTTGTCCGCGCTGCCGGCCGTGGCAAACACGCGCGCGCCGAGCGCGCGGGCCATCTGGATGGCCGCCACGCCAATGCCGCTCGCGCCGCCGTGTATCAGGAATACCTCATCGCGTTCCAGCCGGCCCCGGTCGAACACATTGCTCCAGACGGTGAAGTACGTCTCGGGGAGCGACGCGGCTTCCACCATCGAGAGGCCGCGGGGAACGGGCAGGCACTGCGATTCGGGGGCAATGCAATACTCGGCGTACCCGCCACCCGCCACGAGCGCGCACACCTCGTCGCCAACGTGCCAGCGCGCGACATCCGGCCCGACGGCGACGATCGTGCCCGCCACGTCCAGGCCCAGCGTCTCCGTCACCCCGTGCGGGGGGGGATAGACGCCCCGGCGCTGCAGGAGGTCCGGCCGGTTGACCCCGGCCGCCGCCACCTCGATCAGGACCTGGTCCACCAGCGGCTGCGGGCGGGGGGCCTCACCCAGCACCAGCACCTCGGGCGGGCCCGGCGTCCGCACTTCAACGGCGCGCATGGGGCGCAGGTTCAGGATTTTCATACGGACTCGCTCACCTCTCCCCAGTTGCGCGGAACCCCCCAGTTCTAACCGTTTCCGCGCGCCGATGCCAGCCCGGGCAGGACTGGACGGGTGCGGTGCCCCACACGCAACTTCCGGCATGGGAACTCCCGACCTCGACGCGCTGGCCAGGCAGCTCGATGCCTCCCGCGACTACCAGGTGCTCCGGCGGTTCGAACCACCGCGCGCGTACACCACTCCCAGCGGCCAGGAGAAGCTGCGCACCGCGCTCTCCCTGGACCTCGAGACCACCGGGCTGGACGCTCGCCACGACGCCATCATCCAGTTCTCCGCCGTGCCCTTCACGTACGACGCGGAGACCGGGCGGGTCTTCGAGGTGCAGCCCACCATCGACTACCTGGAGGATCCGGGGCGCCCGATCCCACCGGACATCACGGCGCTGACGGGGATCACCGACCAGATGGTCAAGGGCAAGCGCATTGACGACGCCGCGGTGGACGCGCTCCTGAAGCCCGTGTCGCTGGTCATTGCGCACAACGCGGAATTTGACCGGCCATTCACCGAACGGCGCCTGCCCGTATTCAAGGACAAGGCATGGGCCTGCTCCATTCGCGATGTCCCGTGGCGGCAGCGGGGGCTCTCGTCGGCGTCGCTCGAGTTCCTGCTCATGAAGCGCTGCCACCGGTTCTATGGCGCGCACCGGGCCGACCAGGATGCCGCGGCGGTGGTGCACCTGCTGGCCACGCCCTTCGACGACGGCGTCCTCCCGATGACGCTGCTGCTCGAGAGCGCGCGCGCCGGCCAGGTGCGCATCTGGGCCGAGGGCTCACCCATTGCCACCAAGGATGTGCTCAAGGCGCGCCGCTATCGCTGGAACCCCGGGACCGATGGCCGGCCCAAGGCGTGGTATCGCGACCTGGATGCCGGCCAGAAAGACGCGGAGCTGGCGTGGCTGACGGAGCATGTGTTTGCCGGCACGCTCCCGCGGCTGCGCATTGATACGCTGGACGCGCGCGTGCGATTTTCCAACCGTGCGGACGGCCAGGCCACCGACTAGTATCCGCCAACCTCACCCACGAGCCCTCAATGCGCGTTGCCATCGTCGGCGGCCCCGGCGTCGGAAAGAGCACCCTGGTCCGCCAGCTCGGCGACCTCTACCACAACGGGTCATACGGTGAAGGCGAGAAGGGCGTGTGGGACCCCCGCGTGCTCGCCGACATCGAGGCCGGCCGGAATGCGGTGGGCGTCACGGCGTACTTTGCCTACCTGTACGACGCCAACTATCGCGACGCGCAGCACAGCGACCACCCGGGCCGCGTCATCTTCATCGAGGGGGCCCGGATCACGCTCGAGGCGCACATCGCCGAGTATCCGCCCGAGTCGCACGAGGAACTGCACAAGGTGCTGACCGTTGGCGACTGGTGGCAGCCCGACCGCATCATCTGCCTGACCTCGAGCACGGACACCATCGAGAAGCACATCCGCATCCGCAACCGCCCGCACGAAAACGCCGAGATCATGGTGCGGCGCTTCCGCCTCATTGACGCCGAATTTCGCCGCCTGGCGGCCACGACACCGAACACCGTCATCGTGGACCGCGACGGCATGGAGTTTCACGAGCGCGACGACCTGCTGAGCGTCATCCGGATGGCGAAACTTCCCAGGTTCGTGCCCGTGCCATACGATGTGATGGAGCGCTTTGTCTGATTCGTCCCCAGTCCGCGAGCCCGCGATGCCCAACCTCCGATTTCCGTCCCGTCATCTCCTTGTCGCCTGCCTGCTGGCGCTCGGCCCCGCAGCGCTCCAGGCACAGCGCGCTCGGCGCTCCCGGCCCGCGCAGCCTCGCCAGGCTGAAGATCCGCGCTACTCGCAGACGGAGAAGCCGCCGCTTCACGCCACGCACTGGCTGGCCATCACCGGCAAGCCGCTGTCGGCCACGGCCGGCGCGCTGATCTTCGCCGAAGGCGGGAACGCGGTGGACGCCGCCGCCGCCATGCTGGCCGCCGGCTGCACCATGTGGGACACGCTCTCCTGCGGTGGGGAGACGCAGGCACTGATCTACAACCCGCACACGGGCAAGGTCATTGGCATCGACGCGCTGGGCGTGGCGCCCACGGGGGCCACCGCCGACTTCTACCATTCCAAGGGGTACCGCTATCCGCCCGAGTACGGCCCGCTGGCCGCGGTGACTCCCGGTACCGTCGGGGGCCTGCTCACCATGCTGGCCGAGTACGGCACGCTCTCGCTCAAGCAGGTGCTGGCGCCCGCCATCCAGATGGCCGATGGGTACGCCATGGAAGCCCAGCTCGCGCGCACGATCCAGGTGTACAAGGACACGATTGCACAATGGCAATATTCGCGGGCGGTGATGTTTACGCACCCCGGCACCGCGCACCCCGGCCCCGAGGCCGGTGAGATTTTCGTGCAGAAGGACCTGGCCGCTACGTGGCGCAAGCTGGTGCAGGCCGAGCAGGACGCGCGCAAGGCGGGCAAGACGCGCAAGCAGGCCATCTACGCGGCCTATGACCGGTTCTACAAGGGAGACATCGCGCACGAGATCGTGCGCGGCATGCGTGAGGAGGGCGGCCTGTTCACGCTGCAGGACCTGGCCAACTGGAAGGTGCGCATCGAGGAACCGCTGCACACCAGCTACAAGGGCATCGAGGTGTACAAGCTCCCCATCTGGCAGCAGGGTCCGGTGATGCTCCAGGCGCTGAACATCCTGGAGAACACGGACGTGAAGGACATGGGGTACAACTCCACCCGGTATATCCATACGCTGTACCAGACCATGAACCTGGCCTACGCCGACCGGGACTTCTATTACGGCGATCCGTATTTCCCGCCGCAGGAACCGGTGCAGGGCCTGCTGTCCAAGGCCTACGCGAAGCAGCGGTTCCAGCAGATCGACTGGGCCCACAATGACTCGACGGTCAAGCCGGGCGACCCGTATCCCTTCCAGGGCGGCGTCAACCCGTTCAAGGACCTGCTGGCGGAGTGGAACCCCCTGGCCTTCGAGCCCAAGCCCCGCCAGGCGCGCAGCGGCGGCCAGGATCGCCCGCCCGCCGCGCGGGATACGAATAGTCGCATGTCCGGCGCCGCCGAATTCCTGCCCGATGTCGCCACGGCCCAGGACTCGGCGTTCACCGACGCGTTCTACAAGGGCACCACGTCCATCGAGGCCGCGGACGCCGAAGGCTGGGTGGTGTCGGTGACGCCAAGCGGCGGCTGGGTGCCGGCCGTCATCGCGGGCCATACGGGCATCGGCCTGAGCCAGCGCGCGCAGAGCTTCGTGACCTACGCCAAGGACGGCCCGTATAACGTGATCGAGCCCGGGAAGAAGCCGCGCGTGACGCTCACGCCCACCCTCGCGCTCAAGGATGGCAAGCCCTACCTGGCCATGGCGGTCCAGGGAGGTGACTCGCAGGACCAGAACCTGCTGCAGTTCTTCCTGAACGTGGTGGAGTTCGGCATGACGGTGCAGGAAGCCTGCGAGGCGCCGAACATCAACAGCTACCAGATGCGCAGTTCGTTCGGGCTGCACGAGAACGAACCCGGACGCATGATGATCGCCACCTCCCTGCCCGACTCCACGCGCCGGCAGCTCGAGGCCATGGGCTACCGCCTCATGCCCACGCAGCGCACCTCGGGCCCCATCAACGCCATCTACTTCGACTGGGCGCACCACAGCATGTGGGGCGGATCGAGCAACCACGGCGAGGACTACGGCATCGCCTGGTAGCCGCGGTCAGGATCCGTCGGGACCGGTCGCCTGCTGCACGTACCGGTAGAACAGGAGGCTCATCACGGAGAAGGTGATGATCAACCCGCCCCCCAGCATCACGGCCCCCGCAATCTGGAGGTCGGTCATCGCGGTGACGCCCTGCATGGGGGGCGCGAGCTGGTAGATGCTGTAGATGGGGAAGTCCGCCAGCAGCATCACGTTCGCAATGCCCGAGTGCACCAGCGTGGCCAGGAAGATGTAGAAGATCTTGAGCATGAGCGGGAACCGCCGCCGAGGCATGTCCAGGACGACGGGCCACCAGAGCACGAGCCCCGACAGCAGCCACGAGAGGTCCAGCGCGAACGCGCCAAGCTGCGAGACCATGAGTCCGTCCACCACGGCGGGCACGTGCGTGGTGATCGCGACAATGTTGAAGAGCACGCCGGCCACCAGCGGCGTCGTGACAAACCGCAGCAGCCAGCCACCGGCGCCCCTGGGGTCGGGGCGGACCGACATGCCGGGCTCGATCCCCAGCAGCAGCAGCGGGCTGACCACCATGGAGAGGAGCAGGAACTGGACGGCGTGCGCGCTGGCCAGGTAGCCCGCCGCCAGCGGGCCAAGCGGCCAGTCCAGCGACACCCACGCCAGCACCACGCCCAGCCAGCCGAGCGCGCGTCGCTTGCGCGCCGCGCTGGTGCGAGGCCCGCCGCGCGAGAGCCGCCAGTACGCCCCGGCGATGGCCAGCACCATGAGCCAGATGCCGGGATAGGGGCGCCACTTCCAGGTCCATCGCACCCCCTGCGCCGAACACCACCACTGGACGTTGCCCGCCATTGAATACGGTGAGAGCGAGGGGGTGGGTCAGCGAGCGCCGCGGAGGAGTTCGGGCAGGTCGTGCGCCCAATCCTGCTGCAGCGTGCCAAAGGGATAGGCCACGTGGGCACTGTCGTCGGACGTGAACGCATACACCTGCGCCGCGTGACCGACGGTGTAGCTGGTGTCACCGGGCACGGAGGCCTGGCGCGTGGCCAGGGCCACGCCCACCGCCCGCTCCGCCATCTCAATCTCGGCCTCCGTGCCGCGAAGCCCCACGAACGACGGATCGAAGCTGTCGAGCCAGCTCCTCAGCCGCGCCGCCGAATCCCGCGGCGGATCGGTGGTCACGAACACCACGCGGACCCGCGCCCGTTCGGCGCGCGGCAGGCGGCGCAACGCCGCGGCAATGTTGGCCATCTGCACCGGGCACACGTCGGGACAGTGCGTGTAGCCGAACGCCAGCAGCGTGAGGGTCCCCTGGGTTTCGCGCGCAAAGTGATAGGGCTGCCCGCGCGTGTCGGTGAGCGTGAAGTGCGGCCGCGCCAGGGGCGCGGGCAGCGCGGTCCCACGCAGCGCCTGTGAATCACGCGCCGGCCCCCGGGCGCACGCCCCAAGCAGGGCGAGCACCAACAGCAGGCGGGAACCGGTTGCGCGCGTCACACCATCAAACGTAACCGCCGCTACTCGATCGGGCGCGGGTCAGCCTTCATCTCGAAGGTCTGCTCGTAGGTCTTGCCGCCCACGGTCATGCGCGCCGTGAACATGCCCGTGGTCTGCAGCGGCGCGGCGGCCGCGCCGCGCCCGCGCCCCCCGCCAAATCCAAACCGCCGTGCCACGGGGCTGAACACCACCCGGTGCATGCCGGCTCCCGTCTGGAACGGCTCCGGCGGCACCTGCCAGAGCGGGGAGACGTTGGGAATGCCGCCGCCGCGCGCACCGCGCCCGCGTCCGCCCCGCCCCGTGGCCTCCGCCGGGTAGGTCTCCCGCACGGTGCCCGTGGCGTCCAGGACCTCGATCTTCACGTCGGGCGAATCCGCCTTCAGGTAGTAGTCGATGTACGCGCCCACCGGCGGGTTCTCCGCCTGCGGCTCATCCTTCTGCAGCGGCGTCCCGTTGTCGCCACCCTGGTCGTAGTTGTACGCGTCCGCCGGCTTGAACAGGTACGCGTCGGCGGCCGCCACCTGGTCGGTGATCTGCCGCAGCGAACTGATGTCGTCAATCACGTAGATGCCACGTCCGTGGGTGCCGACGAGCAGGTCCCCGGAATAGACCTGGAAGTCGCGCGTGGAGGTATGCGGCAGGTCGAGCTGCAACGACTGCCAGTGATCGCCGTCGTCGAACGACACGAACGCGCCGCGCTCCGTGCCGGCGAACAGCAATCCCTGACGCTCGGGATCCTCGCGCACCACGTGCACGTACCCTTCCGCTGGCAGCCCCGCCGTGATCTCCGTCCACGTCCGGCCCTGATCGCGCGTGCGGTAGATGTGGGGCCCGAAATCCCCCAGCTGGTGGCAGTCCACGCTGGCGTAGGCGGTGTTGAAGTCAAAGTGCGACGCCTCGATCATCGTCACGCGATGCCAGGGCTTGAGCGCGGGCGGCGTCACGTCGGTCCACGTCTTGCCGTCGTTGAGCGTGAGCTGGATCAGCCCGTCGTCAGTCCCCGCCCAGAGCATGGGCACCAGCAGTGGCGACGGGGCGATGGTGTACACCACGCCGCCATTGCCGCGGCTGGGATCGATGTCCGTGGCGCTGGCCTGGTCGAGCGCCGGCGGCACGGTCACCACGGGGCGCGTCAGGTCATCGCTGATGCGCGTCCAGGTGCGCGCGCTGTCGGAGGACTTGAACACATACTGGTTGCCGTAATACAGGTTGCGCGGATCCGCCGGCGACAGCACCAGCGGCTGCGTCCAGTCGGTCCGCGTCTTGACGCCATCCGGCACCTGCGGCGAGCTCGTGGGCCCCACCCGGCGGTTCTCCGCCATGTCGTACCGACTGCCCGTGCCCCCGTAGATGATGCCCGGATGCAGGGGGTCGCCGGCGGTGTAGCCACTCTCGCCGCCCGCCCCAATGGGCTCCCAGTCGCGCGTGGAAATCTCGGCGAACTTGCCGCGCACCCGCACGGCTACCGAGCCCGAGTCCTGCTGCGCGCCCGTCACCCAATACGGGAACCGGTAATCGACCGAGATGTGGTACATCTGCGCGATGGGCTGGTTGAGCCAGGAGCTGAACGTAATGGCGCGGGGATCCGCGGCGCGCGCGTTGCGGGTGATGATGCACCCCTGGTCCACGGCCACGATCATGGTGTCCGGGTCATCCGGCGAAATCCACGCCTGATGGTAGTCGTCGCCACCGGGCGACCCGCGAATCACGTCCCAGGTCTTGCCGCCGTCAAAGGAGCGCGACATCGCCACGTTGGAGACATAGACCAGGTCGCGGTGCTGCGGGTCGGCCACCACATGCTCGAAGTACCAGCCCCGGCCCCAGAGTGCGCTGTCGTCGGACACCTTGGTCCAGTGCGCGCCACCGTCGTCGGAGCGGAAGAAGCCGCCCTGCCCCGTGGCGCCCGCGCCAAATTCGCCGGCCGCCGGCGCCGCTGGCCTGGTGCCCGGCGGTGGTTCCAGGTTGTCGATCACCGCGTACACCCGGTTGGAATCCACCGGCGACACGGCAATCCCGCTCTTGCCCATGCCCTGCGTGGGCAGCCCGTTGGTGAGCTCCTTCCAGGTGTCGCCACCATCAGTTGATTTGTATATGCCGCCACCCGGGCCATTGCTCGGCGCGTACACAAACCAGGGTGGCCGCCGCGTGTTCCACAGGCCGGCGTACACCGTGCTGGGATGCGAGGGATCAACCTGCACCTCCACCGCGCCCACGTCGTTGTTCTTGAACAGCACCTTCTTCCAGGTCTTGCCGCCGTCGCGCGTCCGGAACACGCCCCGGTCGGGGTTGCCGCCATAGAAGTGGCCGATGGCCGCCACGTACACGATGTTCGGGTCGTGCGGATGCACCGCGATCTTGCCGATGTGCTGCGTGTTCTCCAGGCCCAGGTGCGTCCACGTCTTGCCGGCGTCGGTGGACTTGTAGACGCCATTCCCATACCCGGTGGAGTCGCGGAGCGTACACTCGCCCGTGCCCACGTACACCGTGTCGGGCGCGGAGGGCGCCGTGGCAATCGCGCCGATGGACGCCACGGGGACGGAGTCGAACACCGGCTCCCACACCCGGCCGGCATCGATGGACTTCCAGACGCCGCCGTTCACCGCGCCAAAGTAGAACTCGTTGGGCCGACCGTGCACGCCGCACACCGCGTCCACTCGGCCGCTGCGGAAGGGGCCCAGCATGCGCCAGTGCAGGCCGTCGAACAGCTTGGGATTGACGGGAGCGGTCGTGGTGGTGGAGAACACACCGTGCTGGAGACCCGTGGTGCCGGCAGGCATGGCGCGCGTGGCCACCGGCGCCGAGGCGCGCGGCCAGAGCGACTTGCCAAGGAACGGCGCCGCGACCGATGCCGCCACGCCATAACGCCCGGCCCTGGCCAGGAAGTCGCGTCGCGAATACGGGGGGTCCCCGGGGGTGGAATCGGCGGGTCCGGACGGGCCGGACGTATCAGTGTTGTCAGACGAATTGGCCACGGACGCTACTCCCGATGCAGGGCATCGATGTTGGAATGGTGCGACGCGGAATGGGGGCGTCGAACGCTGTGGAATTACTTCCGGGGCCGGAAGGCGTCAAGCGTTCCCGCGGCCGCAACGTCGGCGCCCGGAGGATCAGGGCGCCATCGCGAATACGGGCGGCAGGCGTGGCGGATGGCGCTACTCGATTTCCTTGCCGATCACGGCCTCGATCTGCGCCTTGGCGGTCCGGGCGTCGAGCCGAGCCTGGATCAAACCCAGGCGCGCGGTGGCCAAGGTGCTCTGCGCCTGCAGGACGTCCACCAGCGACACGGCGCCCGCGCGGTACTGGGCATCCTTGGCGGCCACGCTCTCCTCGCCCGAGCGAATAGCCGTAGCCTGGAGCGCAATGCGCGTCTCAGCGGTCCGGAACTGGGCCAGCCACTGCGTGATGCTCGCGCGCGCCCCGAGCCGGGCGTCGCGATAGGTAGCCAGCGCATTGTCGCGCGCCACGTCCGCCTGCACCACGCGTGACTCGCGCTGGAGACCATCGAACAGGCCCCAGCCCAGCGAGAACGAGAGCGCGGTGTTGTTGTTCTTGGTGCCCCCGCCAAGCACGAAGTGGTCGTTCTGCCAGCCGCTCCCACCAGAGTATCCCATGGAGAGCGACGGCAGGTACGCCGCCAGGGACGCCCACCAGTTGGAGCGGTTCGCGGCCACCTGGTGCTGGGCGGCCTGCACTGACGGGCCATTGAGCGCCAGCGCAATGAGTGCAGTCGTGTCGAGCGTGATGCTGGGAATGCTGGCCGTATCCTCCGGCATCGCGGTCACCTCCTGCTCACTCCCGATGAGGCGGGTCAGGGCCGCATTGGCCGTAGCAAGCTGCCCCTGCACCGTCACGAGGTTCACGCGCGCCTGACCCACCGCCACGGCGCTGGTGAGCGAATCGGCGCGCGAGACCGCCCCGCCCGCCAGCCGCGCGTTCGTCACCGCCATCTGCTGCTGCGCTTCCTCCAGGGATCGTTCGGCCGCATCCACTGCCTCCCGGTTGGCCAGCACGGCGAAGTACTGCTGCTTCACGTTGAGATCAATGGCATAGTGCTGGATGATCTGCGACTGGTCGGCGGCATCTAGCGACGCCTTGGCCGCCTGGTAATCCAGGATCCGCTGCCCGCCGTTGAACACCGTCATGCTGGCAGAATAGTACTGATTGCTGCTCCAGCCTCCGAGCGAGTTCAGCAGCACGCCCTGCACGTACACCTGACCCTGGTTGTGCGAGGTGCCCTGCCCCACGTAGACGCTCGGCAGGAAGCTGGCGAGGCTTGCCTTGTACTGCGCATTGGCCACGCGTGACTGCCCGCGGGCCTGCACCAACTGCGGGGAGTGCGCCTGCGCCTGGCGCAAGGCCTCGTCCAGGGATATCGCGGTTACGCCCGCGGCCTGCGCCTGCAACGACCCACCCCGCATACCACTGGGGGTCGCCACCTGCGCGTGCGCGGGGCTGGAAATGACGGTGCCAAGTGTCGCGGCGACCACCGCGGTCACGATTGAAAGACGCATTGCGATTCTCCGCTGGTGAAGCTGAGGATGGTATGGCCGATGTGAGCAAGCCCCGTGCCGCGCGGCGTGACGCCGAACAGCCGGCGGCCCAACGGGTTAGAGGCGGCGGGTGACGACCCCGGATCTGCGCGGCGTCCGGAAATGGGACTTCACGTCCCACTATCGGACACCGCCGCACTCCCTACGGTTGATTGGCCGCGAAGCTTCAGCCGGTTCCTAGTGCTTCGATCCACCACCCAGTGGCACCGGCCGAGCGGTCACGTAGAAGTTGGCATCTACGCGGAACCCGGCCGGCGAGGTAAACGTGGTGGGCACCGACTGCCACTGCGCCGTGGGCGTGATGAAGTGGTACTCGTCCGGCGCCAGCGTCACACGCACCGGCATGGCAAACCCGGGCACCACGTGCTCCCACCTGTAGAACAGCGTGGTCCCGCTGAACCGGTAATCCAGCTCGGGCACCATGGTGGTGCGGAGGTACTGGTCAAACACCTTCGACAGGTCCAGGCCGGCCTGCTGGCTGATGTACTCTTCCACCTGCGCCCCGGTCACCGTCTGGTGCCGGAAGGTGGCCTGCAGACCCCGCAGGATGCCGCGCCACTTCTCATCGTCGTTCACCACCTGGCGGATGGTGTGCAGCATGTTCGCGCCCTTGTAATACATGTCGCCCGACCCCTCGGCGTTCACCCCGTAGGCCGGGATGATGGGACGATCATTGCGGATGTTCTTCCGCAGCCCGATCACGTACTCGGCGCCCGCCGCCTTGCCCGCCTGGCACTCCTCATAGAGCGCTTCCGCGTAATCCGCAAAGCTCTCATGCACCCACATGTCGGCCTGATCCTGCATGGTCAGGCTGTTGCCCCACCATTCGTGCGCGCTCTCATGCACCACGATGTAGTCCCACTTGAGGCCCAGCCCGGTACCCGACAGGTCGCGCCCCAGGTAGCCGTTCATGAAGTGGTTGCCGTACGCCACGCCGCTCTGGTGCTCCATGCCCAGGTGTGGCGCCTCGATCAGCTTGTAACCATCGCGATACCACGGATACGGACCGAACCAGTGTTCAAAGCACTTCAGCATGGGCACGGCCTGTGCCCACTGGCGCTCCGCCACCTCCCGATGGTACGACAGCGGCCAGAAATCCAGCGTGAGCGCCCCGTCCTCGCCTCGATAGATGTCGCTGAAATGCGTGTAGTCGCCCGCGTTCACCGACACGTCATAGTTGTTGATGGGATTGTTCACGAACCACTCATACGTGGTGGTCCCGTCCGCGTGACGCCGCACGTCGCGCAGGCGGCCATTGGACACGTCAATCATCGGATCGGGAACCGTGACCGCGATGCGCTGGCTGTCCGGTTCATCGGCCAGGTAGTCCTTGTTGGGCCACCAGGCGCTGGCGCCCAGCCCCTCGTTGGCGGTGGCAATCCACAGGTTGCCCAGGCTGTCGCGGTGCCAGATGTAGCCGCCGTCCCACGGCGGGCGCACGGCCGCGCGCGGCTTGCCGTGGAAGTACACCGTGACGGTGTGCGTCGCCCCCGGCGCCTGCGGGGCAACGAGCGTCACGAAGAACGCATTGCCGTCGCGGCGGTACTGCAGGGCACGACCGTCCTGCACCATGCTGTCCACCAGCATGGGCTGCTGCAGGTCCACTTGCATGAGCTGTGACGGATGGAGCACCCGATAGCCGATGCCGGTGCGGCCGCTGATGGAGCTGTCCGCCGGGCTCACCTTCACGTGCAGATCGTAAAAGGTGACGTCCCACCATGCGCGCGCCGGCCCGTTGGATCCGCGCAGCGTGTCGGCGTGTGTATAGACCGGAGCGCCAGTCGCCTGCGCGACGGCGCCAGCAGGAAGGAGGACGACGCAGGCCACGCTGAGAACAATTCGATGCATGAGTCGGGCTGGCTCCAGGCGAGGGTGAGTCATGTCCCATCTTACCGTCCTGAGCCGCGCCCCGTCAGTGTCCCGCGACGGCGCGACCACACGCGCGCGACTTCGGATGGCGCTCCGCCGGGCGCCGCTACAGCATCCCGGGCAGGCCCTGGACGAGCGAGGCCTTGGAGCACTCGATTTGCGTGGAATACACCGTGCTGCGATCGGGGATCACGTCGGCCAGCAGTTGAGCGCCCAGCAGGGCGCCGAGCACCACCCACGACACCGTCCACCGCGGGAGTCGTCCCCAGCGACGGGCGGCCCACCACCCGGCGGTGATCACCACCGCTTCGAGCGCGAAGTCCACCCAGGGCCAGCGGTATATCTCAAGCCCGATGATGGGCCCGCCCACCCACAGGGCCTTGAGTCCGGTGATATAGTCCGCCAGCACGTGCGACAGCACAAGCGCCGCGATGATCAGCGCCGCGCGCACCCGCCGGGATCGCCACCCCTCGATGGCGCCGAGGATGAGGGCCGTGCCCACCACGGGTGCCAGCCCGTGCGTGTACGCCCCGCCCGGATTGCACGTGCCCGTGGCCGCGATGCCAAAATCGAGGATGTCGGGAGCCAGCGCCGCCGCCATGAGCCACGCCAGCGGGATATCGGGGTCAGCGGCGCGCGCGCCGAACGCCAGGCCGATGTGACCGAAGATCATGGGACGACGGGCGAGTTGCGAATTGGCATCGTGCAAGCAACCTAACAGCCGGCTGTTGCGCAGGCCCCCGGGCCCGGTACATTTGGCAGCCTGCCACGTCCGCACGTCGCAGTGCCTCACCCGCTGGGTGCCCCCCCCTTCCTCGCGGCCTGTTCGACCGACACGAACCCTTTACATCGAGAGCACCATGCGTATCAGGATTTCCTTCGCCCTGGCCGCGGCCGCCGCGGTTGCGGCCTGCGCCCGATCGGGCCCGCCCGCAGCCACACCGGCGCCCGTCATCACCATCCACGCTCACGACTACGCGTACACGGCACCGGATACGGTACCTGCCGGGATGGTCACCATCCACCTGATCAACGACGGACCTGACCTGCACCACGCCAACATCGTCCGGCTGGACAGCGGCAAGACCGCCGCCGACCTGGATGCCGCGCTCGCCGGCAAGGGGCCGCTTCCGGCATGGGCGGTGCTGCTTGGCGGGCCCAATGCACCCGCGCCGGGCGACAGCGCCACCGCCATCATGGCGTTGACACCCGGGCACTACGACATCCTCTGCTTTGTGGACATGCCCGGCGGGATCCCGCACTTTGCGCGTGGCATGAGGCACCCGTTCGTGGTCACGGCATCCACGGCGAACGCCACCCCTCCGGTGGCGGACGTCTCGCTCACGCTGGTGGATTACGGGTTTGAATTCAGCAAGCCGCTGACGCGCGGACCACACGTGGTGGCCGTGAGGGATTCCTCGTCCCAGCCGCATGAAATCGAGATCGTGAAGCTCGCCCCGGGCAAGACGGGTGAGGACTTCCTGAAGTGGATGGCGGATCCCAAGGGACCACCGCCGGGCACCCCGATGGGCGGGTCGGCCATGCAGGCACCCGGCACCACGGACTACATCCGCGTGGACCTGCAGCCGGGGACCTACCTGTACATATGCTTTGTGCCCGATGCGCGAGACGGCAAGCCGCACTTCATGCACGGGATGATGCACACGCAGGTCATCGAGTAACGGGGGGTCGGGCCGGCGCGCAGTCGCGCCGGCCCGCCTACTGCTCGCGCTCCCGCTTGTCGTTCCTGCCCTGCCCGTTCGGCTTGAGCGTGAGGTTGATGCCACCCCCGTCCACCATGTTCACGACACGGCGCTGCGGCACGAGCCGCAGCTTCACGTCGTGCGTGGCGCCGGGCTGCACCACCACGGAGACCTCGCGCGTTTCAAAGGCGTAGTGTTCCGGCACGTTGTCGGGCAGCACGCTGAGCGTGTAGTGGCCGGGTGCCACCTGCGTGAAATCCAGCAGGCCCCGGGAATCCGTCGTCTGGTACAGGGTGTCGCGCGTCGTGGCGAGGGCCACGAGCACGTTCGGCAGCGGGGCCACGGCCACCAGCGAGTCCCGGCTCGACTCCAGCGTACCGCCCTGGAAGTCGTAGCGGTTCACCGCCACCACCACCTCGCCACCCCGAGCCACCGCGACGCGGAAGTCCACCGGCTGCGTCGACTGGTGCCGCATGTCCACGACTACGTCGCCCGTGAGCATCGCCCCGGCGGCGGCGCCGGCCGCGTCCAGCGAGACATGGTACACGGCGGGCGGCAGCGCCGAGAACTTCACGCGCCCCTGGTCGTCACTCACGGCCGCCTGCGCGCCGAGGTGCACCAGCGCACCCGGTACGGGGGCGCCCGTGGCCTCGTCCACCACGCGACCGAACGCGCGCCCCGACTGCCGCGAGGGACCGGTGGGAATGCCCACCGGCGTCCGGTATTCCAGGTAGAACGCCCCGGCGCTGGTGCTGCCACTGGCGGTGGGACTCTGCCACATCCTTATATGTGCCCCGATCACCGAGCGATCCGGCAGGCGGTAATCCAGGTGGGCATCCATCTGGCCCAGCCACGAGGCATTCGAGCTGAAGAACCCACGCTGGCGCTGGGCGGAGCCGTTCATGCCAATTTCAAAATTATTGGGGAGCGCCACCTGCGCATTCATGCCGCCACTCACCATACCCGACACCCCGCCCAGCGTGCTGCCCTGGTTGGCGGCCGTGTACACCGACACCGACCGACCGTTGCCGAGCTCAGTGCGCGCCGTGAGTTGCATTGACGAGTAGCCGTGCGTGTTGCCGGCAAGGGCGTCCGCCACCACTCCGTGCTCCGCCACCACGGAGAGCGCCACCGGCCCCGCGGGGATCTCCCCCGTGGCGCGCAGGCCGCGCTGCACGCCGTCCACCAGGGTGGCCACCGACTCGTCGCGCCGTGACAGGACGCCGTATTCCAGCGTGGCGACACCGGCATAGCCCGCCGTGATCGTGGCCGTCCCCAGCCGCTGCGACATGGAGACCCCCGGAATGGGCTGCCACCGACCCACGCGCAGGCTGGCATTGGCGCTCAGCGTCAGGTCGCGCCAGGCGCGATACGACACATGCGCATCCTTGTACAAGCTGCCGCGCGTGGGGCCGGCAAAGTCGCCGCTGCTCCACTGGTAGCCGGCGTTGTAGTCCACGCCGTGCGAATTGCCGCCGAGGCGGACCGTGTTGCCGTGCCCGCCGAGACTCGCGCTGTCGCTCAGCGCGGACTCGAAGTCCATGCGGACGCCCGTGGGCAGCGTGCCCCGCGCGCTGAAGCTGGCCACCCGGACATCACCGCCCACGGCGTTCTGGCGGGTGACCAGCGCCGCCGTCGCCGACACCGGGAACCGCGGCGTGGTGCCGAAGTAGAACCCTTCCTCGGTGGGCGCATTGCTCACGAACCGGGGCTGCTGCACATACGCGCCACCGTTCAGGATTCCGCCGGTCCGGTCGAATTCGGCGCCGGTGCCCAGCCCGCCGCCGGACGTGAGGGCGCTGTATCCATAGAACTGGTCGCCGAGCTTCAGCCGGTAGTTGTCCGACGTCAGCGAGAGCTGATATTGCTGGCGCTCACCGAATCCGTGCGGGCCATCGTGCGCGGCCGGGGCCTGGAAGGTGAAGTCGAGCTGCGTGTTCGACCCAGGGATCGTGCCAGAACCCGTGAGGAGCGCGGGGGCCAGCCCGGCGGCGCCATTCACCGCCCGCAACGAAAGCTGCGCGGGGATCGTGGCCAGGCCACTCATGAAGCCGCCACGCGCCGGCACCACCGCCACCACCCCGGAGGACATGGCGTGCAACGCGGTGTCCGTCCGGCTGCGAGCCAGCAGCTCCACCACGTCATTCGTGGCATGCGCCACGGTATCCGTCATCTGCACCGTGACGCGCACGGGCGTGGAGGCGCCCGGCGCCAGGATCAATGAAGTAGTATCGAGCATGGTGCGCACGCCGCGGCTGCTGCTCCCCTTGAGCACCAGCGAATCGGCCACGTTGCCCGTGTTGCGCACCAGGAACTGGGCCTCGTAGCGGTCGCCCGCCATCGTCCAGCGGGGCACGTCCGTGACCACGACATCCAGGCCGTGACGCTCGCGCACCTGCACCACCACGGAGTCGCGCGTGGTCGCGTTGCCCGCCACCAGGTCCGCGTGCATCACGTACGCACCGGCGGCGGCGTGCGCCGGCGAGAGGAGGCTCACCAGCCAGGTGTCGTGCACCCCAGGCGCCAGCGTGAAGGGCGCCGTGCCCATGATCGCAGTCCAACCCGCCGGGACATGGATGGCCGGCACCACGCGGGCCGAATCCGCTGAGGGGTTGAACACCGGGAACACCACGGTGACCACGTCGCCATCGGCCACGCCCGCGCTGTCCGTCCGCGGCGTGCCCACCACTACGCCCGCCACGCCCTGGGCGGCGGCCCTCGATGGGGCCGCCGCCAGCGCGGCGAGCAGCGCGGAGAAGGCGAGGAGGCGGGTGAACACGGCTCGTCTCAGAACGTGACGGTGTACTGGGTGGCAATCACCGCGCTGGCGCCAACGTCGGCAAAGACCACTGCCTTGTAGGTGCCGGCGGGCAGCGTGCCCAGGTCAAAGTGCTGGTGCAGCGAAGTGCCGGGATACAGGAGGCCGCGCACCTGCTTCACCTTGGCCTTGAGGACGCCGGAGGCATCGTACACTTCCACCCAGAGCGTCGGACGAAAGGCGCGCTGGCCGGTGTCGCCCAGGTTCACGTCCAGCGTGGCCCCGGCTGAATCGCTGCGGCTGATCCGGGGATTGGAAAACGCCACGGTGCGCGTGCCCGTGTTGCCAATGTGCGTGGCCACCTGCACGGCGTACCGCATGATGGAGCCGATCTGCACACTGGAGCTCGTGTCCCCGGCCGCGGCGCGCACCGGGGCGGCCTCCACCATGACGGCGCTCCAGTACGTCCCGATCAGCGAGTCCGTGGCCGGCACGGCGACGGCGTAGGGCACCGTCACCCTGGACTGGGCCGGCACCACCACCTGCGACGCCTGCGGGGTGATCCACGCGGCGTTGGACCTGGGGTTGGTGCCCGGCGGGTCAAAGCTCGACGTGCCGTCCGCCTGGAAGCTGTAATCAGTCTTATAGATGCGCACTACCGCCGGCGCGGCGCCTGCGTTGGAGATCACGATCGAACCGGTATAATGATCCCCGGGCGCCGCCACCTGTTCCTCGACGGTGCTGCTGAGCACCGAGACCTGCGCGCAAAGCGCCGCCGGCAGGATGGCGACGGCGACCGCGGCGAGGCATGCGGCCAGTGTGGGAGCGTGACGGAGGTTGCGCATGGTGGCGTCTAGGCTCCCGAGACAACGGTAAAGGTGACGGTACGCGACTGCGGCGGGATCACGCCCGCCGCCGGGGTGGCCTGGAACTGGTACGTGATGGCCTTGGTCGCGATGGCGATGGTCATGCCCGTGATGACGTTCTGCGCGGTGGTACTCAGTGGCACCAGCCCCGTACTGGTGCCGGTCTGCGGCGCCTCGAGCATGACGCTCAACGTGGTACCGGCCGGCATGGGGGCATTCAACTGGGCCACGATGTTCTTCTGGTTGCCCCGACCCCAGGAGAACACGAAGATCGTGTACGTCGTGGTGTTGTCCGTGGCCGGGGCCAGCTGGCCACCTGGAATGGTGGCCGATTGAATCCGGAGCGTGGGAGGGTTGCCCGACACGTTGATCTGGGCTTCGGCTCCACGCGCCCCAAGCAGCAGCGCGGCCAGGACGACGGTGCGCCCAATCCAGCGACGCACCGCCGATACTGGTGCGGTCATGATCCTACGCCCCACCGGTGATGGTGTAGGTGACCACGCGCGTGCCCGACGCGACCACACCCGCGGACGCGTTGGCATCCAACTGGTACGACAGGCTCAGGCCGGAAGCCGAGAGCTTGGTGATGCCGGTGACCATATCCACGGCGGTAACGCCCAGCGCCTTCAGGCCCGCGCTCGTGGCGCCACTGGGAGCACCCAGGTTCGCCGACAGGGTCAACCCAGCCGGCATGGCCGAGGCGATGCTCGCCGTGATCTTGGCGCCCGTCTGGTTGGTCGTGACCGCCCAGGTGTTGCCCGAGGAGGTCGCGCTGGTGAGGCCGCTACCGGCCGTCGCGGTGTTGATGGTCAGCGACGGCGCGCCGGTCACGGCGATCTGGTTCACGGCATCGACCTGGAACGTCACGGTCTGGGTAGCCGTCTGGGCGCCGGCGGCGCCAAGAGCCAGGAGGGACAGCGCGGTGGTGATCGAGAGGAAATGACTGGTCTTCATTGTAACGGTCTCCGGTACTGGGTGATTGAAGGCAATCCTATCGCGCATTCGCGGATGGGACTTGAGCCGGACTGCATTGCACGGCTCCGAGCGGCCGCTCAACGGCGGCGACTTCACTTGTGAACTGTCTGTGGATGGGACGACCGAGGCGGCGCTCGCGTACCAACGCATGCCACCGCACCGTGCGGAGGAGCGCCTCTACATCAAACGGCTTGGCGATAAACCCATCGCAACCAGCCGCCACCGCTTCCGCATCATCCTCGCGCGCCGCATTGCTGCTGAACGCCAGGATCGTGATGGACCGGGTGCGGACATCGGTCTTGAGGACCCGCGTCAGCGTGGTACCGTCCATCCCGGGAAGCCCGCGATCCATGAGGACCACATCCGGCTTGCGCTCGGCGATCATGCGACGGCCGGTCTCGGCGTCGCACGCCGCGCTCACGTCGTAGCCTTCCAGTGAGAGAATGGTCACCGCCAGGCGGCGAACCATCTCTTCGTCCTCTACTACCAGGATGCGGGCGGGTGTCATTGTGTAGTTCCTGCCTCGGGTTCGAGTTTCTGTGCTGTGGCTCCCTGCATCGGGTAGCCCCTGAACGCGAAGGAAGATGTCCCGGCCCCTATGACAGGACGTTGAGGCC
>DASSOG010000045.1:0-32763 GCA_035700805.1 Gemmatimonadaceae bacterium | reverse complement strand
GTGTTCGAGGAACTGGCCAGCACCGGGCAGACCGTCATCATGGTCACGCACGAACCGGACATCGCGGCGCATGCGCGTCGCGTGGTGGTGCTGCGCGACGGGTTGGTGGAGACGGACGACCGGCGCGAGGCCTTTGCCCGGCGCGTTGGGCTCTGAGTGTCACTCTTCGAAGCCGTCCGTCTCGCCTTTGCGCAGATTCGCGTCCAGAAGCTCAAGAGCTTCTTCACGCTGCTGGGAGTCATGATCGGCGTCACGTTCCTGATCGCCGTGGTGTCGATCGTGAACGGCATGGGCAACTACATGAAGGACGAGCTGGTGGGCAAGCTCATCGCCCTGAACTCGTTCGAGCTGCGGCAACGACCGAACATCAATATGGGAGGCATGACGGAAGCGGAATGGCGAGCCATCCGCTCCCGTCCCCGGATCTACAATTACGACGTGCCACCCGTGGTAGCGGCGCTGGCGCCGGGTACGCTGTGGGCATCGTACAACGAAGACAACGTCACCGCCGAATCGCGCTACGGCACCCCGCGCAGCCTGACGGGCTACGGCGTGAGCTCCGAATACTTCACGATCAAGCGCATGGGCGTCACCCTGGGACGGCTGCCCACTCCGCAGGAGTACGCGCTGGGCAGCAATGTGCTCGTGATTGGCAAGGACGTGCAGGACCACTTCTTTCCCAACCTCAATCCGCTGGGACGCGAGCTGAAGGTGGGCGGCATTCCGTTCACCGTGATCGGCGTGGCGGAGGAACAGGGAAGCGCGTTCGGCATCTCGTTCGACCGATTCGTGGTGGCCCCGGGAAAGTCGGGGATCGCGCGATTCCTGAATCCGCACGGCGTAGTGGATGCGGTCATCGTGCAGTCCGCCGCGGCGTCCGGCATCACCGACAATCAGGAGCGCGTGCGCGAGGTGATGCGTGCGCGCCACCAGCTCCGACCGTCGCAGCCCGATGATTTCGCGCTCGAGACCTCCGAGTCGGCCCTCTCGTTCTGGAAGAAGATCCAGGGCTACCTGGTCATGGCGGGCATCGTGCTCCCCGCCATCGGGCTCCTGGTGGGCGCCATCGTCATCATGAACATCATGCTCGTGGCCGTGGCGGAGCGGACGCGTGAGATCGGCATCCGCAAGGCGCTGGGCGCGCGACGGCGCGACATCCTGCGGCAGTTCCTGGTGGAGAGCACCACGCTGGCCATGCTGGGCGCCGCCATCGGGGTCGCGCTCGGGTTTGCCTTTGCCAAGATCCTCTCGGCCGTCAGCCCGCTGCCGGCGGCCGTGGAACTCTGGTCCATCGTCCTCGGCGTTTCCGTCGGGGCCGGAGTCGGCATCATCTCCGGCGTGTATCCGGCCAGCCGTGCCGCGTTGCTCGACCCCATCGCGGCCCTGCGCCAGGAGTAGCGCGTGAAGAACTCCCTGCTTGGGACCTGGGCCTTCAACCTCAGCGAAGGCATGAGCATCGCGGTGGAGTCCATCCGTGCCAACAAGGTGCGCGCAGGGCTCACCATCCTGGGCATCGCCGTTGGCGTGTTCGTGGTGGTCGTCATCTCGGCGGCGGTTCACGGCATCAATGTCGGCGTGGCCAAGCAACTCCAGTCCGCGGGCCCCAACACGTTCTTCGTCTCGCGGTTTCCCATCACCTTCGAGGCGTGTGACGGCACGGACGCCACGTGCAAGTGGCGCCACAATCCGCCGCTCACGCTGGCCGACCAGCAGGCCATTGACGCCCTGCCGTCCATCAGCACCGCCGGCGCCCAGATCAACCTGAACTATCCGGTGAGATACGCCGACCGGTCGCTCGCCTCAGTCTCGGTCACCGGCTACACGCCGGACTGGATCGTGATTGCCCAGGGTGGCGAGGTGTACCCGGGTCGGAGCTGGACCGAGGCCGAGGCCCGGAGCGCGAGCCGGGTGGCGGTGATCAATCCAAAGCTGGCTGACGATCTCTTTGGCCAATCCGACCCCATCGGCAAGTTCATCTACCTCAACCGCGAGCGGTTCGCCGTCATCGGTGTGTACAAGCCGGAGGCGGGGTTCCTGTCTGGGGCGGACCAGCCCAGTGCCATCATCCCCATCCGGACCGCGTTCCGGGTATTGAATGCCCAACGCGCGGAGCTCGGGATCGCGGTCATCCCCCGCACCGGCGTGTCGCGGGATCAGGCCCTGGACGAGGTGACCGCGCTGATGCGTTCCCGCCATGGCCTCCGCCCGGCGGTGGACAATGATTTTGCGCTCATCACGCAGGACAAGCTCTTTGCGACGTACAACAAGGTGTTCGGGATGTTCTTCCTCGTGATGATCGTGCTGTCGGGCATCGGGCTGATGGTGGGTGGCGTGGGCGTGGTGGCCATCATGATGATCAGCGTCACCGAGCGCACCCGTGAGATCGGCGTACGGAAGGCGCTGGGCGCCACGCGCGCGACGATCCTCTGGCAATTCCTGGTGGAGGCGGTGACGCTCACCGGCATCGGCGCCATCATCGGCCTGGGCGTGGGCGTGGCGCTGGCCTTCCTGGTGAAGGCGATGACGCCCGTTCCCACGTCGGTGCCACCCATGGCCATCGTGGCGGCCCTGGCGTCCAGCGCGGTGACCGGGGTGATCTTCGGCCTGCTGCCCGCGGCGCGGGCGTCGCGCCTCGATCCGGTGGACGCGCTGCGATACGAGTAGCGCGGCCGGCGCCCGCCGCCATATTTCGCGCATGACCGTTGACCTGCTGGCCATCGCCGCCCATCGTGATGACGTGGAGCTCACCTGCGGCGGGGCACTGCTCGAGGCGGCGGCCAGGGGTCGCACGACCGGTATCGTGGATCTGTCGCAGGGGGAGTCGGGCACGCGGGGCTCCGCAGAGATCCGGGGCACGGAGGCCGCCAGCGCCGCGAAGATCCTGGGGGTCTCGGTGCGCGAGAACCTGGGGCTTCCCGATGCCGGCATCGTAAACACGCCGGAAACCCGGGCCATGCTGGCCGGGTTGATCCGACGGTTCAAGCCCCGCGTGGTAATCGCGCCTTCCCTGCGCGGCCGGCATCCCGATCACATGGCCGCGGCCCAGCTCGTGCGCGACGCCTGCTTCGTCGCGGGGCTGGCCAAGGTGTCGCCCGGCATTCCCCCGCACCGGCCGTACAAGGTGATCCACGCCGTCACGTACCGCCAGGACTTCGAGCGCCCCACCTTCGTAGTGGACATCTCCGACGTGTTCGAGCGGAAGCTGGAGGCCATTCGCTGTTACGCGTCCCAGTTCGACGGCCTCACCCAGGCGGGCGAGGTGTACCCCAATGGCGAGCCGCTCTACGACATGGTGCGTCACTACGCCGCGTATTACGGGTCCCTGATCCGCTGCCGCTACGGCGAACCCTTCTTCACCACCGAGACCATGCGCGTGGACGACGTGACCGCGCTTGAGGTGGCCACATTTTGAGCGCCGGCGACGAGATCAACTACCCGACGTACCTGGCCCTTGATCGCCTGCTGGCCCTCCAGGTAGGGCAGTCCACGCCCGAGCACCCGGACGAGTTGCTCTTCATCGTGGTGCACCAGGCCAGCGAACTCTGGTTCAAGGTGCTGCTGCGCGACATTGACGGCCTGATCGGCGCCTTCGAGGGGGGCTCCGCGGGGCTCGCCAACTGGTATGTGCGCCGCCTGAACACCGTCATGCGCATCGTGTCGGCGCAGCTCAGCTCCCTCGACGCGCTGCCGCCCCAGCACTTCGCGCAGTTCCGCGGATACCTGGGCACCTCGAGCGGCTCGCAGAGTGTGCAGTTCCGGGCGCTGGAGGCCGCCAGCGGCCTGCGAGATTCGCATTTCATGAAGGCGCTGGGTGAACACGGCCCGGTCCCCGAGCTGGTGCAGCAGGCCCTGGCTCGGCCCACGCTGCAGGAGCTCTTCCTGGGCCTGATCCGGCGCGAGGGCACGACCCTGGAAGCGCTCTACACCGGACCAGGACCCGGCATGCTGTTCTTCCTGGCCGAGGGGTTGCTGGAATACGAGCAGCTCTTCGCGGAATGGCGGTACAAGCATGTGCTGCTGGTGGAGCGCATTCTGGGGCCGAGTACCGGCGGCACCGGAGGGACGCTGGGCGCGCGCTATCTGGCCAGGACGGTGTCGCAGCGGTTCTTCCCCGCCCTGTGGGATGTGCGGGCAAAGTTCTACGGGGCCTGATCGCGGGCGTCCCGGGGCACCCCTATATTTCGGCCATGCCAACCCCTGTCTATCTCGACCATTCCGCCACCACGCCGGTACGTCCTGAGGTGCTGGAGGCCATGCAGCCCTTCTTCCACGCCCGCTTTGGCAACCCGTCCAGCATCCACCGATGGGGACGCGAGGCCCGCGTGGCGCTGGACGAGGCCCGCGAGCGCGTGGCCCGCTGCCTGGGGGCGCAGCCCGACGAGGTGTGCTTCACGTCCGGCGGCACCGAATCCGACAACCTGGCCGTCCTGGGCTGCTGGCACGCCGCGCGCGCCCGGGGACGCACGGCCGTGGTGGCCACGCCCATTGAGCACAAGGCGGTGCTCGAGGCGGTGCACACCGCGGCCCAGGAAGGCGCGGAGGAGCGCCTCCTGCGCATGACGCCCGACGGCGTGGCCGACACGGCGTCGTTTGACGAACTGGTGCGGGATGACGTGGCCGTGGCCTCGGTGATGTGGGTGAACAATGAGATGGGCGCCATCCAGCCAGTGCCGGCGTTCGCGGCCACGGCGCATGCACGCGGCGTGCTCTTCCACACGGATGCCGTGCAGGCGTTCTCCAAGCTGGAGATCAACGCGGCCCAGGTGCCGTTTGACATCCTGTCCATTTCGGGGCACAAGATCGGCGCGCCCAAGGGCATTGGCGCGCTCTTCATCCGGCGCGGCACTCCCCTTGAGCCGTTGTTCCACGGTGGTTCACAGGACCGCGGGCGCCGCCCTGGCACCGAGAACGTGGCGTACGCGGTGGCCCTGGCCACCGCCGCCGAGCTCGCCATAAAGGAACACGCATCGGAGGCGAAGCGGCTGGCCGCCCTGCGCGACCGGCTGCAGGCGCTGCTCCAGGAGCGGATTCCCGACCTGGTGGTCAATGCGAGGAACGCCCCGCGGGCCCCGCACATCCTGAACGTGTCGGTACCCGGCACCGAGAGCGAGTCGCTGCTGATGGCGCTGGACCTCCAGGGCATCGCCTGCTCCGGTGGCTCCGCGTGCCAGAGCGGTTCGAACGGGCCGTCCTATGTCCTGTCCGCCATTGGCGTGAAGCCGGCGCTGGCGAGCGCGGCCATCCGGATGAGCCTTGGCGTACTCACGGACGATGCCGCCGTGGACCGCGTGGCCGAGGTGTTCCCACGCCTGGTGGCCAAGGCGCGAGGCACGGCGGCCAGCGCGGCGTGAGGGTGGCGGGCGCGTGGGCATGAAGGAGCGCGTGCTGGTCGCCATGTCGGGCGGCGTGGATTCGTCGGTGGCCGCGGCCCTGCTGGTGGAGCAGGGATACGACGTGGTGGGCGCCACCATGAAGCTGTTCTGCCACGGCGCCGAGATCGTGGACCGCCCCTGCTGCTCCCTGGATTCAATCAACGACGCGCGCCGAGTCTGCGCGACTCTGGGCATTCCACATTACGTATTGAATCTCGAGGACGCGTTTGCCTACGACGTCATCGGGAACTTCGTGGACGAGTACGCCCGCGGCCGGACGCCCATTCCCTGCGTGCGCTGCAACACCTTCACCAAGTTCCGCGACCTGGTGCACAAGGCCGACGGCGTGGACGCCCGGTGGATTGCCACGGGGCACTATGCGCGCGTGATCAACGGCGTGCTGCACCGCGGCGTGGATCGGTCCAAGGACCAGTCGTACTTCCTCTGGGGCATCGACCAGACGGTGCTCTCGCGCATGCTGCTGCCGGTGGGCGCGCAGTCCAAGCCGGAGACGCGCGCCGTGGCGCACCGGCTGGGGCTGGAAGTGGTGGCCGAGAAGGTGGAGAGCCAGGACATCTGCTTCGTCCCTGACGGCGATCACACGAAGATCATCCGCAAGACGCTGGGCGCCGACACGCCGAGCCTGGCGCCCGGCCCCATCCTGACGGCGGACGGCGTCGTGGTGGGACACCACGACGGCTACGCGCGATTCACGGTCGGCCAGCGCCGCGGCCTGCCGGGCGGATTTGCCCAGCCGATGTTCGTGACCGCCATCCGGCCCATCGAACGCGCCGTGGTCATCGGCCCTCGTGAGGAACTGCTGGGCCAGGGCCTCATTGCGCGGGAGATCAACTGGCTGGGCGCGGCACCGCTGCTGGGGAGCCGGCTCGAAGTGCAGGTGCGGCACCATGCGGCCGCCGCCAGCGCGGAGGTGGTGCGGATCGATGACCACGAGGTCGAGGTCGCGCTGGATGAGCCCGTGAGCGCCATCACCCCCGGCCAGTCGGCGGTCTTCTACGCCGGCGAGCGGGTGCTGGGCGGCGGGGTTATTGAATCGGCAGCGCGGTTGCCGCTGCCCATACTCGCGTAACGCCCCCTCGGCCCGACCACTGGCCCCTTCGGACGGCGCCGCGAATGGCCGCGCCTAGTACTTCAGTCCGCCCGCCTCAGCAAATTCGCGCATCATCTTTTCCTGCTCGGGCGTGAGCTTGTCCGGCACGGTCACCTCGACCTGCACGATCAGGTCACCACGCGCGCCGTCCTTCTCAATGCCTTGCCCTCTCACCCGGAAGCGCTTGCCCGACGGCGTGCCGGCCGGAATGCGGATGGCCACCTTCCGACCGTCCAGGGTGCGCACGCCCACCTTGGAGCCCAGGGTCGCCTGCGCGATGTTGATCGGCACCTGCGCCACCAGGTCCAGCCCCTCGCGCGAGTAGAAGCGGTCCGGCGCCACCTGGATGGTGATCAGCACGTCGCCAGGCGGGCCTCCCCGCGCGCCGCGTCCCCCCTTGCCCTTCAGCCGTATGCGCGTGCCGGCGTCGGAACCGGCGGGCACCGTGATGAGGACCTTGCGGAGCGCGCGGATTTCGCCAGCGCCCCCGCACGTGGGGCACCGTTCACTGGGCACCCGTCCGCGTCCCAGGCACTGCGGGCACGGCCGTTGCACGGCGAACCCGCCCTGGCCAAAGGAGATCGTCCCGCGACCTCCGCATTCGGGACAGGTGGTGAACTTCGCGCCGGGCGCACCACCCGACCCGTGACACGTTTCGCACTCCTCGGTGACCTCGAGCTCAATGGGCACCTTGCCGCCCGTTGCGGCCGTGCGGAATGGCACGTCGATGACGCGTTCCACGTTCTGGCCACGTTCCGGCCCGTGGGAGCGCGCCTGACCGCCCCCGAACATCGAGCTGAACAGGTCGCCAAGTCCACTGAAGCCGCCCACGCCCAGGTCGTCGAAGTGGACGCCCGAGGCATCGGGGCGCCCGCGCGTCGACGACGGCCGGGGCCCCCGCGCGCCGCGCCCGGCAGTTCCGAACGCACCCAGACGGCGCATCTCGTCGTACTGCTTCCGCTTTTCGGCGTCTCCGATGACCGTGTAGGCCTCGGAGACTTCCTTGAAGCGCTCAGCGGCCTTGGGGTCGTTGGCGTTGGTGTCCGGGTGAAATTTCCTGGCCAGTTTCCGGTACTGCTTCTTGATCTCGTCCTGCGTGGCGGAACCGGACACCCCGAGCACCGCGTAATAATCCTTGGTGGGTGGCATGCGCGTGGATTACGATCCGGCCTGCCACTGCGTCACCACCACTCGCGCGGGACGCAACAGCTGCCCATTGAACAGGTAGCCCACCTGATAGACCTGTGAGACGGTGTGATCCTGCTCGGGACGCTCGGCCGGCATGGTCGCCAAGGCCTCATGCAGCTCCGGATTGAACGGCTCGCCCATGGGGTTCACGACTTCGAGCCCGTGGCCCGAGAGCGTCTTGAGGAGCTTCTTCTCGACCATGTCCGCGCCCTCCACCACGGTGGCAGCGTCCACCGTCGCGGGATCTACGTGGGCAAAGCGACCCAGGTCGTCCAGGGCCTCCAGCATGCCGCGCACCAGCACCCCCATCCCCCGCAGCTCGGCTTCCTGGCGTTCCCGGACGGTGCGCTTTCGAAAATTGTCATACTCGGCGGCCAGACGCAGGTACTTGTCCTTCTGGTCCGCCAGTTCGACCTCGAGCCGAGCGGCTGTCCCGGTCTCGGCTCCGGCGCCTGATCCGGAGGGCACGCCGGACCCGGCACCCGCGGGCGCGGAATCGGCAGGCCCGCCGGCGGACCCGGACGCGGCTTCGTCGTCCGGACCGCGCGGGTCGGCGTCCGAGGTCCTGGATGAATTCGTAGGGCGAGTCATGGACCTCTAAACTTCGTGGAGCGGCCCCCCTGAGGCAATGACCGCGCCCTCGCCGGCGGGTGGCCTGCACAGGCGCCGCGACCCGCCGGCACGAACGCCGCTCAGTGGCGCTGGCTCGCGGCCGCCACGGCGGGGCCGGACACCGCGCTGCGGGTCATGCGCTCCACCCAGCGCACCATGGCCGGATGCGGGAGCAGCGGCGCCGGATCGTAGAGCACCGGCAACCCGGCAAGGTCGTCCGGCAACTCGGTACGATTGATGCCACTCGACGACATCAAGATGGGGACCACGGCCACGTCCTGCCCCGTGACCTGATGCTGCAGGGCGATGATCTCCCGCGAGCGCGCACGCGCCTCGGCCTTGACCGTCGCGGGGGCGTCGTCGCGAATGAGCTCAAGCGACGCCGTCGCGAACCCCGCGCGAGCCTTCACCTGCTGCACCACGGGACGCAGATGGGCCATCCATGCGGCATACGCCTCCGCGGAGTTGGGACCGTGCGCCATGAAGAACAACGCGCGTCCCGCCGGGTGCGGCACCACTGCCAGGGCCCGATCCACGAGCACGTCCACCAGTTCGGAAGCGCTGTCGAGCGCGGGTGTCACACGAAACGCGATGGATCGGGCCGGCCGCTGGATGCCGGACATGTGCAGGTGCATGCGCATCACGTCGCTGAGCGAGTCGGTGAGCCCCGTCAGGTACCGGATCTGCTCATAGTGCCCGCTGTAGCTGGAAACCAGCAGTGGCACCACCACCACGACGCGGGCACCGCGGGCCGCCAGGGAGTCGGCCACATCCTGGAAGCGATGCTCCGCCGCCGCGGGCCCCATGAGGAAACTCACTCCCAGCGGACCGCGCACCACCCCCGCCGAACGCACCTGGACCGCCAGCGAATCGACCCGGGAATTCCATGCGGCGCCGCCCCCGTGGGCCACCAGCATGACGCCCACGGAATCCGGGATCGCGGCCGCTGCTGCCGTCTGCGCGCCCGCGGGTGCCGCCAGCAGGAGCGACAGGGCATATCCGGCGATTGCATGCTTCAGGTCCATCGAGGGTCCTCCGTGAGGGTGAGGGTCAAGTGCGTTGGCACCCGGGCATGAGACAGGCCAGCCATGGCCCGTCGCGCCGCCATGCGGGCGGCACGCCACGGTCAGTCCACCGTGTCGATGCGGTAGGTGATGGCGTAGCGCGTGAGTCGGGCCGGGGACGACGTGCCGACTTTCCGCGCCAGATTCTCACGGTGCGTGTTCACCGTGCGAATGCTGATGCCCAGCGCCTCCGCGATCTGGCGACTGGTCCACCCGTGGGAGATGCGCGCCAGCACGTCACACTCACGCGCTGTGAGCCCCGCTTCGCTGGGCGGGGGTGGCGCGGTGACGCGATACGGGGGCTCGGCGGTGAAAGGCAACGGGGAGCGGGAATTGGAGAGCGGCACGGAGATGCCAGGGCGCGGCAGCAAGTGGGACCGACCGCCAGCAATCGTCTCCAGCGGTAATCCTGACAAAAATTATCTGGATTGATTACCGTTAGCAACTGCTTGCTTGGCAACCGGATAGGCCCACCCTGCGGACCAACCCGGCCGGAATAGTGTCAGAAGTCGGTAAGACCTGGACCGAAGACTTGCCTTACGCGCCCGGACCGCGCATTCTGCGGAGTGGATGGCGGATTTCATGACCTGCAGGATCGCCACCTGGGAGGATCTCATGGCACCATCGTCTCGCGCCGGCGCACGGCGCGGCCTCGCAGCGATAGCGCTTTTCGCTTGCTGCGCGTGGCCGGCCGTGGTGACTGCCCAACGGCCGGCACCTGCGGTGAGCATCCTGGGCCGGGTGGTGGATTCCCTCTCGCAGCCCGTCCCGGACGCCGAGATCAGCGTCCAGTCGCTTCCGGTCACCGCCCGCACGGATCCGTTCGGGCGGTTCCGGCTGAACGACGTGCCCGAAGGGTTGCACCTGGTGCGGGTTCGCAAGATCGGGTTCGGGCCCGTGGACATCATCGTCCGGACGCCGCGCGATACGTCGCTGGCCGCGGTGGTGCTCACCCCCGGCGCGGTACAACTGCAGACCGTGGTGACCACGGCGGTGGACCGGTTCGGAAAGCCTGGTCGCCTGGCGTACACCAGCCGATACGACCAGTTCTACCAGCGGCGGGCCCTCAACAGCGCCTCCGGACGATTCTACACGCACGAAGACATTGACCGGATGGGCGTGACGAACCTGCTGGACATCCTGCGCCGCATTCCTCCGTTGCGGGTCAGCGAGACGGCCGACGGAATCACGTTGAACTATCCCAGATGTCACATGGACGGCATTTACATCGCGCTGAATGGGGTACAAATCTGGCCCAGGACGCAGGCGGGGCGCGCCTCGCCGCTGGATGAATTGAAGCAGGCGCAGCGGGCCGACACCACGAACATTGACGCGGGACCTGACGTGCTGGGCCCGCTCATGGGGTTCAACGCGAACACGATCGAAGCCATTGCGTCATACCCCGGCGGGGCGTCGCTGCCGGTGGAGGCAATGGGCAACGCCTGCGCGGCCATCTACTTCTGGACGCGATAGTCCGCCCTCACCCCGTCACGACGAGCTTCACGAGGTTCAGCGCCGCCTGCGTGGCCCGCTCACGCACCTCCTGCCGATCGCCCCAGGAGTGCAGCAGCAGCGGACGGACGTCGCCGGCGAAGTCCACGGCAATCCACACCGTGCCCACGGGCTTGTCCGGCGTGCCGCCGTCGGGACCTGCAACGCCGGTGATCCCGATGCCGATTTCCGCGCCAAGCCGCTGCCGGGCCCCGGCCGCCATGGCGCGGGCCACTTCCTCGCTCACGGCTCCGTGCGCGCGGATGAGCGCCGCGGGGACGTCCAGCAGGGCTGACTTCACCTCGTTGGCATAGGCGATTACGCCGCCCAGGAAGACGTCGCTCGACCCGGGGATGCGCGTCAGTCGCTCCCCGAGCATGCCGCCCGTGCAGCTCTCCGCCACCGCGATGGACAGGCCGCGTGCGCGGCAGGCGTCGAGCACCAGGGCCGCCATGTCCGCATCATCCTGGCCGTAGATCATGGGGCCCACCGCCGAGCGTAGCGCCGTCGCGGCAGCCACCAGCCGGCGCTCCGCCTCTTCGGGCAGCAGGTCGCGCGCCGTGATGCGCAGGTCCACGCCTGCCGCGCTGGGCAGGTACGCGAGGTCCACGCCCGTGATGCCGCCGTTGATGGTGGCCACGCGCTCCGCGATTGACGACTCCGGCACGCCGGTGGTGCGCAGCGTCAGCGAGCGGACCACGTGCCCACCGGCAGCGCGCTCGCTCAGCAGTGGGAGCAGGGCGTCCGCCAGCATGCCGCGCATCTCGCGCGGGACGCCTGGCAGCATGGCCACCCAGCGTCCGCGGTCATCCTCCAGCCAGATGCCGGGCGCCGAGCCGTGGTGATTCTCCAGCTTCGTCGCGCCTTCGGGGACCATCGCCTGCTGCCGGTTGACCTCGGGGATGTCGCGGCCAAAGCGTTCGCGCCACCGATGGGACATCCACTCCCAGTGCTCCGTGTCAAAGCGCATCTCGCGCCCGAACAGCGCGGCGATGGCGGGCTTGGTGAGGTCGTCGCTGGTGGGCCCGAGCCCTCCGGTGGTGATCACGCCTCCCACGCGGTCCAGGCCTTCCTGGACGGCGGCCGCGATGGCCGGCGCCTCGTCGCGGACGGTGATCCGCCGGTCAATCTCGATGCCCACCCGCGAGAGTTCTCGCGCCAGGTGGGCGGCATTGGTATCGACGGTGAATCCGAGCAGCAGCTCGTCGCCGATGGTGACCAGTTCGATCTTCATGATGGCCTCGTGCCTGCGTGCGGCTCCATCAGGAATCTATCGCCTGGCCGCGGGCGCGCGGGCGCTACGATCTCGCGCGCAGCAGCTTCCCGTACCGGCTCATGTAGAGCCAGAGCGAGTACACGGTCAGCGTGGTGGCGCCGACCATCATCACGACGCCAACGGTGCCGTTGAACCAGGCAAAGTACCGCCACGCATCGCCCTGCCACCGGCGGTTCATGGCCACGGTGGCGATGAAGAACCAGAAGAACGCCGAGCCCACCCATACGAGTTGCATGGCGGTCTTCCACTTGGCGGGGCCGATGGCGCTGATCACCACGCCGCGCCGGCGGGCCACCTGCCGGAAGATGGCCATGTACGCCTCGCGCCCCAGGATCAGGACCGGGATCCACCAGGGCAGCGCGATGAGGCCCACCGGCGTGACGAACGGGAAGGCGGCCAGGCCACTGGGCTTCATCACGGCGCCCACGCTGCCGGCGACCACAGGAGTGTACAGATGGCTGTACAGCGAGGCCGAGGCGCCGGAGCCCGTCAGCACGAACATCGGGATGAACGTGGCGATGACGAGCAGCTTGTCGGCCGCCGGGTCGAGCAGCCGGCCGAGGTCGGTTTCCTGGGCGCGGCTGCGGGCCAGGCGGCCGTCGATGTAGTCGGTAATGGCGGCCAGCGCGAACAGCAGCCAGGCGATGAACCGGGCCTGGGAGGAGCCGGAGAACGGGAGCCAGGCGATGAAGGGGGTCGCGATGATGCGACCCACCGTCAGCCAGTTTGGAAGATTCACGTGGCGCCCCGTCCCACCGGCGTCAGGCCAGGGACTTGAGCACGAGCTTGCTCACGGCGCGCAGCGTCTCGAACACGCCATCGCCGGTGATGGCCACGGCCTCGAAGTAGGGCGCCCGCTCGATCCACTCGCCGGTGGGGAGCTGCTCCACCAGGTTCTCGCCGGCGTGCGCCGGGTCGGGGGTGACGCGCTGCTTCGCGGCGTCGGCCACTTCCCAGCCCGGGTTGAGCGCCGCCTGGAGGTCGGCCACCGGCGCCGCGTTGGGCAGGTCGCGCTTGTTATACTGAATTATAAATGGCATCTTCGTGAGGTCATACCCATACTCGGCCATGTTGTCGTACAGGTTCTGCATGGCCTCCTGGTTGGCCTCCATGCGCTCGAGCTGCGAGTCGCCCACGAACACGATGCCGTCCACGCCCTTCAGGATGAGCTTGCGGCTGGCGTTGTAGTACACCTGGCCGGGCACCGTGTACAGGTGGAAGCGGGTCTTGAATCCGCGAATGGTGCCCAGGTCCACCGGCAGGAAGTCAAAGAAGAGCGTGCGTTCGGTCTCGGTGGCCAGCGAGATGAGCTTGCCCCGCGTGTCCGGCTGCACCTTGCCGTATACGTGTTCCAGGTTGCTCGTCTTGCCGCCCAGCCCCGGGCCGTAATAGACGATCTTGCAGTTGATCTCGCGGGACGCGTAGTTGATCATCGACATGCCATGGTCTCCTTACTGGAACAGCTTGTCGATCTCGTCGTCCGCGCCGGCGAGAATATTGGGGGCCGCGGGCTGCCCGGAGGCCCCGCGAGCGAACACTTCTTCGAAGAGCCGGGTGAGTTCCTCGACTGTCTGCTTCATCTTGAGACGGACCAGGCCAAGGGTGGTGCGGTTGTCGAACAGCACGACCAGGATCACGCGTCGCGCGACATCCGCCAGGTACATCGACTCCTTCTCGCCCTGGTGAAAGAGCGAGTTGAAGTCGGACTCGCCGATGAGCTTGGCCAACTGGTCGTTGGCGCTGAAGTCCGCGGCGGTGAGCGTGGCAAACGTGGTGGGGTCGAACTTGGGCTGCTCACCCACCGTGGCCACGAGCTGCCCCGTGCGATCCACCAGCAGCGCGCACCGCGCACTGCTGTCCGTGAGAAAGTGCTTCAACGCCGCGGTGATGGCGTTGAAGTCGTCTTCCGTGAATGACCAGCTCGCTGCACCAACGGGCATGGGTGTCCGCCTGTCTATTCGAGGTAGGCCTGCATGTGTCGCAACATCCGCCGCCCGCGCCGCCTGAGCAACGGCAAGGGCTCCCACTCCACGTATTCCGCCAGCAACCGCGCGGTGTGGGCACCGGGCTGGCCCTTCAGGTAGCCCAGCGCTGCCACGCGGCGTACCGCGCTGCTGCTGAACAACCCGCGACGCGAACGCTCCATCTGGACGCTCCACGCCACCAGCCCTGCCACCAGCCCGCCGGCAAACCCGACCGCCAGCGCCACCGAATCGCGCCTGCCCATCACATCGCCCTCCGCGCCGCCAGGGCCCGCGCAATGGTCACCCCGTCAGCGTATTCCAGATCGCCACCCACCGGCAACCCCAGCGCAATGCGAGTCACGGCTACGTCCGTCACGCCCGCCCGCCCCAGCTCCTGCCGTACCAGCAACGCCGTGGTCTCACCTTCCACACTCGGATTCGTGGCCACTATCACCTCTCGCACGGGGCCGCCGGGCTGCACGCGCGCCACCAGGCGATCCAACGTCAGGTCCTCGGGCCCCACACCATCCAGCGGGGCCAGGCGCCCACCGAGCACATGATATACTCCGCGAAACTCGCCCGCCCGTTCAATGGCCCCGATGTCCGACGCCTCCTCCACCACACACACCACCGACTGGTCACGCCGCGGATCGCGGCACACCGCGCACAGCGCTTCGTCCGTGTAGTTGAAGCACCGCTCACAGGTGTGCACCCGCTCTCCCAGCGCGAGCAGCGCCTGCCCCAGTCGCCGCCCCTGTTCCGGCGGCTGCTTCAGCAGGTGATACGTCAGCCGAAACGCGGTCTTGCGACCGATCCCCGGCAACCTCGCCAACTCCGTGGCCAAGTCCTCGATGGCCGACACGTCACACGGGCAGCTTGAACGGCAGGTGGAGGCCGCCGGTCAACGCGCCCATCTGCTCCTGCGCCACGGCCTGTGCCTTCTTCTGCGCCTCGCTGACGGCCACCACCACCAGGTCTTCCAGCATCTCGACATCGGCGGGATTGACCACGGACGGATCGATGGACACCCGGCGCACATGACCCGAGCCGTTGGCCTCGACGGTGACCATGCCACCGCCCGCCGAGCCCGTCACCGTCAGCTTCTCCAGGTCGGCCTGAATCTGCTGCATCTTGCCCTGCATCTCCTGCGCCTGCTGCAGGATCTTCATGAAATCTGGCATCGCGTCCACAACGGAAGTGAAGGGTTAAACTACCCCGCGCCGAGGGGGCGAGGCAAGCACGGCCTGCGCCGCGGAATCAGTCGGCAACGTCCAGGTCCAGCACGTCTATGGCGGTACCCAGCAATGGATTTTGCTGACGCAACCGAGCCAGGCGCTCGCTCCTGAGCATCTCGTCCGTGAGCCGACGCGGAGGCGCGGTGCTCGGCTCCGACGAAACCGAGATCCGGGCCACCCCGGCGAACCACCCCTGAAGCACCGCGAGCACATCGGCGCTGCGCTCCTGGATGGCGCGCGCGTGGAACGGATTGGGCGTCCGCTGCGCAATGGCCAGCACGCCGCCATTCGCGGCCGACACCGAGGCGGGCGCGGCATTCTGGAGGGCATCGGCCACCACCGGCTGGCCGGCGGCGCGAAGCCGTTCCACGAGCTCGTCCCAGCGCTCTGCCACCCGGGCGAGCTCCAGCGGTACCGGGCGGGGGGCCGCCGAGGGCGATGCGTCGGCCAGCACGGGCGGCGGGTCGGGCAGGCTGACGGGCCGCTCGACCTGCGTGGCCCGGACTGCCGCGGGCGGACTGGCCGGCGCAGCCTTGTGCGTGGGCGACGCTGCGGCCGCACCACTCGCGTCGCGGCTGGATGAGGGCCGTGAAGCGCTGGACGAGGCGCGGGAACCTGACGCCTGCGTGCGCTCACGGGCCGGGGTCGGGCCGCCGCTGCCGCCCCTGCCGCCCCCACCGGTGGCCTCCCCGCTCCCCGGACCCAGCGCCCCAAGCAGCTCCGACAATTCCACCGTCCGGTCCATGAGGGCAAACCGGACCAGGAGCATCTCGATGAGCATCTGCTGCTGGCCGCTCTGCCGGTACATCGGCTCCAGTTCCGCGAGCGCGCTGAGCATGCGCAGCAGGTCTCCCGCGGCCAGGCGGCTCGCGCGCTCGGCCAGCGCCCGTCGCGCCGCCTCAGACACGTCGGGCGCGGCGCCGCCCAGCGTGACCGCGAGCTGCGCGCGCAGCATGTCGCCAAGCCCCGTGAGGAAGATGCCGAAGTCCACCCCCGCATCCGCCAGCCGGGCCACGAAGGCGAACACGTCCCCGGCGCGACGCTCCGCCACGATGTCCAGCACCGCGAGGAACTCGTCCTCGGCCACGAAGCCCAGCGCCTCGCGCACGCGGGCGGCGGTGATGGCCCCTTCGTCCATGGACAGGACCTGATCCGTGAGACTCAGCGCGTCGCGCATGGAACCGTCGGCCGCCCGTGCGATCATGAGCAGCGCCTCCGGCTCCGCGTCCACCTGCTCTGACGCCAGGATGGCCTCCAGCCGCTGGCGGATGTCGCCCGCCCCCATGCGCTTGAAGTCGAAGCGCTGCAGGCGGCTGAGCACCGGTGCGGCGGCCTGCGCGATCTTCTGCGGCTCCGTGGTGGCGAACACGAACACCACGCGCGGGGGCGGCTCCTCCAGGACCTTGAGGAGCGCGTTCCACGCCTCGCGCGTGAGCATGTGGGCCTCGTCCACGATGTAGACCTTGTAGCCATGCTCGCCCGACGGCGCGTACATGGCGCGCTCGCGGAGTTCACGGGCGTCGTCCACGCCGCGATTGCTGGCGGCGTCGATCTCCACCACGTCCAGCGACGAGGATCCGCTCCAGATGCGGTTGCAACTGGTGCACGTGCCGCAGGGTTCGCCGTCCGGCTGCCGGTTCTCGCAGTTGAGCGCCATGGCGAGCACGCGGGCAAGCGTCGTCTTGCCCACGCCACGCGGGCCGCACAGCAGGTAGCCATGCGCCACCCGGCCACGGGCCACCGCCCCCCGCAGCGTATTGGCTACGTGTGACTGGACGGCGACGTCGCCGAAGGTCCTGGGGCGGTATTTTCGGGCGAGGGCGAGGGACACGGTGAGGAGAATCTACACCGGATCGAGGGCCCTGAAAGTGAGGCGGCTCCCACGCGCCAAAAAGCGCGGGCGGCCGCTTCTGCTGGAGAAGCACGACCGCCCGCGCCAGTGTCCCAGGCCTGACGAAGCGACGCCAGACACCTCATGCCGCTGCTGCCTGCGGGGCCCTGACGGAGTTAGAAGGCTGTCGCCCTCCGGGGCCTGGAACGCCTGAAAGCTACCGCGATGGCGCGGCCTGCTCAATCCCCCATCACGCCCTGCGGGCGGCTGACTGCAGGGCGGTGGCGACAACGTGGGCGGCCTGGTCCGCCTGGGCCGCCGTCACGTCCAGGTGCGTGACGGCACGGATGCGGGACGCGGACCACGCCGCCACGAGCACGCCGTGCTCGGCGCACGCGCGAATCACGGGCGCGGCCGAGTGGCCCGCCGGCAAGTCGATCATGACGATGTTGGTGTCCGGCGACACAACCGCGGCGCCGCCCGCGCCGTCCACGATGCGCGCAAATTCACGCGCGTTCGCGTGGTCGTCCGCCAGCCGTTCCAGGTTGCGGTCCAGGGCGTAGAGGGCGCCGGCCGCAACGATGCCGGACTGTCGCATGGCCCCGCCAAAGCGCTTGCGGATGCCCCAGAGCGCCTCGATGGCCGGCGCCGACCCGGCCACCGCCGCGCCGATGGGCGCGCCGAGTCCCTTGGAGAAGGCCACCATCACGGTGTCGGCGGTGGCCGCGAAATCCGCCAGCGGCACGCCAGAGGCCACGGAGGCATTCCACAGGCGCGCGCCATCCAGGTGCACGGGGAGCGCGAGCTCGCTGGCGAACTCCCGGATGGCGCGCATTTCCGGCAGGGGCAGCACCTTGCCGCCCGCCCCGTTATGCGTGTTCTCCACGCAGACCAGGCTGGGGCTGATCATGTGCCGCGCGCGGGCGCGCACGCACGCGCGCATGTCGGCGGCGGTGGCCACGAGGCCCGACGGGCGCACCGGCCGGACCTGCGCGCCGCTGAGCGCCGCGGCGCCCGCCATCTCCCAGTGGATGATGTGCGCCTCGTGGTCCAGGATCACCTCGGTGCCAGGCCGAGTATGCAAGTTCACGGATGCCTGGTTGGCCATCACGCCGCTGGGAAAGAACAGCGCGCGTTCCTTGCCCAGCAACTCGGCCACGCGCTGCTCGAGCCGTTGCGTGGTGGGGTCGCCGTCGCGTTCGTCGTCGCCCACGTCCGCCTCGGCCATGGCGTGGCGCATCTCGCGCGACGGCCGGGTGACGGTATCGCTCCGCAGGTCGATGGGGTTCATGGAATGGGACGCCAAATCATTGGGTGAAGACCTCGCGCTGGCGGCGGCGCGTACGTCGCAGTTCGAACACCTGCCCCACCTCACCGCCCAGGATGAACACGATGGCGGAATAGTACACCCACACCACCACCACGATGATGGCCGCCAGCGCGCCGGTGTAGGCCGACCCCGGGTTGTAGTGGCGGACCAGGATCGAGAAGAGCTGCCGCGCCACCTCGAACAGCACGCTCGTGAACGTCGAGGCCACCGCCGCGGTCTGCCAGCGCACCCGCCGCGCAGGCAGGTAGCGGTAGATGGCAAAGAACATCAGCGCCAGGAACAGGAACGCGACGATCCGGCCGAGCGTGTACTCCAGCGAACCCATCACGTCCTGGCGCAGGCCCAGTTGTCCGAGCAGGTCTATGCCACGCACCCGCGCGACGGCCAGGTAGGCCGACAGGATGGTGTTGGCGCCGAACAGCACCGTGGCCAGCAGGGTCATCTTCACGTCGAAGAGCTTGCCGCCGATGAGGCCGCGCGTGGTGTCAATGTCGAACACGTCGGCCAGCACCGTCCGGAGGGACGCGAACAAGCGCGTGGACAGCAGGATGAAGATGAGAAAGCTCCAGAGGCCCACGCTGTGGTTGGCATTCAGGGCATCGTCCACGATGCGGTGGACCGGCAGCCGCAGCGCGGCGCTCTGGGGCGGGAGCATGCGGTCCAGCAGCGCCGTGACCTCCGCGGAGGACGTGGCGGTGGACAGCCCCAGCACGTAGGAGACCCCCGACACGAGGGTGATCACGAACGGCACCGAGGCCAGCAGCACATCGAAGGCAATGCCGCTGGCCAGGAAGAGGATGTTGTTATCCCGCGCGTTGTCCCACAGGCGCGCGACGTAGTCGCGCGCCGCCCAGCGCCAGGCGGAGAATCGCGACGCCGCCGTCATGCGAGGCGCAACGGACCGGGTGGCGGGCGGAGCTGGGGCGAGGCCTCCGCTACTCGTCGTGGTCCGGTTCGTCGTTGCTGCTGTTATCGCCCTTGGAGGCAATGCCGGCGCGATACGCCGACTTGGCGGCGCCGAGGCGACGTTCCAGGTCCTCGCGGGCCTGGCCGGCGGCCTGACGACCGGTGGCGACCGCGCGGGTCACCTTGCGACGGCCGCGTCCCACCACCTCACGCGCCGAGTCCACGCCGCTTTCGGCGCGGTCACGCAAGTCGCCGGCCATTTCCTGTGCCCGCTCACGGACGCGGCGGCCGCGCTCCGCAATGTCATGCCGCGTCTCCGCGCCCGACTTGGGCGCGTACAGCAGCGCCGCCCCGGCGCCCACGGCCAGGCCCGCGAGGAAGGCGAGGATACCGGCGCCCACCCCGGATTTCTCGATCACGATTCGGCGATCGTCATTACGCATGTCGTCGGTCATTGTCTCTCCCGTATCAAGTGGAACGCGCCCCGTCACTCACCCGCATCGGCATCATCGGGCGCGGCGGCCACGGCCGCCACGGCCCCATCGGGCATCGCGCGATGGATGGTGGGCGCCGTGACGTGCTGTGCCACCACCTGCGCGGTGTTACCGATGGCCAATTGCTCAAAGAGGAACGCGAATTTCTGGTCGTACGCCGTGGCCAGCGCGGTTCTGGCGTGCTCGTCCAGGTCCCAGAATTTCCGCTTGAAGGGCCCCAAGGCCTTCTTGCGTGTCTTGTAAAAGAACTGCTCGTCAGAATCCGTCGCCTTTCGCTCGCCCGCCATGTTCGCGGTGAGCCATCCATAGATTTCGTCGCGGAGCGCCACCGGCACGTGGTCGTACAGCATGTTCTGGAAGTTCGTGGCCAGGTGAATCTCCGCCGTCTCGCGCTTGGGAAAGTTGTGGAACGCGCTGTCGGGCAGCGTGGAGGCGCCGTGCTGCACCGCCCCGGCCAGCCCGTAGTGATCACGCGCCACCTTCGAGAGGCGCTCCAGCGTGTCGAGGTCCAGCTTGACGTCCGCGATGGATCCGTCGGCCAGGACCACGCCGCCGTGGGAGGTGCCCGACTGGACGCTGATCTTCGAGACCCCGACCATTCCCTTGGGCGCCGCGGCCAAAAAGCCGTCCATGTACGCCTCGAGCTCCTCCACGGTGCTGTTGGCGGTGCCCACCTCGCCAATCTCGCCACCCACCGAGATCGTGACCCCGGCCGGCTCCAGCGAGCGTACGTGTTTCAGGATATCGGCGCCCACCTCGTAATTCAGGCGCTGCTGTTCATCGAGCGTGGACTTGGAGAGGTCCACGAGCGTGGAGGTGTCAATGTCGATGTTGAAGAATCCGGCGTGTACGGCCTCGGTGGCAAGCTGCTTCACGCCGTCCACCTCGGCGTCACGATCCACGGCGAACTTCCTGGCGTTGACCTGGAAGTGGTCGCCCTGGATGAACACCGGGCCCCGGAACCCCTCGCGGAGCGCCGCCGCCAGCATCACCGCCACATACTCCGCGGGGCGCTGGTCGGTGTACGCAATCTCGGAACGGGCAATCTCCAGGATGAACGCGCCAGCCTTCATGCGGATGGCCGTGCGGAAGATGGAGCGCGCCATGTCGTAGGCCATGCCGCGCACGTTGATGGCGGGCACGGTGAAGCCGTGGCATTCCCCGCGACCGCGGGCCATGTAGAGATCCTGAATGGACGCGGGGCGGACCCCGACGGCCTGTCCCAGTTCCCACAGCAGCCAGCGCGCGTGCTCACGCTCGTGGCCCTCGCCAAACACCGCGGCCCGCGCCAGCGCATCGGTGGCGGCCGTGGCCAGCGGGGCCTGGTTGGCTACTGTCACGCGGCCGCCGGCAACGTTCACCGCGGACCCGTACAGGGTGTCCAGTTTTGCAAGTGAATCGGGCATGGCTTCCTCATGGCCGGACCGGTGGCGCGCGATCGCGCTACCGGAATCCGGGAGTCAGTCTCTCCACTGAACTTCGCCCATCCCGCCCTCTGGATCAAGCCGCGCGGGTTACACGGACGCCTTGGGATCGGGCTTGGGCAGCGCATCCCATTCGCGCCGTGCGGCTTCGGCATCGGGGCGCCCGAGCATCGCATATGTGAACTGCTTGCCCAGCTCCACGCCCGGCTGGTTCAGCGGATTCACCTGGTACAGGTGACCGGCATAGATCGTGGCCACTTCCAGGAGCATCATCAGGCCGCCGACGTGCCATTCGTCGGCCTCATCCAGGTGAATGGTGAGGTTGGGCCGCCCGCGCCGGGCCAGCGCGCCAGCCGTCGCCTGCCGTTCGATATCAATCAACTCGCCCAGACGGTGCCCGCCCAGATACGCCAGCTCCGGCACGTCGGCATGCAGCTTCGGGATTGAGACGTCCACGGGATGCGCGCCGACCTGCACAAAGCTGATGGTCTTGTTGGGGGTGCCTTCCATGAAGAGCTGCACCTGGCTGTGCTGATCACTGGCGCCGCGCGCGGCCAGTGGCGTGGGGCCAAATCCCTCGTCGCCCTCCACGCGGTGCTTGCCCAGGCTCTCCGCCCAGAGCTGCACGAACCACGGCGCGATGTCGCGCAATGTGTCGGAGTACGGCATGAGCACATGCGTCCCTCGCCCCACTTGCGTGTGGGCCAGCCACTGCAGGGTGCCGAACACCGCGCCCGGATTCTCCAGCAGTTGCGTCGAGCGACAGCGCGTCTCCATGTGCGCCGCGCCGGCCAGGAGCTGCACGGTCTTCACGCCCAGCAGCGCCGCCGGCAGCACACCCACGGGCGACAGCACACTGAAGCGCCCTCCCACATTGGGCGGGATGTCGAGCACCCGGATGCCTTCCCGGTTCGCGATGGCGCGCAACGCTCCCTTTTCCGGATCGGTGACAAACACCAGGTGATCCCTGGCCGCGGAGCCAACGGCCTCGTTGAGCGCCGCGCGCACCACCAGGTACTGCGCCATGGTCTCGGCGGTGCCGCCCGACTTGGAGACCACGATGAACAGCGTGCGATCCAGCTTCACGCGGGCCAGCACATCGGCAATGGTGCCCGGGTCCACGTTGTCCAAGGTGTGGAAGCGGGGACGGCTGCGGCGTTCCTTCTTGTTGAGGGTGTTCCACTCGCGCGCATTGAGGGCGGTGTGCAGCGCCACCGGGCCCAGCGCCGAGCCGCCGATGCCGAGCAATACGATATCGTCAAATTGCCCGCGGGTCTCGCGATCAAAATGGCGCGACTGGTCGTGCAGCGCGCGGTCGCGCGGCAGGTCCAGGAAGCCCAGGTCCCCGGCTGCCCGCTGGCGCTTGAAGGCCGCGTGCGCCACGGTAAACCCGTGCTGGGCCTGCTCCCAGGCATGCGCGGGCACGCCCCCCGACACCGCGCCGGTGAGCATATTGGTATAATCGATGCGAATGGCCATGGTCAGTCGATGGTTACCGTGAGGCCGTCGAACGCGGGGCTGATGCCACCAGGCAGCCGTGCTTCGAGATCGGCGTGAAAGTTGTCATGGGTCAGGTGCGTGAGATATGTCCGCTCCGCCCCCACCCGCCGGGCCACCTGGATGGCCTCGGGAATGCTCAGGTGCGTGGGGTGCGGCGTGTGAAACAGCCCGTTCACGACGAGCACGCGTACCCCTGCCAGTTGCTGGATCACGGTGTCGGGCACCGTCTTGGCATCCGTAAGATAAGCCAGGGGGCCGATGCGGAAGCCGGCCGCCGTGATGCGTCCGTGGGGGAGCGCCAGCGGCAGCACCTGGACGCCGGCCGCCGAGAAGGGCTCGCCATACTGGAACGCGATAGCGTGTCCCTCGGGCTTGGTCGTGCCGGGAAGGGGCCGCGCGTTCGAGTCGAACACATACCCGAAGCTGGCCCGCAGCCGCTCCAGCGTCTCCGCCGAGCCGTACACGGGCAGCGGCTCCTTGCCTCGCGCCGAGATGGCGCGAATGTCGTCAATGCCGTGCGTGTGGTCGGCATGCGCATGCGTGAAGAGCACGGCATCCACCCGATCCACCCCCGCTGCCACCAGCTGCAGCCGGAGTTCCGGCGGCGTATCAATCAGCAGGCGCACGCCGTTTGGCATCTCCACCACCGCGGCCACGCGCATCCGGTGGTCCCTGGGATCCGACGACTGGCACACCGCGCAGTGACAGCCGAGCTGGGGAACGCCGAAGCTCGTCCCGGTCCCCAGGAACGTCAGCTTCACACCGTCTCCACCTTCAGCGTGTTGGTGCTGCCCGCCACGTCGAAGGGAACGCCCGCCGTCACGACCACGCGGTCGCCGGTGGTGGCCAGCCCAAGTTGCGAGGTCACCTCAAGGGCCACGTGCACCATTGCCTCGTAGGTGGTGCAGTGCTGCACCAGCGCCGGCACCACGCCCCACACCAGTGAAAGCTGGCGGTAGGTGCGCGCGATGTCGGTCAGCACCAGGATGGGCACGGGCGGCCGCTGCGAGGCGACAATGCGCGCGCTGAAGCCGCTCTTGGTAAAGACGATGAGCACGGGCGCCTTGAGCATCGTCACCGCCGCCACGCTGGCCGCGGCAATGGCAAACTCGTTGGAGACGCGGCCCTCGGGCTGCCGACGGCGCTCGCGCATCCGCCGGTGCATCTGTCGCTCGATCTCGCGGGCAATGCGCGTCATGGCCTCCACGGCCAGCCGAGGATATTCGCCCACCGCCGTCTCCGCCGAGAGCATGACGGCATCGGTGCCATCCAGGATCGCGGTGGCCACGTCGCTCGCCTCGGCGCGCGTGGGGCGCGGGCGCGTGATCATGGACTCCAGCATCTGCGTGGCGGTGATCACGGGGCGGCCGTAGTCGTGGGCCACGCTGATGATGCGCTTCTGCGCGAAGGGGATCTCCTCAAAGGGCAGCTCGACCCCCAGGTCCCCGCGCGCCACCATCACCCCGTCCGAGGCCTGCACGATGGTCTCGATGTTCTCCAGCGCGACATCCTTCTCGATCTTCGCGATGATGAGCAGGTCCTTGGGCACCAGCGCGCGCAGCGCCGTCACGTCGTCCGCCTTGCGCACGAAACTCAGCGCCAGGTATTCCAGCGCATGCTCCACCGCGAAGGCCACGTCCTGGCGATCCTTGTCCGTGATGGACGGCGCCGACACCCGCACGCCCGGCAGGTTCATCCCCTTGTGGCTCTTGAGCATTCCACCATGCACCACGACGCACCGGACCTTCCCGGACGTGATGTCGCGGACCTTGAGTTCCAGCAGGCCGTCGTCCACCAGCACGCGGTCGCCCGGTTTCACGTCGCCGGCCAGGTCGTCGTACGTGACGGGAATGTCCGCGCCGGTGGCGTGTGCTTCGGGCACCAGCACCAGTTCCTGTCCATCCACCAGTGCCAGCGGGGCCGCCAGCTCACCGATGCGGATGCGCGGCCCCTGCAGGTCGCCCAGGATGGCGATGGGACGGTCCATGGCCTGCGCCACCTGTCGCACCAGCGCCACGGTGGCTTCGTGCTGCGCGTGGGTGCCGTGCGAGAAGTTGATGCGCGCCACGTTCATCCCCGCCTCGATGAGGCCGCGGATGGCGTCGGCCGTAGACGTGGCGGGGCCCAGCGTGCAGACGATTTTCGTGCTGCACGGCGCCGTGCGCGTGGCAGTCGGGTCCACCGGGCCGGAACTCACGCCGTGGTGCGCGTCAGCGGGAGGCGAGCTGCCGGCCCATCTGCCCGGCCTTGCGCGCCAGGCCGGCGATCAGCGAGTCATACGACTTCTCGAACTTGGCCAGGCCGTCGGTCAGCAGGTGCGCGGTCACGTCGTCCATCGACACCCCGGCCGCCTCGACCGCGGCGACCTGCCGGCGCGCCAGCGCGGGATCCGCATCCACCGTGCGATTCACCTGGCCGTGGTCGCGGAACGCGTCGATCGTGGCGGGCGGCATGGTGTTCACCGTGTCGGGGCCAATGAGTTCCTCCACGTACTTCACGTCGCGATACGCCGGGTTCTTGGTGCTCGTGCTGGCCCACAGCGGGCGCTGGATGCGGCCCCCCTTGGCGGCCAGCTTCTTCCAGCGTCCCGACTGGAAGCGCTCCACATAGAGCGCGTAGGCCAGTTGCGCGTTCGCCACCGCCGCGGTACCCTGGAGCGCCAGGATGGCCTTGGCCTCGGCCCCTGACTTCGTGGCGGCACGGTCGGCCAGGCGCTGGTCCACTTCGCTGTCCACGCGACTCACGAAGAAGCTGGCGACGGATGCCAGGTGGTCAATGGGCTTGCCGGCCGCCAGACGGTCCTCCAGCCCGGCCATGTACGCGTCGATCACGCGATCGTGCGCCGCGATGGCGAACAGGAGCGTGATGTTCACGTTGATCCCCTCGCTGATGAGCTGCCGCACGGCCTTGGCGCCCTCCACCGTGCCCGGAATCTTGATCATCACGTTGGGACGATCCACCGTCTGCCACAGACGACGGGCCTCCTCAATGCTGGCGCGAGCATCGTGCGCTGCGCCTGGCGACACCTCGATGGACACGTATCCGTCGCCACCGTGCGTGGCCTTGTGGATGCCAGCGTAGGCATCGCACGCGTCGCGCACATCAGTGGTGGACAACAGTTCAAAGAGCTGCGGAGCGGTGAGGTTGCCGTCGGCCTCGCGCACCTGCGCGTCGTACTCGTGCGCCTCGGCCAGCGCCTTCTCGAAGATGCTCGGGTTGGACGTCATCCCCGTGAGGGCGTCTTCCCGGATGCGGCGCTGGAGCTCGCCGTTGTGCAACATGCCCCGCTCGATGAAGTCCAGCCAGATGGACTGGCCGGCGTCATGGAGTTGCTGAAGTCGATTGGTGGTCATGGCCAGGCTCGGTGCAAAGGGACCGGGGGATGAGTCCGCATCCCCCCTTCCTGAACATACCACAAGCAGCGGGGGGCTGTCACCGGCGGAGCGGCGCGACGCGCCTGCCCTACCGACCGCCCCCGACGTACGCCACGCGCCAGACGCGACCGTGCTGGTCGTCGGCAATGTACAGCGCGCCATCCGGGCCTTCGGCCAGGCCGGTGGGACGTCCGCCCAGGGCCGTGAACTTGCCATCCGTGAAGAAGCCGGTAGCGAAGTTTTCGTACGCACCCGCGGCCTTGTTGTCCTTGAGCGGCTGGAAGACCACGCGATAGCCGGCCTGTGGCTCGGGCGCACGGTTCCACGACCCGTGGAACGCGATGAACGCGCCGTCGTGATACCGGGCCGGGAAGTTCCCGCCACGGTAGAACAGCAATCCATTGGGGGCCCAGTGCGCCGGGAATATCGCCGCCCCTTCCAGCACGTTCGCGCAGCGCCCCTGCCGGTCGTCGTGGCCGCCGTACTCGGGCGCCAGCAACATCTCATGCTTTGGAATATCGTAATAACAGTAGGGCCAGCCGTAGTCGCCGCCCTCCTGGACGTGAATCAGCTCCTCAGCGGGCGATTCGGCGCTCATGGCATCGGTGTACTCGGGCCACAGGCTGAGCTGGTCACGACCATGCTGCGTCACCCAGAGCGTGTTGTCCACCGGATTGATGTCCATGCCGATGGAGTTGCGGACGCCCACGGCATAGTGCTCCCCCATGGGCTGCGTCTGGTTGGTCTTGCGCGCGTCAAACTTCCAGATGCCACCGCGCGTGTCGCGCTCGGTGCACGGATCATCGCCAGGCACGCGCCGGCGGTCGGGATGCGTGCAGGCGTTGGTAGCCGTCCCCACGTTCACGTACATCACCCCCTTGGCATCGATCACGAACGTCTTGAGGGGATGGTTGCCGCCCGTGGGCAGGTCCTTCACGATCGTGTCTGGCGCGCCTGCCGGTTCGAGGCTGCCGGTCGGGAGCCGATAGCGCAACACGCCGCCGCCGTACTCCGCGTACAGGTAGCCGTCGAACAGGCGCACTTCGCTTGAGCTGAATTCGCCGAACGAACGGCGCACGTCAGCCACGCCGTCGTGGTTGGTATCGCGCAGGGCCGTGATGGCCCCCGCCCGGCCGCGGCGTCCGCCCCGCGCCGCCACGAACACGTCCCCGTTGGCGGCCACCGCCATATGGCGCGCCCCCGGAATATCCGCGGCAAACAACGTGGCACAGAACCCCGCGGGCAGCACGAGCCCCGCGTTGTCCGGCGCGCAGCCCTTCTGCTGGGCATGGGCGGCCGGCGCTGCCGTGGCGGCAAGCAGCGCGACCAGTGGGATGGCGTAGCGCATGGCGGATGGGGGCAAAGGGTGAGCCGGTGCTACGGCTTGCCGAGTATGGCGTCGGCCTCGCGTTGCCGTTCGGCCAGTTCCTTCTTCAACGTGTTGTACCGCGCCACCGCGTCGGTGCTGATCTTCTGGTCGGCGCGGCTGGTCATGCCGTAAAGATAGGTGATCTGGGTCTGGAGCTTGGGTTCACTGTATCGGACTTCCGACGTCACCAGCTTGTCGGCCAGCGTGTTCAAGGTGCCGAGCGTATCCGCAGCCGCGCCCGTGGCCCCGGCCAGCCGCCGCTGCGCGGCCTGCACGCGCGCCACCAGCCGGTTCACGTCGCTCACCAGGTCGCGGACCTTGATGTTGTGGTCAAACTGCGTCTTCAGGATGGCTGTCGTAATGCCGTCCCGGGTGATGCGCGGATCCTCGATGAGCGTGAATGGCTGCATGGCGGAGTACGACCCCACCTTGAGCCGCACCGAATAGCGACCCGGCACGGCCATCGGCCCGTCGCCGCCGTCGGGGCGCGAGGCACTGGCCCACGCGCCGGGATAGCGCAGGTCCCACGTGAAGCGGTGCATGCCGACCGTCTTGTCCAGCGTGGCCGAAGCACCACCGCGTCCGCGGAAACCACCGCGCCCGCCGCGTCCCGCCGCGCCACCCTGTGGTTCCTGGCTGGAGAACGACTTGATCACCTTCCCATTGGCGTCCAGGATGTCGAGCGTGACGTCACCCGCCGGCGCCTGGCCGATGTAATAATCAATCTGCGCGCCGGCGGCCGGATACTGCGGCCCGGCGCCTCGCCCGAATCCGCCAAAGCCACCACCGCCGCTGCGGCGCACGGCCATCGCCGGCTTGAACAGGTGCGCCGCCGACGCCGCGATCCTGGCATTCAACTGGTGCAGCGGCGACAGGTTGTCCAGCACCCAGAAGCCGCGCCCTTGCGTGGAGAGCACCAGCGAATGGTGCGCCACCTTGATGTCCGTGACCGGCGTGATGGGCAGGTTCAACTGGAAGCTCTGCCAGTGCGCGCCGTCATCAAAGGAGACATACATACCAAATTCCGTACCGGCATAGAGCAGGCCGGCGCGATCAGGATCCACGCGCACCACGCGCGTGGGACTGTTCGCCGGAATGCCGTTGGTGCCGTCGGTGAGCAGCGTCCACGTCTTGCCGTAGTTGGTGGTGTGATAGATGTAGGGCGCAAAGTCACCCAGCAGGTAGCGGTAGAGCGCCACGTATGCCCCGCCCGCGTGGTGCGGATCGGGATCGATGTTCTGGATGCGGCCGCCGGGCTTGAGCCCCTTGGGGGTCACGCGGGTCCAGGTCTTCCCATCGTCCTGCGTCACGGCCACGATGCCGTCGTTCGACCCGGTCCAGATCACGCCGCGCTTCACCGGCGACTCCCGGATAGAGTAGAGCGTGCTGTACGTCTCCTCGCCAGTCGCATCGCGCGTGATCGGGTGGCCGGCGGCTTCCTGCGGCTCGCCCGGCGGATTCCACGTGAGGTCGGGACTGATGGTCTGCCAGTTGGCGCCCTCGTCGCGCGAGCGGTGCACATACTGGGAACCGTAATACACCGTGCTCTGGTCAAAGGGCGAGACTTCCATGGGAGCCACGCGCTGGAAGCGGTAGATCAGCGTGGCGCCCCCGTTGCCGTACAGCGACTGCCCGCCCACCCAGTACTGCTGCTCGTTGGTGGTGTTCAGGTTGAGGCGGCTGAACTGTCCCTTGCAGCCGCCGTACACGGTGTCGGGACTGGCGATGTTGGGAATGATGGGTCCCGTTTCGCATCCGGGTCCGCCGCGGTAGTCCTCGCCGGTGCCGATCGGCAGGCTGGGGATGATGAGCGTCGCGTCGTCCTGCTGCGCGCCATACACGCGATAAGGGTACTGGCTGTCCACGGCCACCTGGTAGATCTCGGCGGTGGGCTGGTTGAGCTGGCTGCTCCACGTCTGCCCCCCGTCAATGGAGACATTGGCGCCGCCGTCATTGGACTGGATCATGAAACGCGAATCGGTGGGGTTGATCCACATGTCATGGTTGTCGCCGTGCGGGGTGCGCTCCGTGCGGAAGGTCTTGCCGCCATCGGTGCTCTTGTACCACCCCTCGTCCCCCACGTACACCACGTCCGCGTTGGTGGGGTCGGCTTCCAGCGTATTGTAATAGAAGGGGCGCGTCCACAGCCGCTGCTCCCCGTTCACCAGCGTCCAGGTGGCGCCGGCATCTTCCGAACGGTACAGGCCGCCGCCCGGCTTGGCCTCGATAAGCGCATACACGCGGCTGGGATTGGCCGCCGGAATGGACACATTGGCGCGGCCAAACAGTTCATCGGGCAACCCGCCGCCCAGCTTGGTCCAGGTATCGCCACCGTCGGTGCTCTTGTAGATGCCGCCGGCGTGCGACCCGCTGATGATGTCCCACGGCTTGCGCTGCCCCCGCCACATCGTGGCGAACACCACGTTCGGGCTGCCCGGCTGCAGCTCCAGGTCGGCCGCGCCCAGGCTGTCGCCCAGGTACAGGATCTTCTTCCAGGACGCGCCGCCGTCGGTGGTCTTGTAGACGCCGCGATCCACGTTGTTCACGAACGGGTTGCCGATGGCCGCCACGTACACGATGTCGGGATTGGTGGGATCGATGCGCACCGTGGCAATCTGCCCGGTCTTCTCCAGGCCCATGAACTTCCATGTCCGGCCGGCATCCATGGACTTGTATATCCCTCGGCCGATGGACACGTTGCTCCGGATCTTGGACGACCCCGTGCCGGCCCAGACGATGTCGGGGTTTGAATTGGCCACGTCCAGCGCGCCCATGGACGCCACGGCAAAGAAGCCATCCGACACGTTCTGCCATGAGGCACCCGCGTCGGTGGTCTTCCACACGCCACCGCCGGTGGATCCCATATAGTAGGTCTGCGGCTGCGACGCCACACCCGTTACGGCGGTCACGCGACCACCACGGAAAGGCCCGATGTCCCGGTAGCGCATGCCCGACCAGAGCGACGAGTCGTAGGTGGCGCGCTGTGCCTGCGCGGGTGCTGCCGCGGCCCCTGCCAGGACAATCGCCGTCGCCGCGACCGTGGCGGCCCGAAGGATGGTTCGCTGCATCGTCACTGCTCTCCCCGATTCAATTAGAGTCACGTCTCGTGGTCCCACGCCTCAAGCACCGCATCCACCACCGACTGCACGACTTCGCCTTCAACCGCCCCCTGCGCCATGCGCGCCGAGCCGCCGCCCCGCCCGCCCAGCGCGCCGAACGCGGCCTTGAGCACCGGCCCGGCCGCCAGCCCCGAATCTTCGGATGTTCCCACCAGCACCTGCCCCGTGGCTTCAATGGCACCCACGAACGCCGACCTCGGCAGGGCGCACACCGCGTGCGCCAGGCCCCTGAGCTCATCCAGCGTGCCGTCGGGACACACCTCGATCACTCGACGCACCCCATGTCCGTCCGGCGCGCAGGAATCGTAACGCTCGCGCGCCCGGTACGCATCCAGTTCCTTCGCCAGCCGCCGCCGGGTCGCCTCGCCCTCCCGCGCCGCCTCCAGCCGAGTGGCCACCACCCCCGCCGCGTCGTCCACAGAACTCGAGACCGCTTCCGCAATGCTGCTGAGTGCCGAATAGTCGGCCCGCGCGCGCGCCACGGCGCGCAAGCCGCAGGTGAATTCAATGCGCTGCCCCTGCTTCACCTTCTCGGTGCGGCGCAGCAGCAGGCTGCCAATCTCCCCTGTAGTCCGTACGTGCGTGCCACCGCAGGCGCTGCGGTCCAGGTCGGCAATGGTCACCACGCGGATTTCCCCGGTGCGCTCGGTGGGCTTGCGCAGCCCCAGCGCCGTGTCGGCAGACTCGAAGCCCGTGGTTACGGGCCGGTTTTCGGCGATGATCGCATTCGCGCGCGCCTCGGCGGCCACGAGCTTCGCGGCCGACGTCGCCGTCGCATCCACGTCCAGCGTGGAGGTGGCATCGCCAAAGTGCACGCTCACCGTCTTCCAGCCGTACAGGTCCTCCAGCACGGCGCTCAGCAAGTGCTGCCCCGTGTGCTGCTGCATGTGGTCGAACCGGCGCGACCAGTCCACGGTACCCTTGACCGATTCCCCAGGCGCCGAGCCCTGTCCCTGCACCGACCCCGCCGGCAGCGTGGGCGCGTCGAGCACGTGGGCGATGCGCGTTTCCTCGTCAATGACGTCCACCACGCGCCGGCCGCCGAGCACACCCGTATCAAAGAGCTGCCCACCCGACGTGGGGTAGAACGCCGTGCGATCCAGGTACACGCGGCGACCCTCGTCCGCAACTTCGACGATCGTGGCGTCAAAGTCGCAAACATAGGCATCTTTGTAGTAAAGGCGGACGGTCATGCGCGCAGACGGCAGGCGGGTTGAGACCTACCCAAACGCTACCGCGCGTACCGCCTGGCCGACACCCTGACGCTCCATCGCACACCTCCGCCGAGTCCCGTCCTCCGCGTCCGCACGCCCCCACCATCGCCTGCAACCACCGGATCGCCACGCATTGCCGCCACTCCCCATCCACACCGTGATCCCCGCGCTGCGCTCGGCGCTGACCCAACGGACCGCGGTCGTGCTGCAGGCCCCGCCCGGCGCAGGCAAGACCACGGTGGTGCCGCTGGCCCTGCGCGACGAATCGTGGCTCGCCGGTCAACGCATCGTGATGCTGGAGCCCCGGCGCCTGGCCACACGCGCCGCCGCCCGATACATGGCGCGCTCGCTCGGCGAGTCGCCGGGCCAAACGGTGGGCTATCGCGTGCGCGGCGAGTCGCATGTGAGCAGCACCACGCGCGTGGAGGTGGTGACGGAGGGCATCCTCACGCGCCGGCTGGCGAGCGACCCGGGGTTGGAGGGTGTTGGGCTCGTGATCTTCGACGAGTTCCACGAACGCAGCGTACATGCCGACCTGGGATTGGCCCTAACGCTCCAGTCGCAGGCGGTGCTGCGGGAGGACCTGCGCATCCTGGTGATGTCGGCCACGCTCGAGAGCGAGGCGCTGGCCGCCATGCTGGGCGACGCACCTGTTATCCGCAGCGACGGGCGCACGTTTCCGGTGGACACGCGCTACCTGCCGCGACGCCCGGACGCTCGACTGGAACAGGACGTGGCGCTCGCCATCCGCCGCGCGCTGACGGAGTCCGAGGGCGATGTGCTGGTGTTCCTGCCGGGCGCTGGCGAGATCCGGCGGGTATATGATCTTATAGATGACTCGGCGTCGTCGCTCCCAACGCGCGTCTTTCCGCTGTATGGGGCCCTGCCC
>DASSOG010000044.1:0-25577 GCA_035700805.1 Gemmatimonadaceae bacterium | reverse complement strand
CGGATTTCGAGAATCGAGCGAAGGAAGGCGCCATCGGCGTGCGCTGGCACTCACGCGTGGTGGCCATCGAGCCGACTGGCGTGGTGATTGAGCCCGCCGGTGGCGTGACGACTGCCGGGGGCGCGTCACGCGCCCCGAAGGCCGGAGCCGGCTCGGCGCGCGAACGCCTGCCCGCGTCGCTGGTGTACGTGATGACCGGCTTTGCCCCGAACGTGCAGCTCCTGCGCGACGTGGGCGTGCCCATCGATGCGGTCACTGGCATTCCGGCCCACGATCCGGGGACGCTGGAGACGAGCGTGCCCGGGGTGTTCATTGCCGGCGTGGTGGTGGCCGGATTCGATGCCAACAAGGTGTTCATCGAGAACGGGCGGTATCACGGCGACCGGATCGTGGCCCGGCTCACGGGGCGGCCGGTGCCGGCGGCCCCGAAGCTGAGCGCCGAGCTGGATTCGTGACGAAACCGCCGGACAGGGCTTAGCTTTCGACTCCACCTCGATCCGGGTATCCACGTTCATGTCACCCAGTCCATTGCCCGATGTCATGGAGAAGCTCGTGTCGCTGTGCAAGCGGCGGGGCTTCATCTTCCAGTCGTCCGAGATCTACGGCGGCACCGGGTCCGTGTGGGACTATGGCCCGCTGGGCGTGGAGCTCAAGCGGAACATCAAGGACCGCTGGTGGAACGCCATGGTGCGGATGCGCGACGACATCGAAGGGCTGGATGCCGCCATCCTGATGCACCCACGCGTGTGGGAAGCCAGCGGACACGTGGCCGGCTTTACCGATCCGCTCATTGACTGCCGCAACTGCAAGAAGCGCTTTCGCGCGGACGATCCCAGGATCAAGGGCACGCCGGGCACGCCCGACGCGCAATGCCCCTCGTGCGGCATGAAGGGGACGCTCTCCGAGCCGCGCATGTTCAACCTGATGTTCAAGACCTTCATGGGCCCGGTGGAGGACAGCGCCGCGGTGGTGTACCTGCGGCCGGAAACGGCCCAGGGCATCTATGTGAATTTCCTGAACGTGCAGCAGTCCACCCGGCAGAAGGTGCCGTTTGGCATCGCGCAGATCGGCAAGGCGTTCCGCAACGAGATCACGCCGGGCAACTTCATCTTCCGCACGCGCGAGTTCGAGCAGATGGAGATGCAGTTCTTCGTGGATCCTGACGGCGACCACATGCACTGGTTCGAGTACTGGAAGGCACAGCGCATGGCGTGGCACCGGGGGCTGGGGCTGGCGGAGGGCCGCCTGCTGTTCCACCAGCACACGCCCGAGGAGCTGGCGCACTACGCCCGCGCGGCGTTCGACATCCAGTTTGACTTTGGCGGGACGCTGGGCTTCCAGGAGATCGAGGGGGTGCATCACCGGGGTGACTTCGACCTGGGCCGCCACCAGGAGTATTCGGGCAAGAAGCTGGAGTATTTTGACCAGCCCAACAACCGGCGCTACGTACCGTTCGTGGTGGAGACCTCGGTGGGCGCTGACCGCACCACGCTGGCCGTCCTGGCGAACGCCTACCGCGAAGAGGCGGTGGAGGGGGAGTCCGAGGGGCGCACGGTGCTGGGCCTGCACCCGTCGCTCGCGCCCATCAAGGCCGGGGTGTTCCCGCTGGTCAAGAAGGACGGCATGCCGGAGTTCACCGACAAGCTCGCCGCCGAGTTGCGCGCGTTGTTCCCCGTGTTCCACGACGAGTCGGGCGCCATTGGCCGCCGGTACCGTCGGCAGGACGAAGTGGGCACGCCGTTCTGCATCACGGTGGATGGCCAGACCATGGAAGACGGCACGGTGACGCTGCGAGACCGCGATTCGCTGCAGCAGGAACGGGTGGCGGCGGAGCGCGTGGGCGCCGTCGTCCTGGAGCGCATCCGGGCGTGACGCCGCCGACGCTCGACCAGTTGCGTCGCGACGGGCAGGCGTTCATGGAAGCCATTGCCCGTGAGGAATGGCAGGCGCTGTCCGGGCACAAGCCCACGGCGGAATTGCAGTCCCTGTATAGCCGGTTTGCCCACGTGCTCAGCGAGGAATCGCTGGCCATGGTCCTCCAGGCCTTCCGCGCCGCCCCCGCGGGGAGCGAGGCGCGCCGCGGCCTCCGGTCGCTGCTCGACTGGCAGGCGGGCGCGCAGGCGTCGCGGCAACTGGCGGCGCTGGACGAACGGGAGATTGCCTGGGAGGCCACCGCCATCATCAGTCTTCCCGATGGGAGCGGTGTCCCGTTCCAGCGCGCGGCGATTGACTTGGCCAACAGCACCGACCGGTCGGCGCGCCTGACGCTCGAGGCGGCGCGGGCCCGGCTGGTGCGCAGCGAACTCGCCCCACTCCGGCAGGAGCGCTTCCAGCGCGAGCGCGACATCACCGAACGCCTGGGCCTTGGCGCCGACTACAACGCCACGTTCGACCTGCTGGCCGGCTTCTCACTTTATGGATTGCGCGACGAGTGCGAACAGTTCCTGCGCGATACACAGGCCATGTGGGATGAGGTCCATCCGGAGTTCGTGAAGCGTGAACTGGGGATCGCGCCGGGCGAGGCCACGCGAGCCGACGCCCTGGCGCTCCTGCGCGCCCGCACCTTTGACCCCTCGTTCCCGTGGGAGCCGATGCAGGAACGCATCCTGGGGCAGGTGGCGGAAATGGGCATCGCCGAGGATGCGGGCGGCCACGTCACCTTCGACACGGCCGACCGGCCCGGCAAGCGCGCGCGGGCCTTCTGTTCCCCGGTGCGCGTGCCGCACGAGGTGTACCTGGTGCTGCGGCCGCACGGCGGCCAGAACGACTGGAGCACGTTCCTGCATGAACTGGGGCACGCCCTGCACTTCGGGTACATGGATGCCACGCTTCCCTTTGAAGACCGCTGGCTGGGCGACAACTCCATCACCGAAGGGTACGCCATGCTGTTCGACCACCGGCTGCAGGATCGCGGGTGGCTGGGGCGCTACAGTGAGCTGGGCAAGGCGGACCTGCCACGGTTCCTGCGCAGCGCGGGCTTTGAGGAATTGCAGTTCCTGCGGCGGTACTGCGCCAAGCTCATCTACGAAACCCACCTGTACGGCGGCGACGTTTCGTGGGGCGACCTGCCCGCGCTGTACGCGCAGATCCTGACCGACGCCACCTCATTCCGGTACGACCCGGCCGACGCATTTGTGGACGTGGATGTCGGCTACTATTCGGCGCGCTACCTGCGGGCCTGGCAACTGCAGGCGCTGCTGAACGAGACGCTGACGGAGCGCATGAACGAAGACTGGTGGCGCAACCCCAGCGCCGGTCCGTGGATCGTGGACGAACTCTTTCGACACGGACAGCGGGAGCTGGCGCAGGAGCAGGCCGCGCGGGTCTCGGGCAAGACGCTGGGCTTCGCCCCGCTGGTACGAAACATCGAACGCCTGCTCGGCTGAACGAGGGACGACGCATGCCACCTGCCCACTCCGCCCGGCCCACCGCCCTCGTGACGGGTGCCTCCCGCGGCATCGGTCGCGCCGTCGCGCTGCGCCTGGCCGGCGAGTACGACATTGTCGCCGTGGCACGCGCCGCCGCGGACCTCGACACCCTGCGGCTCGAAGTGGACGGCGCGGGCGGGCGCTGCACGCCAATAGTGCTCGACCTCTCCGATGGCCACGCGGTGGATGTGGCCCTGCGCGAGGTGCATGCCGACGTGGTGGTGAACAACGCCGGGCTCGCCATCATGAAGCCGCTGCTGGAGATGACGCCTGAGGAATGGCACCGACAGGTGGACGTGAACCTCAACGCGCTGTATCACGTGACGCGCGCGGTGCTGCCCGGCATGGTGCAGCGGGGCCACGGCCATGTGGTGATCATCGGCTCCATCGGCGGGCGCAGCGCCTGGGCCGGGGGCACCGCGTACACCGCCACCAAGCATGCCGTGGCCGGCTTCGCGGAATCGCTGCTGATGGAGGTGCGTGACCAGGGGGTGAAGGTGTCGGTCGTGCACCCGGGGGGCGTGGCCACGGCCTTTGACGGGCCGATTGCCGGCGGCAAGAGCTGGAAGCTGAAGCCCGAGGACGTGGCGGAGGCGGTGGCGCAGGTGCTGCACACCCCCGAGAACGTGCTGGTGCACAGCATGGAAATCCGGGCGCTCTCCAAGAATCGCTGAGCCGGCCGCGCGGCGTGCGGGCTGGCGCGCTGGCTGGTGCGCCGGCCGCCGTGGCCGCTTGATGTCGCGCATCTGGCCCGTTTCCGGCCACAGTCGTACATTGCCGCCGTGACCCGGGCTCCCGTGAATTCCGGAGAAACACGCGTCCGCACGCCCGCCGAAGGCGTGGATTTCGGGCTGCGCGAGCTGATGGCGGTTCGCGAGATTGTCCACGCCTTCCTTACCGCCGAGCGTCCCGAAGACGTCTTCCAGTTCGCGCTGGATCGCGTGAGCCCCGTGGTCGGGGCCACCTTCGCGTGCGTGTACGTGGTGGACGGCGCCAGCGAACTCATGCGCCTGGCCGCCGCCTACAACTGGCCCGAGCGCTACACCCCATTCCTGGGGGAGATGCGCGTGCGCCTGGGCTTTGGCCCCAGCGGAGAAGCCGCCAGTGAACGGCGCGCCATCGAAGTGCCGGACATCTTTGCGGATCCGTCGCTGGAAGACTGGCAGGAGGTGGCCAACGAGCTGGGCTTCCGTTCGCTGGCCGCGCTGCCCCTGCAGACGGGTGGCGGGGTCCTCGGGACGGTCACGTTCTACTTTGCCACCGTGGGCGGGCTCAGCGCCGAGACGCGCAGCCTGCTGCGCATGGTGGCCGACCAGATGGCCGCCACCGCGCAGAAGGCCCGGCTGATCGACGACCTGAAGCGCGCCAACTCGGCGCTCACCGACACGAATGCGGAGCTCGAGTCGCAGTACGCGGCGCTGCTTGAGGCCCGGAGCCTGCAGGACGAATTCCTGGCCAACCTGTCCACCGAGCTTCGCTCGCCGCTGGCCGAACTCGTGGATTACATTTCGGGCATCCAGGTGGAGGACGCGTCGCCCACCGATGCCAAGGGCGCGGCGTTGCGCGACGTGACGCAATCGGGGCAGGCGTTGCTCGCGCGCATCACCAGCCTGGTGGAGCTTTCGGAGTTGAAGCGGGGCGGGGTGGAACCGGCGGTCAGCGCCTTTGACCCGCGGGATCCGATGCGCGAGGCGCTGGCGATCACCACGGGCCGTCGGGACGGGGTGGAACTGCACACCAGCGAACCGGATGTGGCGCCGACGATGGCCAGTGACCGTCGTCGGGTTACCGGGATGCTCTCCGCGCTGCTGGCCAATGCTTACGCGTTTACTGAACACGGGAGCGTGCGGGCGGCCGTGGAGGTGCACGACGAGCGGGTGGTGTATCGCGTTGAGGATACGGGCGTGGGCATCCCGGCTGAGGCGCAGCGGAACGTGTTCGACGAGTTCCGGCGGGGCGACGCGGACGCGCCGGGCGAACGCCGAGTGGCGGCGGGCCTGGGCCTGCCGCTGGCCCGGCGGACGGCGCGGTCGCTGGGCGGGGACGTGGTGCTGGTGAGCGCGCCGGGGCAGGGTACGACGGTGCGGGTGGAACTTCCGTTGGTGTACGAAGGGCCCGCGGGGCGGGCACCGGCGAGCGGCGCCCATGCGCGCGTCACGCCGCCGGGTATGCGACTGCAAGAGGATTGACCGTCATGAAGCCTTCACGCGAGACGATGCAGGAACACTTCACCACGCTGGCGCCCGAGGCCGTGATGGCCCAGGCGCAGCAGTTCTTTTCCAAGCGCAACCCGCTCTACGCCACCAACATCGACCTGAGCGGGCCGGCGTGGGCGAGCTTCCGCGGCCAGGGCGGCGAGGAACTGGTGGTGGCCGCGCGCGCGGTTCCGGGCGGCAGCCACGTCACCGGGTCGTCCTACATGTTCACCATGCAGCTCGCGCGATTCTTCACCACGCTCCCCGAACTGCCGCGCGACGGGGAGGGAGCATGAGCACCGCCGTCATGAACGCCCCGGTCCGGTTTGCCACGCAATGGCGGGCGGGCAAGGACACCATCCGCCTTGGTGCAGCCGACCAGCCCACCATCACCATCCGGGTGGAGGTGCTGCCCGTGTGGAACGCGGTCCGGATCGAGACGCCCGATACGGAAACTGTGGAGGCCGTGAAGCAGCGCGTGCTCGACGAGCTCCAGCCCAAGGCCGCCTTCCACGAGGACTACGTGGTGAAGCTGGACGGCTGGGAGATACTCAACGAGCGGGAGTCGCTGGCCGACGCGGGCGTGCGCAACGGCATGATCCTGCTGATCATGCATCGCCACCGCCGTCCCCTGCGCTGAGGCGACTCGTGTGGCGCGGGACCCGGGAGCGCGGGCCGCTCCCTGCCGCGCGCCGGTCGGTGCGTGAAGCGCCACGCCACCGGGTGACGTGATGTCCCTGGCCTACATCTCGCATTCCGACTGCGGCACCCACGACACCGGCTGGGGACACCCGGAGCATGTGGGTCGCCTGCGCGCCATTCCGCGCGCGATGCGAGGGGACCCGGAACTCTTTCACGCCCTCCAGCACGTCGAGGGACGGCACGCCACGCCGGACGACCTGGCCCTGGCGCACGACCCGGCGTACATCGCGCGCGTCCGGGACCTGGCGGCTTCTGGCGGCGGCCACCTGGATCCAGACACGGTGGTGAGCGTTGGTTCGTGGAACGCGGCCTGCGCGGCCGCGGGCTGCGTGCTCGACGCCGTGGACATGGCGCTCGATGGCCGGGCGACGCGCAGCTTCTGCGCGGTGCGCCCACCCGGCCACCACGCGCTGCGCGACCGCGGCATGGGCTTCTGCCTGTTCGGCAACGTGGCCATCGGGGCGCACCACGCCATGCGACGGCACGGCCTGGGGCGGGTGCTCATCGTGGACTGGGACGTCCATCACGGCAACGGCACACAGGCGCTGGTGCAGGACACCGTGGGCATTCGGCTGGTCTCCATGCACCAGTGGCCGTGGTACCCCGGCACCGGCGCGGCGGAGGACCGGGGCCCGCTCGGCACCATCTGGAACGTCCCCATGGCGCCGGGGCTTCCGCCGGCCGAGTACGTGGCGGCGTTCGTGGAGGCGATGGATCGGGCCACCGACGCGTTCACGCCCGAACTGGTGCTCGTCTCGGCGGGGTTCGACTCCCTGGCTGGCGATCCCCTGGGCGGCTTCACGCTCGAGATGGAGCACGTGACCTCGCTGACCCGGGCCGTGGTGGAGCGCGCCGAGCACTGGTGCGGTGGCCGCGTGGTGAGCGCGCTGGAAGGTGGCTACGACCCCGCCCGGCTGGGCGAGGCGTGCGTCGCGCACCTGCGCGCCCTGCTCTGATGCAGCGGCGCGCGGCGGGTGCTAAGTTCCCTGCCTTGGCGTACGCCTCCCACCTGGCGACCGAACGACCGGAGCGGCCTGCATGTTCTGCCCCGAGTGTGGCACCTGGAATAGAACTTCCGCCGACACTTGCACCCGATGCGAAGCGGCGCTCCCGGAACTGGAGCACGCGCCCACGGAGAAGCCCAACGAGACCATCTCGGCGCTTCGCCAGGCCACGGGTAGCCGCTATCGCGTGATCCAGCGGCTGGGCGGCGGTGGCATGGCGGACGTGTTCCTGGCTGACCATGCGCAGCTCGAGCGCCCCGTGGTGATCAAGGTGCTGCATCCGCACCTGGCCAAGGACACCGAGATGCTGGAGCGCTTCCGGCGCGAGGCGCAGGCCGCGGCGCGGCTGGTGCACCCGCACATCTGCCCCGTGATGGACGCCGGGCGGCAGGGCACCACCGTGTACACGGTGATGCCGTACCTCACCGGGGGCTCGCTCTCGGACCGCATCGTGAAGGACAAGATGATGGACCCCGTGGCGGCGGCCACCGCCATCGCGCAGGTGGCCACCGCGCTGGACTACGCGCACCGGCTGGGCATCGTGCACCGCGACATCAAGCCTGACAACGTGCTGTTCGACGAGGATGGCAACGCCATTCTTACGGATTTTGGCATAGCTGAGGCGCGCAACCAGGGGCGGCTCACCGCGTCGGGGCGGGCCATGGGGACGCCGCACTACATGTCGCCGGAGCAGGCCATGGGGCGGCTGGTGGATGGCCGCAGCGACGTGTACGCGCTGGGCGTGGTGCTCTACGAGACGGCCGTGGGGTTCCCGCCGTTCGACGGGCCGGACGCCTTTTCCGTGGGGTACAAGCAGGTGCATGAGCAGCCGGTGCCGCCGGAGCAGATCGACTCCCGCGTGCCCGCGGCCCTGTCGGCCATCATCATGCAGTGCCTGGCCAAGGCCCCCACGGCGCGGTACGCGCGCGCCAACGACCTGGCCGATGCACTGATCGACTTCCTGGCCTCGGTGCCCGCGGGGGCGGACGCCCGCCGCTCGGCGTGGGTGGCGCGGCACGCCGCCGACGCGCCCGGCGCGTGATGCGGCTGGCGTACGAACGCGTGGCCGTGCATACGGTCGACCCGTTCGTCATCGCGCGCGGCGGGCAGTCGGAGTACCCGCGGGTCATCGTCCGGCTCACCGATGCGGATGGGGTCGTGGGGCTGGGAGAGGCCGCGCCCAGCGCGTACTACGGCGAGACCGCGGACACCGTGGTGACGGCCCTGGAGTCGCTCCGTGCCACCATCGAGGCCGCCGACGCGTGGGCGCTGGAGGACCTGGAGCATGCGCTCGTGCGCACCGAGCCCCGGAGCGCTTCCGCGCGGATGGCCGTGAGCGCCGCGGCGCACGACATCGTGGGCAAGCGCCTGGGCGTGCCGCTCTACCGCCTGTGGGGGCTCACTCCCGACCACGCGCCGCCGTCCAGCTTCACCGTGGCGATCACGCCCGATATGGCAGAACTCGAACGGCGGGTAGCGCAGGCCGCCGCGTACCCGGTGCTCAAGGTGAAGCTCGGCACCGATCGCGACGTGGCCATCGTGCGCCACGTGCGCGCGGCGGCCCCGCACAAGGTGCTGCGGGTGGACGCCAACGCCGCCTGGGACCGTGACCAGGCCGTGGCCACCATCCACCAACTGGCCGACCTGGGCGTGGAGTTCGTGGAACAGCCGCTGCGCGCCGACGACGTGGACGGGCTGCGCTTTGTGCGCGAACGGTCGGCCCTGCCCATCATCGCCGACGAATCGTGCGTGAACTCGGCGGACATTCCGCGGCTCGTTGGCGCCGTGGATGGCGTCAACATCAAGCTCGCCAAGTGCGGCGGGCTGCGCGAAGCGCTGCGGATGATCGCCGCCGCGCGCGCGTTCGGCCTGCGCGTGATGCTGGGATGCATGATCGAGACCAGCCTGGGGATCACGGCGGCCGCGCACCTGGCGCCGTTGCTGGACTACGCCGACCTGGACGGCGCGGCGCTGCTGGCGGATGATCCGTTTGTGGGCGCCACCGTCACGGCCGGCCGCATCGCGGTTCCCCCAGCTCCCGGCCTGGGCGTCGAGCCACGGCAGCCGTGACGCCGGCCCCGGCCCCGGCCCCGGCGGCGGGAGGCGCCGGCACGCTGGTGTCGGTGGCCCTGCCCATTCCGCTCTTTCGTGAATTCACATACGCCGTGCCGGCGGAGCTGGTGCCGCGCGCGGGGGTGGGCGCGCGGGTGGTGGTGCCCGTGCGCGGGCGGCCGACCATCGGCTTCGTGGTGGGTCCCGCGGAGCCGGGCGATGCCATGGAATTGCGCCAGGTCCTGGCGGCTCCGGACGACGCACCGGTCCTGGGCGAGGACCTGCTCAGCCTCGCGCGCTGGATCTCGGGGTACTATGCGGCGCCGCTGGGCCTGGTGCTGCGCACCATGCTGCCGGCGGCGCTCGGGGCCGTCCGCGCGCCGGAGCCGGTCCGGAAGGAGCGCCAGGTGGCGCGGATCGCGCGTGAGATTCCCTCGCTGCTGGAGCGCGATAAGGAGTTCCGGCGGGCGCCGGCACAACGCGCGGTGTACGAGCTGCTGGAATCGCTGGGCGGAGCCGCCCCGGTGGAGCACCTGGTGTCGCAGCTTGGCGTCTCGCGCTCCGCCGTCGCCGCCCTGGCGCGACGTGGGCTGGTGGCGGTGGAGCAGCAGGTGGTGACGCGCGACCCATTCCTCTCCCGGCCGGTGCAGGCTCCCGCGCGCGTGGAGACCACGCCGGCCCAGGCCGCGGCGATAACGGCGCTTCGCGAGGCCGAGGGCGGGCAGTCGTTCGTGCTGCACGGCGTGACCGGCAGCGGCAAGACTCACGTGTACCTGGAGTTCCTGCGCACCGTGGTGGAGGAGCGCGGACAGACCGCCATCGTGCTGGTGCCGGAGATCGCGCTCACGCCGCAGACCGTGGATCGCTTTCGCGCGGTGTTCGGCGATCAGGTGGCCGTGCTGCACAGCGGGTTGAGCGACGGCGAGCGGTATGACGCGTGGCTGGCGCTGCAACGCGGCGAGAAGCGCATCGCGGTGGGCGCGCGGTCCGCGGTGTTCGCGCCCGTGCGCGACCTGGGCGCCATTGTGGTGGACGAGGAGCACGAGGCCACGTACAAGCAGGGGGAGGCGCCGCGCTATCATGCGCGCGAGGTGGCGCTGGTGCGCGCCCGCGCGGCGGGGGCGGTGGTGGTGCTGGGCAGCGCCACGCCCAGCCTGGAGAGCTGGTCCAATGCGGAGCGCGGGCGTCACCGGTTGCTCTCACTGCCCGGCCGGGTGGGTGGCGGGTCGTTGCCGCGCGTGCAGGTGGTGGACATGCGGCGTCCCGATCCGCAGACCCATCCCGCGCGCCTGTCGCCCGAGGAGTACGCGCTGCGGTACGTGCTCAGCGCGGAACTTGAGCAGCAGCTTCATGAGCGGCTGTCGCGCCAGGAGCAGAGCATCCTGCTGCTCAATCGCCGCGGATACGCGTCCTTTGTGCAGTGCGAGTCATGCGGCGACGTGGCGGCGTGTCCCAACTGCAACGTGAGCCTCACGTACCACAAGGTGCCCGAGCGACTCGTGTGTCACTACTGCCAGCACACCGAGCCGGCGCGCACCACCTGCGACAAGTGCGGGGGCCGCGTGCTGCGCGGGCGCGGCCTGGGCACGCAACAGGTGGAACGCCTGCTTGGCGAGCGGTTTCCCGCCGCGCGCGTCGCGCGCATGGACATGGATACCACCTCTGGTAAGTGGGCGCATGCGCAGATCCTGGATCGCGTCGGGCGCGGCGAGGTGGACATCCTGCTGGGTACGCAGATGATCGCCAAGGGGCTGGATTTTCCGAACGTCACCCTGGTGGGCGTGGTGGACGCGGACGTCGGCATCAACGTGCCCGACTTCCGCGCCTCGGAACGGTGCTTCCAGTTGGTGAGCCAGGTGGCGGGGCGGGCCGGCCGCGGCCCCAAGCCGGGCGCCGTGATCGTGCAGACGCGCGTGCCGTCGCACCACGCCATTCGCTGGGCGGCGGCGCACGACTACCACGCCTTCGTGCATGAGGAGCTGGAGGGGCGCCGCAGTCCGCCCTATCCCCCCTTTGCGCGGCTGGCCAACGTGATCGTGAGCGGGTTCAACGAACAGGCCACCTTGCAACTGGCACAGGACGCGGGCGCATGGCTGCACGCCCTGGTGGATCGCCGCGAGCCGGGGGCGCTTTCCATCGTCGGGCCGGCTCCCTGTCCGGTGGATCGGGTCAACAAGCGATGGCGGTGGCACCTGCTGCTCAAGAGCGCGGAGGCGGGCCCGCTCACCCGGGTGGCCCGCTACTTTGCCATGCGGTTCCCGGTCCCCAAGGGGGGTGGCATGCGCGTCGGCGTGGACCGGGATCCGGTGAGCCTGTTGTGACGGACGTGGCTTGTTCCCCCTTGCTGCCCCCGTCATCTTTCACGCGTGACCATCATCCCTCCCCCGAACCTCGACGCGCCGGCGCTGGCCCACGCGCCTGACGCGCGGTTCGTGCCCGCCCCGGCGGATGGGGTGCTGCCCGAGGGATTCTTCTCCACCACCAACCTGCCCACCTACGTGCGCGTGCGGGGCGCCTGGGTCACGCCGCGGCTGCCGCGCATGGACGCCGCCCTGGTGCTGGCCGACGACGGCGTGGTGTGGTATCGCGAGATGCGCGCCGTGCGCGCGGGCGAACCGGTGGCGGTGGGGCGCGCGGAAGATGGCACCGAGGGTATCTATGTTTACGAACATGCGCTGGCGGTAGCGGGCGGCGATGAGTTCGCCTTCATGTCCAGCGAGGTGTCGCGCGAGAAGCCCATAGACTACACGCAGATGGCGCGGCTGCTCATCGAGGAACGGGAGCGCGGCGGCTACCCGGTGTGGGTGACGGGTCCGGCGCTGGTGCATTCGCGGGCGCGGGCGGATTTCGTCTGGTTCATTGAGCACGGCTTCGTAAAGGCCCTGCTGGCCGGCAATGCCGTGGCCGTGCACGACATCGAGGCGTCCATCTTTGGCACCACGCTGGGGATGACCGGCACCGGCGCCCTCATGCAGGGCGGCCACGGCCTGCACATGCGCGCCATCAACAAGGTGCGCGCCGCGGGCTCCATCCGCGCGGCGGTGGAGCAGGGAATCATCACCGACGGCATCATGCGCGCCTGCGTGCTGCACGACGTGCCGTTCGTGCTTGCCGCCTCCATCCGGGACGACGGCCCGTTGCCCGACGTGCTCACCGACATGCTCGAGGCGCAGGATGCCATGCGCTACCACACCATCCGCGCCACCATGGCCATCATGGTGGCCACGGTGCTGCACTCCATTGGCACGGGCAACATGCTCCCCGCCTTCGTGACCGACGCGGCGGGCGCCATGCACGAACTCACCACCATCTGCGTGGACTCCTCGGAGTTCGTGGTGAGCAAGCTGAAGGACCGCGGCACGCACCAGGCCTTTGGCGTGGTCACGAACGCCCAGGACTTCATGCATATCCTGCGGCTGTACGTGGAACGCGAACTGGACGCGCGACGCACCGGGCCGGTGGCGGCCGCGGCGGCTGCCACATGATCGCCGGCGAGACGCGGGAGCGGTTCATCGTGGATTTCATCGCGCAGCTCGGCGGGGCGCAGGTGATCGAGGCGCACCTGTTCGGGCCGCGCCGGGTGAACGGGGTGGAGAGCGGCGTGGCGGTGATCGCGGCCGATGCCGCGGCGCTGCCGGAGGCGCCGCCGGACGTCGCGGACCTCACGTCGTCGGCGGCGGGATCGCCGGAAGGGGAGCCGCCGGTGGTGGAAGTGCCGGACGCGGATTCCCCATACGCTCCCGAGCACGTATCCCCGGAACGCCACACGGTGTACACCGCCACCTATCGACATACGCTCAAGGGCCCGGACCGCGGCAAGTGGGAAGTGGTGCTGAAGGCGGAGGCCGACGCGCCGCTGGTGACCGTGGATCAGGTGGTTCGCGGCGTGCAGCGCCGCGCCGAGGATACCGACGACGTGGAACGCATGTCCGGGGCGGAAGTTGCCGCCGTCCTGGCGGCCCACGCCGGCGCGCACGACACCGCGGCCGGAAGCGGCAGCCCGGCGTGACCCCCGCGGCGGAGATGGGGCTCCTCGTCGCATTCCTGGCGGGGCTCATCAGCTTTCTCTCACCGTGCGTGCTGCCGCTCGTCCCCAGCTACCTCACCTTCATCACCGGCATCTCGCTGGAGGACGTGCGAGGCTCGCGCCGGTTCGCGCTGCTGCACGCCGCGCTGTTCGTGCTGGGCTTCTCCATGGTGTTCGTGGCCATGGGCGTGGCCGCGAGCGCGGTGGGACGCACGCTGCTGGTGCACCGCCAGTGGCTGGCCCGCGCGGGCGGCGCGGTGATCATCGTCTTCGGGTTGTACCTGGCGGGTGCGTTCAACATCGGATTCCTGGCGCGCGATACCCGGCCCCACCTGCGCAGCAAGCCGCTCGGCTACCTGGGCACCGTGGTCGTCGGGATGGCGTTCGGCGCGGGATGGTCGCCCTGCCTGGGCCCGATCCTCGGCTCGATCCTGACCTTCGCCGCCACTGCGGGTGACGCGGGGCGCGGCGCCGTGCTGCTCAGCGCCTACTCGCTGGGGCTGGCGGTGCCGTTTCTCGTCTCGGCGGTGGCGCTGGAAGAGCTGATCGGCTTTGCGCAGCGCAACCGGGCGCGGCTGGCGTGGCTGACGCGCGCGTCCGGCGTGCTGCTCGTGGTCGTGGGGGTGCTGCTGGTCACCGGCTACCTGACCGTGCTGACCGGGCTGCTGCAGCGCCTCACGCCCGCCTGGATCCTGAACCGGATCTGAGTCACGCGCCAGCCACCGGCGCGTCGAGTGACTCCTCGAGCTGCTGGCGGTTGAGCAACGACCAGTAGCGTCCCTGCGCGGCAATCAGTTCATCGTGCGTACCCTGTTCCACGATGCGACCGTCATCGAGCACGATAGTGAATGTCGCATTGCGGATGGCCGACACCCGGTGGGACGCAATGAGCGTCGTCCGGCCCGAGAGCGCGGTGTCCAGGGCGTTGAGGATTTCCGCCTCGGTGTGCGTATCCACCGCGCTCAGCGCGTCGTCCAGCAGCACCACCGTCGGGCGGCGCGACAGCGCGCGGGCGATGGCGGCGCGCTGCTTCTGCCCGCCCGACAGGTTGATGCCGCGCTCACCCAGCATGGTGTCGTAACGCTCCGGCAGGCTGTTGATGGTCTCGGTGAGCTGCGCCACGCCGGCGGCCCATTCCCGGTGTGTGCCATCCGGGGCGCCGTACATCAGGTTCTCGCCAATGCTTTCACTGAACAGGAAACTCTCCTGCGGCACGTAGCCCACCTCGCGGCGCCACGCGTCCACGTCCAGCCGGGTGAGCGGCACCCCGTCAATCAGGATCTCCCCCTCCTGGGGGTCGAACACGCGCGGCACCAGGTCCAGCAGCGCGCTCTTGCCGCTGCCCGTGGCGCCCACCACGCCCACCGTCGCGCCGGCGGGCACGGTGAAGCTCAACTGGCGCAGCACCCACTGGGGCGCGGCGCCGTCGCGCACGGGAAAGTGAAACCCGACATTACGGAACTCGATAGTCCGTCCCGACGCCCCTGCGGGCAGGGGCGCCGGCTGCGCCACCTGGGTCACCATCGGCGTCGCGTCGAGGATGTCCAGCAGCCGTCCCATGGACGCGGCCCCGCGCTGGAACAGGTTGATCACGTACCCCAGGGCAATGAGCGGCCACGTGAGCATGCCAAGGTAGAGGCCGAACGCCACGAAGGCGCCCACGGTGATCTGCCCCCGGATGGCCAGCGCGCCGCCCAGCCCCAGCACTACCACGCTGCCCAGCCCGGCCAGCGTGCTGAACGACGGGTGCATCATGCCGTAGAGCGCGGCCAGTCGCATCTGCTTGGCCAGGTATTCGTCGCCCAGGCGCGCGAACCGCGCGGCCTCCGGCGCCTCCTGCCGGTAGGCGCGCACCACGCGCACGCCCGAGATGTTCTCCTGCGCCATCGTGGTCATGCGGCCAAAGTGATCCTGCACCGCCTCAAACCGGTGATGGATGGCACGTCCGAGCCAGATCATGGAAATCGGCAGCAGGATCATCGGCAAAAGCGCCAGCGCGGTGAGCCGCACGTCGATGTTCAGCATGAACAGCAGCGCGAACGTGCCGCCGGCGATGGTGTTGGTCAGGTACATCACCGCGGGCCCGGCGGCCAGGCGCACGGCCGAGAGGTCGTTGGTGAGCCGGGCCATGAGGTCGCCCGTGCGCGTGCGCGCAAAGTACTCGGCGTCCAGCGTCTCGAGCTTCGTGAACAGGTGATTGCGCAGGTCGTACTCGATCCAGCGGCTGACGCTGTTCAGGATCTGCCGCATGAGGTAGCGGAAGAACCCGCCCGCCAGCGCCACCCCGAGCATGGCCCCCACCAGCCACCAGATTTGTGACATGGGGGCCTTGCTCACAAAGTCGTCCACGGCCTTGCTCAGGAACCAGGGGCCGGTGGTGGAAAAGGCGTATGACACCACCGTGAGCGAGAGCCCGATGACCATCCGCCCCCTGTAGGGGTGGTAATACGGGAGTAACCGTCGCAGCGTAGGGCGCTGGCTCATTGCAGCGACCCTCGCCGCGCGGGACCGCAGGCGGTGGCGCGCCACACGGCGCCCCGTTTCGGGTATAATTCAGGCCGTCGGCAGGCGATGCGGGTACGGGCGCTCACGCGCCAAATATATCGGGAACTCAACTGGAGGAGTCATGACACGCAAGACGTACCAACTGGTGGGCGCGCTGGGCATCGGCATGCTGATGGCGGCGTGTGGTGGGGCCAGGGAATCCGCGAAGGATACGGCCATGAGCAGTGACCTCTCGATGGCCGGTGGCGCGGCGGCCACGCAGCCGGCGCTGGGCGACACGGCGGCGGCGAGCAAGTCCGCCAGCACGGAGGCCACCAAGCCCGCTCCCAAGGCGGCACCCAAGGTTGAAAAGCCGGCGCCCAGGACCACGAAGCCCGCGGCAACCACGCCAAAGCCGACCCCGAAGCCGCCCGCCGAGATTGCCAGCGGGACGAACATCGCGCTGCACCCCAGCACGAACGTGTGCACGGACAGCAACAAGGTGGGCCAGACGGTCAAGGCGACGGTTGCCACGGCCGTGAGCGGGAGCAACGGCGCCGTCATTCCGGCGGGCGCGGTGGTGAGCCTCAGGATCACGGAGCTCAAGCGCAGCGAGAACTCCAAGGATCCCATCACGATGAGCTTTGAGCCCTACTCGGTGGAAATCGGCGGGCAGGCCTACGCGCTGGCCGCCAAGGTGACCGACGAGAAGATCGAGCACATCCGGAATGAGTCCAAGTCCAGCGACGCGAAGAAAGTAGTGGGCGGCGCGGTGGTCGGCGCGATTGCCGGCCGGCTCATTGGCAAGAGCACCAAGGGCGCCGTGGTGGGTGCCGCCGCGGGTGCCGCCGCCGGCGCGGGCGCGGCCGCGGTGACCGCGAACCACGAAGGGTGCATTGCCCGGGGCAGCGCCATGACCATCCAGCTCACGTCGCCAATCACGCTTCACTGATCGGGTGGTGGCCGCTCCCTCCCGCGACCCCCGCATCACCGAACAGCGCAACCCGCGCACGGCCGACATCGACCTCGCCGAGCCGCTGGCGATCGTCGAGCTCCTGGCAAGTGAAGACCGCCTGGTGCCGGAGGCCGTGTACGGGCAGCGCGAACACATCGCACGGGCGATCACCCAGGCGGAGATAACCTTCCGCTCGGGTGGTCGCCTGTTCTACGTGGGCGCCGGCACGTCCGGGCGACTGGGCGTGCTGGATGCCTCCGAATGCCCGCCCACCTTTGGCAGCGATCCCGCCATGGTGCAGGGCATCATCGCCGGCGGCATCCCGGCCCTCACGCGTTCGCAGGAGGGGGCGGAGGATCGGGTGGATGACGCCGTGCGCGATCTCTCCACCGCCGGGGTCGGCGCCGGCGACTTCGTCGTGGGCATTGCCGCCAGCGGCACCACGCCGTACGTCGCCCGCGCGCTGGCGCACGCCCGCACGGTCGGGGCGCGCACGGCGCTCGTGGCCTGCTCACCGCCGCCGCCCGCCGTGAGCGCGCTGGCCGACATCGTCATCCTGCCCATCACCGGCCCGGAGGCGCTCACGGGTTCCACCCGCCTCAAGGCGGGCACGGCCACCAAGCTCGTGCTCAACATGATCACCACGGGCGCCATGATCCGGCTGGGCAAGACGTTCGGCAACCTGATGGTGGACCTGCAGGCCACCAACGCCAAGCTGGCCGATCGCAGCCGGCGCATCGTGGCCGAAGTCTGTGACCTCGCGCCGCCGGACGCGGACGCGTTGCTCACCCGCGCCGGTGGCGCGGTCAAGATCGCCATTGTGATGCACTGTCTCGGCGTCGAGGCGGACGCGGCCCGCGCGGCGCTCGCGCGCGAAGGCGGAGTGATCCGCCGCGCCACCGGACGCTGCCCGCCGCCGGTGCCGTGACGCCCGCGCCGCGACCGCCGACGGGGGCCGGTGCCCGAGCCGCCACGCCGCGACCGCCGGCCTACGTGGGGCTCATGTCCGGCACCTCGCTGGACGGCGTGTCGGCTGTCGTGGTGCGCTTTCATGAGCGCGCGGCCGGTTATGCGCCCGAGTTGCTCGCTTTTACAGTTCACGAATATTCTTCGGCGCAGCGTGCCGCGCTGGAACACGCCATGTCCGGCGGCACTGCGCGGGACTACTGCCGGCTGCAGGCCGACCTGGGCCACTGGCTGGCCGACGCCGCGGTGCAGGTGCTGGCCGAGTCGGGGGTGCCCCGCCACGAGGTGCGCGCCATCGCGTCGCACGGCCAGACCCTCTGGCACGAACCGCCACACTCCACCTGGCAGGTGGGCGAGGCGGCGGTGATCGCGGAGCGCACGGGGCTGGATGTGGTCAGCGACTTCCGCGTGCGCGACGTCGCGGCCGGCGGGCAGGGGGCGCCGCTGGTTCCCATGGCCGATGCACTGCTGTTTGCAGGCGACCAATGGCGCGCGCTGCAGAACATCGGCGGCATCGGCAATGTCACAGTGGTCCCGCCAGGCGGCGCCCTGGATTCGGTTCGTGCATTCGATACGGGGCCCGGCGTGATGGTCATGGACGCGGTGGTGCGCTCGCTCTATCCCGGCCAGCGCTTCGACGTGGACGGGGCGCACGCCGCCAGCGGAACGCCAATGGACGAAGTCGTCAACGAACTCCTGCGCGATCCGTATTTTGCCCTCGAACCGCCCAAGTCCACCGGGCGGGAAGTCTTTGGCACGCCTTATACCACTCGCCTGATCGAGCGATGCCGGCAGCTCCAGGCCTCGGCGTCACCGGAAGCCATCATTGCCACGGCGACGGCCCTCACGGCGCGCAGCATTGCCGACGCGTACCGGCGCTTCCTGCCGGAGCCAGTGGAGGAGGTGCTCGTTTCTGGCGGGGGCGCACGAAATCCCGTATTGCGCGCGATGGTGGCCGAGGCGTTGCCATCCATGCGCGTACGGCGGTTCAGCGAACTGTACTTTGACGACGAGGCCCGTGAGGCGGTGGCGTTCGCGCTGCTCGGCCACCTGTTCATGGAACGCCGGCCGGGGAACCTGCCCGGTGTCACCGGCGCCCGCGGCCCCCGCGTGCTCGGCAAGCTCACGCCAGCGGGGCCCTGAGGCGCCTACTTGCCGACGGCCGCCGCCACCTTGGCCGGCAGGAACGCCAGCACGCGCGCCCCAGGCACGGCATACACAATGCGCCCGTTGGCGGCCGCCGGCCCGCCGAACACCACGCCCACCACATCGCCCTGCGCGTTGAACACCGGGCTGCCGCTGGAGCCGTGCGTGGCGTACGAATCGATCTGCAGCACGTTCGATACGCGTTTGCTGACGGTGCCCGGGTCCAGCGAGGTCTTGGCGATCATGTTCGCGCCGGTTCCTTCCATTGGCAGGTCGTTGCTCAACGGAAAACCGATGGACACCACGGGGGCGCCCTCCGGCGCGGCGCTCGGCAATCCGGTCACGCCGTGCACCGTCGGGAACGGGCCCTCGCGGTCCACCTGCACCAGCGCCAGGTCCACGTCGGGATCGTCGCTCACCTTCACCACGTGCGCCGGCAGCACGTCCTTGGTGTCGCGGAAGGTGACCGCCAGCCGAGTGGCGCCCGTCCCGTCGGCGTCGCGCACATTGTGGCGGTTGGTGAGCATCAGGCCGCCGCTGGTCACCGCGAAGGCCGTGCCGCCATATGCGTGCCCGTTGATCTCGGAGTACAGGATGGCCACCGCCGGCGCGTTGCGCGCATTGATGCTCGGCAGGTCCATCCGCAGCAGCCGGTTCTGCGACTCCAGCGCCGCCTGGATGGAATCGATGGTGCTCGGCGACGTGGCGGAAACCGTCTGCGCCCGGCGTCGCAGTGAATCGCTGCGGGCCTCCAGCAGGCGGCGGTAGTTCGAGTCGGCCAGGGCGTCCAGCCGCGTGGCCAGCGACTCGGTGGCCGCCTTGTTCTGCGCCAGCACCCGCTGGAGCTGCTGCACCTGCGTCTGCGCGGTCCGGTTGCCCAGCCAGTAGGCCGTGCCGATCCCCACGCCCAGCACCACGATGGCCGCTATAAGGATCCTGGAAAGGCGCGAGGTCTGCTCCTGGACCGCGATCGCGATGCGTTCCGTGGTGGACCGACGGGGTGCGTCCTCCGCCGGTGCGGCGCGGCCGGCAGTCGGCGCGGGGGGCTGGTTGTGCGTGGTCGGTGTCTGGCCCGCTACCGAGGCCGGCGCGGCCGCGGCCACGAACCGCACCTCCACCTGCGGTCCCTGCGCGCCAAAGGCAATCCGATCGCCATCCCTCAGCACGCGCGCCGGCAGCACGCGCTCACCGTTCACGAACGTCCCGTTGGTGCTCCCGTTGTCGTACAGGGTGTAGCTGCCGTCCAGCAGGCGGATCTCGGCGTGCCGCGTGGACACGTCCAGGTCCTTCTCCGGATCCAGCCGGAGGTCGCTGCGCGGATGACGCCCGATGGCGATGACAGACTTCTCGAATACCTCGCGCTGGCCGGCGCGCGCGCCACCCAGGATGCGCAGTTCGAGCGCCATGTCAGCCGCCGGGCCGGAGGGCCCGTCCGGCGCCGCGAGCGGGGGGCGCCACGGCGGGCCTCACCCGAAGAACAGCCAGGCGCCCACCAGCACCACGGCCGCCACCAGCGCCACCGCCAGCCCGCGCTGGATGGCCGCTGAACGCGCGCGGCGTTCGTCGCTCACCACCGGGGTTTCCTCGTCGTCCGCCACGGGCACGGTATCGCGCGCCACGGCATGCACCGGAATGGTCGCCCGGTCCGCGTCACGCGTCAGCACCCGGTCCACGCCCATGGGCGGCGTGGCGCCGGCGTCGGGCAGCGTGAAGACGCGGTGCCCGATCTCGTCACCCTCGCCCGCGTCCTCCAGGCCCTCGCCCTCCACCCGCACGGCAATCACCGTGATGTTGTCCGGACCCCCCGCCGAATTGGCCAGGTCGATGAGCCGCTTGCAGACCGTCATCAGGTCGCGCTCCTCGCGCACCGCCTGCCCGATCTCGTCGCGCGTCACCTGCCCGGACAGCCCGTCGCTGCAGAGCACCAGCGTGTCGCCGCGGCGGAGCTTCTGGTGCGTGAGGTCCACCTTCACCGTCCCTTCGGGGCCCAGGGCCTGCAGGATGATGTTGCGCCGTTCGCTGTGCTCGGCCTCCTCCTCGGTGAGCTCGCCGGCTTCCACCAGCTTCTGCATCAGCGACTGGTCCTTGGTGATCTGGCGCGCCACGCCGTTGCGCACCAGGTAGGCGCGGCTGTCGCCCACCTGGCACAGGTACACCGTGTCGCCCAGCAGCCCCGCGATGGTGGCCGTGGTGCCCATGCCGCGGTATTCCGCGTGGTTGGCGGCGTACGCGTTGATCTCGCTGTTGGCGATGGTGGCCGCCTGCTTCAGCGCGGCGGCAAATGCCTCGCCCGTGGTGTCCGGGTTGGGGAGCCACCTGCTGCGCAGTTCGCGCAGCACGATGGACGTGGCCATCTCGCTCGCGATCTCGCCCGCGGCCGCGCCCCCCATGCCGTCGGCCACCATGAACAGGGAGCCGCGGTGGCCGGCCGTGTGCGTGCGGACCGACGGCTGCAGCGAGGCGTCGTCCGCCGTGAGGTCGGCGACCACGAACGAATCCTCGTTGTGCTCGCGCGCGCGACCGACGTCGGTGCGTCCAAAGACGTGGACCGTGATCGTGCCGGTGGGGGCGCCGGAGGAGGACATGGCAGCGAAAGTCAGTGAAGGGTCAGTTGCAGGTGCTGAGCATTGCATTGACCGTCGAGATGTACGACGTCGTCAGCGCCTTGTCCTTGACTGCCTGCAACATCTGGCAGCCGGCGGCATGTCGGCCGAGCACTTCTTCCGCGGTGGCACGAATGATCGCGGCGCGGACTTCCTGGACGGGCGACGTGAGCTTTCCCGATAACCCGTCCATGGACTTGATCAGGCCCAGCGCGGCGGGCTTATCGAACTTCGCGCCGGTGATGACGTCCTCATAGCGCGCCAACTCCGCATCCACGTCCACCTGGGGCGTGGCCGGAGCCGGGCGGGTTCCCGCGGGCAGGTGTTCGGCGCCGCGCCCCGCGGACTTGGTGTCGGAGCTCCCGCCGGCGTTCCGCGGGGAATTCCCCGGGTTCGTCTGCCGGGGGTCGCGGAACTGCTCGGTCCCGGAACTCGATCCGTCCGAATTCGCTGGCGTCTTCACGCCCTCAGCATCGCCCTTGTTGTTGCTGTCCGCTGCGGTGTGTGTCACCGGCGGCGTGCCTGGATTGGTGGCCGGCGCCTGGTCCTTGAGCATGTACCACGCGCCGCCGCCACCTCCCAGCAGCACCACCGCCGCGATGGTCGCGAACAGGGGGGCCTTGCTCTTGCCGGCCGGCGTGGGGGCGGGTGTCGGCTTTGCGCCCGGCCGATCGGCGGCTCCCGCGACGCGCGTGGCCGGGATGGCCGCCGTGGGCGCCGACGCGGAGCCCGCGCCCGCCGCGGCGCCCATCACCTGCGTGCCCGCCGCGGCCGCCACGCTCTGCGGCATGGCTTCCACCGTCTGGTACAGGTCGCGCCCGAACTGCGCCGCGCCCTGGTACCGCTGTGCCGCGTCGCGCTCCAGCGCCTTGTCCATCACCGCCTGCACTTCGTCGGTCCACGCGGTGTCGGGCTTCATCTCGGCCAGCGGCCTGGGCTTGTCGGTGAGGCGCATGATCATCGCCTCCTGCGCCGACTCGCTGGGGAACGGGAGCTTGCCCGTCAGCATGTTGAACGCCACGAGCGCCAGTGAATAGATGTCGCTGCGGCCATCCAGCTTGTCGCCGGCCAGCTGCTCGGGACTCATGTATTCGGGCGTGCCGACCACCAGCCCCGTCTTGGTCACCTTCTGGGCCTCGTTGTCGGCCGCCTTGGCAATGCCGAAGTCCACCACCTTCACCAGGTCCGATCCGTCGCGGTTCTTCGCGACCATGATGTTGTCGGGCTTCAGGTCGCGGTGCACGATGCCCATGTCGTGGGCCACGGACAGGGCGTCGGCCGCCTGCCGGCAGATGTCGGCGGCGCGCAGCGGCGGCAGCGCGCCCAGCTGTTCGATGAGCTTGGTGAGCGGCGGCCCCTCCACGAACTCCATGGCCAGGTAGATCAGGCCCTCGCCGGTTTCACCAAAGTCATATACGGCGGCCACGTTCGGGTGGTTGATCCGGCTGGCGTTGGAGGCCTCGCGGTTGAACCGGCTGATCGCGTCGGCATCGTTCACCATGCCGGGGTTCATCACCTTCACCGCGCTCTTGCGGCCCATCTTCACGTGCTCGGCCAGGTACACCTGGCCCATGCCGCCTTCGCCGAGCTTGCGCAGCACGTGGTAGCGGTCGGCAATGATGGAGCCCACCAGGTCGTTCTCGCTGCCCTGCATGCGCAGTGTGGTGCCGTCCTTGGGACAGAACCGCTGGTCGAGTTCGTACTCGGTGCCGCACTGTGGGCAGATTTTCAACTGGCTCACACACTCTCCACGCGCAGGATCTGGTCGCCGAGCAGCAGGCGCTGGCCCTTCTTCAAGGGCTGCTCCCCGCGCACCGCCATGGCCACGCCGTTGCGGCTGGCCGTGTCGTGTACGAAGAAATCCGAGTCTTCCGACCGGAGCTCCGCGTGGCGCCCACTCATGGTCTGGTCGTACGGGAAGGTCCAATCACCCGTTTCGCGGCCCAGCAGCACGCCGCGGCCGGGCGAGAGGTGAAAGGTATCGCGCACGCTCCCGTCCGCGCGCAGTTGTTCCAGGATGGCCACGTCCAGCGACGGCGTGAGTGAGCCCATGCGGCGCGTGGAGTCGGCCTCGGGTGAGTGGGGCCCCGGGTAGCCCAGCCGGCGGAAGCGCAGCACCTGCGATCCCACCAGGATCCGGTCGCCGTCCAGCAGCTTGGTGGGCGCCTCGATGAACGCCCAGCTCCCGTTGCGCGAGCCCAGGTCGCGCACCCAGAGCACGCCCTCGCGCAGGTCCAGGCGCGCGTGCAGCGGCGACATGTACACGTCGTCGGCAAACTTGATGTCCGCCTCGCCGCGGCCCACCACCGCCTCGCCGCGATCCAGGTTGAACGTGCGGGCCACGTCGCCGGCATCGTTGAGCAGCGCCAGCTTCGGTCCCACCTCGCGCCGGCCCACGCCCAGCACCTGCGTCCCCGAGCCGGTGGGCCGGTCCACCACGGAAACCCGCGTGCCCACCCGGGTGCCGCACCGCACGCAGAAGAGGTCGATGCCCTCCTGATAGGGCGCGCCGCAGTTGGAGCACGCCCCCGGCGCCGTCGTGGACACCGTGACCCGGCTGCCGCAATGCGCGCAGAACGGCAACGACGCGTCTACGGTCTTGCCGCAGCGCGTGCAGATGATGCTGGACGGGGCAGGGGAAGTGGACACGCGGGTGCTGGGAACGCCGGCTGGCGGGCCGGAAGCTGGGGTGGAGGACTCAACGGCGGGGTGGGGACTCACCTTCCCGGCCGCGTCGCGTACCATTGCGGGCACGACGCGCGCGTCGGAAGGAGCCATGGGTTTGCCGCAGTCGATGCAGAAGCGGGAGTTCGCGTTGTTCTCGCGACCGCAGAACGCGCACACACTCACGCCGGTAACTCCACATTCGATCGCGCCATGAGGCGCGAATATAGGACGCCCCCAAGGGGGGGTCAATGAACCCGGCGGGAGGGCGCAAGTGCCGAAACGTCAGTCGCTTCCCTCCCCCCTCCACCGCCCATAGCTTGAGACGATGCCGCGTTCTGCCTTACGCCTCGCGCTGGCCGCCGTCACGGCGCTCGCGGGGTGCGCCGGGTTCCACCAGCCGTCCCCTGTTTCCTCCCCCGCTCCAGCCGTGTCCGCGGCAGACACCGCGCGTGGCACACTCCCGGCGATGTCGCCCTCGCTGACCGGCGGCATGGCGCAGCCACCGGGCCTGCCGCCCATTCCGTTCGTGGCCGGGTCGCTGGCCATCCGTGTCGTGTATCCGCAGCCCGGGCACGTCATCACCTCCAGCGACTCCACCTTCGTGCTCGGCTCGGTGGGGAATGGCAACGCGACGCTCACCATCAACGGGCAGCCGGCGCGCGTGTATCCCAATGGCGCCTTCATGGCGTTCGTGGCCAACCCGCCCGACTCGGCGGCGCGCTACGAGCTGGTGGCCGGCCTGGGTCGCGACACCGCGCGCATCAGCTACCCGGTGCTGCTGCGCCCGGCCGCCGCCGCGCCGTCGGGCAGCGCCGCCGTCCCGCCGCCGCCGGATACCGTCGGACGTTGGGTGCGCCTGGACGACCCCACCGCCGCCGCGCTGCCGGATACCGACCGGACCGTGGTCGCGCGACCCGTGCCGGGAGACACGTATCACTGGTTCTTCCTCCCGGGGACCATCGCCTGGCGGAACCTGAGCGTGAATGGCTTCACGCGGGTGCAGCTCGACAGCGGGCTGAGCGTGTGGGTGCCCGACTCGGCGGCGCACGATGCCGGTCGCACAACAGCGCCACGCCTGGTGACGGGCAATGGGGACGTCGTTTCCTCCGAGGGGTGGGAGGACTTCGTGCTGCCCGTCGCCTCGCCGCCCGCGTACTTCGTGGAAGAGCATGATCGGACGCTGGACCTCACGCTCTATGGCACGCGCGGCAACACCGACATCATCCGCTATCCGTCTGATGATTCCCTCATCCGCCGCGTGGAGTGGGCACAGGTGCGCGACGACCGCGTTCGCTACACCCTGCACCTGGGCCAGCGGCCGTTCGGCTACCTGGTGATGTGGCGGCCC
>DASSOG010000043.1:0-141542 GCA_035700805.1 Gemmatimonadaceae bacterium | reverse complement strand
ACGGAGCGATACTCGCAGGGCAATGAAGTGGACCAGGACATCATGGAGCTTACGGATAACGTGACGCTCCCCTTTGGCACCCACACGGTCACCCTCGGAACGCAGAACGAGTTCTACAAGGCCCGCAACCTGTACGCGCAGTCGTCCTATGGCGTCTGGTACTTTGATTCCATCGACTCCCTCAACAACGGCCAGGCCTGGCGCTACATCGTCGGCGTCCCGGCCGTGGGCGACGGTTCGGTAAACTTCCGCACGTCGACGCTCGCCGCCTACGCGCAGGACCAGTGGATGGCCACGCCGAACTTCACGCTGACGTACGGCATCCGCGCTGACCTGCCCACCTTTGCAAACAAGCCCCCCACGAATGCCAGCGTGCTCACGGAATACAACCGCGACACGCACAACATTCCATCGGGCAACATCCAGTGGTCGCCGCGCGTCGGCTTCAACTGGAACATCACGGGCAATGAGGTCAACCAGTTGCGTGGTGGCATCGGCTCATTCGTGGGCCACCCCGCCTACGTCTGGATGAGCAACGCCTTCCAGAACTCCGGGCTGTCGGGGGTGCCGTTGCTCACCTGCACCAACATCGCGCCGGTGTTCAACAGCGCGAACGTGCAGACCCCGCCCACCCAGTGCAGCAACGGCCTCACGGCCAGCGCCGGCAGTGAGATTGACCTGCTGCAGTCCAACCTCCGCATGCCGCAGACGCTCCGCGGCTCGCTGGGCTACGACCGGGACCTCGGGCACGACCTCATTGGTACGGTTGAGGGACTCTACACCAAGGCCCTCTACTCACCCTTCTACTACAACCTGGCGCTGGCCGGCCCGCAGGGCACCGACGCCCACGGCCGGGTGATGTACGGCCCCCGGCCCTTTGCCCCCGTGCTGTCGGGCACCCGCAGCACCGTCATTGACGTCGCCAACCAGAACAAGGATCATTTCTACAACCTCACCGCCAAGCTCACCCGCCGGTTCGTGGACAACTGGGAAGGCACCCTCGCCTACACCTACAGCCGCGGCTGGGACGTGCAGAGCTTCACCTCGAGCACGGCATATTCACAGTACCGGTATGGTCGAGTCTGGGCCGGCGATCAGATGGACCAGACCGCCACCCGCTCGGCGTTCGAGCAGCGCAATCGCATCGTGGCGCAGGGCAGCTACTCCTTCCCCTCCCACACCACTGTCTCGCTCATCTACACCGGCGGCTCGGGCATTCCGTACACCTTCGTGTACAACAGCGACCTGAATGGCGATGGGTTCTCGGCCAACGACCCGATCTATGTGCCGACAGATGCCACCGATCCTGCCCAGATCCAGTTCGACGGCACCCCGGCTCAGCAGGCCACCCAGGCCGCGGAGTTCAACCAGTTCATCAACCAGAACAAGTGCCTGCGCGACCAGCGCGGCCAGATCATGGGCCGCAACACATGCACCGCGCCCTGGAACAACCAGGTCAATGTCAGTGTGCGGCAATCGCTGCGGACCATGAACCTGCAGAACGTGTCGCTGCAATTGGACATCATCAACTTTGCCAACCTGCTCAACAACCGGTGGGGACAGCAGACTACCACCTACGGTCAGGTCAGCCTGCTGACCTACAAGAATCTCACCGGCGGCACCGACCTTACCGCAGGCGCCACGCCCGTGTTCCACTATTCACCCACACCTACATTCTCGTACGACAACCTGGCCTCCAACTACCAGATGCAGCTCTCGCTGCGCTACAGCTTCTGATTCACACTGGCAGTCGCAAGAACACAACGGGCCGCCCGATCGGGCGGCCCGTTGTGCGTTCAGGTTCCTAATACTGCCGTGATCACCGACTTGATCCCCCCGCGCACATTGAAATCCCCGGTGACCGTCATCTCTCGCGGCCGGCATGCACTCGCCAGGTCGTCCAGGATCCGGTTCACCGCGCGTTCGTAGAACGTGCCATCGTTGCGGAAGCTCCACAGGTAGAGCTTGAGACTCTTGAGCTCCAGGCACTGCGCGCCGGGGACATACGTGATGGTGATGATTCCAAAGTCCGGAGCCCCTCCCTCCAGCAGCTTGAGTTCCTCCGCGTCGGTTTCAATGCCGCCAACGGGACAGAGTGACGTGAATTCATCGCAAACCATCCGGATTTCGTAGTTGCGGTCCGGATAGGGATTGGGAAACGTTTCCAACAGCGCTGGTTTGGGCATGTTTTGCGTCTGGCGCTCGGCGCCGCGTGACTGTACGTTGGAATCAGGCACGCGAACTCTTCGCATGCCGTTGCCGCCGCGAGAACGGCGTGGCGGTTTCGCCCCCCGGCAAGTCCGGGGGGCTTTCTCGTTAGCGGCCCCGTCTCCTCAGGCGCCGCGAGATTTCCTCCAGCAGGCTGCGATCCTCGGGCGACAGTGCTTCGATCCCCTGGCGGGAGATCTTGTCGAGCACACGATTGAGCGCCTCACGCCGGCCTTCGTGTGGCGTGGTCTCGGGCGGAGCATGCACCGTCCGATTTGCCACTGCGGCATTGCTCTGCGCCACGATCTCATCCACCTCGTCGGCGTGACGGGACCGCGGCATGGACGAGCGTGGGATGGCGCGCGGCGGTTCGTCAGTGGGTTCCGGTGCCGGCGACATGCGGTGGCGCAGCTCATCGATGCTCACGGGTGTGGGGCGCTTCAGGTAGAGCGCGCCAAACAGGAACCCGCCCAACTGGGCCAGGTACCCCCACCCACTCATGCTGCCACCCGTCACTCCGGCGACCAGCATCGCCCCGATCAGTGCTCCCATCAGCGTCTGGACACGTAGGGGCAACACCCCGAACAGCGCCAGCTCGTCGTGCGGCCAGAGCCAGGCGTAGGCCAGCATCAGCCCGAACATGCTGGATGCGCCACCCTCCAGGATTCCCTGATGCACGAACACGGCATGGGTCAGTGCCCCACCCGCCGTACACCACGCCGTGTAGAGCAAGAAGGTGCGCGTACCCCAGGCCTGCTCCACCCGTGGACCAAACACCAGCAGCGTGAACAGGCTCAGGCCCAGCATGATGCCGGCGCCGTGCACCGCGCCGTACGTGAACAGCGTCCACCACGCATGCCCAAGCTGCGTGGCGCTGAACCCCAGCCACCCCAGCATGTCGGCCGGCGTGGCAATGGTCGCCTGCACCAGCGCCACCCCCAGCCACACGACGGCCAGCCACCGGACGCCAGGCGTAGTCTGGAGAAGTCGCTGATGTGGTGTGTGGTCCACTGTCACCATGATTGATCCCGATTGGTCGCAGTCGGAAGGACCGCCGTGCCGATGCTAGGAGGATGCCCGAAAGACGGCGTCCGCGCCAGCCCCCACGTTAGAATCCGGCGCGCAAATGCGGCGTCTGGTGCCCTAGTATGCGGCCGTGGGACGCGGCAGCCGCCCCAGCACCCGCAGGTCGCCGTGCAGCGCCGTGGCTTCTTCCATGAACGTCAACCAGCGCCGGTTCCGCGTAAGGCTGTCCACGGGCGGGTGCAGGACAATGGAGACCTCGGGCACCGCCGCGTGGGCCTGCGAGATAACCCGCAGGATCTGCCCGTCGGTGGTCGACTCCTCAGGTGCAAGCACCAGCGCATGCGTCACGTGTGCGCTGGCGGCAGCCGTGAGCGTCGCCACCGCCTGCTCGATCATTGGCTCCGTCGGGGTATCCTCCAGCGTCACCTGAACCAGCGCCACGAAGCCAGCCACACGCTCAACGGCCTCGGGGCGCTGCCCATCGACGTCGAGCATCACGGGGATGGACGGGCGGAACTTCTCGAACGCGGCCTGCAGGAATGCCGCGCCGCCCAAGGGGTCGCGCCCACTGATACTCACCGAGTGGTACGTGGAGCGCTTGAGCAGCCGCTTCAGTTCGCTGGCCAGCGCCTCTGGTGTGTACATCGTGGCGGTCTCCGCCTCGGCGGCAAACCGCACAAAGAGCTGTCGGCGGCCAATCCAGAGGCCGTTCGCCTGCACGCCGGCTGGTACCCCAGCGAGTGCGGCCGTCATTGGAATCGCTGCCATCAGTCCGTCGCCACCTCCTTTCCGTTCAGGGCCAGCAGGGCAATCCGTTCGCACAGCTCCCCAAATGGCAGGCCTGCCGCGCGCGCCGCCTGGGGCATCAAGCTCAATTCCGTCATCCCGGGCAGCGTGTTGGCCTCCAGGCAGTGGGTTTCCCCGGCCTGCGTCATGCGAAAATCAATACGGGCATACCCGCTCAGCTTGAGCGCCCGGAACGCGACCAGTGCCTGCTGCTGCAGGGTGGCGACCTGTGTGGCGGTGAGGTCGGCCGGAAACTGCTCTTCGGCCATCCCCGCCGTGTATTTGCATTCGTAGTCGTAAATCTCGTGCTTCGGGAGGATTTCGCCAACTGGCAGGGCTTCGTCGCCCAGGATTCCCACCGTGAGCTCTCGCCCTGGGATGTACTGCTCGATCATCACCTGCGGGTCGTGGCGTGCGGCCTCCTCGATGGCTGCCCCCAGGTCCTGCTCCCGCTTCACCAGCGACAGCCCTACGGTGGAACCCTCGTTGGCGGGTTTCACGATGGCAGGAAACCCGATTTCATGTCGCACCGTGGCGACATCGGCTGGAGCCATGATCCAATTGGGCGTGCGCACACCCGCCGCCCGGAAGAGCCGCTTGGAGAGGTCCTTGTCCATGGCCAGTGCGCTCGCCAGATGCCCGCTGCCCGTGTAGCAGAGTCCGGCCAGGTCCAGTAACGCCTGAATCGTGCCGTCCTCGCCGGTGCCGCCATGCAGCCCCACGAACACCACGTCCGTGTCGCTCAAGGCGGGGAGCACCTCCGCCAGTCGCTCCATCTCCACGGCCCGCAACGCGTCCAGCTCCGCGCGAGTGGGCGGCACGTGCTTCATCACCGGTGTGGCGAGCATGCCACGCTCTGCTGCCTCGGTGAACGGTCCCTTGACGGTGTCCACCGCCACCACGGCGTGACCGCGTTCACGCAGCGCGCGCGCAATCAGCAGCCCCGAGGCAATGGAGACGTCACGCTCCGAGGAGGTACCGCCCAGGAGTACGGTGATGCGCACGGAGGCCGGAGTGGGAAGACGGTGGGCGACGCTCAGCGCGCCATGAGGTAGGACAGCATGTCGGATCGCGTCACGATACCCCGCAGCGTGCCGTTGTTGCGCACCAGCACGGCCGGGTTGGCCTTGGACAGCAGCGTCGCCACGGCCTCCACCGGCTGCAGCGCGTCCACCACCGGGAAGGGTGGATCCATGACGTCGCTGACGGCGGCATCCAGCACCGCTACATCCTCCAGTCCGCGCGCGGAAAGCGACCACTCACTCACCGAGCCGACGCAGTTGCCGCCGTCCATCACGGGCAGTTGCGAGACGTCGTGCGTTGACATCAGCCGCAAGGCCTGGCGCACGGACGCCGTCGGCGCCACGCTCATGATGGCCTCAGCCGCCGACTTCTTGCTGCTGATCACCTGGGCCAGCGTGGTCCGGTCGCTTTCCATGAGCTGGTTTTCGCGCATCCATTCGTCATTGTAGATCTTGGACAGGTAGCGCTCGCCGGTATCGCACAGGAAGGTCACCACGAACGCCCCGGGGTCATCGATGTGCCGAGCCACCGAGAGCGCCACGTGCGCAATGAGGCCCGCCGAGCCACCCACGAACAGGCCCTCCTCGCGAGTAAGGCGGCGCGCCATGGTGAATGCCTCATTGTCGCTCACGGTGACGTAGTCGTCGATCACGGAGAGGTCGAGCGTTCCCGGCAGCTTGTCCTGCCCGATGCCCTCAACCTTGTAGGGCGCGCCCTCGCCATGCGTCCGTCCCTTGGAACGCCACAAGTCCGCCAGGATCGAGCCCGCCGGATCACCCGCGATGATCTGGATGTTGGGATTCTTTTCCTTCAGGTAGCGCCCGACCCCGGTGAGTGTGCCCCCGGTGCCCGCAGCCGCGACAAAGTGCGTGATGCGCCCCCCGCTCTGTTCCCAGAGTTCAGGCCCGGTGGTCTCATAGTGCGCCTGCGGGTTGGCCTCGTTGTAGAACTGGTCGGCCAGGATCGCGTTGGGCGTCTCCTGTGCAATGCGCCGAGCCTTCACCACATAGTTGTCCGGGTGGTCCGGTGGCACCGCCGTCGGCGTGATGATCACTTCCGCCCCGAACGCCTTGAGCAGCCGCACCTTCTCCTGCGACATCTTGTCTGGCAGGGTGAAGATGCACCGGTAGCCCTTGAGCGCGGCGGCAATGGCCAACCCCACGCCGGTGTTGCCACTGGTGCCCTCCACGATCGTGCCGCCCGGTTTGAGGCGCCCCTCACGTTCGGCCCGCTCGATGATGCGCATCCCGATGCGATCCTTCACGGAGCCGCCCGGGTTGAAGAACTCCGCCTTGCCATACACCGGCGTCCGCATGCCACGCGTGACATGCTGCAACCGGATGAGCGGCGTCCAGCCGATGGTCTGCAGCACATCATCGTAGGGTTGCCGATTGCGCGCGTTCGTCATCACTTGGGCACCAGGTGTGGGTGGAGGGAAAAGTTAGCGCGTCGGCTGTACCGTTCGCACCAGTTCGTTGAGCAGCGTGAGCGCCTCCAGCGGGGTCAGCGTATTGATGTCCACCTCGCGCAGCCGCTGCACCACCGGGTGGTCGGCCCCGGCGAACAGGGCCAGTTGCCCCAGGGTCTCGGCAGCGTCTTGCGCCGGGCTTCCGCGTGACGGGCGTGCTGCGTCGCCGGCACCGGCACCGGCCTCGCGGTCCGGATTCCCATTGGCTCGCGTCGCACCGGACCTGGCGTGCTTCAGCGCCGGCACGAGCTGCTCGCCCTCCAGCAGCGCCAGCACCTGCCGCGCCCGGGCGATGACCTCCGCGGGAAGCCCCGCCAGTCGCCCCACCTCGATGCCATAGCTGCGATCAGCGCCCCCGGGTTGCATCCGGTGCAGGAAGAGCACCTGCTCACCCACCTCGCGTACCGCCACGTTATAGTTGCGAACTGAGACTAATTCGTCTTCCAGTTGCGTCAGCTCGTGATAGTGCGTGGCAAACACCGTCTTGCACCCCACGGCATTGTGCAGGTGTTCACTCACCGCCCACGCAATGGAGACGCCGTCGTACGTGGACGTCCCGCGGCCGATTTCGTCCAGCAGCACCAGGCTCCGCGTCGTTGCCCCGTGCAGGATGGCGCTGGCTTCGGCCATCTCCACCATGAACGTGGACTGGCCCCGCACCAGGTTGTCGCTGGCACCCACGCGCGTGAATACGCGATCGGCCACGCCGATTTCCGCGTGGGCCGCCGGCACAAAACTCCCGATCTGCGCCATCAGCACAATGAGCCCTACTTGCCGCAGGATGGTGGACTTGCCGGCCATGTTGGGACCGGTCAGGATGATCATCCGGGCATCTTCGGAGAGCGCGATGTCGTTCGGGATGAACTTGTCACGCGGCATCATCCGCTCCACCACGGGATGGCGACCCGCTGAAATCTCCAGGCTGAAGCCCGCGTGTATTCCAGGACGTACATAATTCTCGCGCACGGCCACCTCCGCCAGCCCTGCCAGCACATCCAGCACCGCCACGGTCCGCGCGGCGTGCTGGAGCCGAGTGATCTCAGCGCCCACGCGCGTCCGCAGGTCTTCAAAGAGCGTCCGTTCGCGCGCCTCGATCCGTTCGGCGGCGGACAGCACCTTCTCCTCGTATTCCTTGAGCGCCGGCGTGACAAACCGCTCCCCGTTGGTCAGCGTCTGCCGTCGCTGGTAGTCCGGGGGCACCAGGTGGAGGTTGGAGCGCGTCACCTCGATGAAGTACCCGAATACGCGGTTGTAGCCCACCTTGAGCGAACTGATACCGGTGCGGGCTCGCTCCTCCGTCTGGATCCGGGCAATCGCCTCCTTTCCACCATCCCGCAGCGCGCGAAGTTCGTCGAGCTCGCCGTCCACGCCAGCGGCAATGGTCGGTTCCTCCCCGATGCTCAGCGGCGGCCGCTCCACAAGTTCATGCACCACGAGCTCGGCAAGATCCGCGCACGAATCCCAGCCGGTAAGCACGACCGACAGCGCACCCGCGTGGCCCACGCGCTGCACGGCTTCGTACACCGCGGGAAGCCGACCCAGTGACGTGCCCAGTGCGCGCACGTCCCGTGGCGTCGCGCGCCCCAGCGCCGTCCTGGTGGCCAGGCGCTCCACGTCGCGAACGCCGTCCAGCGCCACGATCAACGCCGCTCGTGCCAGGGCATCCTTCGTCAGCGCCTCTACGGCGTCGAGCCGCGCGTTGATGGCGGCCAGGTCGGTGAGCGGAGCCAGTATCCAATGGCGAAGCAGCCGCGCACCCATTGGCGTTTTGGTCTGGTCCAGGACGCTGGCCAGCGTTCCCTCGGAATCCCCGCCGCGCAGCGACTCCACCAGCTCCAGGTTGCGCCTGGTCATCTCGTCCAGCGGCATCACGCCGCCCGGCCGCTCAATCACGGGATGGGCCAGCCGCACACCACCGGGCTGCAACTCGCGCAGGTATCGAAGCAGCGCGCCGGCGGCGCTCATGGCACTCCCGTCTTCAGCTTCCACGCCCAGCCCGTCCAGGGACAGCACCCCGAACTGTGCGGCCAGGTCGTCACGCGCCATGGCCTCATCAAATTCCCAGGGCTCGCGCTCAGTGACCAGCGCATTCTCGGCGCCGCGCACCACGGGTGTGCAGGCATCGCCACTTCCGCGCGCCAGCAGGATCTCCCGCGGGGCCAGCCGGGCGAGCACCGGTTCCAGCTCCGCCGGCCGCGCCACGATCAGGCGAAGCTCCCCGGTGGAGATATCCGCCGCGGCCACTCCGGCGGCCGTCGCCTGCCGATGCACGGCGCAGACAAAGTTGTTGCGACCGCCCTGCAGCAGCTCGTCGGCTAGCGCCGCCCCTGGCGATATGGTCTCCACCACCTCGCGCTGCACCACACCCTTGGCTTGCCGGGGATCCTCCACCTGTTCGCAGATGGCCACGCGGTGACCCTGTTCCACCAGCCGCCGGATATAGTCCGACGCGGCCTTCACCGGAACACCAGCCAGGGGCACGTCGGCCGCGCCCCCGTTGTTGCGGGAGGTGAGCGTGAGGCCCAGCACACGCGCCCCGAGCTCGGCGTCCTCAAAAAACATCTCGTAAAACTCGCCCATGCGAAAGAACACGATCGCATCCTGATGGCGAGACTTGATGTCGCGGTACTGCTGCATCAGCGGGGTTTGCGCCATGGGCGTCAACGACCGTCGATCTTCGTTACGAATCCCTTGATGCCGAGCTTCTGGATCCGGGCCAGCTCGCTCGCGGCGGCCGCGCTCGTGGTATAGTGGCCCACTCGTACGCGGAATGGCTTCTGGTCGCCATCCACGCGCGCGTCGAGCCCACGCTGACGCAGGCGGCTGGCCGCGGCTTCCGCGGCCGACTTCACTTCGTAGGCACCCACCTGCACGGAATAGCCGCCGGTCACGGCCTTCCCGGCCGGTGACGGCGTTCGCCGCGCCCGCTCGCGAGCGGCGGCGGCGGCCCGCCCGGCGGAATCCCGGGCCGCGACGCGGGCGAGTGAATCCACACGTGCCACGCTATCCGCACGCGCTGCTGAGTCGGCACGCGTAACCGAATCCGCAGCCGCGCGGGCGGCCATCGCGCAACGCGTGGAATAGAACTCCATCTGGTTCAACAGCTCTACGTCACCCGGGTCCAGCGCCGCGCGCGCGTTCGCCAGGGCGCGACACGCGGCCTGGTCGTCATTCTGCTCAAAGAGCAACTGGGCCAGCCAGAACCCGGGCTGGGCGCGCGCGGTGCCGGTGGCATTCTCCATCAGGAATCGCTGCAGGTGATGGATGGCGGCGGCGCGCTTGCCCTGCGACCGCTCGATCTGCGCCAACTGCAGCAGGGCGTCCCCGGCGTGTGCCGACAGCGGATACTCTACAATAATACGCTGATAATCGCGCTCGGCGGCTGCCGCGGTGGGAGCCAGCATTGCGTGGCCATACAGCGCATCTCCGTACGTGGGGGATCCTGGCGGTGTCGCCGCCAGGATGGAATCCGCCACCCGTCGGCCCGCCACCGTCTGGCCGCTCACCACCAGCGCCCGGGCGCGCGCAAACGCCGAGTCCATGCTGGTTCGCGGAACTGCGGTCGCGGTGTCCGCCACCTGCGCGTGGAGCGCCGATGCCGCTGACATCAGGACGACGAGCGCGAGCAGCAGCACGACATGGACCTGGCGGCGCATCAGGCGGCCCTCCGGTGTCCGGTGGGGCGGCAGATCGCCAGGATCATCGTCGCCAGGACCTGCTCCTCAGACGACAGGCGGGACGCCTTCAGCATGCGGTCCGTGCGCGCCAGCACTTCGAGGGCCGAGGTCAATTCGGCAACTGACCAGTGGCGCGCGTATCGGACCCACGTATCCACGGCTTCTCCCCAGGCGCGCCCGGTATACGGCGACTTCCCTGCCTTGAGCATCGAAAAATATTCCCCCTTCAGCCGAGCCGGTGGGTAGTTGCGGGCGGCCCCCCACGCCATGGCCAGCACCTGCACCGAAAGTGCCATGACGATGGTGACACTCGAGGCCTTTGGCTGTTGCAGCACGAGGGGCAGGGCGGCAAGCGCCTGCTCCGTATTCCGCCCCGCGATGGCGTCGAGCAGGTGCCCAAGCGTCTCCTCTCGGCGTACCCCGACCACTGCTTCCACGGCATGTTCGGTGATCATTGCATTTCCAGCATAGCTGACCAGCTTTTCCACTTCCAGGTCCAGTTGCATCAGGTCGTCACCGACAACGTCTCGCAGCAGCGCGGCCGCCCGCTCGTCAATGGATCCCCCGGCCCGCTCCACCTGGCGCTCCACCCATTTGGGGAGCTGCGCGCCGGTCAGCGGTTCAAGCTCCACCGCGGTCGCCATCGCTGGAAGTGTCTTGTCGGGTTTCTCGCCGTTCCCCGCCACCAGCACCAGGACCGTGTCTGCCGACGGCGCCTTGAGGTACTGCTCGAGTACGCCTCGCGCCTGCTTCCGCAGTGCCCCCACGTCGTGAATGATCACCACGCGGCGACTCGCCACCATGGGCGGCGTGCCCAGCATGACACCGAGGGACTCCGCCTGGATCTCCGCGCCGTGGGCCTGGTCCAGGTTGAACGCCCGCATTGCAGGCTCCACCGCTGCGTCAATCAGGTGCCGCGCCGCTTCACGCTTCAGGTACTCGTCCTCGCCGTACAGGTAGTACGCCGGGTCGAACTCCTGGCTGTTGAGCGCGGCGCGGAATGCCTGCTGGGCCGATTCCGCCTTCTTCATGCCGGGAATATACGGCGTCAGGACGGCCTTGGCCGCCGTCCGCCGCGTGGCCCTCGCCCTACGGCGCGGTGCCCGGCACCGTCTCCGCGGTGGCCACCTGACGCGCCGTCCGATCAGCCATCAACACACCGGGCCATACCGCCACCCCGGTCACCAGGCCGGCGGCGAACTGTGCTGATACATGGACTTCCGGCAGGGTCCTGGGCGTCACGTTTTGCGGACGTGCGGAGGTGGCCGCTGTGTGAGCCACCAGCTTGGCTTTTGAACCTGCATCGGAGGGATGCGCGGCCATGAGGGGCGGCCGGTATGCCCACATCGTGGCAAAGCCGGCAGCGATCACGGCGGCCGTCGCACCATACCGGAGCGCTCCCGCTACACGAGCCTGCAGCAAGCGCGGCGGTTCCATCACGGTCTCACGCAACCGGGCACTCAACCGGGCATTGAAGCTGGCTGAAACCACGACCCTCGGCAGGTTGCGGGCCAGGAGCAGGCTTCGACGAACCGACGCGTCCAGCCGACCACACCGGTCACATGCGTCCAGATGCTCCCACATCGCGGCCGTCTGCGTGGCGGAAAGTCTGCCGTCAATGAACGGGAGGTGGAGCAGGCGAAAGCGGCGGCAGTGCATGAATATCCGGGGTGCGGTGAAAGGTGCGACCTGACCCAGATACCCGCCCCTCAGGGGCGGGTTCCGCGATCTGGCTGCACCCTCCGCCGAACCCTCTCAGACTGCGCCGTCAGGAGGTTGAGCCTACGCCACCCACGGCTCGATGATGGCCGCAAAAGCCGTGCGGGCGCGGTTCAGGCGCGACTTCACCGTCCCAAGGTTGCAATGGGTGATGTCCGCAATCTCCTCGTACGACTTGCCCTCGATCTCGCGTAGCACGAACACCTGCCGGTGATGTTCCGGAAGTTGCGCCACGGTCTCTTCCACCAGCTCCCGGAGGTGTCGCTTCTGGTACATGTCATCCGGCCGGGTGGTGTAGTCCTCAAATTGCAGCGGCCGGTCGTCGTCGGTGTGCGTGCTGGCCATGGCCTGGAACAGGACCAGCGGATTGCGCGAACGGTTGCGGAGTTCGTTCTTCGCCAGGTTCGACGCGATCGTGTAGATCCAGGTGGAGAACTTCTTCGTGGTGTCAAACCGGTGGATGTGCCGGTACACCCTGATAAAGACTTCCTGCACCAGATCCTCCGCGCGCTCCCGATCCCCGATCGTGCGATACACGAAGTTCAGGAGCCGAGTCTGGTAGCGCTGGACCAGCTCGTCGAACGCGCGGGCCTCGCCACCCAGAAAGGCACGCACCACCACTGTGTCATCGGCGGCCTGCCACGCCTCGCGGCTGTTCTGGACCGGGAGTGGCATCTGCTTGCGGGCGGGTGCTGTCATGGAACTCCTCCTGTTCACCGAGGCGGTTCACGTTGGTCCCATTGGGCCGACGCAACCTTCCCTTTGCCCGTTAACAACGCAGATCCTGTGCCACTGTAGGCCAATTGGCATACAATGTGGCAACACGTTTACTGACAATATGTTACGGATAACGGCACGAGCAGATGCCCCTGAGCTACGTCCCCATTTAAGGACGTTTACGACGTCGGAATGCGTCCGTTGGAACACACCCGGATCTCTCTCGGTAACCTCTTAATGCCATTATAGCCGGTTCGACTCTGGGGCCAGGCCGAACCTGGATGCGTGCAGGATGGCCAGCGCGGTCTTCGCGTCGCTGATCTCTCCCGACCGGATCAGCGCCAGCGCGCGACTGAGGGGCAGCCGTTCCACGCTCATGAACTCGTCCGCTTCCCGGGCCGTGGCTCCCTCGTGCAGGTCCGTCGCGAGGAACACGTGAATCTGCTCGTCGGTGAACCCGGGTGTCGTGAACATCGTGAACAGGTGCGCCAGGTGATCCGCGTGGTAGCCGGTCTCCTCGGCAAGCTCCCGGGCGGCGCAGTCGCCGGGAGACTCCCCTGGGTTCAGGCGTCCAGCAGGAATCTCATATATGAACCCGCTGGCTGCGTACCGATACTGGCGGATGAGCACCAGCTCGGGGTCGCTGACGGTCGCATCGCCCGCCAGCGCAACTATTGCGCTCGCCCCGGGATGTCGAATGATCTCCAGCTCGCCGGTGGAGCCGTCGGGAAAGCGGACCGTATCCACATCCAGGTTGATCACCCGACCCGTGTGGATGCGCTGGCTGGAAACCTGACCCGGTTGTCCTGGGACGGCAGCGCGCGTCATACGGCGCCCTCCTCATCATCGGCAGTGGTCGTGGTCACGTCGCCCACCCCGAGATCCCGCAGCGGAGCCTCGATCGTCGCCCCATCGCCCGCAGCCAGGATGAGCAGTTGGTCCGGGCGCAGGTGTCGTCGTGCCACGTCGAGCACATCGTCCCTTGAGACCGCGGAGACTTGCTCCCGGTAGGTGTCGAAGTAGTCCGCCGGGTAATCGTAGGTGACGAGCGCGGAGAGTGCGCCAGCGATAGCAGCCGTTGTCTCATACCGGATGGGGAAAACCCCAGCCAGGTAGCTGGTCACGAGTGACAGTTCGTCCACCGTGATGGCGCTGTCCCTGATGCGTTCAATCTCCGTCAGGATTTCACGCGTTGCCGCCGCGGTCACCGTGCTCTCAACCGCGGTCGAGACTGCAAATGGACCGTGACCACGTCGCCAGTCGAAAAACGAGTGCGCGCCGTAGGTATACCCGTGGCGTTCGCGCAGGTTGAGGTTAATGCGCGACGAGAACAGCCCGCCCAGCGCCGCATTCATCACCACCAGCTTGAAGTAATCCGGATGCGCGCGTGGTACTCCCCGATGACCGATGCGCAGTTCGGTTTGCGGGGCGCCGGCCTTGTTTACCACCTGAATGCGCCGGCCGCCTGGCTGCGCGCTGTCGTCCAGGCCCGGTGGGACGACGGTGGCGGCAACCCAATCACCGAAGCCCCGCTGCGCCAGCGACGCCGCGTGATCCGGCGACACGTCGCCAACGATGATCACCGTCGTTCGGCCCGGCCCGTACCACGCGCGATGGAACTTGCGGATGTCGTCAGCGGTCATCGCCTCCACCGAGGCGGTGCCTCCGCCCTCGGGCAGGGCGTACCGCGAACGCGGAGCATAGAGGAACCGGGCGAAGGACTCCTCAGCCAGCTCGCGTGGTTCGGTGCGCACCTGCAACCGCTCGGCCAGGCGTTCAGCCCGTAGTCGTGCGACATCCTGCTCCCGGAAGCCGGGGGTGCGCACCACCTCGCCCAGGAGTTGCATGGCGGCATCTGCGTGGTGCTTGAGCACGGTCAATTGGACGATGGCGGAATCCCACCCAACCACCACGTCCACTGTGGCTCCCAGCTGCTCAAAGGCGTCGGCCAGCGCGGCGCCGTCGCGCGTCATCGTTCCTTCCAACAACAGCGAACCCGTCAGTGCGGCCAGGCCGTCGTGGCCCGGTTGGTCGAGAGCCGCGCCAGCGTCCACCAGGACGACCATCGATACGAGCGGCAGCTTGGTGACCGGCGCGAAGACAAGGCTCACACCATTTGCCATCGCATGGCGCGTGAAAGCGGGAAAGCTGTAGGCACGCGGGGCGGTTGGGGCAGGGCGGTTCGACATCCGTTGGGCGCTCATGCCGCACTCCCTTGCATTTCGTCAGCCGCCTCGCGCCTGGGGACATACAGCAGCGTCAGGCGGTTGTCGGGCCCCAGCCGGTCCGCGATGATGGCATTGACCCTGTCGGGAGTAACCGCGCGATAGCGGGACAATTGCTCATTGACCAAGGCAGGGTCTCCAAGGTACGCCGCAAACAGCGAGAGCTGTTCGGCCCGGTCTCCCATGGACTGCAGCGCGCGTACGAGCTCCGTCTCGATCAAGGCCTGCGCCCGCGCCACTTCCTCGGCAGTCACACCTTCTCGTCGCAACATGTCCACCTCCTCTACCACGGCAGTCTCCAGTGCTTCGCCCGTGGTTCCTGGTCGCGCCGTGACGTCGAGCAGCAGGATGTCACTCCCTTCCGGCAGGTCGAAGGTGTACGCCGAGACCGCCGCGGCAATTTCCCGTCGCCGCACCAGGTGCTTGTGCAACCGGCTGCCGTTGCGCAGACCCAGGATGGCGCCGCAGACGCTGGCTGCGTAGTAGGCCTCATCGCCGAACACCGGCGTGCGAAATGCCAGGAACAGTCGCGCCAGCGCTACGTCGTCTTCCACCACCTCCCGCTGCCACCCGCCGAATCGTTGGGCTACCGTCGTGTCGGGGCGAGCGGGTGAACCGGCACCGGCGGAAATGCCGCCGAACTGACTTTCGACCCACCCACGAACCTGCTGCTGGTCAAAGTCCCCCGCGATGGAGAGTACGGCGTTGGCCGGTGTGTAGTACACGCGGAAGAACTGCGCGATATCCTCCAGGCTCGCCTGGGAGAGATCGTCCATGGACCCGATCAGGGAATGGTGAAATGGATGATCCGGCGGAAAGCAGGCGGCCTGCAGCCGTTCCAGCGACGTGCCGTACGGCTGGTTGTCCACGGACCAGCGGCGCTCGTTCTTCACCACGGCACGCTGCGTGTCCAGTTTCTCCTGCGTCATCGCGGCCAGCAACTGACCCATGCGGTTGGCTTCAAGCCACAGGACCAGCTCGCAGTGGTTTGACGGCACCACATTCCAGTACGTGGTGCGATCCAGCCAGGTGGACCCGTTCAGCGTCCCGCCGGCTCGCTGGATCAACTCGAAATGTTCGTTGGCCGCCACATCCGCGGACCCCTGGAACAGCATGTGCTCGAACAGGTGGGCAAAGCCCGTGCGACCCGCGCGTTCGTTGGCCGACCCCACGTGATAGACCAGGTTCACCCCGACAATGGGCGCGGTGTGGTCTTCCGACAGGATCACCCGCAGCCCATTGGTGAGCACAAACGTTTCAATCGGAATCCGCATGCCGGGTTCTCAGGGTCTGGTTGCCGCGTCAGGAGCACCGGGCCGTCGGTGTCGCGACGCTCAGCAGTTTGTAGTGTTCAAATAGTATTGATCCGCTACCAAATAGCGACGGACCCTGCGCGACAAGCTAGCCACCGCGCCGCCCGCGTGAAAAGTACATTGCCGCCTGCCGTCACCGGGGATTTCCGGCCCGCCTGCATCGAGCGTTCATGACCACCGGAATGCCCACTTTGGATCCGGGCCCTGCGGTAGCTTTCTACGTATGACACCCACTTCTGGGTCCGCACATGCGCAGGCTCATCCCAACCTTGCACTGATCAAGTACTGGGGAAAGCGCAATCGCGAGCTGAACCTGCCCGCGACGGGTTCGCTGTCCATCACGTTGGGAGCGCTGCACACCCGCACGACGGTACAGTTCGACAACACGCTCGACGCGGACGACATCGTGCTGAATGGCGCGCACCACGTTGACCCGTCAGGTCGCATCAGCAGATTTCTCGATCTGGTGCGTACACGCGCGTACACCTCCACACATGCGCGCGTCCGCTCATCCAACAACTTTCCAACGGGTGCCGGCCTGGCCTCGTCGGCTTCCGGATTTGCCGCGCTCGCCGTCGCAGCCAGCCATGCCCTCGGCCTGCCACTCACGGCCCGGGATCTCTCGTGCCTGGCCCGGCGGGGATCGGGATCCGCTGCTCGATCCATCTTCGGGGGCTTCGTGGAAATGGCCGCCGGTACTGATGACACCGGCGAAGACGCGGTTGCCTCTCCCTTGCTGGACGCTGCCGAGTGGCCGCTTGAGGTCGTCATTGCCCTCACGGATCCCACGGAAAAATCCGTTGGCTCCAGCGCTGGAATGGAAATCTCCAGGCGCACGTCGCCGTTCTACCAGGCGTGGGTCGCGGCGAATGCCACCGGGCTCGCGGACGCGCGCGCAGCCGTTCAGGAATGCGATTTTGGCAAGCTGGCTGATGTGAGTGAGGCCAGTTGCCTGGCCATGCACGGCGTGATGCTGTCGTCCAGGCCCGGGCTCATCTACTGGAATGCCGCCACCATCGAATGCATCCATCGCATCCGGGCAATGCGCAACAGTGGCATTGGGGTATTCTTCACCATCGACGCGGGACCCCAGGTAGCAGCGGTCTGCCTGCCTGGTCACGCCGCCGTGGTGGCCGACGCGCTGCGCACCGTGCCGCAAGTACAGGAGTTGCTGACAAGCAACCTGGGCCCGGGGGCGCGCGTCATCGAGGATATCCGCTGATGCATGTGGAGGCCCGCGCCCCAGGTAAGCTGGTGCTGCTGGGCGAGTATGCGGTGCTGGAGGGCGCGCCAGCTCTGGTGCTGGCCGTGAATCGACAGGCCCGCGTGCGGCTCCAGCCGAGCGCCGATGGCGCATGGGAAGTTGTGTCACCCACACTCGGCCTTGCCGCACACATGGCGCCGGACTCCTCATTAGACAGTCCGGGCAGCGTCGTACCACCGAAACTGGAATGGATCGCAACCCTGCTGGAACACCTCGCCCACATGGCACGCGTGCCGGCCAGCCGCGCGGAGCTGGACAGTGATCAGTTTTTCCTGGAACACCACGGCGAGCGCGTCAAGTTGGGCCTGGGTTCCAACGCGGCCCTCACGGTGGCACTCCTCGGCGCATGGCATCGGCTTGCCGAGCGCGAACCGCCCACGCTCAGCGAGTGCGTAGCCGCTCACTGCGCGTCTCAACGCGGCCGTGGCAGCGGCATTGATGCCGCGGCCGCGCTGCTGGGCGGCCTCGTTCGCTACCAGGTGGTCGACCAGGGTCCGTTGGCGGCGCCGGCCACACTCCCTCATGGCGTCCACTGGTGCTGCGTATTCAGCGGTCGCTCCGCCTCCACCGGTACCATGCTGGCTGCCATGGAAGTCTGGCGCCTGCGCGAACCCGGCGCCTACGCCCACCACATGCAGGAACTTGCGGCGTGTGCGTCTCGTGGTGTTGCGGCGTGTGCACGGAACAGTGCCGGTGAGTTTCTGCAGAGTATCGGGGAATATCGGGACGCGCTGTCATCCCTTGGCACGGCAAGCGGCCTGGACATCGCGAGCCGGGAACATCGTGAATTGGGGAGCATCGCCGCGAGCTGCGGGGTGACATACAAGAGCTGCGGCGCAGGCAGCGGTGATGTTGGCGTCGCCTTCGCCACGGATCCAGGGCTCCTGCGGGCCTTCAGCGTGCGGGCAGCCAACTCCGGCTATCCCGCGGTTGATCTCGAAATGGCAGCGCACGGCCTGGAAACACATAGCATTCATTGAACCAGAGGAATCAGAAGAATCAGGATGGCCAAATCCAGATTGCCCGGCTTTTACAAGCTGACTGTTGCTGAACGCATAAATCTCGCGCGCGAGCGCGGTATTCTTTCCCGCGAGGATTTTCAGTCCCTCCTGGGTGGAACGCATACCCTCACGGTTACACGCGCCGACCGGATGGTCGAGAACGTGATCGGGGTCATGGGACTCCCGTTGGGGCTTGGCCTCAACTTCCTGATCAATGGCACGGATTACGTGGTGCCCCTGGCCGTGGAGGAGCCATCCATCGTCGCGGCGCTCTCCTCGGCTGCCAAGCTGGTGCGCGCGGCCGGCGGTTTCACCACCCGCTCTTCCGATCCGATCCTGATCGGCCAGGTACAGGTGGTGGACTGTGCCAATTCCGCCACCGCACGCAACGCACTCCTGCAGCGCAAGCAGGAAATCCTGGATCTCGCCAACAGCCTGCACCCGAGAATGGCGGCGCGGGGTGGCGGCGCCCGGGATATCGAAGTGCTCATTCACCCGGTCAGCGACGGCCGTCGCGATATGGTAGTGCTCCACCTGCTGGTGGACACGCGCGACGCCATGGGCGCCAACATGGTCAATACCATGTGCGAAGGCGTCGCACCGCTCGTGGAGTCCATCACGGGCGGCAAGGTATTCCTCAGGATTCTCTCCAACCTCACCGACCGTGCTTTGGTGTGGGCCAGTGTCGTGATCCCGCCTCAGTTGTTGACGGGCGAGGGTTACGACGGTGAACAGGTGCGCGATGGTATCGTGCTGGCCGACGAGCTGGCCCGGGTGGATCCGTATCGCGCCACGACCCACAACAAGGGCATCATGAACGGCGTGGATGGCGTGGCACTCGCTACGGGAAATGACTGGCGCGCCCTGGAAGCCGCCGCTCACGCCTACGCCGCACGAGGCGACCGCTACACGTCACTCACCCACTGGTCCAGCGATGAGCACGGAAACCTTGTCGGCACGCTGGAAATGCCAATGAAGGTCGGGACAGTAGGCGGCAACCTGCAATCCAACGCCACGACGGCGCTGAGCTTGCGCCTGCTGAAAGTCACCAGCGCCAGGGAGCTCGCGGAAGTAATGGGCGCAGTGGGCCTCGCGCAGAACCTCTCGGCGCTCAGGGCCCTGGTCACCGACGGCATCCAGCAGGGACACATGACCCTTCACGCGCGCAGTGTGGTGGTCGCCGCTGGCGCGGATCCGGAGATTTTCGACACTGTGGTCGAACGGTTGATTGACAGCGGTGAGGTCAAACTCTGGAAGGCCAGGGAGATCATCGCTGAAGTGCGGGAGCAGGCATTCCCGGGCGAGTCAGGCGCCGCAACCAGCCCTGACGTGGCGGGCGACGACGAATATGCCACCGGCTTTGGCAAGGTAATCCTGCTGGGAGAGCACGCCGTCGTCTACGGTAGACATGGACTCGCGGTGCCGGTCCCCATGGCCATTCGCGCGCGCGCTGAAGTCTCAACCAACGACACTCGGCTGATCATCCCGCGCTGGGGCATCGAGCAGCGGCTGGTGCCAGGGGCCACGCATCAGGGTTCATTGCTGCAATCGCTGGATCTCATCCTTTCCCGGCTCGAACTCACTGGCCGGCCGTTGCGTATCCAGGTATTCCCAAGCTTGCCCAGGGCCAACGGCCTCGGAGGTTCAGCGGCACTTGCCGTCGCGGTCATCCGGGCGCTGGACCACTGCTGCGGGCTCGGCCTGGGCGACCAGGAGATCTGCGCGCTGGCCTACGAATGCGAACGAATTGCGCACGGCACGCCGTCCGGTATCGACAACACGGTGGCAACCTACGGCCAGCCACTGCTCTTTCAGCGCGGTGATCCCCCGCTGGCTGAGCCCCTCCACTTCCCGCGACCCTTACCGCTCGTCATCGGGCTGTCTGGCGTGGAGAGCCTCACGGCGCGAATGGTTGGCCGTGTTCGCGAAGCCTGGCAGCGCAATCCGCCACTGTATGAACGCATCTTCGACGCCATCGACGCTCTGACGTTGCAGGGGTTGAAGGCGCTGGAAGCCTGGGACCTGGAGCAGTTTGGTGAACTGATGAATGTATGTCAGGGTCAACTCAATGCCTTGCAGGTATCGAGCTGGGAGCTGGAAGAAATGATCCAGGTGGCGCGCGCCAACGGCGCGCTGGGTGCCAAGCTCACGGGTGGAGGCGGCGGTGGTGCCATGGTGGCGCTGTGCCCAGCCGACCCCCAGAAGGTGATTCATGCCCTGCAACAGGCCGGCTATCAGGCCATGGAGGTCAACATTGGCTGCGCCTCATGATCACCAGGTCGTCTCGTTCAATTCCGAACAATTGATCCTGGTGGATCCCGACGATCGTGAAGTTGGCCACGTCAGCAAGGCCGAGGCCCATGCGGGGCAGGGCGTCTTGCATCGTGCGTTTTCCCTGTTCCTTTTCAACCCCGCAGGGGAGTTGCTGCTGCAGCAACGCGCCCCGGGTAAGCCGCTGTGGCCAGGGTACTGGGCCAACAGTTGCTGCAGCCACCCCCGTCAGGGCGAGGACATGCAGACAGCCACCCAGCGACGGCTGAAGGAGGAGCTCGGGGTTACGTGCCCGCTGGAGTATGTATTCAAATTTCAGTATCATGCGGAATACGGGCAGGCGGGGTCGGAGTTCGAGCTGTGCTGGGTGTATCTCGGCACGTCCAGCGACCCCGTTCACACCAACGCCACCGAGGTCGCTGCGTGGCGCTACATCGCCCCGGACGCCCTGGACCGCGAAATCGCGGCAGATCCCGACCGCTTCACGCCGTGGCTGAAGCTCGAGTGGCAACGGCTTCGCGGGGAGTTCGGCCACCGGCTGCCTCGTCAGGATTCCGGATCGCCCGGGCGCTGAAATATCACGGTCAGGCGCTCGGTGTCCTGGGTAACCAGCGCCGGTTCCCACCCTGATCGGCTTCGTTCGTTCAGGAGGTCCGTCAGTGTGTCTTCGTCGTCCCGCACGTGCCGGGTCAGGCGTACAATTACCGCTTGATATTCTTTCATGGCTGCGAACTTAGTACCTTCTGCGCCATGCACACCATCCCGGACTTCCCCACCCTGCGCGTGGTGGACCACCCGCTCGTGCAGCACAAGCTCACCCTCCTGCGCAGTCGGACGACCCCCACCAAGATCTTCAAGGAGCTCGTGGACGAGATCGCCACCCTCATGGCGTACGAAGCCACGAGCGATCTCACGCTGGAGCCGGTGCCGGTGGACACACCGCTCGAATCAGCAATGGGACATCAGGTTGCCGGCAAGAAGCTCACCTTGGTCCCCATCCTCCGGGCTGGCCTGGGAATGGTGGAGGGCATCTGCCGACTTGTCCCGTCAGCTCGCGTCGGTCACGTCGGTCTGTATCGCGATCACGACACTCTCGAGCCAGTGGACTACTACTTCAAGGTGCCCAGCGACGCCGCGGAGCGCGATTTCTTTGTGCTCGACCCGATGCTCGCCACGGGAGGAAGTGCCGCGGCTGCCATCACTTCACTCAAGCAGGCGGGCGTGGAACGCATCCGGTTCCTCTGCCTGGTAGCTGCGCCCGCCGGCGTACGCCGGCTCGCCGCGGCACATCCGGACGTCCTGGTGTTCTGTGCGGCGCTTGACCGTGAGTTGAACGCACAGGGCTATATCCTCCCTGGTCTTGGCGATGCAGGTGATCGTCTGTTCGGCACGCGATGACCTTTGTTGCACCGGACACCGAACGCCACTCTTGTTCGAGTTCGGTCGGTCCTGTATGATTCCGCGTCCGCGAGTTCCTGGCGCCGCCTTTCTCAGCCCGGCCGAATGCTCATTAACCTGCTGCCAGATTTCTTCGCAGTCCTCGACAGCACGGACCCTCTCTCGGCCTACCAGCGCTATCTCGCCACCCACCGTCGAATTCTCGACGCGTACTGGAACAACTACGTAATTCCCCCGGAAGGCCCGGGCTTCCTCGACGTCGTGCGGGGTGCCGTCAATGCAGACCGCACCGACCTGCGCTCCATGCTGGAGCGCACGGATATCGTGACCCTGGCACGGCAGGTGGAAGAGCGGTGTGCCCGTGCGTTCCAGGCCGACATGGATTTCGATGTCGTGCTCATGGTGGGCGTGGGTGGGCCCAACGCCGGCGAGCTGGTCGTTGACGGGCGCGGCGTGGCCTTTGTATGCCTTGAACACTTCACCGGCGTCACGAACCGCGATACGTTCGGGCTCGGGCTCGACCCGGAACTAGTGCCGCTCTGGCTGGCACACGAGGTGGCCCACGTCGTTCGCTACACCTCACCCGCCAGCCACGCCGAGCTGCACCACGTGGTCGCGGAACAGGGTTACTACTCGTACTGGGACACCGCCCGCGCCGTACCCCTGCGGGAACTGGTAGTCAACGAGGGCCTGGCGGTGCACGCGTCACAACTCGTGAGTCCGGGACACGCGGTGTGGGAGTACTTCGGGTACGTGCGACGCCAGTACGCACGCATGCGCGAAATGGAACCCGTGATCCTGCAGGCTATCGAGGCGGATTTCGATCGCGCGGCCCTTGGACTCCGGTTGCGATACCTCTCAGACGGCATGAGCGACGACGCGCGTCTGGCAGGCCATCACGTGCTGCCGGAACGTTCCGGCTATTACCTCGGCGCGCGCCTGGTCGCCGGTGCCGTCGAGGCGCGGGGGCTGCCCTGGGCGCTTCGCGCCACCGCTACTGAAATTCTTGGCTTGTCCAGCCGAGCCGCCGCTACGGCGTCCTGAGCTCGCGGCGGTAACCCCGATGTCCCCCGATTCCACCGAACGTCGTCGTAACCAGCCCCTCCGCGAGCTGCTGGACGAAATGATCACGCTCGCCCGCCGCCTGTCGCATGGCTCGGAACAGTTCTCCCCCGCCGAACTGGATTACGCACACGAGCGCATGGAATGGCTGGCCGGAGAGATCTGGGAGCAGGCTGTTCGTCCTCCGGACCAGCCATCGTAGCCGGCGCTACTTCCCGACGCAGAATGAGCTGAACACGCGCCCCAGGATCTCGTCGATATCCACCGCGCCAACCAGCTCCTCCAGGATGTGCAGCGCCTCCCGCAGGTGAACGGCGATCACGGTCGGGGGAATCACCCCCTCTTCACGTGCGGCACGAAACGCGATCAATTCCTCGCGCGCGCGTGTCAGCACCTCCCGGTGCCGTGCGCGCGTCACCCTCGGCGTATCTGGATCTGGAAGACGGATCTCCCGAGCCACCGCTGTCGAAACGCGCTGGACAAGCGCGTCCAACCCGGATCCGTCCTTCGCGCTCACCCCGACGACATCGTCGGGTGCGCGCCAGCTTTTCCCGGCCAGATCCAATTTCGTCCGCACCGCCAGGACCAGTCCGCTTGCGTCGGCGCGCGCCATTTCCTGAGCCGCCTGCAGGGTTTCGGGAGTGTCCCCGCATGCCAGGACCACGCTGGCGTTCCGGAGGAAATCCCGGCTTACCTCCACCCCCAGACGCTCGACTTCGTCCGCCGCTTCCCGCAGGCCGGCGGTATCCACCAACCGAAGTGGCACCGGTAGCACGTCCAGCACCGCCTCCAGAGCATCCCGTGTCGTGCCGGGTAGGTCCGTAACCAGCGCGCGCTTCCGGCCCAGCAAGGCGTTGAACAGGGATGACTTGCCCACGTTCGGTGGTCCGACGATGGCGACCACGGCTCCGTTGCGCACCAGTTCACCGGCGGGCGACGAGGCAATGAGCGCGTCGATCGTCCCGAGAATCCCGTCAACAGCGGCACGCACCCTGGATTCAGTAACCGGCCCGTCGTCTTCCTCCGGGAAGTCCAGGTCGTATGCAATCAACGCTTCCAGACTCAACAGTTGGTCGCGCAGGGTGGCAATCCGGGCTGAGAGCCCGCCGTCCAATTGTCGCAGGGCCTGCTGCGCTCCGGCGCTCGATTCCGCCCGAATCAGGTCGTTGACGGCTTCCGCCTGCAACAGGTCCATGCGGCCATTCAGCAGTGCTCGTCGCGTGAACTCGCCTGGTTCCGCGGGTGCCGCGCCGAGTTCCACCAGCGCCGCCACAATCCGCGTCGAAGTCACCCAACCGCCATGGCAGGTGATCTCAACGGCGTCCTCCCCGGTGTAGGAGTGTGGCGCTTCAAAGCGCACAACCAGCGCTTCATCCAGCGGATCGCCATCGGGTGATCTCAGCCGGCGAAGTGTCAGATGGCGCACCGGAGGCACGTGCGCCGTCCCGCCGATCAACCCCGCCAGCAGCTCGACTGACTGCGGCCCCGACAGCCGGATGACCGCGAGCGCACCGATCCCTGGCGCGCTGGCTACGGCCACGATCGTCCCGCGCCCGGGCCGCGGTGAGATCATGCCGACCGCGTACCCATGACCAGGGTCATCCTCGCCCGGAGCTCCTGGATTTTCCACTACTACCTCCCCCACTCCCGGCGCTGTTCTGGGGATTGGCAATCGCCCGTTCCTTGGACAACAGCCACTGCTGCGGAAGCGCCGCCAGGTTCTGTACCGCGTAGTACAGGTTCAGCCCCGCGGCAAAGCGCAGGAACATGAACGTCATCACGACGGGCATCATGTAGCTCATCATGCGCGTCTGTGCGCTGGGCGGCGTTCCACGCAACCCGATCCACGAGAGCGCGAACATCGAGATGCCCATCACCAGCGGCGTGATGTAATAGGGGTCCATGGCCGAGATGTCGTGCATCCAGAGGAACGGTACCCCCCGGAATTCAATGGTATTCAGGAACACGAAGTACAACGCAAAAAGGATAGGCATGGGCAGCAGCATCGGCAGGCAGCCCATCATCGGACTGAATGGCGTCATGCCGTGTGATTGATAGATCTTCATCAACATCTCTTGCTGCTTTTTCGGATCACCCTTGTACTTCTTCTGCACCTCGGAGAGCTGGGGCTGGATGCGCTGCATCCGGATGCTCGACCGCATCGCACTCTGGTTCAGCGGCCAGAGCAGCAATCGCACGGCCACTCCGAAGATGATGATGACCCAGCCGTAGCTCAGGCCGGATACGTGCTTCATCCACAACAGCACGCGCGTGACAATGGCGGCAAACGGCTGGACTACGGCGTGCAACCAGCTCGCATACTGGTTCACTTCCGAAAGCTGGTAGCCTAGGCTGCGCAGGCGTTCGTACTCCTGCGGGCCAAGATAGAGGTCGAATTCAGCTCGCCCGTCGTTGAGGGGGATGCTCAATGCCCCCGACGCATCCGGGGCCAGCTTTTCAACGCGTGGTGCTCCCACAAACGACGCACTGGCGATGGTCGTGTCCGGCGAAATTACCGCCACCAGGAAGTACTTGTTCCGCACTCCTGCCCATTCCATGGGCCCTGCCACGGCCTTGGTTTCACCCGAGTCCAGCTTGCCAAATTCCACATTCCGGACCTTGTCGCCCTTTACGAAATACGCAAACGCCAGATGTCGGATGTCGTCCACGGTATCCGGTTCGGCAGACACGAGCGTCCGCGGCAACTGGATGGACATGGCAGATCCGTTCGGCGCGTTCGAAACCTCCACGACAACGTGCACCAGGTAGCGGTCAGCATCTGTCGTGGGATCCGAATAGGCAACCCGTACGTCATGCTTCCCCACCACCGCGGAGTAGGAAACACTGCTTGTGCGTGCGGTATCGCGCTCCGGGTGCGTGAACACCTGATTCACCAGCTCCACCGTCGTGTCCGGCAGCGCCAGGGCATACTGCAGCAGCGGCTGGCGTGGCCCTGATGTCAGGATCACCGGAGCCGTGGCTTTGTCACCGCCGCGCGATCCGTAATCATGCAGGGCCACACGGAGGGGCACCGCTCCACTGGCTCCATACCACACGGTCATGTGGTTCCCGCTCACCCCGACGGAATCCCGGACCTCATACGCCGTTGCTGAGCGACCGCCGGCTTCCACCGGATGCACCAGGGAGGCTGTCCCGAGGCTGCGAGTTGTCTCCGGTCTACTGGTAACGGCTGCATTGCCAGCAGCGCTACCCGCAACGATCCCGGTGTCCGCCCGGGCTGAGTCACCGGGAACTGGAAGCGGCGTGCTGGGAAACAGGATGGGCGTGATCACAATGACGATCACGGTCAGGATTACAGCCAGGAAAAGACGACGATCCATGAAAGGAAGACCGCTGTGTTAGGGAACCGGGTCGTAGCCACCGCGATGGAATGGGTGACATCGAGCAATGCGCCGGATGGCCATCCAACTGCCCCTCACCGCTCCGTGCTTTTCAAGCGCCTCCACGGCGTATGCCGAACAACTCGGGTAGTAGCGGCACGAGGAGGGAAGGAGCGGTCCAACCCACAGCTGGTAGACCCGCACCACGCCTACCAGAAAGGACTTCATCATCCGGCTCCTGTACGGAACAGCGCAATTATCTGCTTCACAACCAGCAAGACCTGCTCTCGGAGGGCGTCGTACGTGCGCGTATACGCTGATGGCCGGCACCGAAGCACGACGTCCACCCCAACCCCGATGGGCAGTAGTTCCAGTCGTACCAGGCTGCGTAGTCGTCGCTTCAGGCGATTGCGCGCCACCACGGTTTGCCTGTGGAGCGGCACCACCAGCCCAACCCGCGGGAAAGAAAGCGGGGAAGCAACGCAGTGCGCGTCGAGATCCGACGTGCGAAGTCGCTTCCCCAGTCGAGCTACTCTCTCAAATTCAGCGCGCTGAGTAATCCGCGCCTGGCGCGGATACCCGGCACTCACCTAAGCACCAGCGTACTTGCTCGGAAGCCTCACGGTCAGCCGCTTCCGGCCCTTCTTTCTCCGCTGGCTCAGGACCTCTCGGCCCCACTTCGTTTCCATCCGCGCACGGAACCCGTGCTTCTTGATCCGTCGTGTGTTCCGCGGACGGTACGTCGGCTTACCCATTTCAAGCTCCAGACTGATCTAGCGTTATCACTCGAACAGAGACCTGCAAGCTTAACGTGCTCTTGAAGATAGGTCAAGGATTCGGTCGGTTTGGTAACGGGTTTCGGACTGCCCTCGGAGTGGCCGTTGCCTTCATCCCCTCGCAGGCGTAGCTTGGGCTCTCCGCAAAGTTTTCCACATGACATCACCCCTGCAGGCCGAAGAAATCTGGTCTCGCCTCCTCACCCAGGCACGTGGGGCCGTCCAGGACGACGCCATGCGTACCTGGCTCGAGCCGATTGCCCCCGTGCGGTGGGAAGACCCAACCCTCACAGTCAGCGTCCCTGACCAGTTTTCCCGCGAGTGGACGGAATCAAAATACGGAGAGCTCCTCGCGTCATTTGCCCCGATCGCAGTCGGCCACCCCGTGGTGCTCCAGTTCACGGTTGACACCGAGCGCCAACGGCGACCGCAGATGGATCTGTTTACCGGCGAGAAACCAACAACACAAAAGCAACAGACCGGCAACAGTAATGCACCACCACTAAACGATCGCTACACGTTCGAGCATTTTGTCATCGGTAAATCCAATGAGCTCGCCGCAGCTGCGGCACACGCGGTCGCACAGGCACCTGGTAAGGTTTACAACCCGCTGTTCATCTATGGTCGCACGGGTCTGGGGAAAACCCACCTCATGCAGGCCGTCGCTCATGCGGTGTTTACGGAACACCCTGAACTGCGAGTTACGTACCTTAGTACCGAACAATTCACAAACGAGATGGTCGCCTCAATTCAGAACCGTCGAAATGCAGAGTTTCGTCGACGTTTCCGAGAAACTGATCTCCTTCTCATAGACGACATTCATTTCCTGAAGGGAAAAGAGGGCACGCAGGAAGAATTCTTCCACACGTTCAATGCTCTCTATGAAGCTGGACGCCAGATCATCCTCACGAGCGACAGGCCGCCTGGGGAAATTGGCGGTCTGGAAGCCCGTCTGGTCAGCCGCTTTCAATGGGGGATGGTCGCTGACATCGAGCCCCCGGATATTGAACATCGTATCGCCATCCTTCGGCATAAAGCTGAACTTGACCACCTGGAACTCACCTTTCCAGATGACGTTCAGGCATTCATAGCCGAGATCAGCAGTTCCAGTGTTCGAGAACTCGAGGGTGCTATCATCAAGGTCCTGGCCTACGCTTCGCTTAAACACCAGGAAATCAACTTGTCTCTTGCCAGGCAGGTCCTGCAGCCACTTCGTAACGGCGTACCTCTCAGCGCTACAACAACCCCCGCGGCACACAGTATCGCTGAAATTCAGGGAGCGGTCGCGAGCGCCTGGGGTGTTACAGTGGAAGGCCTTTGTTCAAAAGCCCGCATTCAAAGCCTTACTGTCCCCCGCCAAATCGCCATGTACGTCGCCCGTACCGCACTCCACTCTCAGCTGACAGAGATCGGTACCGCATTCGGAGGCCGTGACCATTCAACGGTCATCCACAGTCTGACTCGAGCAAAGAGTCTCCTTGCTTCAAACCCCCTCTTCCAGGATCGTTATACAGAGATCCTCGCTCGTCTTCATTTATCACCTGAATCATCCAAGGCACCCACAATTCTCCCTGAATGATTCACATCATCCGGGAAGGGTAAGACCATCTAAAACACTAGGTTACACCTTTCCACAACATCTTCGTATCCCCTACTACTAGCACTACTCGATCATTCAAAGCTCCCAACAACCGCGGTTCACCTTCAACACAGCGCTCCCAATGCGACTTTCCATTTCACGTGAGAAACTGCAGGAAGGCCTAACAGCCGTTGGAGCTGCAGTGCCGGCGAAAAGTACTCTTCCTGTCCTGGGTAATCTCTTGGTGGAGACGACGGATAAAGGAGTAGCCTTTTCAGCGACGGATCTGGACATTGCGGTTACAACAGAGGTCCCGGCGGACTTAGAGGAACCTGGTGCGATAACGGTTCCAGCAAAGAAGCTTCTCGAAATTGCACGAGAGCTCCCTCCCATGCCGGTGAAACTCAGTTCGGTTGGTGAGCAACGTCTGGTGTTAGACTGTGGTCGCGCGCACTTCAAGATTCTCGGGCTGGCGAGGGAGGAGTTTCCCAGCTTTCCGGTTGTCAAATTCAACCAGACGTGGCATGTCCAGTCTGGGATGCTCCAGGAGTTGATTGGTCACACCGCGTTTGCAGTTTCAACAGAGGAAAGTCGACCAATCCTCAACGGTGTTCTTTGGGAAGTTCAGCCCGAGTCAATGGCCATGGTTGCCACCAATGGACATCGTCTTGCAAAGCGGGAAATGTCAGTGAAGGCCCCCAAGGCGGCTGTTGCTAACTTTATTATCCCGCCGAAGGGTCTCGAGCAGATTCGTCGTCTCTTTCCTGCGGACGAAGAGCTGGAGATTGGAAGGGGGGAAAACCATTTGGCGTTCAAGTCCCCTTTTACCACGGTGTATACTCGCCTGATTGAAGGGCCGTATCCGCCGTATGATCAGGTGATTCCGCGGGATAATGACAAGAGCGCGATTCTGGATAAGGTGGCGCTGACAAGTGCACTTAGGCGGATGTCTGTTATCGCGTCAGACCAGACACACCGGATCCGCATGACATTTAATGCAGGAATCCTGCGCTTCAGTGTGCAGACCCCTGATCTCGGTGAGGCTCAGGATGAGTTACCGGTTCGCTACACCGGCGATCCGCTGGATATCGGGTTCAATGCCAGCTACCTGTTGGAAATGTTGAGGTACATGCCAAGTGAAGAGGTGAAGATGACTTTCAAGGCTCCGGAACGTGCCGCGACGATGGAGCCGGAAAATTGGAAAGGCCAGGGCAAGTACAATTGCCTGGTGATGCCCCTTCGTCTGGTGGATTGAGATTCAGGTTGAAGTTGAACAAAGCGCCGCCTCCCTGATGGGAGACGGCGCTTTGTCTTGTTCCTGGCCGATAAGCCGGATTCTGTCGGCACTGGGTGCCGGACGATCATTCCTCTTGGAGTACGGTCACCCGCACCCTCCAGCAGCCTACCCGCAGTGTCTTGGACGAGCAGGGTAGCTCTCACTGCTTATTTGGCCTTGCACCAGCTGGGGCTTGCCATGCCGGAGACGTTACCGCCTCCGCGGTGAGCTCTTACCTCACCCTTTCACCCTTGCCTGAGCTTAAGAAGCCATCGGCGGTATGCTTTCTGTGGCGCTTTCCATCACAGACCAGAGGCCTGTGTCCAGGCATTACCTGGCAGCTTACCCTGTGGTGTCCGGACTTTCCTCGGAGTTGCCTCCGCGATCGTCAGGCCAGGAACGTGAAACACTCTGATTGACCTGTAATATAGCCTGCAAGGCCCGTTAAAGGAGTCTCGCACTTCGGATGGAAACCCTTACGGGGAAGGAGGTTAGGACCGTCGACGCCTGCTGTCCGGGCCTTCCTGGGCGCTGCAGGTGACGCGCGTGTGACGCCTCAAGCGATGATACCGGTGGAAGCAAATCGGATGTGGTTTGAATCCCCCGAAACCATCCACCAGAGGAGCGTCCCACCATGTCTATCCGTCCGTGGAAGAAGCAGCTTCTTGCGGTTTCAACAATCGTTGAGCCCGGGGAGCGAACGACTGTCGACGCAGCAGGCGCGGGTGTGTATCAAGCGTGGCATCGTGAAAGTCCCGGCCAGGTTCGTTCGGACATCTGCATGCACAAGGCACAGGCTATACTGCTTTCCATTGGGTGCTGTCAGTCGGAGAGTTGGAGGGAGCTGAGCCGGATCATTCGGGAAACACCGCAGATTCCAGCCATCGCGCTTATGAAGGGATCGACCCCCCGCATGGCGCGAGCCCTTCTGGAACTCGGTCGAGGTGGGGTGAATGACGTGGTGGATATCAGCAACGCTGATGGGTGGATCCAGCTTCGACGCCTCCTGGCTGAGCGTTGTACGGACATGGTGGAGGTCGAGCTGCTCGCGAGAATCGAGACTGCTGGAGCGGGGATGACGCACGAATGCCTGACATTCTTCCGGACGCTGGTGAAGGCCTCCCGCGGGGTGTCGTCGGTGCGGCGACTGTCGCTGGAATTCGATGTTCTGCCAAGTACGCTGATGAGTCGATTCTTTCGCGTCGGCTTGCCGGCGCCCAAGCGGTATCTTGCCTTCGCGCGGCTGGTGCGTGCCGCGTATCTGTTTGAGAATCCCGGGTTTTCCATTGCCAACGTGGCCAATCACCTGGAGTTCTCGTCCCCGCAGAGTTTCGGGCGCCACATCCGAGCCGTCATGGGTACAACGGCACTGTCGTTCCGGCGGGAATTTCGCGGGCAGGACATGGTGGAGCGACTGCTTGCTGAGCTCGTCGTCCCTTACCGGCATATCCTGCGGGAGTTCAACCCCCTCACACTTCAGGCAAACGGCAAGCCCTCGGTATCGTAGTCACATATGACACGGCGACGAGAATGACCCACGATCAGCTACCCGCAAGACTGCGAGGGCAAACGAGCATCTTCGTTGTCCTGCTGGGCACCATGATGGTGCTCCTGCTGGCTGGACTCGTGCTTGTGGGTCGATCGTTGCGCACTGCGACTGAGGCGCGGGTTCTGCTGGATGCGGGCAGCTCTGCGCGCATCATCTCGCAGGAGGTGGACCTGGTTGCCGAACAACTGAGCAAGATGGGGACGAACAGTGCACCTGGCCTGACGGACGAATACCTCAGCCGCCTTCCTGGAAGTGGGCAACGCGCGGCGGGCCCTGTCCGCGCGGTGTGGCTCGTGGATACACTTGGCGCGGCGGTCCTGGATTCCGTCATCTGGACGACACATGTGAACGACGTCGTGCAACAGGACGCGGTCCGCCAGCTCGCGAGGACGGTGGCCAGGACCCGTGACAGGACACTCCAACACCTCTCGACGAGCGGGACGCCCACTGCCACGTCGAACGGGCTCGCGCTGTTTGGTGAACCTGTCGTTGAGCATGGAAAGTTCGTCAAGGTCGCAATCGCCCTGCTGGATGAAGCGACGCTCCTCATGCCTGCGGGCGGCGCAGCAATGAAAGACCGGGCATTTCTTGCCCTCCTTGCGGACGGCGATACGGCGGCCGAAGCAGTTCTTGACAGCTCAACCAGCGAAGGTGCCATAACAGTTCGGAGTCCACTACCTGGCTACCCGCCGTGGTTTGTGGTCAGTGCACTCACGTCGCGGCAATGGATGTTGCGATGGACGATCTGGGTCGTTGCGATCACGACCATCACACTGCTGACGATATACCTGATTCGAGAACGACAGCAGGCCCGGCGTGTCGCTGAACGTTCGGTGGAACTGGAACGACTCTCGGCGGAACTGTTGCACGCAGATCGGTTGAAGGGTGAGTTCCTGGCAGGGGTTTCGCACGAACTGCGCACCCCGCTCAACGCCATCGTTGGCTTTATTGACCTGCTGCGAGACGGAGGGTATGGCGATCTCACGGAGCGCCAGCGCGTACCGGTGGAGCGCGTGTCGATGTCCGCTGCCAGGCTGAGGACCCTGGTGGATCAGGTCCTGGACATGGCCAAGGTCACCGCGGGACGTGTTGATGTCCGGGTGGAACCCGTTGTGGTGAGGCCGTTCATCGAGAGTGTGTTGAACGAGCTGGAACCGCTCCTCATGGAGACCGGGCTCGCAGTTGATGTACAGGTGGTGCCTGAAATTATCAGGATGAGGACGGATCCCACGTACCTTCGGCAGATCATGATCAACCTGCTGAGCAATGCGATCAAGTCCATGACCACGGGGTGCATTACGTTGCGCGTGCGCCTCGATTGGAGTGGGCCGCCACCGCGAAGCCTGGCAGTAACGGGCCAGCACATGGTCGCGCGTTCCACCTCGGCTGAGGAGTGGGTGGCCATCGAGGTGGTGGATACTGGTGTTGGAATCGCCGAGGGGGATCTGGAGCGGATTTTCGAGGAATTCGAGCAGATACCCAGTGGTGAAGGCACCAGGGGTGCGCATCAGGGCACCGGTCTTGGCCTTCCAATCTCACGTCGACTCGCGGGACTCCTCGGGGGCGATATCAGCGTGGAGAGCACCCCGGGAGAGGGGAGCGTCTTTACTGTATGGCTGCCGCGAACGGACGAAGGAGGGAGGTCGCCGGGCTCCGGCAACGGTGCGGAGCGCTAGTGTTTCTTGATAAACAGGGATTTCAATCGCCCCATCATGCCGACGTGCTGGGGCTCAACTGGCTGCGCGATCGCTTCACGCAACGCCTGGGCGAAGGCCACACAGTCCGGAAACCGCCGGCCGGGCTCTCGTTCGAGTCCGCGCATAATGACGGCCTCCACCGCCGGGGAGAAGCGCAATCCCTGCTTGGCCATATTGAGGGGGATCGGCGGCTGCGTCAGCAGCTGCGTGAACATCTCACGGGGTGACTTTGCCAGATAGGGGAGGCAGCCGGTCAAGAGGAAGTACGCAATGGTGGCGAGACTGAACTGGTCAGCCGCCGGCGAGACCAACTCTCCCGAGAGTGCTTCCGGCGCGACGTACATCAGAGTGCCCACAAAGAACCCCGCGCGGGTCAAGCGCTGTTCAGGAGCGATGTCGGTATCTGTAGCGATCCCGAAATCGAGCAATTTGACCTGGCCGGATTCCGAGTCGTACATGACGTTATCGGGCTTGAGGTCGCGGTGTATCACTCCGACCAGGTGCGCCGCCCGGACCGCCTCCGCAATCTGGGAAATAATATTTACGACTTCAGCGGGTGGTAGCGCCCCGCGATGGCGTGCGTAGCGTTCCAGGAGCTCACCGGAGGCCCATTCGATGGCCAGGAAATGCAACCCGGGATCGGCTTCCCCGATTTCAATAGTTCGCACGACATTCGGATGCTGTACACGCTCGCCGTAGTGTGCCTCCCGCAGGAATCGGGCGACGGCGGTCTTGTCGTTGCGGAGCTTTTCCCGGAGGATCTTAACGGCAACCAACCCATGCTGGGCATGATGCGCGCGAAAGACGGCAGACGTACCGCCTTCGCCAACCTCGCTTTCCAGGGTATACCCGGCCAGGGTTCGCCCTAGCATAGATTCTCGGGGCACGCGGCGAACCTAACAATCACGTGCGGGTCCGGCAAGCCACCGGACTTCACGGGAAGCCTGGGCGCCGGGTTGTGTCATTTGCTTACCGAGGGGGGAGACTGCGTTGGCCAACTCAATCGAGCCGCCGGCAGAGCGCCGGCTGTTTCTGATAGATGGGTATGCGATCATCTATCGCGCCTTCTTCGCCATGATCTCCCGGCCGCTGACCACCAGCCGCGGAGAGAATACCTCCGCGGCCTGGGGGGTGGCCAACTTCCTGCAACGCCTGGTGAGCAAACACCACCCGGACTATCTGGGCTGGGTGCATGACTCCGGCCTCTCCTTTCGGCACGAGGAGTACCCGGAGTACAAGGCGACACGGGAGAAGCTTTCTGACGAGCTGCAGGCAGATTTTGACCGGGGGGTTGACCGGGTGGAGCAGATGCTCGCGGCCTACCGGGTCCCGATCCTGAGTCTCGAGGGCTATGAAGCCGATGACGTGATAGGGACCCTGGCGAGGAAGGGGGAAGCCGCCGACCTGAACGTCGTGGTGGTCTCCGGAGATAAGGACTTTCACCAGCTTGTGACTCCCCGAGTCTGGCTCCTGAACCCAGGGCGCGGAGGGCCCGCGGGTGTCGACGAACAGTGGGTTGGAATGCCGAATGCTTCCGAACGACTTGGCGTTTCCCCTGAACGCGTGACCGACTATCTGGCCCTGGTAGGGGACTCGTCCGATAATGTCCCCGGAGTAAAGGGCATTGGCGGGAAGACCGCGGTGGCCCTGATCACCCAGTACGGTTCGCTGGAGGAAATCCTTACTCACGCCGCGGAGATACCGCAAAAGCGTCCGCGCGAAGCGCTGGCACAGTATCACGAGAATGCTCGGCTTTCCAAGCGGCTCGTGACCATACACACAGATCTCGAGGTGTCGCTCGACCTCGACGCCATGCGGGTCACGCCACCCGATGTTGGACGGTTGCGTGATTTGTTTGTCGAACTCGAATTCCATGGCTTGGCCAAGTCTCTTGGGGAGCCCGCGCAAGCCGCGTCGCAATCGTCAGGCGTACGAGGGGAGGCGAAGTACCAGGTCATCCAATCCGTACGGGAACTCGAGGCCCTGGTCGAGCGGATTCGTGCTCAACGCCGAGTGTCGTTTGATACGGAAACGGTCCTGGACGCCGGGGTGCTGACCCCGGTAGACCCCCTTCGGTCGAGGTTGGTGGGCCTCAGCCTGGCGCTGGCCCCAGGGGAGGCGTACTACCTGCCCTTTCGCCACCGCAGTGGGGCGAGCGCGATTCCGGAATTGCTCCCGGTAGATGAACACGCCGACACCGCACCTCCGGCTGAGCGTATCGAGAACCTTCCACCTCTCACTGACGCGGCCTGTGAGGCATTGCGCGCGATGCTGGCCGACCCATTGGTGACGAAAATCGGGCAGAACGCGAAGTACGACCTGCTGGTGCTGCAGCAGGAAGGCGTGCCGGTACTGGGCATTGATTTCGACACCATGATCGCGAGTTATGTGCTTGATCCCGGCCGGCGGTCGCACGGGCTGGACATGCTGGCGTTGGAGTTCCTGGGGCACGAGATGATCCCCTACGAAGCCGTGTGCGGGAAGGGCAAGTCTGCCATCGGCTTTGATGAGGTGCCGATTCCCGATGCCATGGAGTACTCGTGCGAGGATGTTGACGTCACGCTCAGGTTGGCCGACCTGTTCCAGGAGCAGATGGAGCAGATGGGTGTGACCACGTTGTTCAAGGAAGTGGAAATGCCCCTCCTGCCAGTCCTCGCACAGATGGAGGCAATGGGCATTACGGTTGATGTGGCGGTCTTCCAACGGTTGCGAACTGAGTTTGACCGGGAGCGCAGCCGCGTGGAACACGACATCCACGAAGCGGCCGGTGAGGAGTTCAACATCAACTCAAATGCGCAGCTCCGACGCATCCTGTTCGAAAAGCTGAAGCTTCCAGTCGTGAAGAAGACTGCTACGGGCCCCTCCACCGATGCGAGCGTGCTCGAGCGGCTGGCCGAATCGGGCCACGCACTGCCGGGCCTCATCATGGAGTACCGGGAGCTGAGCAAGCTCCAGAGCACCTACGTGGAGACGCTCCCCAAGCTGGTCAACCCGCGCACCGGGCGTCTTCACACCTCGTTCAACCAGACCGTTGCCGCAACGGGTCGTCTTTCCTCAAGCGACCCGAACTTGCAGAATATCCCGGTCCGGACCCCCCTCGGCCGCGAAATCCGGCGGGCCTTCATCCCGCGAAGGGGGTGGGTGATGGTCACCGCCGATTATTCGCAGATTGAACTGCGCCTGTTGGCACATCTGTCAGGCGACCCGGCCTTCGTTTCGACGTTTCGTAATGGTGGGGACATCCACCGGGAGACAGCCGCGCTGATTTTTGGTGTCGATCCATCCGCAGTGGATTCGGAGATGCGGAGCCGCGCCAAGACGATCAATTTTGCCACGATCTACGGGCAGGGGGCCCACGCGCTCTCGCAGCAACTCCATATTTCCCACGCCGAGGCCAAGGAGTTCATCGACCAGTATTTTGTTCGTTTTACTGGCATCCGGACCTACCTGGACGGCGCCATTGAAGCGGCACGCACGCGCGGGTACGCCGAGACGATCTTCGGACGCAGGCGATTCATCCCTGAGCTTCGGGACAAGAATTTCAACATCAGGGCCTTTGGCGAGCGTACGGCCCAGAACACCCCGATCCAGGGTTCGGCTGCTGACCTCATCAAGATCGCGATGATCAATATCGGGGCACGCCTGAGCCGGGAACATTTTCAGGGCGCCATGTTGCTGCAGGTGCATGACGAACTGGTATTTGAGGTACCGCCCGAGGAGCAGGACACCCTGGCGGCGATGGTAAGGGAGGAGATGGAGGGGGCGGCGAAACTCGACGTTCCGTTGGTCGTCCAGTTGGGAGCCGGTCCCAACTGGGTAGATGCGAAAGGTTCTTGACCGGCTGGACCCTCGCATTTCGCCATAATTCACGCGGTTCGTCGCTGCTGGCGGCGAACTAAGGATTGTTTAAAAAGCGCGTAACCATCGATGCGGTAACATCTTAGCCAGCTTGTCAGACCTCGGCACCGGCCTTGCTCAGCAAGTACCTTATTCGAAGGTACCAGCTTTCCGTTTTCCCCTCCTTCTCGCGCGGGGCTCATGCGCCACCAACGTCTCGGGTTCACGCTCATCGAGCTGCTGGTTGTTATCGTGGTGATTGGAATCCTCGCGGCCATTGCGATACCCAGATTCCGGGAAATCAAGGGAAAAGCGTACATGGCCTCGATGAAGAGCGATCTTCGTCATCTTGCGATCGCAGAGGAGGTTTACCTGTATTCGCATCAGACCTATACGACCGAACTGGATTCCCTCGAATTCACCCCATCCCCCGGCGTGATCATCACGATTCCGGAAGCAGATGGTACTGGATGGGGTGCGACATCCACGCACCCGAACGCCTACCCGCACCTGTGCAGCATATTCTTTGGTGAGGTGGCCCCAGTTGCCCCCGCAACGTCCGCGGGTCAGGTCGCCTGTCAGTAGTCCACCGGTCGCTGACGCCATTGGCTGTTCACGATACATACGGAATCGGTTATCGGGAGTTTGCCGCTCGGCGCGACGGGATGATCTACGCGATGGACGGTGGCCTGTGGCTGCATCGCCATAGATGGCAGGGGCGACCCATGGCGCATCTGGTGTCCACAAACCGTGATCGACTGCTGGAATACGGCGTTCGTGCTGGATTGCCAGAATCGCGATTGCAGTTCAAGCCATTGCGTGACCCACGGACTGGTGAGCGGCGAGACGCCTGGCATTGGGACCTTGGGGGTCCTTACCTGCCGCCGAAACGCTGATCGTCTACGGGCTGCTGGATGGTACCCGTGTTGCGACCGGTCGGGCTGGCACCTTGCGCAGGAGTATCACCGCCAAGGCGAACATCACGGTGATGGTTCCGACGGCCGCGCGATACGCGATCCCCTTCCCCATGCTCGGCGTCAGCGTATCGACGGTGACTGCCCAGAGGAGAGGACCAACCACCGCGGCCGCACGGGCAGAGAGCAACATAAGGCTGAAGTAGCGACCGGCCTCCTCCTGTGGCACCAGACTCAGCAGTACTGGTCGCTCCGCCGTTGGTACCCCACCAAAGACAAACCCGATGCAGAGGCCGAGCCCCCAGAACATGGCTTGCGACGGGACCAGAATGAGGCCGATGAGGAGCAGGGTCCAGCTCATCAGCGTCAGTTGTAGTGCGCGGCGCGCCCCGAGGCGGTCAACCAGCCATCCGACGACGTAACTGCCGAAGATGGCCGGAATAGTGAGCACAAGAAAGAGCGTCGTCTCCGATCCCCGCCTGAACCCGACCGCTTCGACAGCGTAAAGCGCCATGAAGCTGACGATCGTTCCGATGGCGTCCTGGTAGAGAAATGAGGTGAGGATGAACCGGAGGGTTCCAGGATACCGCCGGCTGTCGCGGATGGTGTGAATCACATCCACAAAGGCGCGCCGCCACGCAATCCGGGTTGGTGTCACTGCCGGTGCCCGGTCGCGGCAGAACAGGAACAACGGAAGCGAAAACAGCAGGAACAGCAGGCCGGTGGGCACGAAAGTTGACACTCGGCCCCCATGCCTGGTGAACGGAACTATTGCGTGCAGCCGGTCCATGACGCCGGCGCTGATGGGTCCCACCACGGGAAGGGCGTGGTTGAAGAATGGGACCACGAGCAGCACTCCAACAATGGAACCGACATATCCCATCGCCGTCCCGAATCCGGACAACCAGCCTTGCTCGGCGCCTGGTACGAGATCCGGCATCATGGCGTTGTAGAACGGAAGCGCTGCCTGGTAGGCGGTGTTGGCGATGACGAACGCGAGCAGCACCCACTTCAATTGGTGGAAACCCGGGGTCCACGTCTCTGGTGCCGGCATGGCGCCGCGCACTTCAGCGCCGGTAAGTGGAACCACCGTCTGTCCCAGGATCCCGATGGCCACGCACGCCGCGCAGCACGCCAGCGTGAATCCCACCACCCACGGCTTCCGGCGTCGACGGACGTCGGATACGGCCCCGAGGATTGGGATGGCTAGGACCACCAGGAGCGCGGCGAGTGCGCTGGAAGCGGCGTACATGGTATTCGACGCGCCCAGGTCGCTCACGAGCCACACGGAGAAATACAGGGTGGTCACGTTCATGGCGAATATCGTATTCGCAAAATCGTACGACACCCAACTGATCCACTCCCGGCGCGGTGCGCGCACAGGGGCCTCGCTGAGCTTGTGGTGAGTCACGCAGGATTCTCGCGGAAGGCAGGCATGGGCGGTGCTAGCGCCTGAACTCCACCGGTGGGATCACAGGCCGGTGGGCCGATGGATGAAAGTCCAGGGGAGGGAGAAGGTGCGTTCCAGTTCCTGCGCCAGCGCCTGCACGCCCAAAGTCTCGGTGGCGTAGTGACCAGCGTATGCCACCGCGATCCCCAGCTCGGCGGCTTCCACGGCGGTGTGGTGCGGTCCCTCACCGACCACCAGCGTGTCAATGCCGCGTACCAGTGCCTCATGCAGCGTTTCACTGGAAGCCCCCGCACCTGTCAGCACCGCCCAGGTACGGGTGCGGCGACTCGCGTCAACGGGCGTGGTGACCAGGGTGCTGCCCAGGGGCTCCACAAAACCTCGCACCTTGGCGAACAGGTCCATCGTCGCGATTTCGCACTGGCCACAGACCCCGATTTCAATCCCGTGATATCTGCCGAACCCTCCATCCGGCTGCAGCCCCATTGCCTTGGCCAGGAGCCGGTTGTTGCCGAGCGTCGGGTGGAGGTCGAGTGGCAGGTGAGACGAGTATACGGCGAGGCCGCTATCAATGGCGAGCTTCAGGCGGTGGTATCGGTGTGCGACGAGCGATTGCGCCCCACCCCAGAACATGCCGTGATGCACGAGCAGGAGCTGGGCCCCCGCGTCCACGGCGCCCTGAACAGTATGAATGGAGAAGTCCACGGCCGTGGCTACGCGCGCCACTGTGCCGGAGTTCTGGAGCTGGAGCCCGTTCACCGCTCCGTCATAGTCCGGGACTTCCGCGGTCTGGAGTGCAGTGTCCAGATGCTGGACGCAGTCCGCCAGTGTGGTCATGGGTGTTGGAGCGTGAGGGATGGGATCGCAGTGATCAGGCCGGCCGGCGTTCGGGCGCGGACGAAATCCACGCTGGTGCGGAGGGCTGCCGGGAAGCCCTTGGAGCTGCGTGCAGAAGAATCCTGATCCGTGGATTGGTAGCCGCCTGCCAGACAGAAGCACGCGAAAAATGACAGAAGAAACCTTTGTCTGCCACGTGCATCCATCGCGTTACTGATTATTTCACAAAATGTTACACGTGTTGATTAGTCAAGAGGCGACAGCAAAACAAACAAACGTATTACGGAAACTGCTTGTCTAATCTCCAACCCGTGGTGGCCCCAGCAGGAGGTCCAGCAGTCGATCCAGGTCTTGAACGGAATAGAACGAGACTTCAATGGTTCCCTTGGTAGAACCCGCTGCTGCTCGCACACGAACATCAGTCTGGAGCTTTTTCCTCAGCCGATCCTCCACCTGCTTGAGCTCCGGACCTTGCTGGGTGCTTGTACCGTGTCCGGAAGCTCCAGCGCCCGCCACCCCGTTTGCTGCCCTGCCGGTACCGTGGCCGGTCGACTGTTTTCCGGCAGTCGTGAGAGCCCGGATGCGGCGCTCCGCTTCACGCACGCTCAGTCCTGCCGCAGCGATATCTGCCGCGAGGCGGGCGGCGACTTCCAGGTCCGCCACGGCAAGCAGGGCGCGCGCGTGACCCATGGTCAGCGTGCCTCGCTCCAGCAACTCGAGCACCGGGACGGGTAGCGCGAGCAAGCGCAGCAGGTTGGAGACCGTTGAGCGGTCCTTGCCCACGGCCTCGGCAATCTGCTGATGTGTGAGCTGGAAGTCGCGATGCAGGCGGTCATACCCGCGGGCTTCCTCGACAACATTCAGGTCGGCGCGCTGCAGATTCTCGATCAGGGCGAGCGTAAGCATCGTTCGCTCGTCCGCATCCCGCACGAGTGCGGGGATGTCCGGCCAGCCGAGCTGGCTGGCCGCCCGGAACCGCCGCTCACCCGAAATGAGCTCAAAGCCATTGCCACCTGGTGCCGGACGGAGCACAACAGGTTGGAGCATTCCCGACGCGGCAAGCGAGGCGCGCAACTCGGTCAGGTCTGCCTCTGCAAAATCTCGTCGCGGCTGGAACGGGTTGGCGCGAATCTGCGCAAGCGGGACACGCCGAAGCTCATTAGCAGCGGGCGCATCTGAACTGGGAGACGAAGCGCGAGGTGCCTGGCTACTTCCGATGAGGGCTTCCAGTCCGCGACCGAGACGCCGGGGTTTGTCTGGTGTCACGAAGGCCAACCAGGGAGATGAGAAGAGGAGAAGTATGTGGACAGGGTCACGACGCCGAGCCGGTCGGGCCACCAGCAGGGTTCAGCGGTGTGGCGCCGCTGGCGGCTGTGGTGGTGGATTGGGAGACGCGCTGCATGAGCTCGTTTGCGACCTTGAGATAGGCCTGTGCGCCGGCGGAAGCGATGTCATAGAGGATGATGGGCTTGCCGAAGCTGGGAGCTTCTGCTAAACGGATGTTTCTCGGGATGATCGCGTCAAAGACCTTGGGCCCAAAGTATTCCTGGGCATCGGCAGCAACCTGGCGGGAGAGATTGATACGCGCGTCATACATGGTGAGCAGTACGCCGTCGATCACCAGCGCCGGGTTCAGATTCTGCTGTACTAAATGGAAGGTGTTGAGCAGCTGCGACAGCCCTTCCAACGCGTAGTACTCGCACTGCAGCGGGATCAACAATGCATCCGCGGCGACCAGCATGTTGAGCGTGATGAGGCCGAGTGACGGTGGGCAGTCTATAAGAATATAGTCATAATTGTCCCGTACGGACTGCAGGGCAGAGCGCATCATTCGCTCGCGGTTAGGCTGCGGGGCCAGCTCTACCTCGGCAGCCGCCAGGTCGGGGGTCGCAGGCAGGACATCGAGCTTCCTGAACTGCACGCCCGCCTGGATCGTGTCAGCGGCTACGACGTCGCCGAGCAGGACGTCGTAGACGGAGGAGGAAAGCTGATTGCCTTGGATCCCAATGCCACTTGTCGCATTGCCCTGCGGGTCTCCATCCACGAGCAGGGTCCGCTGTTCGGCAGCCGCCAGGCTGGCGGCGAGGTTTACAGCGGTGGTGGTTTTGCCGACCCCGCCCTTCTGGTTGGCAACTGCGATAATTCTGGTCACTTGTGGGGGTGCTGAGGTTGAGGCGGGAATATAAAGGGCGCTTGGCCAGAACAGCCAAGCGCCCGATAAGTTCGCGCGATGTTCCACGTGGAACATCGCATTAAGTGCCAATTCACCGGTTTTGTATGAAAACCCACTTGCCAGTGACTGAGGCGCTCGTTGTTTGCTCGCCCGCCATTACTGGTGTGGACGCTGCGGCCATTCCCATAAAGCGCTCCGCTCGCGCCACCGGACTTGGCCGGTTCTGGCTTGTGGTGGTCAGCTCGACCAACGGGCCGAGACGACCGCCAGCGGCCTGAGCCATGACGAGTGCCTGATCGTGTGCGTTCTTTACCGCGCTTGCAATGGCCTGCTGATAGGCACCCTCTGCGTCCGCCAGATAGAATGAGATTGAGGACACGCTGTTTGCCCCGCTCTCGATTGCGGTGTCCAGAACCTTGCCGACTCCTGAGGCGCTATCCAACGAGACAGCGATGGTGTTACTCACCAGGTAGCTCACGATCCTCGGTGTCTGGTCTTCCTTGCCCGTCCTGGTTTCCGGCATGACCGCGTAGCCTTCGGTAGAAATCCGGTTGTCCCGGATTCCCAGCTTCCGCAGCGCCTGAATAACGGCAGACTGACGCGCGGCATTTTCCTGCACCGCCACGGACGCCGTGGCGGCGCGAGTCTCGACGGACAACTGAATCCGGGCTCGGTCGGGAGTGTTCGTGACTGCACCGTTCGCCGCCACGGTGACGTAGGCTCTGGTCTCCTCCTGCGCGAGCAGGGGGCTGGTTGCCAGGCCCCCAAAACCCATAGCCAGTGCAACGCTCAGGACCGCACGAAATCGGTAGCGCATCGACTCCTCCTGTGGGGTAAGACCTGTCGCAGCCTTATGTATAAAGTACCGCATTGCTACTATTAGCTTCTTTTTATTCGTAATCAGCTACTATTCCATCGTGCCATTGGCTGCCGCGGTACCGCACACAAGGGCTGTTCCTACCCGGCAACCTGAGTCGGGTGTCCGGCCTCGTCGTTCCGTGCCGTTCCCTTGGGTGGCGCCGTAGCTCGCCGCCTGGTCTCGATCACCAGGTTCTGAAGGTCGGTTGGGCTGATGCCAGGAATGCTCGACGCCTGTGCAAGTGTAGCCGGTCGTCGTGCCGCGAGCTTCTGCCGCGCCTCGATTGAGACCGACTGCATGCTCTCGTACCTGAGCGATGCATCCAGCGGGAAGTCGGCCATGCGTCGAAGTTGCTCCGCCTGCTGGCGCTCCCGCAGAAAATATCCGGAGTACTTGAGCTCAAGTTCCACGGCTGTCACGGCCTCACGTGGCCATTCGGTCATCACCCCCGCCGCGCTCAACGCCGCACCCAGTCCCACGCCGTGCCGCCTGGCCACCTCGGCCACCCGCTGCGGGTGCGGCAACGCGGTGCTTGTCGCCGCGACAAGCAGCGGAGCCGCCTGCGTCGGGGTGATGCTGGTGCCCCGAGCGGTCTCGAGGATCTGATCCTCGCATGCCAGTCGGTCATCAAGGAGCTGCCGCTCATCGTCCGAGAGCAGGCCCAGATCACGAGCGAGTGGTCCCAGACGTCGGATGGCGTTGTCCTGACGCACTGTGAGCCGAAACTCCGACCTCGACGTGAACAGGCGGTACGGCTCGTCCACACCGCGGGACACTAGATCGTCTATGAGGACCCCGATGTACGATGTTTCCCGTCCCAGCACAATCGACGAGCGGCCCTGCACGGCCAGCGCGGCATTGAGCCCCGCCATTATTCCCTGACCGGCGGCCTCTTCGTATCCGGTGGATCCGTTGATCTGGCCGGCGAGGTACAAACCGGCGATCGCGCGGACCTGCAAGGTGGAGTCGAGCTGCGCCGGGGGGCAGTAGTCGTACTCGATGGCGTAGCCTGGGCGTGTCATCCGCACCTGTTCCAGGCCGGGGACACTGTGCAGCATCTGGAGTTGGACGTCGGCCGGCAACGACGTCGAGAGTCCGTTGACGTAGAGCTCTGCGGTGTCCAACCCCTCTGGTTCAAGGAAAACCTGGTGACGCTCCGCGTTGGGAAAGCGCACGATCTTGTCTTCAACGGACGGGCAATAACGGGGCCCCCGGCTCCCGATGGCCCCTCCGTACATCGCAGATTGTGCGAGGTTCTCCGCAATGATCGCGTGCGTAGCTGCCGTGGTATAAGTAATCCAGCATGGCAACTGCGCAGGATGGCGTGTCTCCGCGGCTGATCGGCGCGGGGACTTCCAGTAGTGCGACCAGGAGAAATCAAAGGACTCAACTTCGGAGTCCTGCCGGCTCAAGGTCTGGTAGTTCACGGAGCGGCCATCAATGCGCGGGGGCGTTCCGGTCTTGAAGCGAGCCACGGCCAGGCCGGCCTGCTCCAGTTGCTCCGCAAGCGTCACCGTCGCCCGCTCACCCGCCCGGCCACCCGGAAATGCCGTGGTTGTCCCGATGTGGATACGACCGCGCAGGAATGTGCCGGTGGTAATGACCACCGCACGAGCGCCGAACCGTCGGCCCTCCATGGTCTCAATGCCACGGATGACGGATCCCTGCTCGTCGAGGCTCAGGCGCGCCACCGTCGCCTGGATGATAGCCAATCGGGGCTGCTCCTCCAGGAGGGATCGCACCGCGCGGCGGTACAAGCCGCGATCACACTGCGCCCTTGGTGCCCACACTGCCGGGCCCTTGCTCCGGTTGAGCATTCGGAACTGAAGGGACGCGAGATCGGTGGCACGGCCCATGACGCCACCCAAGGCGTCGACTTCACGCACGACGGTTCCCTTGGCTACGCCCCCGATGGCAGGGTTGCAGGACATCTGCCCGATGGTCTCGATGCTGGTAGTAACGAGCGCCGTGCGGGCGCCCGCACGAGCCGCCGCCACGGCGGCCTCCGCGCCCGCGTGTCCGCCTCCCACCACGATCACGTCGAACTGTTCCTCAAACCCGATGCTCATAGCCTTGCGATACCCCCGACCGTACACATGTTGCCGGTTAGCTTGTAGACCACTGCCAAATCTACGGAGAACCCGATGGCGTTGCCCGTTGCCGCCCAGGCGCCCAGCATCTGCATTCGCCGAGTTGCATATGAGAAAAGCGGGCTGGCTCGCGCGGAATTGGACGCCCTGCTGGGCCTGACCGCTGATGAGTTTCGGGTCGAAGGTGACCTGGTGATCATTGGGCCGATCTATAGCGCCGCGCTCGATGATCTGTTCGCCAGATTGGATGCAGCCGGGCTACGCTACTTTGACGACTACTTCGAATTGAGCGGCAACTGGCCCGAATGGCTGCAGGTGTTCGCTTCGGCCCGCTGAGTCAGGTCTGGCGCCCACTCCGGACCGTGGTTCGGGGTTCCACGACGGGCGTAGCTGGGCCATTCCGGAGCAATCCTTCCCATCCGCACTGGTAGCACCAGCTCGAGCGCAAGCCTGGAACCACTCGATTCCACCAGCCGGATTGCAGGCGGAGCGTGGGTTCGTCGCAGCACGGACACCGGTCGCCCTGCGGCAGGAGAATCAGGAAAACCCAGGTAGCCGCGATGCCGCGCAAGATGAAAAAACCCACGAAGATGACGCAGAACCAAATCGTATACCACAGCATCTTGCCCCCGGGACCTCGGCCCTCGGCTTACAGGCGCGCCTCGACCACCGCCCAGCGTTCCACCGTCGCCAACCCGTCGTCGATGCGCTCGACAACCACTTCCGTATCCGCGTCAATAGGCTCGCCGTCAATGGACACGGCTGGAAAGTCAAAGGGCTGACCGTCGAACACAAAGGCCACTCGTCCGCGCCCACCATGGCTGGCCGGAATTGCCTGTGTGAGGTGCGCGACGTGACCCTGCCATCGGTATCTCGGATCATCTTCCGGATCGTTGGAGGGCGCGGCAAATGAGACGCGCACGAGCCATCCCGCCCCGACGGCTGCCAGCACCGCAACTGCCGCTACGAGGATAAACCGAGTTCCCGGGGAGACACCTGCGTGCTGCCAGAGCAGGTATCCCGCAATCCCACCGGCGGTCAGCGTAGTACCCAGGACTGGAAGGAGCATGCGCGGTCGCCCCCCATGAATCGTGGCGCGTTCACCAGGTGCTGAGGGAACGCCTGCGATCATGAGATAAACGAGCAGGAGCAGACCTGCGATGATGAGCAACGACCAGACGAAGGGCATGCAGGACGATGGTGGTCAAGCTGGGGTGAAAGGCGACACTTGCGCGGCGAGGAACTCAAACACGCGGTCCTCGGAATAATACCCCGGATGCAATGGGTCGGCACCAGCCACGAATCCGACGTGCCCTCCGGTTGCGCTGAATAATCGGGTAAACGCCGGATTGCGGCCCGCAACCGTGTCCACGTCGCGCAGAACCGCAGCGGGGAGAAATGGATCGTCGTAGGCGCTGATCAACAGCGTGGGCAGCTGGACACCCGCCAGGAACTGGCGAGCACTGCATTGCGTGTAATAGTCGTGGGCGTTGGCAAACCCATGCAGTGGAGCAGTGACCGCATCGTCGAACTGGACGAGCGTCCTGGCGGCCGTGAGCGCACGAAGGTCGTACGCGTCCGGGAAACGGCGCAGCTTGCGGGTCGCCTTGGACTTCAGGGTGCGCAGGAACCGGCGCTCGTAGACTCGGGAGAGCCCATGTTGCAGATAGTGCGCACCCGCCTCGAGATCGTATGGCACGGATACCGCCGCCGCGGCCTGCAGGGTAGCCGGGCGTCGCGCTGCGGGGTCACCGAGCCACTTGAGAAGCACGTTTCCACCCAGCGAGTAGCCGACAGCCAGCAATGGGGCATACGGAAACTCAGCGGCCACCCGATGAGCCAGGAGCTCGAGGTCCCCCGTTTCCCCGGAGTGATAGAAGCGAGGTGTGCGGTTGAGCTCCGCGCCGCAGCCCCGGAAGACCAGCGCCTCGGCACCCCACCCGGCCCGCGCTACCCGCTGGAGCATGCCACGTGCGTAGTGCGATTGCGGAGATCCTTCCAGACCATGCAGCAACAGCAGCCGAGGCGCAGTGGCGGCGGCGGGTACCCGGAAGACGTCGAGGAAGTCGTGATCTGGAGTGTCCCACCGCTCCATTTGCCCGGGTGGAAGCCGCGTGCGCCGCATGAAGGCCCCCCAGAGTGTCTGCTGATGTGGACCGGGCGCCCACCATGGTGCATGGAACTCCTGCGCCTGGCTTGACGGCGTTACCATTCGACGCCGTCGGTGGTGGTACGCCAGTGTGAACGCGACATAAGAGGGGGACTGGTGGAGGTACAGATTTTTGGAGTGCGAAAGAGTGCCGACACACGAAAGGCCCTGCGCTTCTTTGCGGAACGGCGCATCCGGACACATTTCGTGGACCTGATGGAGCGTGCGGCCTCAGCGGGAGAGCTGAACCGATTTGTGCAGAAGTTCGGAATCCGCGAAATCATTGACGAATCGTCCGCACGTTACACCGAACTTGGATTGCGACACGCCCGGCTTGGGGATCCCCAATGGATGCGGTTGCTGGTGGAAGAACCGCTGCTGTTGCGCATGCCGCTGGTCCGTACGGGAAACTTCCTGACAGTAGGGCTGGCTGAGGATCAGTGGAAGGAACTCGTCGCAAGAAAATGACGAACTACAGCCACTATTCCGCCATTATAAGCCCACGATAGCACCAGTTTATGGCATTAGAGCGGATTACCGCACGATCTACCCATGACCAGCGCTGGTCAAAACTCGCCGACGAATCCGATTTCCGGCTTCAGGTGGACACCGAACTTCTGCTCGACCGTCTGCTGCGCGAAATGAATCAAGGCCTGCACGTCCCTGGCTGTGGCATCGCCGAGGTTCACGATGATGTTGGCGTGCAACGGGGAAATCTGGGCGCCGCCGATCTGGTGCCCCTTCAGTCCCGCCTGATCAATCAGCCGGCCGGCTCCCAGGCCATCGAGTTTCTGGAAGATTGATCCCGCGCTGGGGTACCAGTCGAGGTGTGGGTGGCGGGCGCCGCGCCAGCTGAGGTTCTCCTGGATAATGCGGTGCATGGTCTCCGGAGTGCCACGCGTAAGGTGCAGGGTGGTCTCGAGCGCAATTGCGTGCCCCTCATGCAGGCGGCTGGTATCGTATCCAAAGCGCATGTCCGCGGAGTTCCACGTGCGGCGAACACCGGTGTCCAGGAGGACATCGACGGACTCAAAGAGTTCGGCAATGAACACGGTTCGCTCGCGCTCAGGGGCGGGGGAGAGGAAGTGCAGGTTCTGCCAGAGCGCCCCACCCATCGTGCTGGGAATTCCCGCGAAGTGCTCGAGGCCGCTCCAGCCGCGTGCGACGACCTGCCGGATAAGCTCGGCGATCACCACCCCAGTTTCAGCGCGGAGTTGCCCCGTGTCGGAGATGGTCCAGTGTGCCGCGGCGTTCCGGATTACCAGGCCACGAAATCCACCGTCGCCCACGAGGATGTTTGCCCCGAGTCCCAGGAGGAAGAACGGGACTTCCAGTCGGCGGGCCGCCGAGACGGCAGCGGCAAGCTCCTCGGCGCTGGTGGCTTCGTACCAGAGATCAGCGGGTCCGCCGACGTGAAACGTGGTGTACGGCGCGAGCGCTACATTGCGGCGAACGCGTTGTGTACCCAGCGTCGTGGCCAGTTCCGCGAGTGCCGTGGATGAGGGGGAGGGGGACATGGTGAAGAGAAAAGAAACATCGCAGGTGCACGGACCGCCACACCGTCGGGCCGGAGTCTGGCTGCTCTGCGCGGTGTTCCTGCCATTGGCGGCACTCCATGCCCAGCGCGCCGAGCTGGAGCGCACCATCAGGCATCAGGAGTTGCCGAACGGGCTGGAAGTCATCGTGGTGGAAAATCACGGTGTACCCCTGGCCACGGTGGAAATCGACGTGCGCAGCGGGTCGTTCACGCAGGACCCGGGATATGAAGGGTTGTCACACCTGTATGAGCACATGTTCTTTCGAGCCGACAGCGCGTACCCGGAACCCGACGCGTTCCAGCAGCGGGCGGCCAGCCTGGGGGCGGTCTTCAACGGGTCCACGCAGGAGGAGCGGGTCAACTACTACCTGACCCTTCCGTCGGACAGCCTGCTGGCGGGAATGCAACTCCTGGCGGCGGCTGTGAAGCACCCGTTGTTCCGCGAGGACGAGCTGGAGCGCGAGCGCGCCGTGGTGATCGGTGAATACGACCGGGACCAATCCCAGCCAGGGTATGAGTTCCAGCAGCAGATGGGGCGTGTCCTGTGGGGGACGGCGTGGCCGAGGAAAAATCCACTGGGGCGACGTGAGGTGATCCTGCACGCGACTCCCGCCCAGATGCGGCTGATCCAGCACCGATACTACGTTCCTAATAACTCGGCGCTTATCGTGACCGGGGACGTGGATGCCGTGCAGGTTTTCCGCGCCGCGCAGCGTTTCTTTGGATCGTGGAGCCGGGGCCCGGACCCCTTCACAACGTGGCCGATTCCTCCAGTGCCCGCACTGGCGGGCGACACCGGGGTGCTGGTGACGGCGCCCATTGCAGCCGTGCTGGTGATGTTTCAGTGGCAGGGCCCCAGTGCGTCGGCAGATCCGGCGGCTACGTACGCTGCCGACGTCTTTTCAGATGTGCTCAACCAGCCGGGTTCACGCCTGCAGCGGCGGCTGGTGGATAGCGGGCTGTTTGAATCCATTGGTGTGAACTACTACACCCAGAACCATGTGGGTCCGATCACGATCAGCGGCACCACCACCGCGGCACATGCACGAGAGGCGATCACGGCGTTGGAAAGCGAGATCGCTCACTTTGCAGACCCGGGTTACTTCACGACTGCAGAACTTGAGCCGATCAAGCGTCAGCGCATTGCCGGCACGATGTTCGGGCTGGAGCGTGCGTCGGGCTTTGCGCACCAGATCGGCTTCTGGTGGGCCGTGACAGGGCTGGACTACTATCTGGGCTATGTGGACACGATGGCAAAGGAGACGGTGCCGCAATTGCAGCGGTATGCGCGGAAATACATCGTGGACAAGCCGCACGTGCGCGGGGTGTTGCTGAGTCAGGAGGCCAATGACCAGCTCAAGCTCTCGGTGTCAGAGCTGACTGACTGGGGGCGGCGGTAATGCTGAAAAGCCGGCTTCTCATCGCTATGGCAGCGCTATCCTGTTGTGTTAGTGTCTTACTGGAGGCGCAGCAAACTGCCTCAGACACAGGGACTTTCGACTTCACCGTGGATCATGTTCACGTGATCCTTCGCCGGAATCCGGCGAACGACGTGGTAGCGGCCAACATCTACCTGCTCGGCGGCACACGCCAGCTCACGCCGGCCACGGCGGGCATCGAGGCCTTGATGCTGGGGGCATCCGACGGCGGCACCAGACGGTTCCCGCGCGCACAGCTTCGGGCCATCACCGCGCGGGCAGCGGCGACCATCGTCATCAACCCAGGTGTGGACTGGACCACCTTCGGGCTCCGGACGCTTCAACAGGCATTCGACTCCAGCTGGGCGGTGTTCGCCGACCGGCTGGTGGAGCCGACACTTGATCCAACGAGCGTGGCGCGCACCCGTCAGCAAATGCTGATTGCCGCGCACGATGCCGACGCCAGTCCGGACGCCGCGGTGGCGCACCTGGCGGAGCGCCTGATCTACGCGGGGCACCCGTACCGGCTGGATCCCGGCGGAACCGTGGCAGCCCTGTCCTCCCTGACTGCGGCGCAGGTGCGGGCGTACCACCGCGCGGAGGTTGTGCAGACTCGCCTCCTGGTGGTGGTCGTGGGCAACATCGACCGGGCGACGCTGGAGCGTGCCGTCCGACGTACGCTGGCGACGCTTCCCGTGGGGGCGTATCACTGGACTCCACCACCCACACTGACACCGGACACGGCCCGTGTGGCCGTGGAGTCGCGCGATCTCCCCACCAATTACATCCTGGGCTACTATCCCGGCCCGCGCGCCGGCACCCCGGACGCCGTTGCGCTGCGTGTGGCGACGGCGGTGTTGAGCGGACGGATGTTCGCGCAGGTCCGGTCACGGGAGCATCTGGCCTATGCGGTGGAAGCGCCGTTCGTGGACCATGCCGTGTCGGTAGGTGGCTTCTATGTCACCACCGCCGACCCGGAGGCCGCGGTCGCCGCGATGGCCAATGAGTTGTACGAGCTGCAGACCACGCTGGTGGATCCCGCCGGGTTGCCGGCACTGGTGGGGCAGTTCATCACCGACTATTTCCTGAAGAACGAGACCAACGCGGATCAGGCGTCGTTCCTGGCGCGGGCTGAGTTGTACGGCGGGGACTTTCACAAGGCCAGCGACTTCGTGGCTGAACTGCGTCGCGTCACGCCCGCGGACATCCAGCGGGTGGCCCTGATCTACATGCACGGTACCCGATTCGGGTTCGTGGGGGACACGTCCAAGGTCCCGACGATCCTACGCACACGGTTCTGAGCCATGGCAGAAATCACACTTGACCTTCGCGGTGTTCCCAAGCCGGAGGCGTACCGGCAACTCAAGACGCACATCGACGCCGTGCTCGAAGGCGTAACGGACGAGATCACGGCGATGGCCACGATGAGCTCGCTCATTCACCACGCGTTTGGCCATCTGTGGACGGGTTTCTACCGCGTGGTGGAGCCTGGCCGGTTGTTGCGCGTAGGTCCGTATCAGGGGACGCTTGGTTGCCTGGAAATCGCCTTTGGGCGTGGCGTCTGCGGTCGCGCGGCCGCGACGGCCACTGCGGTCGTGGTGCAGGACGTAGCCTCGTTCACCGACCACATCGTGTGTGATGCCGCCGCGAAATCGGAAGTCGTGGTGCCCGTGTCTGGGCGAGATGGTCGCCTGCTGGCGGTGCTGGACATCGACGCGGATCACGTGGGCGCGTTCGACGCCGACGATGTGCAAGGGTTGGGCGCGATCGTAAGCTGGTTTGGTGTTGCTCGCCCCGCCCCGCCCCAGTCGCTAGCTTAGGCCTCACCCGCGCACCTTGTCCTCACGACAACGCTGAACCGATGCTTCAGGGGTATTCCGACCGGATCAACCATGCGCTCGCCTTCGCGGCCAAGCACGATGACCGGGAGGTGCGCAAGGGCACACGGCTGCCGTACGGTACGCACGGGGCCAACGTCGCCGTCATCCTGACGAAGTACGATCAGGATGAAGACACCGTCGTGGCGGGCATCCTGCAGGGGGTGGTTGCGGACTTTGTGCGTGACCGATTTACCGCCGAGATGCTGCAACAGCGGGTGTCCGACAAGTTCGGGGAACGGGCCCTGCACGTCGCGCTGGCGGCGAGCATGCGTGCCAACGACGACGATGGCGTTGAATTGTCGCATGATGAGCAGCGTGACGACTTCCTGGTGCGACTGACCGACGCGGCAGACGATGTGCGGTGGGTCAGTGCGGCCGACGCCATTCACACCGCCGGCACCATCCTGGCGGACCTGCAGCGCACCATCGACCCCGACTCCGTCTGGAGCCGGTATCACGCGGGCAAGGCCGGTACCGTGGGCTGGTTCCGTCGCGTGTACGAACAGCTGCACGCCAGCGGCTTTGACGCGCCGATCATGAGGGAGTTGGCGCGCGTGGTCGAAGCCCTGGAGCAAGCCGGAGGCAGCTAGCTCACCGCGACCGGCTCGGGATACGTGCGGTTGACGTACTCCTCCAGCATGACCAGGAATTCCTGCACGATGTGATCGCCGCGCAGCGTGCACACGAGCTGGCCGTCCACATACACCGGGGCCTTGGGCTCCTCAAAGGTCCCGGGCAGCGAGATGCCGATGTTGGCGTGTTTGGACTCGCCGGGTCCGTTCACCACGCACCCCATGACGGCCACGCGCATCTCTTCCACCCCAGGATGCCGAGCGCGCCACAGCGGCATCTGTTCCCGCAGATAGGTCTGGATGTCCTCAGCCATGTGCTGGAAGAACGTGGACGTCGTCCGACCGCATCCCGGACACGACGTGACCTGGGGTGAGAAGCTGCGCAGCCCCAGCGACTGCAAAATTTGCTGGGCCACGAGCACTTCCTCGGTGCGGTCGCCATTGGGGCGCGGCGTCAGCGAGACGCGAATGGTGTCACCGATGCCCTCAGCCAGCAGGATGGCCAGGCCGGCCGTGGTGGCCACCACGCCCTTGGTACCCATACCGGCTTCGGTGAGGCCCAGGTGCAGCGGGTAGTCGCAGCGCGCGGCGAGCAGGCGGTACACCGTGACCAGGTCCTGCACACCTGACACCTTGGCGGAGATGACGATGTGGTCGTGTCCGAGCCCTACTTCCTCGGCCAGGGTGGCGGACCTGAGCGCGCTGGCGAGCATGGCCTCGATGTAGACCTGCGTGGCATCCAGTGGCGTGGCCTGCCGTCCATTCTCGTCCATCATCTGCGTAAGCAGGTCCTGGTCGAGCGATCCCCAGTTCACACCGATGCGCACCGGGCGGTCGTGGTCCACGGCAATCTGGACGATCGTACGAAAATTCTCATCTCGGCGCTTGCCGCCGACATTGCCAGGGTTGATCCGGTACTTAGCCAACGCCGCCGCGCACGCAGGATGCCTGGCCAGCAAGAGGTGTCCGTTGTAGTGGAAGTCGCCGACAATGGGCACGTCTTGCCCGGCATCGAGCACGCGTTGCGCGATCTCGGGTACGGCGGCAGCGGCCTCGTCGTTGTTCACCGTCACGCGCACCAGTTGCGAACCAGCGCGCGCCAGGGCCACCACCTGCTGGGCGGTGGCCGCCGCATCGGCGGTGTCCGTGTTGGTCATGGACTGAACGACAATCGGGTAATCAGACCCGATCGGAACCCCGCGGACCCAGGTGGTGACGGTCTGACGGCGGCTTCCAAAGCTCACGAATCCTCCAAGGTGGCCTGCCCGTTGAAAATAGTCATGAAAAGGGCCCTGCCGGCCCTCCCCTACCCCACTATTGACCGGCTTTACAGGGCGTACTACCTTAGGCCCCGCTGAGCCAAGGCCTCAGGGTCTTGGCTCGGCGCGTATAAGCCCCGCAGCGCACCGGCGTTCTGCGGAATCGGGAATTGTCAGGGCACGGCGCGTTCCGCTCCCTGGACAATGGGAACTTTCAGGAGTGGGACATGCGTACGACTGGCAAGGTCAAGTGGTTCAACGATGCGAAGGGCTTCGGTTTCATCACCCCGGACGGTGGCGAGAAGGACTGCTTCGTCCACTATAGCTCGATCCAGGGTGACGGCTTCAAGACACTCGCCGAGGGCGATGCCGTGGAGTTCGACGTTGTACAGGGCGCCAAGGGGCCTGCCGCGGAGAACGTCTCCCGGCTCTCGCAGTAAGCGCGCGAACACTGAGCATCGGAGGGGCCGGGGGATCCGACAGGGTCGCCCGGCCCCTCCGGTTTCCCTGGCTGGATCCTGATTCAGGGTCACCGATGTCCAAGGGGACTCGCCGCTGCGGGTCGACCGCGTTTGGTCCTGGGTACCGACTCGGCCGCCTCGAGCAGCCGGCGTTGTACATCCCGCGCGGTCTGAGCGAGATCCACGCTCACGAGCAATCCACCGGGTAGAGTCACCGCGTGTTCGGCGCTGGCCTGGAGGGCAGTGGCCAGCTCAACGGCGCGCCACGCGGAAACCTGCAATTCGCGGCAGAGGGTGCGTGTGATCTGGAGTGCGACCACGGCGTCGAACGAGAAGCTGCGTTCCGCTCCTCGTCCCGTACGAGACACACCTGGCAGGTCGTGATGCGCCGTGATGTTGTCCACCCATTTTCTGGGTGACTGAGTGGCAAACGCAGCGGTGGCAATGTTATAGGCCGGCATATATATCCTAATAATCTAGGACAATTTCAACGCCGCAGCAATGCGGTAATTATTCCTAATTTTTAAGGATGTAAACCGACAACGTCATGTCTTTACGCGCTCCCAGATCAGCACGACGCGGAGCTCTGCACCACCGAGCGGGATCGGGTCGGTGCTCAAGGTGAGGCGCGACCCCTTGAGTTCATAGATGCGCTCCTGGGTGGTGCCCACCCAGTCAGGAAAGAAGCTGGCTTCCAGGTCGTGGTGAACGCGATCCCCCCGGACTTGGTAGCGTCCCGCGTACGACACATAACTCCGCGCGGCCCCAGCCAGCTGGGCTTCCGTGCCGGCCATGATGTCGCGCGTACCAAAGCGTTCCCGGCCTGCGCGATAGATGACGACGCTCATATACCCATCGGCGGTGTAGATGATGAGCCCGCCGCAATCCTGGCCCAACGGATAGTTCACCGCTCCGGTTGACGACCGTGCCTCCATGGAGACCAGCCGCCAGGTTCCGACAAAATCCTTCGCAGTCACGGGTCTGCTCCTCGATATGGGGACGGGGTGAACATGAGTGCCCGTGCGAACAAACGCGAGTCCCCGGATACCCGAGCCAGAACGGCTGGACCGGCCCGGCGCCGAGTTCACTCCCCCGGCCGCTGCTGGTTGCCCTTGGACCGGGCCCGCGGTACGTTCGCGAGACGAGCCCGGGCGCCGCCCCCGCAATCCGCCCGGTGACCGCCACCGACAGCAATTGGAGGGAGAATCCGTGAAGGTCGCCGTAGTCGGTTGCGGAGCCATTGGAGGCGTCGTTGGCGCCATGCTTCACGTGGCGGGCGAAGACGTGGTACTGGTGGATACGAACCAGGCCCATGTGGATGCCATCCGTGAGCGTGGACTGCTCATTGACGGCGACGGCATTGAACCGACCACCATCCGTCCGCGGATCGTCGCGAACGCCGCCGAAATCGACGGTCCCATCGACGTGGTGTTCCTCGCGGTGAAATCCACCGCGACGCGCGTGGCCACGCAGTCCGTGCTGCCGCACCTGCACCCGACGTCCGTGGTGGTGTCGCTCCAGAACGGGATGGGGAACGAGGATGTCATCGCGGAAGTTGCGGGGTCGGCGCGCATGCTGTCCGGCGTCGTTGGATGGGGGGCGACGTTCACGGGCCCCGGACACATCACGCGCACGTCCTCAGAGGGCGGATTTGAGCTAGGTGCGTGGGACGGCGGCATCACGCCGCGAGTGCGGGAAGTGGCGGCGGTGCTGAACAAGGTGGCTCCCACCGTGCCGATGGCGAATGTCCGTGGGGCGAAGTGGACCAAGCTCGTGGTCAACGCCACCATCAACTCACTGGGGGCCGCACTCGGGCGCCGGCTCGGCGAAATGGTGGCCGACCCGCGGTCGCGGCTCCTGATGCTCCAGCTCATTACCGAAGCTGTGATGGTGGCGCGTGCTGACGGCGTGCGCCTGGAGAAGGTGAACGGCAAGCTGAACATGGGGTTGCTCGTGCTGGAGACACGCGAGCAGGCCGCGCGCCGGCGACGGGCACGTGGCCCGCAGCAAGCCTGGCTTGGCAGCCGCTACCAGGCGGGGCTCGCACTCAAGAGCGCGATCCTCAAGAAGATGGCCAAGGTCCACGGCCATATTAAATCTTCAATGTGGCAGGACATCGAGGCTGGCCGGCGAACCGAAATCGACGTCCTGAACGGCTACATCGTTGAGCGCGCGCGAGCACGAAATGTCCCGGTGCCCGTGCATACCGCGCTTGTCCGCGTGATCAAGGAGATTGAGCAGGGCGCACGCCAGATTGATCCCGGCAACATGGATGTGCTGGAGGAAGCAGAAGCCGAAGTGGCGCGGGCGGAGGCGCACGCCGCAGGGCGGGCACCAACACGAGTGGTGTGCCTGGGTGGTGGCTATGTGGCGATCTTCCTGGCGAAGGCGCTGCGTCGAGCGGTTCAGCGGGGGGACGTGGATCTCACCGTGATCAGCCGGGATAACTATCACACCTTCCACGGCTTTGTCGCCGAAATGCTGACCGGCCGCATCCAGCCCGGGCAGATCATCAGTCCGGCTCGGCGGATCTTCCAGCCAGGCAAGTTCCATAATGCTGAAATCACGGGGGTCGACTTCGACGCGAAGACCGTGACGACCAGCCGAGCGCTGGACGGGCGGGAGTATCAGGTTCCGTACGACCAGCTCGTGATCGCCCTGGGTTCCGTGGATGACCTCTCGCGCTATCCGGGACTGGCCGAGCACGCGTTCAAGCTCAAGACCTACGCCGACTGCTTTGCGGTGCGTAACCACCTGCTGACAATGCTGGAACTGGCCGAGATCGAGCCGGATCCGGTTGAACGGCGTCGGCTGTTGACGTTTGTCGTGGCAGGGGGCAACTATGCCGGCATAGAAGTCGCGAGCGACCTGGTGGATTACGTGCATCTGCTGGCGCATCGGGAATATCCGAGGTTGCTGCTCGAGGAGGTTCGGGTCATCGTCGTGCACTCCGGCGCCGGGATCCTGCCGGAGTTGCACACGCATCAGCCAAAGCTGGTACAGTGGGCGCAGCGGTATCTTGATGGCCTGAAGCCGCTGGGCCTGGAGTTCCGGTTGAACACTCGGCTGGCGACCGCCACGCCCGAAGAGGCGGTGTTGAGCACGGGCGAGCGGGTCTCGACCCGGACGATCATCAGTTGCACGGGGACCGCGCAGGTGCCGCTCCTCGATACGATGAACCTGCCGCGCGATGCGCGCGGGCGGCTGGTGTGCAATGCTTCCGGGCAGGTGGAAGGGCGGGTCAATGTCTGGGCCGCCGGAGACTGTGCGGCAGTACCGCACCCCGAGGGCGGGATGTGCCCGCCACTTGGGATCTACGCGCTGGAAGTTGGCCGTCACATCGGGCGTAACATCCTGCGGGCGCACGATGGACAGCGCCTGCGACCGTTCCGCTTTCCCGGGCTGGGGGACGCCTGTTCCCTGGGACGGAGGCGCGCCGTCGCGCATGTCCGTGGCGTCCCGTTTACGGGCGTCTTTGCCTGGCTTGTGTGGCGCGGGTTCCTGCTTCGCTACGTCCCCACGTGGGATCGGAAGCTCCGACTGATGCTGGACTGGATGGTGTGGCCGCTGGTTGGTCGCGACATCGTGAACATGAAGGTGGCCGACACCCCAGGGGTTCAGCAGGCGCTCTTTGAGGCGGGGCAGACCATCATCAAGCAGGGTGATATTGGTCGCGAGGTATTCATCATCCAGGCGGGCGAAGTCGAAGTAGTGCGCCAGGGTGCAGATGGCGACGAGCTGCTGGCCGTGCTTGGTCCTGGCGAACACTTTGGTGAGATGGCGGTGTTCCAGAACGTGCGCCGGACGGCGAGCGTACGAGCTCGCAACCAGGTGCGCCTGCTGACGCTCCGTGCCCGGGAAGCCGTCGCGCTGGGCGAGGCGATCAAGCCGTTCAAGGAGTCGCTTGCCCAGAGGCCACGCGCTGACGCTTCAGCGATCCGTTGACGATGGAGCCGGTCAAGGTGCGGGAGAGAGCTCCCGGGTCAACGCGTGATCGCGGCAGTCCCGATGAAAGGCAGGGTGGGGGCAACACGCACGGGAATGGATACCAGCACCGGACGAGCGAACATGTTCCGGGCTTCCTGGGGTCGATGGATCGTGTGGCGATCGGGCTCTGGGCAGCAGGACTGCGGGCGGGGGCCCGCATGATGATTGCGCTCGCCCGGGTTACGCCGGTGGGGCTTGATGAGGTGCTCCGACTCAAGGCTGGCGGTCGTCGCATCGTACTCGTCAGTTGGCACGGATATGACCTCTGCAACCTCGCCGTCTATCCCGGTCTCTATGGGCGCGGCAGCCGAGCGGTAATCATGGCGCCCATGACGCGGGAGGGGCGCATCATGGAGCGACTGGCCATGGGGCTGGGCTACGACGTGATCCCTGTGGGCGTGGACGCGACGTCGCCTGTTTCAGCGCGCGGTGTAGTGGAAATGGTATCCAGGATCAAGGATGGGTATGACGGGATGATCGCCGTGGATGGTCCTGGAGGTCCGCCGGAGCAGGCCAAGCTGGGCGCCGCTGTCATCGCCAAGCGTGCCGGGGCCGTGATTGTTCCCACGGTGGTGGCAGGCAGCAGTGAAATCCGGGTCGGCAGTCGCTGGGATAAGCACTTGTTAATTCCCCCACGCGCCCGGATGATCATGCACTTTGGACCACTGATCGATACCTGCCCGGCGACACATCCCAACCCCTCACCTGAAGACATCAGGCAGCGCATCGAAGCCGCCATGGGTGAAGGCACCCGGCGTGCCCGGACCCTGCTGCATCCTTCCCCCATCCGTGCCTGATACCGATTTACCAGCCGACGACTTGCTGGCGCGGGTCCCACTGCTGCAGTCGCTCGATGCGGCGCGGCTTCGCATAGTTGCCGACGCCTGCACTGCGCGTGAGGTCAGCGCGGGTGGCTCCGTATTCCGCGTGGGTGACGCCGGGGACGCGCTCTACATTGTGCAGTCCGGCTCGTTGGAAGCCGTGCTGGACGAGGGTACGGTATCCGAGCAGGTGGTGAGTCGTTTTGTGCCGGGGGATTTCTTTGGGGAGATGGCCTTGCTCACCGGCCAGCCGCGATCGGCCACGGTACGCGCACGAACGGACAGTCGCCTGCTGGTGCTTGCGAAGTCGCACTTTGATCGTTTCGTGGCGGATGACCCGGGGCTGGCGCTGCAACTGAGTCGAGCCCTCAGCGCGCGACTCTTCGATACGAATGAACAAATGGCGCGGCACGGCGCACGCCTTGCCACCCTGGTCATGGTATCTCCCACTGACGCGGTTACCCCCATCCTGGTGGGCTTGCTGCAACGTGTGCGCCAGCAATTGCGCCGGCCGCCGGTGCTCGTGGTACTTGGCGTCGACCCCCCGGGTGGGTGGGATCCGTCGGCGGACGCGCGGGGGCTGCGGATGGAACCGCGCCCCGTTCCGGCGCCCACCGACGCGGGCACGTACATCGTGGTTTCCGCGGCAACGCTGGCCCGTGAGTCGGACGCGTCGATTGCGGCGCTCCTGGACGAACTCCGACAAGGCTATCGCTATGTGATTGTCTGGACCTCGGTCGAGCTGGCGGCGCACCGGCGGGCAGCCATTCACCGATCTGCCGTGACGATAGTGCTTGGCGCAGGCAACGACACCGCCGAGCCAGTGGCACAGGCTGCCAGGCGAATTGGCGCGGAGCTCCGGGTACCGGTGCACATGGCAATGGCCGGCCGCCAGGATAGCGCGACCTCAAGGGTGCTTGAGAGTTCGTTCCCCGTAGTCTGGATCGATGCGCAGGCTACCCCTGGCACGCCCAGTCGCGGCCTGGATCGCATGGCGCGCATCCTGCTCGGATCGTCGGTCGGCCTGGCCCTTAGTGGTGGTGCCGCGCAGGGGCTGGCGCATCTGGGAGTGCTCGAAGCACTGGTGGAGGCTGGCATCCCGATTGACATGATTGCCGGCACGAGCGGCGGCGCCCTGTACGGATCGATGTTCGCCGCGGGGCTCCCCGTCGCTGCCGCGCAAGCGATCGTCATCCGGCAGACGCGTCGCAACCTGCGCGACAAGGCAGACCTCACGCTTCCACACTACGGTATCATTCGCGGACGACGGATTGAGCGGATGATTCGCGAGGCCATCGGGGACATCACGTTCGACGAACTGGCGTACCCATTCCGGGCGGTGGCGACGAACCTGGAGAATGGCGACGAAGTGGTGCTCGGCCAGGGACCCGTCTACCGGGCGGTGCGAGCATCCATTTCAATACCTGGAATCTTTGAGCCGGTTCGGATCGACGGGCGGCTGCTGGTGGACGGCGCCGTCGTGACACCGCTTCCCGTACGGCCAGTACGCGCGATGGGCGCGGACTTCGTGATCGCCGTGCACGTGCCCGCGCCCGGACGGGTGTCTGACGAGCGAAAGCGCGCTGCCGGGTACAACCTGGACGAGAAGCACAACCTGATTTCCACCATCTTCAGGTCGTATGCCTTTGCCGGCGACGTGCTGGCGGAGCAAGCCGCGCGGGAAGCGGACGTGTGCATCCGCCCGGATGTGGCATTGTTCGGCTGGCGCGACTACAAGGCGGCGGTGGAGATCATCCAGGCTGGGCGGATGGCCGGCCGGGCGCAGGTGGAGCAGATCAGGCGGCAGCTTCCGGTGGTGACGTCACCACCACAGGGTACCTGACCGATCATCATTAGAGGATGCAGAATCGCGGTATTCACCCGATCGCGATACGGGCGGCCTCAAGCTGCCTTTCCAGCGCCTGCGGCCCGGTTCCACCCTCCACCTCCCGATGCGCCACCGAGCGTTCCGGGGAGAGCGCCTCCCTGGCGTCCTTGGTGAAGAGAGCGTGGGCGCCGCTGAACACCGAATCAGGCAATTCACCCAGTTCGCACTGTCGGGACTCTGCTTCGCGCACCAGGTGGCCCACGGCGGTGTGTGCCTCGCGGAAGGACACTCCCTTACGAACCAGGTAGTCCGCCAGGTCGGTGGCCATGAGCCCGCTGGAAAGCGCGGCGCGCATGCGATCCGGTTGGAAGCTGATTTCCGCGAGCGTACCGGCGAAGGCTGGGAGCACCAGGGACATGGTGTCCACGGCATCGAACAGGACGCGCTTGTCGTCCTGCAGGTCCTTGTTGTAGCTGGACGGCAGTGCCTTCACCGTGGCCAGCAACGATGTCAGGTTCCCAAGCAGGTGGCCGGCGCTGCCGCGCGCGATCTCCAGCGCGTCGGGATTGCGCTTCTGCGGCATCATGCTGGATCCGGAGGCGAACCGCTCGCCAAAGCGGACGAACCCGAACTCGCTGGTGCCGTAGATGATGAGATCTTCGGCAAATCGGGAGAGGTGCACAGCCAGCAGCGCGCACGAGAAGATCACCTCGGCCACGAAATCGCGGTCGCTCACCGCGTCCATGGAATTCGGCGCCACGGCCTCGAACCGGAGCGTCTCCTTGAGCAAGGTCCGGGAAACAGGATACGCTGATCCGGCCACGGCGCCCGAACCCAGCGGAAGCACCGAGGCGGCATGCGCGGCGGAACGCAGGCGAGCGCGATCTCGTTCCAGCGGCCAGAAGTGCGCCAGCAACCAATGGGCCGCGACAATGGGCTGCGCCCGCTGCAGGTGCGTGTACGCCGGCATCACCATGGCCTGGGTCTCGGCGGCACGATTGAGGATCACGCGCTGAAACTCGCGGACCGCGGAATCGAGGTGAGCCACGGCATCGACTGTCCACAGGCGCGTGGCCGTGGCCACCTGGTCGTTACGGCTGCGGCCGGTGTGCAGCTTGGACGCGACCGAGCCGGCTTCTTCGTGCAACAGCCGGTCAATCATCGTGTGAATATCTTCGTCGCCAGGCTCCGGCACGGCGTGCGCCTGGAAGCGCGCGGCCACCGCGTCCAGCCCTGCCTCCAGTGACTGACTCTCTTCGAGCGACAGGACGCCGGCGTTCCAGAGCGCCACCGCCCATGCCTTGGATGCCGTGATGTCGTATGGCCAGAGGCGAAAGTCAACGCCAATGGAGTTGTTGAGCGCGTCAAACGCGGGGGCGGGCCCGCCTTCGAACCGCCCGCCCCACAGCTTGTGAGGACGGCCTGCCGGAGTGGAACTCTGATGCCGGATCACGCGATAGCCAGCGACGGGCGAGCCGCCTCCTGGTCGGCCAGCGCTTCCGATTCCGGCGTCCGCGCAGCGGTGTCGCCACTGGCAGAAAGTCCCATCTCCTGATCCTTGAGCGCACGGACGCGCGCCGGCAGGGCAAACAGGCGGATGAACCCGCCGGCGTCACGCTGCTGGTACACGTCGTCTTCGCCAAAGGTGACGAAGCGCTCGTCATACAGGGCATGCGCGCTCTGGCGTCCCACCACGGTGAGCGAGCCCTTGAACAGGCGGAGCGTCACGGTGCCGGTCACGCGCTGCTGCGTGGCAGCCACGAAGGCGTCGTATGCCTCGCGCTCGGTGCTCCACCACCGGCCCTCATATACGAGGTCGGCGTACCGCGGCGCGACCATGTCCTTGGCGGCCAGCGTGCGGCGGTCGAGCACCAGCTGCTCGAGCTCACTGTGGGCGTTGTAGAGCAGCGTACCTCCCGGTGTTTCGTACACGCCGCGGGACTTCATGCCGACCATGCGGTCCTCCACGAGGTCGATCCGGCCAACGCCATGGCGCCCGGCGATGCCGTTGAGCGCGGTGAGGAGTTCCACACCGCCCATGGCAGTGCCATTCACGGAGACGGGCGTGCCCTGGTCAAAGCCGATGACGACCTCTTCCGGAAGGTCTGGTGCGAGCATGGGGTTGGCCGAGAGCAGGAAGAGGTCGTCAGGGGGCGCGGCGTTGGGGTCTTCCAGGATCCCGCCCTCGTGCGAGAGGTGCCAGATGTTGGCGTCGCGCGAGTAGATCTTTTCCTTGGTAGCCGTGACGGGAACACCATGGGCCTGCGCGTACGCAATGGCGTCCTCGCGGCTGCGGATATCCCATTCACGCCAGGGGGCGATCACCGGCAGGTCGGGGGCGAAGCTGGCATACGTGAGTTCGAATCGCACCTGGTCATTGCCCTTGCCGGTGCAGCCGTGGGCCAGCGCATCGGCCCCCACGCGGCGCGCCACCTCCACCTGCCGGCGCGCGATGAGCGGGCGGGCCATGGAGGTGCCCAGAAGGTATTTGCGGTTGTAGATGGCCCCCGCGCGTACGGTGGGGAAGATGAAGTCCTCCACGAACTCATCGCGGAGGTCTTCCACAAAGCATTCCTCGGCGCCGGAAGCAAGGGCCTTCTCACGGACCCCCTTCAGTTCGTCGGCAGCCTGGCCGATGTTCGCGGCCACGCAGATTACGCGAGCGTCGTAATGCTCGCGCAGCCAGGGGACGATGATCGAGGTGTCGAGTCCGCCGGAATAGGCGAGGACGATAGTGCGAGGCATGGATGCTCCCGAGAGGCAAGTTTATGCAGTAACGCTGCATATTTAAGCACTTACCGTCCCGGCGTCAATTGACAGATTCAAGACCGGCTGGCGTGCGGGCTCAGGGCGTGGCGGGCGCCTGCCGGCGTGCCCCGCCCGTCGAGGCTATTGGGCGAGCTTCGTCAGGCGGGCCATCACGTCCTTCCGGTCGCCCGCCGAGCGACAGACGATGAGGATCGTGTTCTCGCCGGCCACGGTGCCCAGGATTTCGGGCCAGTCTTCGGCGTCGATGGCCTCGGAAACGGGCTGGGCGCCCGACGCGACCGTATGGAGCACCACCAGCTCGCCCACGCCGCTGAGGCTGGAGAAGAGCTGCGGGAGCAGCGCCGCGAGTGCCGGCGGGGCGTCATCGCTCAAGCCATCCTGCCGGACGTATCGGGCGCCGTCCGGCGTGGGCACCCGGACGACCCCCAGTTCGCGCAGGTCTCGTGACAGCGTGGCCTGGGTGACCCGCACGCCGTGCCGCGCCAGTCGCAGGCGAAGTTCCTCCTGGCTGGGGATGACGTCGGCCTCGGTGATCCGGAGGATGGTGGCGTGGCGCTCGGCTTTGTTGGGCATGGCTTGGTCGGGGGAAGATAGCAGGCCCGCTGGAGTTGACTCCAGTGGGATGTATTATTATGCATTCCCCGTGAACAGGATTCCCGTCGGTGTGCTCGGGGCCAGTGGATATGCTGGCCGCGAGCTTTGTGCGCTCATCCAGCGCCATCCAGCGCTGTCCCTGGACTTTGCCACGGCCAACGAGCAGCGCGGCGAGACCGTGCAGGCTGGCGGACGCGCGGTGACGTTCGTGGCCACGGACGACGCCCCGCTGTCCGGTGCCGAACTGGTGTTCAGTTCGCTGCCGCATGGGGCGTCGCGGACGTGGGTTGAGGCGGCCGCGGCCGCCGGCGCGCGCGTGGTGGATCTCTCCGCCGACCTGAGGCCCGGCAACGGACGCGGCGGTGTGCCGTATGGCATGACCGAAATCGCACGTGAGCAGGTGCGCGGTTCCCGGGTGGTGGCCAACCCCGGCTGCTATCCGACGTCGATCCTGCTGGCGCTCGCGCCGCTTGCGGAGCGGGGCCTGATTGCGCCGGAGAGCGCGATCATCGCGAACTCGGCCAGCGGCGTGACCGGTGCCGGCAACAGCCCTCGGCGCGAATACCTGTTTGGTGAAGTGGCCGAAGACTATCGCGCGTACGGTGTGGGCAACACGCATCGGCACCTGAATGAGATGCGTGCCGAACTCAGCCGCATGGGGGTGACCGCGGACCTGGTATTTACGCCGCACCTGCTGCCGGTGGCGCGGGGCATCCTGTCCACCATTACCGTGGAATTGCAGGAACCCCTGAAGGATCCGCTGGAGCCTTGGCAACGGCGATTCGCGGGTGAAGCTTTCATTGAGCTGGTCGAAGCACCCCCGCGGCTTCGCGACGTGGCGTACCGCAATGCAGTGCAGATTTTCGTCCAGCCGCTCACGGGTACCCGGAAGCCGATGCTTCAGGTCTTTTCGGCCATCGACAATCTGGTGAAAGGGGCGGCAGGGCAGGCATTGCAAAACGCCAACCTGATGCTGGGCCTGGACGAGACGGCGGGACTCCTGCGATGACTCGAGTAGTGAAGGTAGGAGGGAGGGTCCAAGGCGACCCCTCCCTGGCGCGTGAGATTGCGGACGCATGGGATGCGCAAGCGCGATCACTGGTGCTGGTGCATGGAGGCGGTACCGAGGTGACGGCGTTGCAGGACGCATTCGGCCTGACGCCGGAGTTTGTGCAAGGCCGGCGCGTGACGTCAGCCCGCGACATCGACCTCGTGCGCATGGGGCTCTCGGGCGGCGTGAACAAGCGGCTCGTCTCGGCGCTGGTGCACGAAGGCGTGCGCGCCGTGGGGATCTCGGGCGAGGACGCTTCGCTCATCGCCGCCACCCCGGTGAATGCCGCCTCCATGGGATATGTGGGCGAGGTGCAGCGCGTGAACGCCTCGCTGCTCCTGCACCTGCTGGACGGTGGATACCTGCCAGTGATCTCCCCGGTAAGTCGCAATATCGGGCTGGAACTTGGGCCCGTACTGAACGTGAACGCCGACGATGCCGCGGCGGCCATCGCCGCCGCGCTGCACGCCGAAGAGCTGCTGCTTATTGCCGATGTGGCGGGCATCCTGGATGGAGAGCGCGTATTGAAGCGGCTGAGCACCGGCCAGGCCATGGATCTCGTGGCACGCGGCATTGCGGATGGCGGCATGGCCGCAAAGGTGGAAGCCGCGCTGAGCGCCCTGCGCAATGGAGTCCCGCGGGTGCGCATTGGAGACCTCTCAATCCTGGATGACCAGGCTGGCGGAACCATCATTACCACGAAGGGGGAGTGAACGTGAGTGCGCCCATGACGGCAGGTGCGGCACAGGAATCTGCGGCTTCGCCGGCGACGCCGGATGTGCTGCTGGGCGTCTATCGGCAGCCGCCGATGGAGCTGGTGCGAGGTGAGGGGGTATACCTGTTTGACGCTGACGGCAACCGCTACCTGGATTTTGTAAGCGGCATTGCGGTCAACGCACTAGGGTATGGCGATGCCGGGTTGCGCGCCGCGCTGCATCGCGCGGCCGATGGGCTGGTACACACGTCCAACCTCTACCACACGGCACCGGCCCATGAGTTGGCGGCGAGGCTCGTTGCCCATTCGTTCGCTGATCGGGTGTTCTTCTGCAATTCGGGCGCCGAGGCCAATGAGGCCGCCTTCAAGTTCGCGCGGCGGTGGGCGCGCACGATCAGCGAAGACAAGCAGGAGATCGTGGCGTTGCGCGGATCGTTCCACGGGCGGCTGTTCGGGACGGTGGCGGCCACGGACCGCCCGGCCTACGGCGTCCCTTTTCGTCCGCTGGCGGGGGGCATCTCGATTGTGGAGCGGGACATTGAGGATGTCGCGGCCGCACTGACGACGGAGACTGGCGCGGCGGTCATCGTGGAGCCCGTGCAGGGCGAAGGTGGCGTGCGTGTCATGGATCATGGCCTGCTGCGGGAACTGCGCGCACTCACGCGCGAGCGTGGGGCGGCGCTCATCTTCGACGAGATCCAGTGCGGCCTGGGCCGCACCGGATCGCTGTTTGCCTATGAGCAATCGGGTGTGGAGCCGGACATCCTGACGTTGGCAAAGCCCATGGCTGGTGGACTGCCCATGGGGGCCGTGTTGCTTGCCGAACCGGTGGCGGCGGCCATCCAGCCTGGTGATCACGGCACCACGTTCGGCGGCGGGCCGCTGGTAGCGTCCGTGGCTTCGTATATCGTGGACCGCTTGTCCGAACCGGCGATGCTGGCGCATGTGCGTGACGTGGGGGAATGGTTTGGCGGACAGCTTCGGGAGCTGGCGCAGCGCACGGGGCGGATCCGTGGCGTACGCGGCCTCGGTCTCATGTGGGGTCTGGATGTGATGGGCACGGCGGCGCACGTTGTCAGTGAAGCGCGCTCGGCCGGCTTGCTGGTGTGTTCGGCCGGCGAGTACACCGTGCGACTGCTGCCGCCGCTGGTGGCCACGCGGGAAGAGCTGGCGGAAGGGCTGGCCGTGCTGGAGCGCATCCTGTAATGACTGCCGCGGTGCAGATCCGGCCGGCGCGACCGGAGGACGTAGCCGCCATCGTCCGGCTGAACAATCAATTTGCGGACGCGCTGTTGATGCTGCGCCGCAGCCCGCAGGCGGTGGCGCTCAGCATCCAGGACTTTGTCGTGGCCCTGGCTGCCGACGGCGAGCTCATGGGCTGTGGCTCGCTCAAGGAGTACTCACCGTCGGTGGCGGAGGTCGCGGCGATTGCCGTGGCGCCCGAGGCGCAGGGCCTTGGGGTGGGGCGCGCCGTGGTCCAGGCCGTGGAGCGACTGGCACGCAAGCGGGACGTGTTCGACGTTTTTGCGCTTACGCTTCAGCCGGCGTTCTTCGCGGCCTGCGGCTATGTGCACGTGGACCGAGCACGGTATCCGGAAAAGATCCGGCGAGACTGCCTGGGGTGCGCGCGGCGGTTTGCCTGCGACGAACACTGCTTCGCGAAGAACCTGCATGTGGAAATGCCGCGGCCGGTTGAAGCCAGCCGGGATCAGGGACTGTCGCTGGTTGATCACCCGCCCTGCGTGACGGAAGGTGGCCAGGGTGTGCCGACGCTGCACATCGCGGCGTAACCCATCAGGTATGGCGCGTGGCGTGCGCCTGACTGGAGCGAGATTTGCCGGGGAATGCCCGGCGACCTGTGCAGGTCACTGGAAGCCGGGCGACCCAGAGCAAACCGTTCGCGGACGGTCCGTGTCGAAGATGGACGCGTGATTAGGCCAGCATGAGGAATTGATGAGCCTCCACGCGGAAGCGTCACTTTCCTCCAACCGGCCGTTACCTTGAGCTGCCCAGCGCAACGGGCAGTTCCCACCGGCCGTGCGACACCCCCCGTTCCACCCATCGACACCCATCCGCCGCCTCAGGAGGCTGCATGACGAAGTACGCGCGTTGGTCCCTGCTGGCCAGCATCGCGTTGGTTGTGATTCCCAGGCTTGCGGCGGCCCAGACTTCGTCACCCGCCTCCTCGAGGGTAACGGTTTACCTGGACTGTTCATACCAGTGCGATGAGGATTATCTCCATACGCACATCGCGTATGTGGACTGGGTGCGTGACCGCGCCGCGGCCGACGTGGATGTGCTGGTGAGCACCCAGGGCACGGCCGGGCAGGGTTCACGGTACACGATGACGTTCATCGGCCAGCGGCGCTTTGCACAGTTGGTGGACACACTCCAATTCAACACCGTGGCCGGCGCATCGGCGGACGACGTTCGGCAGGCGATGGCCCGGGTGCTGGAGCAGGGGCTCGTCCGCTACGTGGCCCGTACACCGCTGGCCGATCAGTTGAACATCTCGGTGAAGGCCAGCCCCACCGGTACGGAACAGACAACCCCGAAGGCGGATCCCTGGCACGCCTGGGTGTTTCAGACGAGCGTAAACGGGAATGTCTTTGCCGAGGAGCTGACGCGTTCGATGTTCATGAGCGGCTCAGTCTCGGCGTCCCATACCACCGAGGCTTGGAAGCTCAACTTCTCGGTCAATGACAATTATAACGAATCTCGATATACACTCGAGTCCCCCGACACCACCATCGTCAACATCCAGCGCGGCCTGGGGTTTTCGACGCTGGCGGTGAAGAGTATGGGACCGCACTGGTCAGCAGGGCTCAAGGGATCGATTGAATCTTCCACGTTCCTGAACCAGAAACGGAATCTCACGCTCACGCCTGCTGTCGAGTACGACGTGATGCCCTACAAGGAATCCACCAGGCGGCAGCTTCGCATCCAGTATGGCGTTGGGATCAACATCCTGGCCTACAACGACACGACCATTTTCCTCAAGATGAACGAGACCTTGCCAGTGCAGACGCTGTCCATCGCGTACGCCCAGCGAGAACGCTGGGGGTCCGTGAACTTCGGCGCCGATGGAAGCAGCTACCTCAACGACGGCAGCAAGCACAGTGGGAGCATCAGCGGTGGTGGCTCCATCAACATTGTCCGGGGACTGAACTTCGACCTCTCCGCTTCATACAGCGTGATTCACGACCAGATCTACCTGACCAAGGGCACCGCCACGCCGGCCGAAGTGCTGCTGCAGCAGCGGCAGCTCCTCACCGGGTATCGCTGGAATGCCTTCTTCGGGCTGAGCTACACCTTCGGGTCGCTCTTCAACAACGTGGTGAACCCGCGGTTCGGCGGGGGCGGTGGTGGGACAACGATGATCATCATGCAGTAGGCAGCGGCCGACCGGGGTGGGATGGTCAGTGAGCACTGGCCATCCCCCACCAGGGTCTGTGCCGATACACGGTGGCTGCCAAGGCATTGCCGGGCGCTCGTTCATGGCTTAATTCGTGGGGACCCCTTTCCGCGAGAGATCCGTGATCTTCAGGCGCCCCCTGCTCCTCGTCGTCCTGCTGGCTGCCACTCCGCTTGCCGCGCAACAGATGCCGGGATACTCGGCCAGCACCGCGCAGCGCGAGCGCGCCCTGGAGGCGCACGCCATTGCGATACCGTCCACCACGACCGCGGCCGCGCACTCACGGGCACTGTCCAGCAGCACGCATGTGGCTGGGACTCCGGCGCAGGCGCGGACGCGCGACTACGTGCTGGACCAGATGAAGCAGTGGGGGCTGGAAACGGAGACCCGTACCTATACGGTGTGGATGCCGCAGCCCACCGCGGTGCATCTGTGGCGCGTGGACGGCACCCCTCGGGAGCTCTCGCTGCCGGAGCCGCCGGTGCCGGGGGACCCGACTTCCATGCTGCCGCAGTATCCGACGGTCAACGGATACAGTGGTGTAGGCGACGTGACGGGCGACGTGGTGTACGCCAACTACGGACTGATCGAGGATTACGCCCAGTTGGATGCCATCGGCGTATCCGTGAAGGGGAAGATTGTGGTCGCGCGGTATGGCCGCAGCTTTCGCGGCATCAAGGCACGTGAGGCGGAGAAGCACGGAGCCATTGCGCTCATTCTTTACAGCGACCCGCAGGAGGACGGCTACGTGCGCGGGGATGTGTACGCCGAGGGGCCGTACCGCAATCCGGGCGGCGTGCAGCGCGGCAGCATCCTGAACGTGGACGGCGACCCGTCCACCCCCGGATATCCAAGCACTGAGGGTGCTACGCGGCTTTCGCCGGACCAGATGCCGGTGCCGCACATCCCGGTCATCCCCATTGGCTACGGCAACGCGCAGCAGTTGCTGCAGGACCTGCGGGGCGCCGCGATTCCCGCGCAGGGTTGGCAGGGCGGCCTCCCGTTCCGGTACCACGTGGGTCCCGGCCCGGTACGCGCGCGGCTGCAGGTGGCGGATGACCGTGCCACGGACGGCTACAAGAAGATCTATGACACATTCGGCATAGTCCGGGGGAGCACCTTTCCCGATGAGATGGTGATCATCGGGGGGCACCGTGACGCGTGGGGACCGGGCACGGGCGACAATGTGAGCGGGACCGTGAGCGTACTTGAGGCAGCGCGGGCCGTGGCGAGTGAGGTGAAACAGGGGCACCGCCCCCTGCGCACCATCGTATTTGCCACCTGGGATGCGGAGGAGTGGGGGCTCATCGGCTCCACGGAGTACGTGGAAGACGATTCGCTGCGGCTGCTCAAGGGCGGGGTCGCCTACCTGAACCAGGATGAAGCTGCAGAGGGGGCCCAGTTCGGCGGTGGCGGGTCGCCCTCGTTGCGGTCCACGCTGCGTGACGTGGCCCGTGAAGTGCCCGATCCCAACGGACAGGGCAGCGTGTACGCCGAGTGGCGCAAGGCGGCCGGTGTCACCGGATCCGCGGAACCGCGCATGGGCGATCCGGGCGGCGGATCCGACTTTGCCGGCTTCTACAACCACTTGGGCATCCCGATTGCGGACTGGGGCTTCGGGGGACCGAACGGGGTGTACCATTCGCAGTACGATGACCTCCACCGGATGACGACCTTCGGGGATCCGGGCTACCGCTATCACGCCACGGCGGGACGCATTGGCACGGCCATGGTGCTGCGACTGGCCAACGCCCAGGTGGTGCCATACGACTATGTGGAATTCGCGCGTACCATGGAGGACTATCTGCCGGCCATCGACCGGGCGCTGGCGGCTCGGCACTGGAATGCCACCATGGCTCCGGTACGGTCGGCGCTCCAGCGGTTCTCCACGGCGGCCACCGCGTTCAATACCGCACGTGATGGGCTGCTGGCCGGATCGCCGTCCGACGCCACGCTGACTGCCACCAATGCGGCACTGCGAGGCGTGGAACGTGCGCTGACCCGTCCGCAGGGGCTGGTGAACCGCGAATGGTTCCGCAACCTCATCTACGTGGCCGACGAGGACAATGGATATGCCAACATGGTGTTCCCCTCGGTGAACGAAGCGATCCGGGCGGGTGACCAGGCTCGCGCGCAGCGGGAGATTGCGGACCTGGCCGAACACTTTGATGCCGCCACGGCCGCATTGGATGCAGCACGGAAGGCCACCGGCCGCTGATCAGACGCACCACCCAGAGCCCAGCATCTCCGGCGTCGCATGGCGTACCCCATAGTCGCAGCCGTCGTTCTCGTGGCAGCGGCGATACGCACGGTGATCGCCCGCCGCGTGGAAGCGCGTGATGCCGTGCGTCGACCACGAGGTCGCAACGGCGTGGTGGACGGGGCCTCGGGGTTCCAGTTGGATCGTCCGGGCGCACCGCGCGTGCTGCTGCTGCACGGCGCGGGCGACACTCCGCAGAGCCTGCGCCTGCTTGGCACCTACCTGCACGAACGGGGGTTCGCGGTGGCCGCACCCCTGCTGCCCGGACACGGGCGCCAGGTGCGCGAGTTCCAGCATGTGCACGCCGCTGACTGGCGGCGCGCCGTGTTGACGGCATACGACCGGTTAGCCGCCGGCAGCGCGTGGACCGGGATCGTCGGGCTCTCGATGGGCGGAGCGCTGGCTGCCGTGGTGGCCGCGGAACGACCTTCGGCCGACGCCCTGGTGCTGCTGGCGCCGTATGTGGACCTTCCACCAATCCTGAAGGCCGCGGCGGTGGTTTCGCGCGTCGCCTGGTTCTTTTCCCCTTACTTTGGCAGTGCCGACGCCCGGTCGGTGCGCGATCCGTCAGCCGCGGCCAGCGGGCTGGCGTACGGGGTGTTCACGCCGGCGGCCGTGCGCGCGCTCCGCGCCACTGCCCGAGCTGGCTGGCAGGCGCTGGCGCGCATCCGGCAGCCGACGCTGATCGTCCAGTCCCGGCACGACAATCGCATTGCCCCCGACGTGCCCGTTCGAGCGCTCGAACGCCTGGCCGCAGTCGACAAGCGGCTGGAATGGCTGAATGAGAGCGGGCACGTGATCACGGTGGACCTGGACAAGGAGCGGGTGTTCGCCCTGACCGGCGACTGGCTGGCAACCCACGGGGCCGGCGCGTTGCTCCGGTCCTGACGCCTGCGTACAATCCCTGCATCCCCACATTCCCCCTCGTCTGGAGAGTCCATGGGCACGACCATCCTCATCCTCGTTGTTGTCGCAGTCGTGGTCGTTGCGGTGAAGTCGTTCAAGATCATCGGGCAGGCAGAGGTCATGGTGGTGGAACGACTGGGAAGGTTCAACCGGCTGGCCCGATCGGGGCTCAACATCCTGATCCCGTTCATTGAACAGCCGCGGGAAATCGCCGTGCGATTCTCCGAGACGGACGTAGGCGGGCAGCGGCGCATTGCGGCCCACACCGCCGCCCGCATCGACCTGCGGGAGCAGGTGCTGAACTTTCCCAGCCAGTCGGTGATCACCAAGGACAACGTGACCATCGACATCGATGCCGTGCTGTACTACCGCGTGGCCGATCCACAGAAGGCCACGTACGCCGTGCAGAATCTTCCCTATGCGCTGGAGACGCTCACGCGCACCACACTGAGGAACATCGTGGGCGAGATGGAACTGGACCAGACGCTGGCCAGCCGCGACCAGATCAACAAGCGGATGCGCGAAGTGATAGAGGAGGCCTCCATCGGCTGGGGCGTGGACGTGACGCGCGTGGAATTGCAGGGCATTGAGCCACCCAAGGACATCCAGCAGTCCATGGAGCTGCAGATGCGTGCCGAGCGCGAGCGCCGCGCGGCCGTGACCAACGCCGAGGCCAGCAAGCGGGCGCAGATCCTGGAAGCCGAAGGAACGCGCGAGTCGCAGATCCAGAAGGCGGAGGGCGAGAAGCAGGCCGCCATATTGCGGGCGCAGGGGCTGGCCGAGGCGCGGCTGGCCATGGCGGACGCCGAGGCGGAGACGATCAAGCGCCTCACCACGTCGCTACCCGACGGACAGGCCGCGATGTACCTGCTGGGGCTCAAGTACCTGGAGGCCCTGCCGCGCCTCAGCGAAGGCAAGGGCACCACGCTCTTCCTGCCGTCCGAGGCGTCCGGCGTGCTGGGCGCGGTGGCGGGGCTGCGTCAGATGCTGCAGAAAACGCCGTCAACGGAGAAGTGAGTGGCGAAGATCAGCAAGGAACGCGCGGAACGCATTGCCCGAGGCCATGCCTGCGACGTTTGTGGCGAGTACAACTACAAGAAGCTGAGCGTGAAGGCCGCTGACGCCGAGCTGCGCAAGAACCTCGGCGTCGAATGGCTCGCGACCAAGACGTGTGGCGTGTGTGACGCGATTCTTGAGTTAGGGATCAATGGTGATGGTGACATCGTTTACACGTCCTAGCAATAATCCGATGTCGCTCGCCTGCGACAACCGGGCAGGTTGAGGGTATGCCCCTTCTCGACCTGACACGGCTGGCCCCGGGTCAACGGGTGCAGCATGAACTCATGGTCCTGGATCGCACCGAGCGACGTCAGGCAGCCGGTGATCCGTTTGTGGTGCTCACGTTCGGCAACGCCACGGGGCGCATCGACTCCGCACCGATCTGGGCGGACAAACTCGCGTGGGCGGAAGGCGCTGAGCGGGGGCGCGTGGTCCAGGTGATCGGCGACGTGGGTGTGTATCGCGGCAGACGCCAGATTGCGGTCACCAGCCCGCTGCGTGTCATCCCTGAACATGATGTACAAATCGACAATTTCGTGTTGCGCATCTCGGAAAATCCGGAACGGCTGTGGGACTGGATTGACCGGGCACGCGCCGAGATGACCTCGACGACGCTGAAGCGTGTTGTGGACCTCTTTTTTCGCGACGACACTTTTCGCGAGCAGTTCGAGCGCACACCAGGGTCCGTGGTGGGCCACCATGCCCAGCTGGGCGGCTTGTTGAAGCACGTGGTGGAGGTCACGGCGATTGCGAAGTCGTCAGCGCGGATCCTTCAGGCGGACGTGGACCTGACCGTGACGGGTGCGTTGCTGCATGACATCGGGAAGGTGGAAGCGTATACAATCGACAGGGGAGCATTTGCATACACTCTGCGAGGCAACCTGGTGGGGCATGTGGCCCTGGGTTGCCTGATGCTCACGGAGCGCGTGCAGGCCACTGATCCGCCTGCCTGTTCGCCCGACCAACTGTCGGAACTGCAGCACATGGTGCTGTCCCACCATGGCGCGTTGGAATTCGGAAGTCCGGTGCAGCCCATGACCGCCGAAGCGGAAATTGTACACTGGGCCGATGAATCGTCCGCCAAGGGCAATGACATGCTCGAATCCATTGCCGATGAGTCGGAATTCGGTGCGGGCGGCCAATTTTCGGATCGTCGTCCGTGGCGGGTAGGTCATCGCGTCTGGCGCCGGCCGCACGGCTGGGATTAGCCCGGACGGGAGCTCTCCGGATAGCTGGTCGATTAGATTGCAGGCACCGGCAGCCGACATCGTTTTCGTGGACGGCAAGCCCCCGCACGGTCAGCGGTTATGCGCGCAGGTGCGTATGCCCATAGGACCCGCGAGAGGCGGCAGGGGCTCAGCCGGGAAGGGGCAGATGTTGGTGCTCATCCCGAACGCATTGCTTCGCTTGAAGTTCCAGAACTCGAGCGCCCTCGTCCGCGGAACGGGCCCAGCATTCGCTCCCGAGTCTTGAAGTGTCAACGGAGGATTCATGCGCAAGCCGAGACCGGCGACGTTCAACCCGGCGCAAGCCCTGCAACTGGTTCACTCAGATCGGAACGGCGAGCCGCTCAGTTGCCCGTCGTGTTCCGGAAAAATCGAACGCACTCCCAAACTCAACCCGCCCCCGCCGCGGTCGCAGGTGACCCTCAAGTGCCGCGATTGTGGCCGTGTGGCGCGGTATGTAGCAGGTGCCGCGGTAGGCGTGGCCTGAACCGCGGCGCCGTCATCGCAGCAGTGTACGCAGCAATTCCCTTTCGGAGCACGAAGTCATGGCTCGCATTACCGGGACCGTAAAGTGGTTCAACGATGCAAAGGGGTTCGGATTCATTTCGCGTGAAGGTGGCCCGGACGTGTTTGTGCACTACAGTGCCATCCAGGCCGGCGGCTTCAAGTCGCTGGTGGAAGGTGACAAGGTGGAGTTTGAAATCGTCCAGGGTCAGAAGGGTCCACAGGCGGCCGATGTAACCAAGGTCTGACCGCAGGGTCCCCAAAAAACAATGACGCCCCGGCATGTGCCGGGGCGTCGTCTTTTTCACGACGTGCCAGACCGCTACTGCGTGACGGCCAGGGCGGTCAGTTCTGGGCGCAGCGGCTGCGCGGCGTGCAGCAACATCGCGTCCATCGGGTCGGGCTCGCTTTGCGACGCCAGCAACTGGATGGTCTGGTAGTAGAAGTGGAGTGTGCGCACCGGCGCCATCCGGCCCTCGTGGCCAGCGCGCGCGATGGCCAGCGCCTCGGCGCGCACACCACGCGGCAACACCCGTGCAAGCGGATGCTGAAGCTGGCAGCGAATCCGATCCTCATCCCGCGCTGAAAGCGCCTGGCAGAGCGACTCGAGATAGGCGAGCATGTGCACCTCCGGAAACTTAAACACACCTTGTTACTAATTGTTCCGGGCGTCAAGGGGTGTGGGGCCGGACCGGGGAGGCGTGAAGCGAGCCGGGCACTACCCCACCAGCAGGTCGAACCTGACGCCACGGCGGGCGCCTCGGCGTTTCTTTGGGGCGTAGCGGAAGAGCTGCGCCGGGCGGCCCCGTCCTTCGCTCCGCCATTCATCGGTGGGCTCCACCAGCGTGGCTGCCTGCAGAGCGCGGCGAAAGCTGGCCTTGTGTAGTCGGCGACCCAGAAGCAGTTCGTAGATCCCCTGGAGCTCGCTGAGGGTGAAGGTGGGCGGCAACAGGCGGAACGCGATGGGCGACTGGTCCAGCCGGTCGCGCACCGACTCGCGAGCCGCGTCCACGATGGCGCGATGGCGCGGGGCCAGGATGGGCAGGTCCATCACTCCGCACCAGGTGAACTCAGGGGACTGGACTGGGGTCGCCCCTCGGGGCACGAGGGCCATGAACCCAACCGACACATCGGCGTCTCCCGGATGCCGGCGGTTGTCGCCAAAGGCCAGGACCTGATCGACGACGGGAGCCGAAGGGCCCAGAACCGCACGGGCAATGCGGGCGGCGGCATCGGCCAGCGATTCCTCGCCCCGGGGTGCGTCCCACGGAAGGAACCATCGTTCGCGGGATCGAGCTTCGCGGGTGCGGGCCACGAGTACCGCGAGAGTTCCGTCCTGCGGGCTGAGCACCGCGAGGTCGACGGAGAGGGAGGTGGGTCGTGTGGTGGGGCGGGAGTCGGGCGAGGGGCGGTCGCGCATCACGCGCGAATTAGTAACAACTCGATACTAAAGTCAAGGGCCCCGCAATTGCGGGGCCCTGCACCGTCCATTGGCCGCGCGCGATATATACGCGGCGCTGTGTCGACCGTCAATCAATCGGCACGCTGGTTAACGCATTACCAGGTGATGGAGCCCTTCTTCGTGGTGTCGACGTCTTCCTCATCACCCGCCTTGAAGAGGAAGGCCTGCAGGTTCTTCGTGAGGAACTTGCGGGCCTGCGGGTCCATGACGTTGAGTCCGTAGTGGTTGATGAGCATGGTCTGCTGCTTCAACCAGAGCGCCCAGCAATCCTGGCAGATCTCGGCGACCACGCGGGCCCCGATGGCTCCGGGAAACGGAGCGCGATCAAAGGCCGGCTTTGTCTGGCCGCAGCGCGTACACGTGACTTCGGTCACTGGCAGTGATTCCGCGTGCGCGGCCTATCGGCCGCGCGCGTACTCCACGCGAGCCAGGCCAAAGAGCTGCAGCAGGCGGATGTACATCCAGCCGATGTCGAACTCGAACCACCGCGCCTTGAACTTGGCCGACTTGGGATCGGCATGGTGGTTGTTGTGCAGCTCCTCGCCCGCCAGCCAGATGGCGATGGGCGTGATGTTCCGACTCTCGTCCTTGACGTTGAAGTTGCGATATCCCAGGGCATGGCCCACCCCGTTGACCACACCCGCGGCCCAGAAGGGGATCCACATCATCTGCACGGCCCAGACGAGCGGGCCGACGAAGAAATTGAACAGGTAGATGTCGATCACCAGCATGAGCAGGATGCCCAGCCAGTTGAGGCGGGAGAGCAGGTGGCGCTCGATCCAGTCATTGGGCGTGCCCTTGCCGTACTTCTCGAGCATGCCGGGCTGGCGGACGGCGCGACGGTAGTAGAAGGCGCCCTTGAGCACGATGTTCCGAAGGCCCTCGATGAGCGGGCTGTGCGGGTCGCCTTCGCGGTCCGCGAAGGCGTGATGCTTGCGGTGGCAGGCCACCCATTCCTTGGTGACGATGGCGGTCGTGAGCCACAGCCACAGGCGCATGGGCAACGAGGCCACGGCGCGGAAATGCACACCGCGGTGCGTCTGGGCACGGTGCAGGAAGAGCGTAACGCAGATGTTGGTCAGGTGGCCCGCGGCCACGACGAACAGCACGGGGATCCACCAATGGCTGGACAATATGCCGTAACCTGGCATTCCGGACTCCGGGGTATCTGGGGCGCTGCCCGCGGGGGTGTAAACGGGCCAGCGCACCTCCGGAGTACACCGGGGGTGCGTCCTGAAATCTAGCGTCCGGCGGCGGCGGAGGCCATTGCCGTGAGATCCAGAACGGCCTCGGGCGGCCCGGGTGCGAGCTATCTTCCTGCCATGACAGCGCCGCATCACCGCGCGGAGGGCGGATTCTGCAACCCATGGCCCGGAGACCGGGCACGCGGACTGGCCGACTTCCTGCGCTGGCGGCGCGAGCGCCGAGCGGCGCCCAGGCGCTCCGACGGCGCCCCGCTGAAAGTCTCGGCCAGCGCGTTCACCGCGCCTCGCGCCGCCCCCGGTGAGTTGACGGCGACATGGGTGGGACATTCCACGGTGCTGCTCCAGCTTGGTCCCGTGAACATTCTCACCGATCCGATGTGGAGCCGACGGGCGAGCCCGGTGTGGTGGGTGGGGCCGGCGCGCCGGGTGAAAGCCGCCGTGCCGCTGCGTGCGCTGCCGCCGGTGGATCTGGTCCTGCTCTCCCACGATCACTACGATCACCTGGATCGGCGAACGGTGCGCCGGCTTCGTCGACGTCATCCAGAGGCGATGTGGTACGCGCCCCTTGGCGTGGAGGCGCACCTGAGACGCTGGGGCGTGCGGCAGGCGCAGGCGCTGGATTGGGGTGACGCGGCCGTTGCCAAGGGCGCGACGGTGGCGTGCGTGCCGGCCCGGCACTTCAGCGGTCGCTCACTGCGTGACCGGGGACGCACACTCTGGGCCGGATGGGTGATCTCTGCCGGCCCGTGGCGAGTGTACTTTGCCGGCGACACCGCGTATCACCCGGACTTTGCCTGCCTCGCCACGCGCCACGGGCCGTTTGACTTGGCGCTGCTGCCCATTGGCGCGTATGCGCCCAGGTGGTTGATGGAGACTGTGCACATGGACCCCGACGAGGTGGTGCGTGCATACACCGACCTTGCGTCAGCGCACCCGGGCGCGCCACCATCGCTGCTGCCCATCCACTGGGGAGTATTCTCGTTGTCCGATGAGCCCATGAGCGAGCCGCCCACCCGCGTGCGGGCGGGATGGGCGGCGGCGGGGTTGCCTCAGGACAACCTCTGGATGCTGAATCCCGGGGAGACCCGGCGACTGGAGCGTGGCGGTTAGGGCACCCAGTCGGCGATGAAGATGTCAATGTCTCCCAGCTTCTCCCCGAAGCCGTCAGACGCCCAGACGAGTTGCTTGCCGTCGGGGCTGAACATCGGGAAGGCATCGAACTCCGGATGCGTGGTCACCTGCTCCAGCCCCGTCCCGTCAAGGTTCACGAGGTAGAGGTCGAAGTTCCGGGTCGTGGGATGCTTGTAATTCGACGAGAAGATGATGCGGGTGCCATCCGGCGTGAAGAATGGCGCGAAGTTCGCGCCTCCCAACGACGTGATCTGGTGCTGGTTGGACCCGTCGGCGTTCATCAGCCAGAGCTCAATCCGAGTGGGACGCACCAGTCGCTCCTTTAACAACTGCTCATAATCCGCCAAGTCCGCGCCCGTTGGGTGCCACGCGCGATAGACGATCTGCTTTCCGTCGGGCGAAAAGAACGCGCCGCCATCGTACCCGACCGTGTGGGTCAGCCGCTTCACGTTACTGCCATCGATGTTCATCGTATAGATATCCAGGTCGCCGTCCTTGAGCGACGTGAAGACGATGGTCTTGCCGTCGGGCGACAACGTTCCCTCGGCGGTGTACACGCCGTTATGGGTGAGCCGCTGGAGGTCGGTGCCGTCGGCGTTCTCGGTGTAGATGTCGTACGGATCCAGGCGCCACACGTAGCCCTTGGATGGATCGGGCTTGGGCGGACAGGCGGTGTCCACGGCCATGGTGGACGCGAAGAAGATCTTCTTGTCCCCGGCAAAGAAGTATCCGCACGTGGTGCGTCCGGTGCCGCTGGATACGCGGCGAACGCCGGTGCCATCCACGTTCATGATGTACTGCTGGTCGCAGGTGCGACCGTCGCGGGTGGACTGGAAGATGAGCTGCTTGCCGTCGCTACTGAAGTACGCTTCGGCATTCTCCCCGCCGTGTGTGAGCTGGCGGATGTTCGTCAGGTGGCGCTCCCCGGGCAGTGGCGCGAGCCGGTCGGACTGCTCGGAATGGGAACAGGCGAGGACCGACGCCGCGATGGCGGCGGCGGTGAGAACGGACAAACGCATGCCGAACCTCAGGGTTTTCTGGGCGAGACAGGAGGCCGGATGGAATCGGCCAGGGCGAAGAGCTGCTGCTGGCTCGTGGCCTTGCCCAGCAGGTGCAGGGCTTCATTCAGGGGCGCATCGTCAGCCAGTTCGCGCCGCTTCGCGGCGCTATCCCCCTCGACCAGCCGCGATACGCGATCCTCGATCAGCCGGTCCAGGTAGGTGGAGCCCGCCGAGTAGAGCTTGGGGTCCACCTTCACGCCGGCGGAGTCCAGGCGCGCAATGAATTGCCGGCGCCACTCGGGCTGGTACTTGAAGCCTGGCTTCAGGTGGTGCGACAGGTCGAGCCCGAACGCATAGAGAATGACATATACCTGCTGCGACTTGGGCGCCAGCGCCCGGCCCAGCCGCTGCTCGGCCGTGGTCAGCGTGTCATCCGCGACGATGACATCCGGGGTGATGCCGCCACCGCCGTACACCACGCGCCCCGCATCCGACTTGTACGCTGGCCGCGTCTTCCGCGACTCCTGGCTCTCCGTGCTGTCGGGCGCCACCACGACGAACTGGCCGTTGACGAACTTCCGTTCGCGCTGGATGGAACGGCCGCTGGGCGTGTACCACTTGCCCGTGGTCAGCTTGAGCGCGTATCCGCCGTCGAGCGGGAACACCGATTGCACGAGTCCCTTGCCAAACGAGGTCTGGCCCACGATCAGTGCGCGGTCATGGTCCTGCAGCGCGCCTGCCACGATCTCGGCGGCCGAAGCAGTGGAGGGGTCGGTGAGCACCACCAGCGGCACACTGCCGAACTCCGGAGTGCCGCTGGTGCTGTCGGCCTGCACCTGACCGTCACGCGTGCGCACCGAGAGCACGTCCCGACCGGGCTGCAGGAACAGGCCTGCCAGGGCAAACGCCTGGTCCACGTACCCACCGGGGTTGCCGCGCTCATCGAGGATGATGCTTCGGGCACCCCGCTGCTGCAGGTCGCGTGCGGCCTTTGCCACGTCCTGTGCTGCCGTCTCATTGAACTGCTGCAGCAGGATGTAGCCGACCGTGTGGTCGAGCATCAGGGTATAGGGAACGGCGGGCACATGAATCACCGCGCGCGTGAATTCGATCTTGATGGGCTGTGGGACGCCCGGCCGAGCAAAACGCACATTCACCTTGGTGCCCGGCGTCCCGGTCAGGTAGTCGGACGTCTGCTCCAGCGACCACCCGCGCGTGGACAGGGTGTCGGCGCCAATGATCTGGTCGCCTTCCATCACACCCGCTCCTTCGGCGGGCGTGTTGGGGAACACCTTGCTCACGGTCACCACGCCGTTCTGCAGCTCGATCTGCATCCCGATGCCGCCGTAGTGACCACTGGTGCTTCTGGTGAACTGCTTCAGGTCCGCAGGGGTGAACAGCTGGCTATAGGGATCCTGGAGCTCCTGCACCAGCCCGGCGGCGGCCTTCTCGTACACATCGCCTGGCGGGAGTGAATCGACGTAGCGATCCGAGACCAGGGACAGCACCTGGTCGAGCAGCAGGGCACCGGCGCTCGAAGCGTGCTCCTGGAGGATGAACCCCCCCAGCAGTACGGGGACGAGGACGGCTGACACGACGGCGAGTTTTCGGGAACGGCGCATGTACCACTTACCTGGAATCAACGGTCCCGAAAGCTATACCGTGCGTGAGCCTCCCGGCACGGGGGCGGTTTCCGCAGGCGCTTCGGCCCCGTCTTCCGGAGTGCCCTGCCGCCAGAGCGCCTCCCAGGTCACGTGCCGGCCTGAGCGGAAACGCTTGCGCGACAGCCGCAGGCCATCGGGGGCAATGACGACGGTAAACGCCTCGTCGCCAATGGTGATCTCCCGGCGGATCTCGCGGGTCAGTTTGGTAGCCATGCCCTGTAGTACTCCGGGATGTCCCGGGCGTTCACACTGGAGTGGCTGGAGTGGTGCCCGGGGGTGCCGACCCTCCTGGTGGCCGGCCCTCGAGGGTGCCGGGTTCCCGACTGCCAAGTACATAGTCGGCAAACCACTTGCGCTGGTGCTGCCGGAACGCGGCGGAGCGGAGCACGCCGGCCGAAAGCAGCAGGTCGTGGGCAGGCTGCAGCACCCGCTGCAGGTGTGAGGGATACCGCTGTACCAGCGGCAGCAGGTCCTTCAGCCGTTCCAGTGGAACCCGCCAGGCCAGGCGACCCTCCGCGCGCGCCAGCTCCACCAGCCGGTAGAGACGCCGAGCCACGGGAGAGGTGAGCCGACGGTAGCGGGGGAGCGAGATCGTGGTGACGTACCGGTCGGCGAGGTTGTCCCGCAGCACGGGTGCGAGGGTGGCACGAACTTCGCCCGGGTCGGGCCCCATGCTGGCGTCAAAGAGGGCAAGCTGGTGGTGGTCGGCAGCACGGCGTCGCTCGATGACCAGCGCGCTGAGGACGCTGAAGCGGACGTCGCTCGGTTCTGCGGCACCGGGCACGTGCCAGGCGGCCGTGGCCTCGAGCAGGGTGCGGTGCAGGCGAAAGAGCGCCGCGCGCAGCAGCTCATAGGTGCGTCCGTCCACCCGGCGGCCCAGCGAACGCAGGAAGTTGTGGAGCGTGAATGCGATGGTACCGTCGGACGGCCGTCCGGCCTCGTCGTACCGCCGCATCAACTCCACGTACACGTCCTGATCGAAGGTGCCGGGCAGCCGGTCCTCCGGCGCGGGGAGGACGCGCCAGCGTCCCCCCGTGTCCGTGGTGAAGACGACTGGCGTGTCCTCGGGGGAGTCGCCCAGACGGAACAGCGGGACGACCTCGAGCGACCGATCCAGTGACACCTTGCGGGCGGCGAGCCGGTGACGCGCTGGAGTGTTCACCGGTGGCAGCGCGTCGCCCGCGTCCGCAAGGCGTCAGGCCAGTCGGATGGTCTGGCCCGTGACGCCGCGGGCCGCGTCGGAGCAGAGGTACCACACCGCGTCGGCCACGGCCTCGCGTTCGACGTATTGCGCGCTCGCACCCAAGGCCAGTTCGTTCGTCGCGGTGCGAATGGTGGTGGGCGCCACCGCGTTGGCGCGCACGCCCGCGTCGCGCTCCTCGCGAGCCACGGCGCGCATCATCGCCAGCACCGCGCCCTTGGCCGCTGCATACGCCCACATGTTGGCGCCGGTGGCCACTGGCAGGGCCGCCTCCGAGGCGAAGTACACAATGGCGCCGCGACGCTGCCGCACCTGTGGAAGGAACGCCCGTGTCGCGTGGTACGCCGTGTCCAGATTGATGCTGGCCATGTGGGTCCAGATGTCGGGATCGCTTTCGGCCACCGGGCCTGACATGGCGAAGCCGCCCGCCACGTTCACCAGCGCGTCCAGCGCGCCGCCGTGTTCCCGCGCCACCTGGGCGGCCAGCTCTGCCACGGCCTGTCCATCGGAGAGGTCGCAGGCGTAGGCCAGGGCGTCGTGGCCGGCGCTGCGCAGTTCAGCGGCCCGTTCCTGCACCGCGTCGCGGCCGCGATTGACCAGCAGCACGCGGTCGCCGCGCGCGGCAAACGCCGTCGCCACGGCCTCCCCCACCTGGCCGGCGCGACCCACGCCGGTGACCAGCGTCAGGCGAGGGGGCACGGCTACCAGGACTCCCCGCGCCCGAGCGCGGCGCGCACCGCCTCGCGCATGGCGATCAGTGTATCCTCATTACATGCCGGTGAGTCGTGGCGCACGTGCAGCTCGATCCCGTTTCCCACCACCACGCGGTGCCAGGTGGAATCCACGCCTTCGTCGTGCTGCTGCGCCGCCACATCGGCGCCGGCCGACAGGGCGGGTGAGAGGGCCCCGGCCACTCGGCGCTCCAGGGCGTCGCCCGTGATGTCGCGCATTTCCTGCTTGATGACTTCCAGCGTCACGCCTTCACGCTGGCGGATCTTGATGGCCAGCAGTTGCAGGAGGTGCCGGTAGCCGTAGGTGGCCGCGGTGCCGGCGCCCTTGGGCCGGTCGAGCAACCCGCTGGCCACGTAAAACCGGATGGCCCGGGGGCTCGGGGCGGCCCGCGCTGATGCGTTGGTGGGGCGGACGCCGGCGGCGTCCACCAGCGCGGTGGCGTGGGCTGAGAGGCCGCGGGCGTTCCATGGCGCGTGGCGGGCGTGCGCACGGAGGAGCGTGACGGGTTCCGGGGCTGCGGCGGTGGGGGAAGGCGCTTCAGCCATCATGTCGCGATCTGGGGAACGCCAAGGGCGGGCATAGGTCAACAATAACGCGCCGGATTGCAAAGGGTGAGCCGACGCGCCGGCCCAAACGAGAACAGCAGGAACGGAGGTCGTTCCTGCTGTCGTGGAGGCGTTTGTGCGACGCCGGCGCCGTCAGCGACGGCGCTTCGTGGCGCCCTTATGGGCGGACTTCCCAGCGACTTTGCGGGTCGGCTTTTTGGCCGACCTGGACGATTTCGCTGGTCTGGCCTTGCCCTTTGCGGCGGCTTTGCGCACAGCCTTTTTTGCCGGCTTGCGAGCCGGCTTCTTCGCGGCTTTGCGCGCGACCTTTGCCTTGGGCTTGGCTTTGGGTTTCGCCTTTGCTTTGGGCTTGGCCTTCGCGGCCTTCTTCTGGCTGGCGGCCTTTGGCTTGGGCAGCGTGGCGACTGCGGCCGGCTTTGCCGGAGCTTTTGTCTTGACGGAGGCGGGCTTCGTGGTGGGCGCAGGTACGGCAACCGGTGCCGGCCTGGGAGCCGGTGCGGGGACGTGCGCAGGCGCGGACGCGCGGGGCTGCGGCGCGGCGGCTACCTCCGTCAAGCCCTCCTCTTCGTCGTCCGTCGACTCAGCGAAGACCTCCACTTCCTCTTCTTCCTCTTCCGTGTCTTCCGTGCTGTCCCACAGGTCGTCGCTGTCGTCCTTGTGGGTCATCCAGCCACCGTCTTCCTCATCGTCGTCGTACGAGCTCCCGCCTCCGTATCCCAGATCTTCCGCGTCGTCCTCGCGATCGGAATAGCCGAACCGGTCTCGCAGCTCGTCGCCTCGCGGCATTGCCCGCCTCCTGTAATGGTATGATTGCACTGCGCGGACGCAGTTGTGTTGTTCGACATCAGGTAACGCACCAAGCCATGCATTCGTCACGGTGTTCCGGCTGGACCGCCGGCGACGCGTTCGCGTGGCCCACCTGCGCCAACCTCCTAGTACAATGCCACGCTGGTCCAGTCAAGCACGCCGGGCGCGGCGCGGCCATCGAATGCGCTACGCGGCAAGGTGTCGCGGTGCTGCGGTGACGGACGGCGGCATGCCGCGGCGCCCGGTCCGCCTTCGCAGCGCTCGCGTTTTGCTCGTGTGCAACTCAGCCGGTTCCCCGCTGTTGCGCCAGGAGGCCGCAGGCTTGTCGACCGGCTGCGGAGCGCGTTGTGACTTGGAGAAATACACCACAGGACATCTATGTTGTATTGATGGTGGCGCATTGATGTGCATACAGAACAGGAATCTTCAGCCTTAAATCCGTCAGCTTCAGTAGCTGAAAGAGCCGCCGCGCTGCTGAGTGCCCGTCGGCATCACCTCTTGCGGGCGGCCTCGAGCGCCGCCGTGATGTCGTGCTGGTGCTCCCGGTATTCCGGTCGATTCCTGGCCTCTTCAGCGGGGGCTGCTTTCAGGAGGCGACCGAGGTATTGGCGTTCGCCGGTCAGGTCATTCCGTGAGTGCGCCACCTGGGCGGCGAGGATGAGGCCAAGCAGATGGTCGGGGTTTGACTGGAGGATCGTGTCAGCCTGTGCGGCTGCCAGGGGAAGCGCACCCGAAATCTCGGCGATGCGGCCCAGGTCGTAGCGATCATCGAGCGTCAGCGAGTCCAGCATCTCGTATGCGCCGGTGGCCATCGGCGCGAACATGCGCACCGTGTCCATGTGTCCGGCCTCGAATGCGCTCATCATGCGGTCGTACAGGCGTGACGCCCGCTCCTGCGGTGACATGTTGCTGATGTCCGGCGCCGGGCCCCGTGGTGCTGCAACCGCCTGGCCGCCCATCTGATCTGCGGATTGCGCCGTCCCGCCGCCCGCGCGTGCAAAGCTCTGGGCGGCGACGATGGCCACCACGGCCAGAAACGCAATCGCGACGATGGCCAGCGGGAGGTTGCTGGCGCGCGGTCCCTCTGCGGGCGCATGTTGCGGCTTCGACGGGGGAATGGCGCGAGCAGTCTGTGTGGGGGAGCCCACTGGCGTGCCGCACACGTGGCAGAATCTGGCACCCGGCGCAAGCTGCGCATGACAGGCGCCGCAGGCGACGTTGCCAATGGGGACGCCGCAGTTCGAACAGAACCGGCCGCTGGTGAGCTCACCGCAGTTGGGGCACGGGGCCGCCGATGGGCCGCCCCCTGCAGGCATGGAATCCGTCATGGCAGGGAATATTAGCCGGTTGCCGGTATGGTCTCATCCTCATGGAAACCGGGAGCATTCCGGCAACTTCGCTGAACGCCCCGGGCCGGGTGAGCTGGACGATGCCCCCCTGAGAGGGCGACGGCGGAATGGGCAGCCGACCTTTGACAATCCATTGTGCGCAGGGGAGCTTGAACCGCACCCAAGACACCGCCGGATGCGCACGCCGCTGCGCTGCCAGCCTCGTACCCATTGCCACCGTCCATGTCTCCATCCCGATCCCTGATCCCCGACCTGACCGGCGCCGATGCCGGCGACGTGCTGAGCCTGGCCCACAAGCTCAACGCCCGGTTCATGCGGCTGCAGTTCACCGACATCCTGGGCGTGAACAAGAACGTGGAAGTCCCGTCGTCGCAGTTCGAGAAGGCGCTGGCCGGGGATATCCTGTTCGACGGATCGTCCATCGAGGGGTTTGTGCGCGTGGAGGAGTCGGACATGCTGCTGGTGCCCGACCTCTCGACGTTCGGGGTCTTTCCGTGGAGTGACGGGGAGAGCCGGGTATGCCGGGTGATCTGCGACATCACGCTGCCGGACGGCACGCCCTTTCCGGGTGATCCCCGCGGCGTGCTCAAGCGACAGCTTGCCCGCGCGGCCAAGCTGGGGTTTGCAATGAAGGCCGGCATGGAAGCGGAGTTCTTCATGTTCAGGCGGAGCGAAGATGGCGCTCCCACCACCCATACGCACGACGTGGGCAGCTACTTCGACCTGGCGCCGGTGGACCGGGGAGAGGAAGCGCGGCGTGCGATTGTGGACACGCTGGAAGGGATGGGGCTGGAGGTGGAAGCGGCGCACCACGAGGTGGCGAACGGCCAGCACGAGATTGACCTGCGGTATGCGGATGCACTGATCACGGCCGACAACATCGCGACCTTCCGCTTTGTGGTGAAGTACGTGGCCCAGCAGTTTGGCCTCTTTGCTTCGTTCATGCCCAAGCCGATTTTCGGGCAGAACGGGAGCGGGATGCACACACACCAGTCGCTGTTTCGCGGCGATACGAATGCGTTCCACGATCCGAAGGGGCAGTGGGAGCTCTCCACCACGGCGCTGCACTATATCGGCGGGTTGCTCAAGCATGCCCGGGCGTACTGTGCCATCACCAACCCGTTGGTGAATTCCTATAAGCGCCTGGTGCCCGGGTACGAAGCCCCGGTGAATGTGGCCTGGTCCATGCGCAACCGGTCACCCATGCTGCGCATTCCGGAGCGTCGAGGTACGGGTACGCGGGTGGAGCATCGCGTACCCGATCCGTCAGCCAATCCGTACCTGGCGCTGGCGGTGATGCTGGCGGCCGGGCTGGATGGCATCGAGGCAAAGGCCGACTGGCGGGAGCCCGTGGACGCGAACATCTGGGAGATGTCGCACCGCGAGAAGCGGCGCCTGCGCATTGATGACCTGCCGCACAACCTGAGCGAGGCGTGCGACGAACTGGAGAAGGACGCGGTGGTCCGCGACGCGCTGGGCGACCATGTTGCGCAGCAGTTCCTCACGGCCAAGCGCGAGGAGTGGCGCGAGTACATCTCACAGGTGAGCCAGTGGGAGCTGGACGAGTACCTGGGGAAGTACTAGGAACGGGAAGTCACCGCGGCACCCCCACCATCGCCAGCGGCACGCGCCGCAGCGCATGCCACGCGTGCACGGCGCCTGCTGAGTCCCGCACCATCAACTGGGCGGAGATCCCGCCGTCCAGCAGCACAGCGTCGCGGCAGCCGAGGGCTCCCATGACGGCTGCCATCTCGGGGATGGTGAGCCCGAAGGGTATCATACCCAGCATCGGGCCCAGTGCATCGAAGCGGGTGAGCGCGACGAGCAGCCGTCCATCGCGCAGGCGGCCGAGCGCGAGTCGCGCGTCGCGATGTTCCAGATCAACGCCGCGCCCCTGGGATTGTAACGCGAACGGAACCGTGCCCGCGTGCAGCAGCTCCGGGTAGGACTCGAATGCCCAGGCCGCATGCGGTGGCGGGTGCGCGTTGATGGAATCCGCCGGAATCCAGCGGATGTTGCCCGAGGAGTCGCCCACGACGGCCACCGCCAAGGGCCCCAAACCACGTGGCAGGAACTGCCGGCCGTCGAGCACCACCCATCCCCACGGCATGGCATCCACGAACTGTCCGGTGTTGAACGCCAGCACGGCAGTCGGTGGTACGCGATCCAGTGACCAGTCCGCGCGCATGGGCGTACGAAAACCGGTATCGAGATGGAACCGCACGAGTGACGGATCGACACGCACGACGACTACGCGCGTCCGCCAGGCTTCGGCCGTACCGGCCAGATCCAGCACGGCGTAGTCCATTCCGGCCGCGCCAGGCTGCCAGTGGACAGCGCGCTGCACTGTAAGGTCTGGCGCATGCCACACCGACGGGGCGGCGGCGGAAGTCCACCAGGTGCGCCACCCATCTCCCTGGCGGACCGCGAGGTGCGAGGCGGGCAGTGGCCGGGGTGCTCCGGACTGGGCCCGGATGCTCGGCGCGGCGGCCACCAGCAGGGTCACTGCCAGTGCCGCCGCGCGTCGTGGTACCCGCCCCACGGTCAGAGCACTCGATCGAGCTTCATGATCTCGGCTTTGTGCTCCTTGAACAACCGCAACTCGGCGTCGTCGAATCGCTGCTGCATGGTTCCGCTCTTCTGGCCCATGTACCAGTACATGATTCGTTCGCGGGCATTGCCGAATTGTTCGACGGTCATGCCGGCTGTGTGCGCGCCCGTGGAATCCGCGGCAGTTTCCAGGATGCGGATGGTGTCTCCAAGGACTGTCTCACGTTCCCAGTCGGCATCGGCCTGAACCATCCACGTGGGCTTGGCCGGTGCATTGCCACAGGTCTTGATGGCCCTGGTCGAGTCGGACTCGGCGCTTCCGGCGCCAAGCATCTTGCGCGTGAAGTCATCAGCCAGCGCCTTGGCACCTGCGGTATCTCCTTGCTGGATCATCTGGCGGGCCTTCAATTGCATGGCCATGACCTGCTGCTGAAACGCCTGCATTTTGGCGGGGTCAGCCATGAGTTTCTGGGTAACGGCCTGCATGGCAACCCCGCGTTCCTGGTCGATCTTCCCAAACTGGTCGTCCATGCAACTGTTCCACTTGTCACCGGCCGCGTTGTATGCCTGCTGGTCGGCGTCGTGCCCGTCCGTGAGCTTGCTCCGGGCATTCGAGAGTGCGTCCTGTCGTGCGGCCACTGAATCGCGCCGTAAGAGGAGGGCCTGCTGCGCCTCGAGTCCGTGCAGCGCGGCGGTCATGGTCTGTTCAGTGAGCGCGGGCCCGAAGGCGGATGATGGCAGGGCGGATGCATTCTCCGCCGGCTTTTCGATCGCTTGCCTGGCCGCCTTCCGGATCAGGCCGCCAATCTGCGCGGAGGTGGTGACCGGAATGGCCAGCGGGGCGAAAATACCAATTGCCCAGAGTGCACTACGCAGTCGCTTCATGGCGATCTCCACGTCAACGGGTATCCCCACCGCCGCCACCCGGCATACTCATCTTCATGAAGCCATCCGGGACCTTGAACAGGGCAGCATCGAGTGACTTCTTCTGGATCGAGGTGACTTCGAGTTGAACCTTGCCGTCCTGGGTGACCTTCAGCGGGAACATCTTGCCGACGGTTTCCGTCCAGTCAGGCGCATCGCCACGACCTCGAGCGCCCATCCCGCCATTCAACAGCATGAAGGATCCAAGCCCCTTGGCCAGGCAGATGTCAGCGGCTGAGCCATCCTTCTCGGTCACGGTGGCGTGCTCGCACTCGTAGCCGGCAATCGTCTCCTTGTTCCCGGTCCAGGTGAGCTTTGAGTTGGCTGCTACGGAGTCCGAGAAGGGAGACATGTTGGCCATGGAACGTTCCATGTACATCTTCCGATCCGGAATCACCATGTCCATGGTATTAGCGGTCTTGTCGTACAGCGTGAACATGTTCATGCCTTCCATGGAAACATCCATTCGCGCGTTGTTGCCCTTGACCGAATAGGTCATGGATTGCGGGCCACGTTCGCTGAAGCTCGTCTGGAAGGTGATGACTCCCTCAAATGCATCCTGCGCACCAGCCTGCGGGGGGAGCGCTACAACGACCGCGGCAGCGGCCAGCCAAACCGGGAAACGCGCGCGCATAAGACGTGCCTCCATCCAGAACAGGGGATACCCGGCCTGGAGGTCGGGCGACACGAAGGTAATCTCCCGCGCGCCGGGTGCAACATCGAAAGCTCGCACCCGGGATCTGCGCCGGCCGGGATGTGCGTCAGGTCACGGCACCGGCTGGGCACCCTGCATGCCGAAAACCCCTGGGCCTCAGACCGGGAAGAGCATTTCTCGATACTTGGGCAGGGGCCAGTGCTGGTCGTCCACGACCGCCTCCAGCTCGTCGGAGGCCTCGCGAACGGCCTGCATGGCGTCGGCCACGGCCGCAGTGCAGTGCCTGGCCTGTGCTTCCAGCGTGGCGTGCATGGATTCGGCCTTCTTGATGGCCTTGTCAAGCACGTCGCGCGTGCGGCGGAGCGCGGCCACCAAGGCGGTGGCCTGTCTGGCCGCCGCGCGGAGCGTCGTCGCGTCAACGCCTGCGACCTTGGCGTCGGCGGCGGCCCGCAGGAGCGGGGCCGACCAGGCATAGCCGGCCGGCAGCACCATGGTGTCAACCAGGTCGCGCATGGCGTGTGCCTCGATGAGGATGTCCTTGACGTACCGCTCCCGACGGACGTGTACCCGGGACGCCAGTTCCTTGAGGGTGAACACGCCGAGTTCGGTGAGCAGTTTGCGCGACTTGGGGGTGGTGAGTTGGGCGAGCGCCTCGGGGGTGCGGCGCAGGTTTGGCAACCCGCGCTTCTCGGCTTCCTTGACCCACGCATCGGAGTAGTTGTTGCCCTCAAACCGGATGGCCTTGGTGGCGCGGAAGACGGGTCGCACCACCTTCAGGACGGCGTCCTCCACTTTCTTCGTCTTCTTCAATTCTGCCCGCAGCATCGTGGTCAGTTCACCGATGGATTCGGCGACGGCGGTGTTGAGCAGGCATACCGGGAAGGCGATGGACGCCGACGAGCCCACGGCGCGAAACTCGAACTTGTTGCCCGTGAAGGCGAAGGGCGACGTACGATTGCGGTCGGTGTTGTCCTGCTCGATGTCGGGCAGCTTGGCCACGCCGAGCTTGATCATGGCGTGCTCAGCATTCCCGTTGGCCTTGCCGCCGGCAATGTTGTCGATGACCTGCGTGAGGGTGCGGCCCATGAACACGCTGATGATGGCGGGTGGGGCCTCGTTGGCGCCCAGGCGATGTTCGTTGCCCGAGGACGCGATGCCGGCGCGCAGCAAGCCGGCGTGGCGGTGCACTCCCTGCAGGATGGCCGCCAGGAAGAGCAGGAAGCGGATGTTCTGGTGCGGGGTGTTGCCGGGCTTGAGCAGGTTGAGTCCATCCAGCTCCGGACGGTCGGACGTGATGGCCATGGCCCAGTTGCAGTGCTTGCCCGATCCGTTGATGCCCGCGAAGGGCTTCTCGTGCAGCAGCGCCTGCAAGCCGTGGCGCAGGGCCACCTTGCGCAGGGTGGCCATGACGAGCTGGTTGTGGTCCACGGCGATATCGGTTTCCTCAAACATCGGTGCCATTTCAAACTGCGACGGCGCCACCTCGTTGTGCCGCGTTATGATCGGCACGCCCAGCTTGTACAGTTCGTGCTCCACCTCGGCGATGCAGGCCTGGCTGCGCTCCGGAATGCCGCCAAAGTAGTGGTCCTCGAGCTGCTGCCCGCGGGACGGGCCCGCGCCGAGGAGCGTGCGGCCCGACATGACCAGGTCGGGGCGCAGGGCAAAGTAGCCGCGGTCGATCAGGAAATACTCCTGCTCGGGGCCGAGCGTCGTGTACACCCGCTGGATGCCCTTTTCACCGAGCAACGAGAGGAGTTCGATGGCCTTGGTGGAAAGCACGTCCGAACTGCGGAGCAGCGGGGTCATCTCGTCCAGCGCTTCGCCGTTGTAGCCAATGAACACCGACGGGACGCAGAGGGTGCGTACCCCGCCCGATTCGACGATGAACACCGGGCTCGCCGGATTCCAGGCCGTGTAGCCCCGGGCTTCCCAGGTGGCGCGCAATCCGCCGGAGGGGAAGCTGGACGCATCGGGTTCGCTCTGGATGAGCTGCGCGCCGGAGAATGACTCCACCGGCTCGTGGTGTCCATTGAAGGTCAGGAAGGCGTCGTGCTTTTCGGCGGTGAGGCCCGTTTGCGGCTGGAACCAGTGCGTGAAGTGCGTGGCGCCGCGGGCAATGGCCCAGTCCCGGATGGCTTGCGCGACGATGGGCGCGATCTCCAAGTCGAGCTTGTTCCCCAGCCGGATGCAGGCGACGAGTTTGTCGTATACGACTTTCGGCAACTTCTCCTGCATCTGCCGGGCGCCGAAGGTGTTGATGCCGAACTGGGCGGAGATGGGGGCGGGGTACGGAGCCTTGGGCAGCAACGGCGTGCGGGCCACGACGTCGCGGAGGGCGGCGGCGCGGCCAGACGATGAGGTTGACATGGATGTGGTCGGGAGTTGGCGGGGGTGGATGCGTGTGCCGCGATTATCCACCCGCGCAAAAGGTGCACGACTTGACAGTCAAATTGCACGATTGGACGGAAGAATCTACACAATCGCCGCATGTTTTTGCAATATCAGCACCGGATTGGTCACGGGTGTGTTCTGTCCATGGGGTCGGTCGGAACCGCCGGACCCGGCGGACCGCCCGGGCACCGCCGGACGGGCGGCTGGTGGCCGCTCACGTCTCCACTGGCCCGGTGACCAGGGGCAGGGCCAGGGTTTCCTTGCTGGTGCGGAGGACGACGGTGGTGCGGGTGCGCAGCACGCCGGGCATGCCGCGGATCTCGGTGGACACCAGACGCTCGAGGTCCGAGAGGCTTCGGCAGCGGAGCTTCAGGATATAGTCGTCGTCACCTGAAACGTGGTGGCACTCCTGAACCTCCGAGAGGGAGGTGACGTGCTCGAGGAAGTTGCCCCGGAACCGGGGGCGCTCCAGGGTCACCGAGACGAACGCCATCAGGTGGAGCCCGACGGCGTCCGGGTCCACCAGTGCGGCGTAGCTGTGGATGACCCCTTGTTGCTCGAGCTTGTGGACGCGATCAGCCGCCGCCTGTGCGGTGATGCCCAGAAGGGAGCCGAGGTTGGTCCAACTGTCGCGACCGAACTCCTGAAGTCGTCGCAAAACTTTGAAATCCAAGGCATCCATGGCCAGCTCGCTTTTGTTGACAAGCCAATACAGCGTATGTTTCCGATAATGTCAAGCTGGACCTGCTGGCTGGCTGTGTTGCGTGCGGGCGGCGATATCTGCTTGGCAGGATTGGAGGCAGAAAGTAGGTTCCGGGCACTTCGGTGCGGTAGCCAAGTGGTAAGGCAGCGGTCTGCAAAACCGCTATTCGCGGGTTCGATTCCCGCCCGCACCTCTGAACTCTGTTGGCGCCCCGCGATGCATCGCGGGGCGTTTGCGATTGTCCCCACCTCCCGGAGGCGCCAGTGTCCGATCCTGTCCTCGATGGTCCAGCCGGCACTGCTCGCCGAGTGTTCCTTGGCCAGTTGGCAACAGCAGCCGTGACGCTCGCTGCTACGGCGTGCGCCACTGGCACTGGTGCTGTTGCGTCGACCAGTCCGGCGCCGGAATCAGGGCTTGGAGATGGGGCGCCCAGGTTGCCCGCCGCGCCCGCGCTTCCGAAGCTCGAGTTCGACGACGCATGGACCAACGGCCTTACCGGCAAGTATCGCGCGGTGTTCGATTCGCCGGAGGTTGATGAGGGCACGGCCTTGTTCAACGCTTACGCGTATCGCAAGGAATTCAAGGACGTGTACAAGCTGGGCGACGCGGACGTGAACGCGGTCATTGTTGTCCGACATCGCGCCATCCCGATGATCCTGGATGACACGATGTGGGCGCGGTACAAGCTTGGCGAAACGACCAGGATCAAGGATCCCGCCACGGGCAAGTGGGCGGTGCGCAATCCGTTCTGGAAGGCGGATCCGAGCAACAAGGAGTACGGCGACCTGGCGCTGGAGACCATGCTGGCCCAGGGTGTCGTGGTGCTGGGGTGTGCGCTGGCAACCGAGGGGATGGCGGGAATGATCGCCTCGCGGACGGGAGACAAGCCCGACGCAATGTTCGACGAGCTGCGTCGGCACCTGCTGCCCAGCGTGATGCTCCAGCCATCGGGCATCTTTGCCGTGATGCGTGCGCAGGTGGCCGGCTGCCATTACATGCGGTCCACCTGATACCTGGTTTCAGGTGGTGTGCCGGGCGGAGTGCCACTCGCGTCCAGCAGCCAGCATCGCGCCCAGCTCAGCGTCGCTGCTCGTTGCCACGACAGTCCGCAATTCGGTGAAGTGGTGCTCGTAACGCTCCAGGGCGTCGGCGATCGCGCCACGATTCTGCGTCACGATGTCCACCCACATTTCCGGGGACCCACCCGCGAGGCGCGCTACGTCGCGACCACCGGGACCGAGGGCACCGGGAGGCACGCCGGCGTCGCGCAGCGTGAGGGAGAGGGTCACGCTCAACAGGTGGGGTAAATGGCTGGCGAGGGCCATGCACTGGTCGTGTTGTGCGGCATCGGTGACCTGCGTGACACCACCAACCGCAGTCCAAAGGGCGGTGGCGACTTCCAGGGCGTGAGGGTCGGTTTCCGGCGACGGGCAGATGAAGATGGTGGCGCCGGCGAACAGCTCCCTGCGCGACGCACTCCATCCCGAGTGATGGTCGCCAGCGAATGGATGGCACCCCACAAACCGCCGGGCCATGCCCAGCGCCCGGGCGCGCGCCACGACATGCGTCTTGGTGCTTCCCGTATCGAGTATGACATGTCGTGCGGTGATGTGCAGCCGCAGTTCATCGAGCAGCTCCAGCGAGGCGTTCACCGGCACTGCAAGGACGATCACCGGGGCCGCGGCTACCTCCGCTACCGTGGTTGTCAGGTGCACGTCGTCCGGCAACAACCAGGTGGGATCGGCGTCGCGGTCAAATGCGGTAACACGCACGCCACGGGCCGCGAGGTCCCGCGCCAGGGATCCACCCATGAGGCCCAGCCCCACGATCCCGACATGGGACGGCAAGGGAAGGGCGGGCGTGGGCGACGGCAGGTGTGAGGCGGCGGGCATGGTCATTCCTCCACGAGCTGGACGCGCCGAGACATGCCGATGATGTGCCAGAAGAGATGGCGCATGTCCTCCTCGGGAGCGCCTTCTGCCCTCGCGACCTCGCTCACGTGGCTGATCACGGCCGCTTCACGCACTGGATCGACAGCCGGCAAGCCCGCGGCGCGCTTCACGGCACCGATCTGGCGCGCCAGGTCGACGCGTCGTGCGATCAGCCGGATGACGTCCCGGTCCAGCGCTTCCATCTCCAGCCGGAGCTGAGTGAGTGCATTGTCCCCTGGGTCAGCGGTGGGTGGATCGGGGGGCAGGGGCGGAGGCGTGCTCATGGGGTCTCCAGTGCGGTACCGCGAGGTGAAAAAAAGAAGCCCGTGGAAATTCCACGGGCTTCGGTCAGTCGAGTGTGCCAGCGCGCGTTCAGCCGCGCACGTGCTCCCGATCACCGCCCATGGAAAGGGCCGCGCGGTAAGAGCGGTAATAGGACGCGAGGCGGGTGAACGTCATGTCCCAGAAGGTAATGCCCAATGAGGCAAGGGCAAGGATGCCTGGGGGTCCCATGGTCGGCTACTGGCGGGGGTGATTCCAGCGGGCCCGCGACCTATCTTGCCACCAGACTCCAACGCAGGCCGGGCGCATGGCGAATGAATCGGAGTGGACAAAGTTGACGTCGTTCGGATCGGCGCTGGAAGCCGACATGGCTGTTTCGCGACTGGAGGCGGTGGGTATTCCCGCCATTTCGCGCGGGAACGACATCGTGGGGATCTTCGGGCCGGGGTTCCAGGGAGTGACGGCCAGGGGCGTGGACGTGCTGGTGCCGGCGAACGCGATTGAGGATGCGCGCGAGGAGCTGGAGCTGGACGACCGCTGAACCCGCGCACGTCAGGGGAGAAAAACCAAGCGCCCGCCGGTACAGTGTACCGACGGGCGCTGGAGTCTGGATAACGAAGACTGCCTACTTCTTGTCGTGTCCGTCGCCTTCGGTGAATCCGAAGCCGCCACCGGCCGTGGTTGGCGCGGTGTCCGTGCGCTCCACGTGCAGGACCTGCGTCGACGTCTGGCCGTCCACTGTGATAGACACCAGATAGGTGCCGGGGCTGGTCAGTCCGCCACCGCCGCCGCCGAAGCGGAATCCACGGCGGCTGACGCCGAAGATATCAGCGATCTGCCGGAAGCCGCCCGGGAACGCCGCCATGACATCTGGTGGTGCCGTACGACCGCCACCGCGACCGCCGCGGGCACTTCCGCCAGGCATCGGGCCTTCAGCGGGCCGAGCGTCCCAACCGCCCGGGGCAGCACCGCCGCCGCGACCAAACCCGCCACGCCCACCGCCACCGAACAGCGCCATCACGTTGCCTGAGGCGGCAACGTCGCGAAGCTGCTTGATCACGGCCGGGTCCATCCCCGCCTTGGCGAGCGAGTCAATGACCATGTCGGTCTTGCGGGCCTGCAGGATACTGTCGCGCAGTTCGGACGGCGACTTCGGGGGTTCGGGTGCCCGCACGGCGGACTGGAAGTTCCAAGTTACCGTATGGATACCCGGCTGGCCCGAGCCACCGAGGTTGCCGACCGTATCACCGGCCGCGTTGGTAATGATCACATGCACCTGGCCCCGGACCGCACTCGCCAGCCGGTAGCTGATGTCGGCGCCGTATGCCGGGCTCGGTGCGTTGTACACGCCCTGACCCTCGCCGTTGGACGACGCACCGACTTCCGGGCCCTGGCCGTACTGGAAGGCCATCACGGGCTCAAAGAGGTGGACGTTGGACGCCAGCACTTTGGCGTTGAGCTGCTCAACGGGCGCGATGTTCGCGATCCAGATGCCCCGGCCGAACGTGGCGGCAATCAGGTCGTGGTCGCGCGGGTGGATCTTCAGGTCGTACACCGGCACGGTCGGCATGTCGGACATGAACCGCGACCAGTGGGCGCCGCGGTCAATGGAGACGTAGGCGGCCCGTGACGAGCCGACGAACAGCAGATCCCGGTTGTACGGATCCTCGCGGATCACGTGGATGAAATTGGGTTCGTCCTGGCTGGCCGGCAGATCGCTGGCCACCGACTGGAACGTCTTGCCGCCGTCCGTAGTCTGGTAGACGTACGGCTTGAAGTCGTTGTTGCGGTGGTTATCGAACGTCACGTAGAACGTGTTGGTATCGAAGTGTGACGGTTCAATGCGGCTCACCCACGTCTCGGCGGGGACGCCGGGGAAGCGGCCCGTGAGGTCCTCCCACGTGGCCCCATCGTTGTGCGTCAGCCACACCTTGCCATCATCGGTGCCGGCGTACAGCCAGCCGGGCCGCACGTACGACTCGGCCAGCGAGACGATCGTGCAGTAGGTCTCGGCGCCGGTGGCGTCACTGGTAATGCCGCCGGTGGTGACCAGTGCGACGTGGAGTTTTTCCGCGTTGTTCGTGGTCAGGTCGGGCGAAATCGGATAGAGGTCGTCACCGCGATCCATGGACTTGAGGACGCGGTTGCCGGCCATGTAGAACACGCGCGGGTTGAAGTTGGAAATGAAGAAGGGCGATTCCCAGTTGAATCGCATGTCGCGCGCCGCCGAGTCGGCCTTCTGCTCGGCGCGAAGCTGGGCGATGTGGGCCTTCTGCTCGTTGGTCGCCGGGCGAGTAGTGTCGCCGCGTGCCACGATGATCGAATCCTCGAAGATCGCGTAGTGGTCGTTCCAGCTCGGCTTCCGCATGGAGGCGCGTTCGCCGGTACGCAGGTCGGTGCGTACCACGCCGCCGCCCTGCGACTCACCCCACACGAGCTGCGGGTTGGTGGGATCCTGTGCGGTGTAGAACCCGTCGCCGCCGGAGATGGTGAACCAGTACGAGTTAGTCACCGGGCCCTGCTTGCGGGCGCTCGGTCCGCACCAGCCGCCGTTGTCCTGCGCGCCGGCGCAGACGTTGTACGGGTGATCGTAATCAAAGCTCAGATCATAGAACTGGGCAATGGGCAGCTTGTTGAGGTAGTGGAAGTTGCCGCCGCGATCCCAGGTCTGGTACACCCCGCCGTCGTTACCCACGAGCCAGTGCTGACCGTCGCCGGGATCGATCCAGAGCGCGTGGTCGTCCACGTGCGCGTCGCCCGTGGTGGTGCGTGCCGTCTTGCCGCCGTCGTCCGAGAACAAGAGCGGCGTGGACGAGAAGTACACGCGGTTCGGACGGTCAGGGTCCACCTTGAGGTTGGAATAGTAGAACGGGCGGGTGTTGGCGTCGTTCATCCAGCGCCAGGTCTTGCCACCGTCCTCGGAGCGATAGAGGCCGCTCAGCAGCCGCTGCTTTTCCGGGGTCTTGGGGTCGGCGCCGATCGAGTCGCTGGCCGGAGCCAGGATCGGGTGGTTCTTGGTGCGCATCGAGTCGGCCTCGACGAGTGCGTACACGGTGCTCGGGGCACTTGGCGCGAACGCCACGCGAATGCGGCCCATTTCGGTGGAGGGGAAACCGCCACCCTTCACCTCGGTCCAGGTGTTACCGGCGTCGGTGCTATGCCAGAGCCCGGAGCCGGGCCCGCCGGAGTTCAGGAAGTACGGGCCACGAATCCGCTGCCACGAAGCGGCAAAGATGTTGTTGGGGTTGGACGGGTCGATCTGCACGTCCACGAAGCCCGTCTTGTTGTCGATGTACTTGATGCGCTTCCAGGTGTTGCCACCGTCCGTGGTCTTGAACAGGCCACGCTCTCCCTCGTTGTCCCACGCGTGTCCCAGTTCAGCCACGTACACCACGTTGGCGTCCCGGGGATCGATGGCAATCTCGCCGACCATCTGGCCGGTCTTGAGGCCCATCAGCTTCCACGTGAGGCCGCCATCCGTCGACTTGTAGACGCCGTCGCCGGGCTCGATCGTGTTGCGGCTGTTCGGGTCACCCGTGCCGACCCAGACGACGTTGGAGTCGGACGGAGCGATCTTGAGGGCGCCGACTGACGCGGTGGTCTGGTCCGTGAACAGCGACCGGAAGGTGATGCCATTGTTGGTGGTCTTCCAGACGCCTCCCGCCGCAGCACCGACGTAGAAGGTCTTGGACGGGAACCCGACGCCGTCGATGGCGTTGACGCGCCCGTCAAAGTTGGCGGGGCCGATGTTGCGCCAGCGAACGCCGGCGGTGGTGGCGGAGTCCAGTTGCTGCGCCGAGATGGTGGGCGGAGCGACAAGGAGGGCTCCGGCGAGGAGTGAGAGCAGCCGGTAGCGATGCATGAGGTATCCGGTGGAGGTGCAGGGAAAAACACTCGGGGCAGCCGAGCGGCGCTGGTCCGGATGGGAGCGCGCGGAAAGACACTACCATATACGGAGGCCAGCCGGCCAGTGTTGAGGTCGCCGGTCCTGGTGTCCCCCAACATTGACGCCGCTCCCTCCGGCGTCAACCTTACACGAACCTGTCACGGCCTTGCATTGCAGGGGTCGGCCGGTGCCGGTAACGTGCATCGCGATACCGCCGACGACTTTCCCCACCCGATCAGTCTGGAGATTCCGCCATGGCGCTGGGCGACTTTCTCAAGAAGCAGTTCATCGATGTCATCCAGTGGACCGAGGAAGGCACCGGGACGCTGGCATGTCGCTACCCGATGCGCGACATGGAGATTCAGTACGGGGCCCAGCTCACGGTGCGTGAGTCGCAGATGGCGCTTTTCGTGAACGAGGGCAAGGCGGTGGACACCTTCGGGCCCGGTCTCCACACACTGGAGACGCGGACGCTGCCGCTGCTCACGAACCTCATGAACTGGGACAAGCTGTTCAAGTCGCCGTTCAAGTCGGACGTGTATTTCTTTTCCACGCGGATCCAGACCGACCAGAAGTGGGGCACGCAGCAGCCGATCACGATCCGGGACCGCGATTTCGGGATGGTGCGGCTGCGGGGGTTTGGCATCTACGCGTATCACGTGAGTACGCCGCTGGTGTTTCACCAGAAGGTGAGCGGCACGCGTGAGCGTTACCTGGCGACGGATCTCGAAGGGCAACTCCGAAACACGATCCTGGCGCATTTTGCCGATGCCTTCGCCGAGAGTGGCGTGCCATTCCTGGACATGGCGGCGAACCAGGCCGAGCTGGGCGAGAAGCTCAAGCAGGGGCTGGCGCCGGCATTCGCCGAATTCGGGTTGGCACTGGATTCGTTCGTGGTGGAGAGCCTGTCGTTGCCTGACGAGCTGCAGAAAAAGCTGGATGAGCGTATTGGCATGAACATGATCGGCAACATGCAGCAGTACGCGCAGTACCAGGCGGCGCAGTCCATGCCGATTGCCGCGGCAAACGAGGGCGGCGGGGCAGGACTGGGGGCGGGGCTCGGTGCAGGCATCGCGATGGGCAAGGCGATGACGGACGCGATCGCGGGCGGAACGGCGGGTGCTGGAGCTGGCGCGGGCGGTTCACCCGGCGCTGCTGGAGGGGCAGGTGGGGCGGCGGGAGTGGCGGGTGCCGCCACGACGAAGTTCTGCATTGCCTGCGGCAAGCCCATCCCGAAGAGCTCCAAGTTCTGCCCGGAATGCGGCGGAGCCCAGGCGTGACGTGCAGGCAGCCGGCGGGGTGAAGATGGGCGGCGCATGACGGCGCGTGACGGCACATGTCCCAACTGCGGGGCCGTTGTCCACTTTGACTGGTCGCACGCGGTGCAGGCCAGCTGCCCGTTCTGCAAGTCGGTAATCGTGCGCACGGACGTGGATATCCGAACGGTGGGCACCGTGGGAGACTTTCCCGCCACCAGCTCGCCGATTCAGCTCGGGACCACCGGGATGTTTCGGGGCCAGCGGTTTTCGGTTGTTGGACGGATTGTATATGCCTACGATCGCGGCTCGTGGAACGACTGGCATGCCCGGTTGGAAGACGGTCGGAGCGGGTGGCTGAGTGATGCCCGCGGCGAGTATGGATTCCAGGTGGACTCCGATGCGGGCGGCATTCCGCCGCTGGAAGCACTGCACATTGGCGGCAACCTGGCCTGGGATGGTCGCATCTACAAGGTGATGACTCTTACCAGCGCGACCTACCGCGCGGTTGAAGGTGAGCTGCCCTTCACGACGTGGGACCGACGCGAGGCCTCGCTTGTGGGCCTCGATGCCGCGGACGGGCACATTGCGACCATCGACTATCGAGATAAGAGTCCGGCGCTCTCGCTGGGTGAGTGGGTGGGGTTCAGCGACCTCGCGCTGGGGAACCTTCGCGTGATTGACGGATGGCCGCTCCCCGCGTAGCCGCGCTGGACTGCCCGAACTGTGGCGCCGCCATCACCATCCGCGCGGTGCAGCAGACGCAGACGGTGGTGTGCGCGTCGTGCCATGCCGTGCTCGATTCGCGCGACCAGCAACTCAGCATCCTCCAGCAGTATCAGGCAAAGCTGACCTGGAACCCGGACATTCCGCTGGGTACGCGAGGAATGCTGCGCGGCGATCCGTGGGAGGTGACTGGTTTCCAGGTGCGCAGCGTGCGCCAGGATGACGCCGAGTATTTCTGGCGGGAGTACACCCTCTGGAATCCGTACAAGGGGTACCGCTACCTCATGGAATACGACGGCCACTGGTGCGACTTTGACATGACGCGGGCCGCCCCGCCGGAAGAGGTGAGCGGGCGCCAGCCCTTTGTTCGGTACGATGGCCAGGAATTCCGGCATTACCGCACGACCACGGTGACCACCGTGTACATACTGGGCGAGTTCCCCTGGCAGCTCCGGAGCGGCGATCGCATCACGTCGCGGGATTTCATCGCTCCCCCGCGGATCCTGTCGCAGGAAATCTCGTCGGGGAGCACGGTGTGGGCGCTGGGAAACTATGTGCCCGCGGAAGCCATCTGGCGCGCGTTCGAACGGCCCGGTGCACCGCCGCCCGCGCGGGGGCAGTTTTTCGCGGAGCCCAATATCCTCAGGCCGCGTGCAATCCGGTTGGGGAAATTCAGCGGGATGTGCGCCGTTCCGATCTTCCTGGCACTGCTGTTGCGCCACCACTGGGCGCCGGCGCGCAGCGTATTTGCTACGCAGACGCCGTATGTGCTGGCGCTGATTGTGTGCGCGCTGCCCGCGGCGTTCACCGCGTGGACGGCGTCTCAGTTCGAAAATGTGCGTTGGGCGGGCAGTGACTACGCGCCCGAGGAAAGTTGAATTGGATCTTGTGTTCTGGCGCGGAAAGCACAATTGTTCCCTGCGCATGAAGTGAACGCAGCGCCCTGTACGCGTTCGCCACATGAAGCATGGGATCGTCACGCTACCGGGAGCGTGGCGCGGAGTCGAACTGGCTGCGGGGGTCGGTTCGTACTTTGCAAGATTCGCAAGCAGCCCCGCTCACGCCACACCGCTTGCGAATCTTGACCCGTCCTTCGCCTCACACCGCTGGCCGTGTCGCTACCGTCCGACCACGATTCCGGCCAGTGCCTGCTTCACCCGTGGGTCCGACGACCGACCAAGCACCGAGACGGCGCGTCGGCGCGCGGCGGCGCTTTCGTCGTGCCGGGCGATGGTCAGCAGTGCATCCACCGCAGCCTGGTCGTCCACCTGACCGAGCGTCGAGATGATCGCGGCCTTGGTATCGGGATCGGTGATCGCGTCGTAGAGCTTCATGAAGTCGGCGGTGCGGGCGCCGGCGCGTTCGGCGCCCTGGAGCGCGCGGCGCCGCACACTCGCCGTGGCACCCATGTCACCGCCGAGCGACAGCAGCCAGCGCACGTTGTCCTGTCCCCCGAATTCGGCTGCCGCGGAGATGGCGGCGCCCTGCGCCTGCTCGCCGGTGAACGTTGGCCAGGCCTTGCGAATATCGGCGAGGTCGGCGGCACTTGCGTATCGCATGCCGAAGCCTCGGATGGCCACGGCCAGCATGGCGTCCGGAAGTGCGGCGCGCCTGACCACGCCACGCAGGTAGTCGTGCGCCCGCGGATCGCCCGACTGCGAAAGCGCGGACAGCGCCGTGCGCGCCACCCACGGAGCCGCGGAGTCGCCGGCGAGCCTGATGAGCGGGGCAATACCCGCGCCCGCATCCAACTGCGCAAGCGTGGTGAGGGCCTGCTGACGGATGCTGCGACTGTCGGACGCGTCGGTGCCGAGTTGAACCAGGACCTGGGTGGTCGCGGTTGCGGTGGCGCCGTCGCGGGGGAGCCATGCGATGGCTGACCGCCGGATCTCGCGTGGTCGCGTCTGGTCGCGGGCGAGCGCCACGAGCGCCTGGGCATTCTCCGCGCTGTCGGCGAGCATGGCGGGCAGGATGGCCTGACGCGCTACCGCGCCCTGCGCGGTGGCGGCAAGGTGCAGCAGGTACGCGGTCGCTTCACGAGATGATACGGTGCCCAGGGACGACGCACCGGCGGAAGGCGCGACCTGCGCCCCGACAAAAACCCGCAGCCTCACCACCTGTGCATCCGCGCGATCGAGCACCACGCGCGCAGGGCCATGCACGCACGGGTTTGCGGAAATGCCGTTGAATCCATCATTGAAGCTGCCGCTGTACCCATCGTCATAATGGATGTAGGACTGACCGTCCCCGCACACACCCGGCCGGGTGCCAAACTGAAATTCCACCTGTGACCCGCTGGCGGCGGCGACTCGCGCGGCCAGGGTCTGACCAGCGGCGGGGGTGGGATCTCCACCGCTGACCAGGAGCAGCGCCATGGTGACGCCCAACATGCGCGCCGTCATCCGCCCACCAGGGCCACCAGGAACTTCTTCACCCGCGGGTCGTCCTTGCGACGCGACAGGTAGGAGAGCGCCTGACGGCGTGCGTACGGATCGGTGCTGGTGCGTACGATGTCCATCAGCTTGTCGGTGGCCTGGGCATCGGTTCGACGACCCAGGACGCCGATGATCTGTTGCCGCAGGTTCCGCGACTCCGAGGCATCGTAGAGGCGGGACAGCTCGGCCACCGAGACGGTGGTGTCGCGGCCGGCGTATGAGATGGCGGTGCCCCGCACTTCGCTGGATTCCGCCGCATTGCCCGCTACCGCGAGCAGGAATTTCTGATTGTCCGCGCCACCCATGCGTGCGACCGAGCGCAGGACGGCTTCCTTGAGCCGCTCGCTGGGCATCCGCGCATACGCGGTTCGCAGGTAGGCGGCGTCTTCGGCGCTGGCCTGATCACCTGATGCCAGCGAAGAGATAGCCGCGGCGCGCAGCGACTCGGACACGTCGGTGCGTTCGATCAGCGCGCGCACCATCTGACGGGCGCGGGGGCTGTCGTTCCGGGACAGGCCTTCCACCGCCGCGCGCTGCACACGGGTATCCGTGCTGGTCTTCACCAGTTGCTCAAGCGCGGCAAGGGCGGCTGGATCGTCCACGCGACCCAGGTACGAGATGGCCATGCTGCGCAGGTCGGGATCTTCCGCGTCATTGGTGGCCACGCGGACCAGGGTGTTGGTGGACACGCTGTCGCCGCGGCGGACGAGCATGAACAGGGCCGAGCGCTTGAGGGGCGCCGAGCAGGTGTCCGTGCTCTGGAGTACTTGCTGCAGGAGTGGCATGGCCGCAGCCGGGTCCATCTGCGCCAGGGAATTGAGTGCCTCGGCCCTGACGCTCAGATCTTCGCGGTCACAGCCACTGGGCTGCTGGGCTGCCTTGGCAATCTGGGCGGCGGCTTGCTGGTCGCCGCGGGCCGCCAGCGCCCCGCGGATCCTGGCGGTGAGGGCGGCGACATCGGACTGTCGCGAGCTGCGCGATGCCGAGGTGGTGGAGGTCGTGAGCAGCGTGAGGGCGTTGTGCAGCTCCTCGGTGCTGCCAATGCGATAGCGCGAGAACGCCTCGTAGTACACGCAGTCGGGCGCGTACACCGAACGCGGGTATCTGGCTACCACCTCATGGAAGAGTTCCGAGGCATGTCGCCAGTCGCCGTCGTTAAAGGCCTGACGGGCGAGCTGGTAGAGCGAATCGGCGGGATCGTCGTGCGCCCATGCGGCACGCGGGGAACGCGCGAAGTCATCACGCATCGCGCCGAGCCCCCACTGGGCTGATTGCAGGCCAATGCGCGCCTGCGCGAGCGCGTCCATGGCATCGGAGGATGCCAGATCACTCATGTGTTCCATGTCCAGGTTGGAGAGCGCTTTCTGGGCGGCCTCCTCGGCGTCCCACCGGATGCGCGGCAGGTCCAGCGTTGCCGCCAGCGCCTGGTCGCGGGCCTGGGCTGCCATGTCCATGGCCTGGAGCCGCATATCGTTGGCCCGGAGCTGCAGGTCATTCATGGATGATCCCCAGTCGACATCCGGCCACGGCGCGATATCGGGAACCGGAATGCTCAATGGGCGCGGCGCGGCCAGCGGCGCGACCGGCCGCGTTGGGGGCGTCGAGGCCGGTGGCGTGGTTGGTGGCGGCGGCGTCTGCTGCGCGCCCAGCGTGGCGGCGGCGAGGAGAACAGCGGTGAGTGTAGCGGCGATCTTCATGAGTAAGTCCTCAGTCGGCGGAGATGTTGGCCGCGGCGGTGCGGAGGCGAGGCAGCACGTCGTGCTGCTCCAGCGCCTGGTTGATGAGGTCGAGGTCGGCGGGGCTGCGTTCGTAGGGCAGCCGCACCACCTGGGCGAGCACGAGTTCCAGGTCACCCAGCAGGTCGTGCAGCTTGGGGTCCTGCGCGGCGGGAGAGTCCAGCAGGAGCCGCGTGGTGAGCAGCAGGTTCTGCGCGCGGGCAACGAACCGGGTGTCGGCGTGCTGACCACGCGCCTCGCCGGGGAGGGCGAGCAGCAGGGCGGCGGTCTGGTTCAGGTATTGGGACGTAGGCGTCTGGTAGACCGCGGGAATTGGCGCGCGGCCCGTTGTTGCGGCCAGCGATGATGGAGATGCGGCAACCTTTGGCGTGTTGCGGATGGAAGGTGCGAAGCGCCCGATGCCGACGCCGAGCACCAGTGCGGCGGCGAGTCCGAACCATGGATTCACGGGCCAGCGGTGCTCGTGGCGGTGCCGGGCCATGCGGCCAGCGTCGATGGCTGCCCACATGACCTCACGCGTCGGATCATCCAGCGCGGGCGGTTCGTGGTAGGCGCGAGCGGCGTCGCGCAGTTGGGGCTCGAGTTCTGCGTCCTTCATGTCCTACTCCTTCCTGAACGGGGCGAGGGCCTTGCGGAGCATCCCCCGCGCAATGAACAACCGGCTCTTGCAGGTTCCTTCGGCCACGCCGAGCGATTGGGCGATCTCGGGGTGGGTGTATCCTTCGACATCATGCATGACGAAAGTCGTTCGGTAGATCTCAGGGAGGGCGTCGATGGCCCTGGTCATCTGGTCCCGGAGGTCAGGGTCGGCTGGCGGGGGCGTGGTCGAGGCCAGGTTGGTGATGAGACTGAGGTCTGTCTCGCGGGCGTGGCGTCGGTAACGGCGACGCAGATTGGACGCCACCGAGACCGTCACCCGATAGAGCCAGGTGGCGAGCGCCGACTCGCCGCGAAAGCGCGGCAACTGCTGGAAGGCGCGGATGAACGTGTCCTGGGTGAGTTCCTGCGCCAGGGTATCGTCGCCGGTCAACCGGTAGGCGAGTCGAAACACCCGGTCCACGTGCGCGTCGTAAAGCTGGCGCGCGGCGGATCGGTCTCCGTCCACGACCCGGCGAATGAGCAGGCGCTCACTCGCGCGGGCTTCAGCGGCGTGGCCGGAGATGGGAGAGGGGGTGGCGTCGTTCGACTTCGGATAGGTCACGTGGCACTGCGAACTTAGACACCCCGGCCGGAAAAAGCGTTCGATGGCGGTGGCCTGACAGGGCCCCGCACGGGCTGCATGTTTGGGCGCCATGCCCGACGCCACTCCTTCCGCCCAGCTTGCCCGGCGCCTTGGCGTATTCGATGCCACCATGATCGTGATGGGCGGCATCGTTGGCGCTGGAATCTTCATCAACCCGTATGTGGTGGCGCAGCAGGTGCACACCCCGGGGCTCATCCTGGGTGCATGGGCGGCCGGCGGGTTGATTGCGCTTGCCGGGGCGTTTGTGTACGCCGAGCTGGCGCAACTGAGGCCGCAAGTCGGGGGACAGTATGCCTACTTGCGCGACGCCTTCCATCCGATGGTGGCGTTCCTGTATGGATGGGGGCTGCTGCTCGTGACGCAGACCGGGGGCATGGCAGCGGTGGCCATGACGTTTGCGAACTACTTCGGTGAGCTCACCGGTGTCGGAACGTCCCCGTCGGCAGTGGCAGTGCTGGTGCTGCTCGTGTTGACGGGCGTGAACTGCCTGGGCGTGCGCTCGGGGAGCAACGTGCAGAGCGCGCTGATGGTGACCAAGATTGTCGCCGTGCTGGCGCTGGTGGTGGTGGGGTGGTGGGTGGTGCAGCCGGTGACGGCAATGGGAGCGAGCGCGGTGGTCCGGGGCAACAAACCCGTCCCCATTGCCTTTGCCGCGGCCATGGTACCCGTGCTGTTTGCCTACGGCGGGTGGCAGACGGCGAGCTTCGTGAGTGGTGAGTTGAAGAACCCGGTGCGCGACCTGCCGCGCGGCCTGCTGATTGGCGTGGTGGGTGTGGTGCTCCTCTACCTGGCGGTGAATGTGGTCTGCCTCCGCGTGCTCGGGGTGGACGGACTGGCGAGCACACGCACGCCGGCGTCGGCCGTCATGCAGCGAGCCTGGGGTGCCATCGGGGCGAAGCTGATTGCCGCCGGCATCGCGGTGTCAACGGTGGGGTTCCTGAGCCAGGGAATGCTCACGGCGCCGCGTGTCTATTACGCCATGGCGCGAGACGGCGTGTTCTTCAGGGCCGTGGGGTGGCTCGATCGGCGGTCGCGCGTGCCCACGGTCGCCATCGCGCTGCAAGGTCTGTGGGCGGCGGTGATCGCGCTGTCCGGCCGGTATGACCAGATCCTGAATTATGTGGTCTCCATGGATGCGGTATTCTTTGGCTTGACCGGCGCGGCGCTGCTCGTCCTGCGGAGGCGCGAGCGGGTGGATGAAAAACCGTCTCCGGGGATGGGCATGGAAGGCCGTGCCAGTGCCGCGGCCGCCACGGTGACCATGCGGATGCCGGGACACCCATGGACCACGCTCGTGTTCGTGGTAGCATTCTGGGCACTGGCGCTGAGCACCATCCTGCAGTTTCCAGGCGCGTCAGGCGTCGGGGTGTTGATCATGGTGGCCGGGATTCCGGTATACTGGGTATGGGCTCGGCGACGTCCGCGGGGCGCGGACTGATGGAACGTCGTCCGGGGCAGCAGGGTTGATACAGTTGTCAGGTCGCCGCCGTTCGAGCCATGGACAGCGACCATCACATTCGAGTTCGGAGAGTTCACGATGACCCGTCTTTCATTGCTTGGCGTGGGTGTCATGCTCGGCGTTTCGGCAAGCGCAACGCTTGCCCAGTCGTCGGCGGGAATGGCGCAGATGGCCAAGGCGTCCGCGGCGCCGGAAGTCGGCGCGATGGCGCCGGACTTCACCGCGTCCTGGGCGGATGCCAGCGGGCCGCACGCGCAGCCCGTGAAGCTGTCCGACCTGCGCGGCAAGGTGGTGGTGCTGGCCTTCTTCCCGCTGGACCGGTCGCAGGGGTGCACAATAGAGATGCACAAGTTCCGCGACGAGTACACGAAGATCTTCGGACCAAAGGCTGGCGAGGACGTGGTGGTGTTGCCCATTTCCATTGATTCCATTGCTGCGCACGTCTCGTGGGCACACGACGATCATTTCCAGTTCTCAATGGTCTCCGATCCTGAGCAGAAGGTGTCCAGCCTGTATGGATCGACCATGCCGGGGCGGAAGTACGATTCACGGACGGTGTTCGTGATCGGCCGGGACGGAAAGGTGGCGTATCACGACCCCCAATTCGGGGCGCTGAACCAGCAGGACTACGACGCCCTTACGAGCGCCGTGGCGAAAGCCGCCGGCATGTAAGTTCGCTGGGCGATCAGGCGGTGCCTCGGCACCCGAAGGGTTCCGGGTGCCGAGGAATGGAGTGACAGCGAGGTGGGCACCTGATAGCATACTCGCATCATGCGTGCAGCCCTTGCCCTTGTCCTGGTTGCGGTGGCTGGTTGTCGCACCGCCGCTCCCCGACTCACCGATACCTCGCTGGCCGAGAACCCACACGCGCTGGTAGTGCGTGTGCTGGATGTCGGGCAGGGTGACGCCACCTACATCACCAACGGTGGCAGTCGCGTGTTCATTGACGGGGGGCCGGACGAGCGACGGTTCGGGCGGTTGCTGGATTCACTGGGCCTCCACGACGACACGGTGGATGCCGTGATCCTCTCGCACCAGCATTACGACCACTACAGCGGGTTGCGCGAGCTGTTCCGGTCGTCGCGCCACATCACGGTGCGGTACTTCTTTGAGAACCAGGATCCGTCCACCGCCACATCGCTGGCCGAGTTGCGCGATTCCATTGGCGCCCGGGTGACGCGAGGGACGCTCATTTACCGTGACACGGACGATCCGTGTGGTGATGGCCGGCCGATGTGCACGCTCACCCTGCGCGGTGGCGCGCTGCTGCATGTGATGCGGCCGTACCCGCATCGCGGCAACGTGAATGATCGGTCGACCCCGGTGAAGCTGGTGGGCCCCGACTCGGCGTCGTTCACCATGTGGTTTGCGGGTGACGCGGAACTGGACGCCGAGGCCTGGTTCATGGGTGATGCGGGGTATGAGCTGGACCCCGGCATGCGGGCCAATGTGCTCAAGGGCGACCATCACGGAAGTTGCAACGGCGTGTCGGCCACGTACCTGGCGGTGGTACACCCCGACACGGCGGTGCTCTCCATGGGAGCGCGGAACGACTACGGGCACATGCACCAGCAGGCGAAGGCGACCTACCGGGCGGCGGGCGTGCCGTGGTATCGCACGGACCAGAACGGCACCATCACCATTTACTCACCTGGGTTGCCGGGGAGCGGCTATCGCATCCTGACAGGTCATCCGGGCGTCAACCTGGATGGCCCATCCGACCGCGCAGCTTCGGCGGCCGGCTGCAGGGAGAACTAGGGCGACCAGCGAGGGAGCAGGGCCCAGGTCCTGCCCCGGAGCGCGGTGTTCAGAACGTCACGTTGCCGCCGGCATCCCGCGCACGGGATGCCTTGGAGATCGCCTCCACCTGATGCGCGGACGTATCGAGTGCCTTGCTCGTGGCCGCGTGGTCGATCGTGATGTGCAGGGACGAGAGGTCGCCCCTGGTATCCAGCTCATGCTGGACGGCGAGTACGTGGCCCTCTTGGGCGCCGCGCGGGAGCACCCACTCCGGCAGCCGGACCATATGGTTTCCATCCACCTCGATGGCGGCGACGTGTTCGCTGATGGAATCGATGATCCAGCGGTGCGATTGGCGCAACATGGCGCCTCCTAGTAGCGGTAGTGATCGGGCTTGTAGGGGCCGTCCTGTGCAACACCGATGTAACTGGCCTGGCCCGGGGTGAGCCGGGTCAACTGCACGCCGAGCTTGTCCAGGTGCAGCCGGGCCACCTTTTCGTCCAGGTGCTTGGGCAGCACGTACACCTTCCTTTCGTAGGCGGCGTTGTTCGTGTGCAGCTCGATCTGCGCCATCACCTGGTTGGTGAAGCTGGCAGACATCACGAAACTGGGATGTCCGGTGGCGCAGCCCAGGTTGAGCAGCCGGCCCTCGGCCAGGATCATCACGCTGTGGCCATCGGGAAAGCGATACTCGTCGTATTGCGGCTTGATGTTGATGCGCTGCGTGCCCTTGACCTTCTTCAGGCCGGCCATGTCGATCTCGTTGTCAAAGTGGCCGATGTTACCGACGATGGCCTTGTCCTTCATGCGCGCCATGTGGCTCGCGGTGAGGATGTCCCGGTTGCCCGTGGCAGTGATGAAGACATCAGCGGTGGACACCATGTTCTCCACCGTGTTCACCTCGTAACCCTCCATGGCAGCCTGCAGCGCGCAGATCGGGTCGATCTCGGTGACCACCACGCGCGCGCCCTGTCCGCGAAGCGCCTGTGCGCACCCCTTGCCCACCTCGCCGTAGCCGCAGACCACCGCGATCTTGCCCGCCAGCATCACGTCGGTGGCGCGGTTGAGGCCGTCGATGACGGAGTGCCGGCAGCCATAGATATTGTCGAACTTGGACTTGGTGACCGAGTCGTTGACGTTGATGGCGGGGAAGAGCAGCGTGCCGTCGCGCATCATCTCGTAGAGGCGGTGGACGCCCGTGGTGGTTTCTTCCGAGACGCCGCGGATGGCAGCGGCGACCTTGGTCCACCGGCCGGGATGCTTCTTCGACTCGGCGCGCAGCAGCTCCAGGATCACGCCCCATTCTTCAGGGTCATTGGCGGCGTCGAACGCGGGGACCTTACCGGCCTTCTCGAACTCGGCGCCCTTGTGCACCAGCAGCGTGGCATCGCCGCCGTCGTCGAGGATCAGGTTCGGGCCCGAGCCGTCGGGCCACGTCAACGCCTGGTCGGTGCACCACCAGTATTCCTGCAACGTCTCACCCTTCCAGGCGAAGACCGGCGTGCCCTTGGGATCCTGAGTGGTGCCCTTGTGGCCCACCACCACCGCGGCGGCGGCGTGATCCTGCGTGGAGAAGATGTTGCATGAGACCCACCGCACGTCAGCACCCAGTTCTACCAGCGTCTCGATGAGCACGGCCGTCTGCACCGTCATGTGGAGGGAGCCCATGATGCGGGCGCCCGCCAGGGGGTGCTTGCCGCGGTATTCATCGCGGAGTGCCATGAGCCCGGGCATTTCCTGTTCGGCCAGCCGGATCTCCTTGCGACCGAACTCGGCCAGGGAAAGGTCGGCGACCTTGAACGCGGGGCGCGCGCCGGCGTCGCCAGCGGGCTTGGTGGACGTCTGTTCCTTGGTGGCAGGGCTCATAATGGATGGGCTCGATAGGGTCAACTTGTGATGCTACCAAGTTAATCCACCCAGGCCCCAGGCGGGTACCCGCATTGCCACGGCGAGGGTGGCGCGGCATCCTTCTCCGATGCGAATCCCCCTGATTTCCCTGCTGCTCGCGGCCTCGGTGGCCGGGGCCCAGACCACCACGCCGGCCGACTCGACTGCTACGCTCGCCCTCATTCCGCAGCCTCGGCAGGTCCAGCCGGTGGATGACCTCACGCTCGTGCGCGGAGTGCGCATCACCCTTCCCGCCAACGATGCCGATCGGTTTGCGGCCGAGGACCTGGGCGACGCGCTCGAGGCACGGGGCATCCGGGTGGTGCATCACAGCTCGGCCACGGCGGTCCTGGAATTCGTGCGTGCGGGCTCGGAACGCGCGCGCGTGCTGCTGGGCGCGGCAAAGCTGGCGTGGTCCGACTCGATGGATGCCGAAGGCTACGTCATCGTGTCACGCGCAAACTGGATGACTGTCATCGGCAAGTCGGACGCCGGCGTGTTCTACGGAGTCCAGACGGTGAAGCAGCTCATCGAAGGCGAAGGCGCCAGGGCCGTACTGCACCTGGTGAATGTTCGCGACTGGCCGGCCATGCGCTACCGCGGTTTCCACGACGACCTGTCGCGCGGTCCGATGCCGACGCTGGAGTTCCAGAAATACCAGATCCGCACGCTCGCGGCGTACAAGATCAACGTGTATTCGCCCTACTTCGAGAACACGTTGCAGTACACGGCCAATCCGCTGCCGGCGCCACCGGGTGGGGCCATGACGGCGGAGCAGGTAAGGGAGCTGGTGAGCTACGCCGCCAACTACCACATCGATGTCATCCCGGAGCAGGAGGCGTTCGGGCACCTGCACCATGTGCTCAAGTACGACCTGTATTCGGATATCGCGGAGTCCCCGCACGGTCATGTGCTGGCGCCCGCGCAGCCGGGCTCAATGGCGCTGATCAAGTCCATGTTCTGGCAGATTGACTCGCTGTTCCCCAGCAACTTCATGCACATTGGCGCCGACGAGACGCAGGAGCTGGGACGCGGGCAGACTCGGCAGGCCGTGCAGGACAGCGGGCTTGGGCCGGTGTATCTGGACTTCCTGAAAGCCATTGATTCCACGCTCAAGCCGCTGCACAAGCGGCTGTTGTTCTGGGGAGACATTGCCAGCGGCAGTCCGGACCTGGTGGGCACGCTGCCGTCGGACATGATCGCCGTGGCGTGGGGGTACGGTATCTCGCCGAGCTTCGACAAGTCCATCCTGCCGTTCCGCCAGGCCGGCATGGAGACCTGGGTGGCGCCGGGGGTGAGCAATTGGAGTCGAGTGTACCCGGATAATCACGTGGCGCTGCAGAATATCCAGGGGTTTGTACGGGACGGGCAGCGGTTGGGCGCCACGGGCATGCTGAATACCTCCTGGGACGACGATGGCGAGGCGATCTTCAACCAGGTGTGGTATGGCGTGCTGTTCGGCGCCGCGGCGGGGTGGCAACCGGGTGAGTCGAGCATTCCGGCGTTCCAGGCGGCATACGGGCGCGTATTCCACGGCGACACGACGGGCGCCATTGACCGGGCGCAGGTCCTGTTGGCGCAGGCCCATGCGCTGCTGGACAGCGTGGGCGTGGGCGACGCGAGCGATGGGCTCTTCTGGATGGATCCGTATTCCCCATACGGTCAGCAGGTGGCGCAGCAAGTACGTCCGGTGCTGCACCGCGTGCGCGTGATGGCTGAATCGTCACTGGTGCTGATTGACCATGCGCGTCCGCTGATTCACCGCAACCTGGATGCCGTGGACGCCATGGCGCTGGGCGCGCGGAAGATCGACTTCATCGGCATGAAATTTGAGTTCGCGGATGAGATCGTACAGGCGTACGCGCGGGCGGCTGACACGACGGTGGCCATGCAGGGTCGCGTGCGCTCGCCCGGGCAGGAGCTGATTGATATCTCGGGGATGAACGGGTGGGCCCTTGACCTGCGCGATGGCTACTCGCTCATTCGCGACCTGTACGAGCAGGCATGGCTGCGCGAGAACCGACCCTACTGGTTGCACAACGTGCTGGCGCGCTACGACATGGCGACACAGCTCTGGATCAGCCGGGCGGATGCCGTCGCGGCGGCGCGGGGAGTGCTGGGCCGCACCGGCCGTGTGCCGCCGTCGGACTCGCTCGGCATCCCGAGCGCGATGCCGGGTCTCACGATCTGGCCCGCGCCGCCGCCCCAGTAGCGGAGCGGCGGCCGGCCAGCCGCCAGGCGCCGGTTACCAGATCTTCGGGCGCAGGGAGTCGGGACGCACCATCGCGTCGGTGTCCTTGCACCCCCATGCGGCCCTGAACTCCGGCATGTTGCTGAGGGGTCCATTCACCCGCCATTTGGCCGGGGCGTGCGGATCGACACTCGCGAGCATGCGGGCGTAGGCCGGTCGGTCGAGCTCCCGCCAGACCTGCGCCCATGCCAGGAAGAAGCGCTGCTCCGGCGTGAAGCCGTCAATCTTGCGACGCGGGCCATTGCCCAGCGCCTTCTCCATGGCCGCGTAGGCCACCGTGAGCCCGCCGAAGTCCGCGATATTCTCGCCGAGTGTAAGCTGGCCATTCACATGCGTGGTGGAGTCGATGACGGTGTACGCGTTGAACTGGTTCACGATCTTCGCGGCTTCGGCGGTGAAGCGCTTGGCATCGCCGGCGGTCCACCAGTCGTGAAGGTTGCCGTCCTTGTCGTACTGGCGGCCTTCATCATCAAAGCCGTGTGTCATCTCGTGGCCGATGACCGCGCCCATGGCGCCGTAGTTCACGGCGTCGTCGGCATCGGGGTTGAAGAAGGGTGGCTGCAGGATGCCGGCTGGAAACACGATCTCGTTCATGAGCGGGTTGTAATACGCGTTGACCGTTGGCGGCGTCATGCCCCACTCCGTGCGATCCACCGGCTTGCCGATCTTGGCCCAGTCGTACGCGGCGTTGAATTCGTGCGCGGCGCGTACGTTGGCCAGGTATTCGCCGGGATGGACGGTGAGCCGCGTGTAGTCGCGCCACTTATCGGGGTATCCAATTTTCTTCGTGTAGGCGTCCAGCTTGGCCACGGCCTGGACCTTGGTGCTGTCGCTCATCCAGCCCAGTTGCTCGATGCGGTCGTGCAGCGCGCTCACGAGCGTGTTGACGATCTTCACCGCCCGCGTCTTGGCCTCCGGGGGGAAGGCCTGCTTCACGTACTCCTGGCCCAGGAGTTCGCCCAGACGCCCGTCCGTGGAATTGATGCAGCGCTTCCAGCGTGGCAGCATCTCCTTGGCGCCGCTGAAGAGCTGGCTGAACTTGAAGTTCTCCTCGACGAACGCCGAGGACAGCGAGGGGGCCGCCGTGTGCACGGCGCGCCAGCGCAGGAAGGTGCGCCAGTCGGCCACGGGCACTGACGTCACCATGTCATTCACGGTCTTGAAGAACTCCGGCTGCTCCACGTCGATGGTGGGGACGTCCATGGCACCCTGGGCGGCGAAGTACGGGCCCCAATGGAAATGGGGAGTCATCACGTCCAGTTCCGGCAACGATACCTTGTGATAATTGGCGTTCGGGTCGCGCAGTTCCACTGGCGACTTGGACGCTTGGGCAAGTCGCGTCTCAAAGGCCAGGACTGTCCGAGCCTCGGCGGCGGCAGTGGCGGGGGCGTCGCCCAGCAGTTGGAACATCCGCGTCACGTGTGCCACGAATTCCTCGCGGATCTTCTTCGAGGCGGCGTCCGTCTTGAAATAGTAGTCCCGGTTAGGCAGCGACAGGCCGCCTTGCGAGAGCACGGCGATGACCTGGGTGGCGTCCTTGGCGTCCTGTCCCGAGCCGTTGCTCCAGGGGGCGAGGCCGGCCATGCGTTCCAATATGCCGACACCCGTCCGGATGTCGGTGGACTTCTGGATGGCGTCGATCACGTCGAACACCGGCTGCAGCGGCTTGGCGCCCAGGGCGTTGATGGCGGTGGTGTCCATGCAGCTCGCGTAGAAGGTCCCCACCTTCCACGGGCCGGATCCGCTCTTGAGCGTCCCGTCTGCCGCGTCCTTCGCGTCCTGCTCAAGGATGGTGTGCAGGACGTCCCAGTTGTGATCCTGCACGGCGAAGAACGAGCCGTACGACGGATACGCCGCGGGAATGGAATCCCGCTTCAGCCAGCCGCCATTTGCGTATTGATAAAAGTCCGTGCAGGGCGCGCACGTGGTATCCAGATTCGCACGGCTCAGTGGCGGCGTCGAGCTGGTGGACGTGGAACGTCCGCAGGCGCTGACGGTGAGGCCTGCCAGGACGAGGGCAATCGCGGTAAAGCGGAGGCGTGAAATCATGGTCGTGGTGGCTGGTGGTGGAAGGAGCTGGGGGGCCGGGTCCGGAGGGGCACGGGTGTTCAGGCGGCGGGCTTACGTGGGGAGCGTGAAGTGGAAGATGGCGCCCCGGCCGTCCACGTGCTCGGCCCAGAGGCGCCCGTGATGTGCCTCGATGATGGCCCTGGCAATGGGAAGGCCGAGGCCGAGGCCTCGGTTGCGATGATCGGACTGCCAGTAGCGATCAAATACATGCGGCAGGTCCTCGGTCGCAATGCCAGGCCCGGTGTCGGTGATCGAAATGAGCAGGTGTCCGGGCTGCACGGCCGCCGTGATGTGGATGCATCCACCGGCCGGAGTGAACTTGATGGCGTTCCCCGCGATGTTGGATACCACTTGAGTGATGCGCTCCGGCTCCACATGCACATCGGGTAGCGGATCGGTCCAGTCTGTTGTGATGGAGATGCGCTTGTCGGCGGCAAGCGGCGCCATGGTCCGGAGCGCATCACGCAACAACGTGGATGCCGAGACCATCCGGGGGCGTACGACCAGGTGCCCCGCTTCGGCGCGACTCGCGTCGAGCAGGTTTTGAATAAGCGATTCCATCTGCTCTGCGGCGCTCCGCATTACGGACACCTGTTCACGCACCTCGGCCGGCAATGGGGGTTGACGCTCGGCCACCAGGATCATCTCGGTGAGCATCTTGACCGCGCTGGCGGGATTGCGCAGGTCATGCGAGACAATGCTCATGGTTTCATCCCGCGCATGGAGTGCGTGACGAAGCTGGGCATGAAGGCGGGCGTGATCCAGGGCTATCGATGCCCGGCGTGCCATCTCGGTGGCAAGCGACAGGTCGCTGGCGTCCAACTGGATTACCCGATCGGTGAGCACCACGACTCGTCCGAATACTTCGCCGCGATGGATGAGCGCAATGACGACTGCCGACTGGGGGCTGCACGCCATTGCCTCCGCGCGGTAGCGCTCGGGAATGGCGTCCAGGACCTGATCCACGGGAGCCATGGCAACTGGCGGCTGCTCACCCAAGGGCGAGTCGTTCACCGACACCATCTGCTCGTGCGGCGTGTACATCGCGTGGACTATCGTGTCGGGGCGGGTGTCGTCCGGACCAGCGCCCGCATGGTGGAGGCCGCCCTCGTCCGACATTTCAACCACTGCAAATCCCCCGAACAGGGGCAGCCACACGCTGGCCACCAGTTCGAGGGTCCGGCCAAGGTCAATCGAGGCGCCGAGCTGTTCGGAGGCGTCAGCCAGGAGTTGCTGGCGATACTCGGTGCGTTTGCGTTCAGTGATATCGCGCAATACGACCGAGGCGTAGCGCTGTCCGTCCACGGTAAGGTGCGCAATCGCTGCTTCAGCCGAAAACTCCTCGCCGTCCTTGCGGAGGCCAGCCAGTTCCCGACGTTCGCCGATGCGTCGAGCCGCGACGTCCGAGTTGACGAATTGCTCGACGCGCTGACGATGCCCGACGCGGGAACGCGCCGGCAGGAGCATGTCCAGTGGCTGCCCCAGGACCTCGGACGCAGGATAGCCGAAGATCCTGCTGGCTCCCTCGTTGAAGGAGATGATGCGTTGTTCCCCGTCCACGCAGATGATCGCGTCGGCCGAAATGCCGATGATCGCCGCGAGCAGGGATTCGGGAAGCGGGGGATTCACAGGTGCACGGTGAAGATGCGGATCCGGGACCACGGGAGAGCGACGGCCTGATCGAGGGGTAGCGTGTAGGGTATTACCTTACAATGTTCCTGCAAATCCCTGAGCACAAGCCCGACGGGATCCGACAATAGTAAGGGAGCGACGCAATCCCGGTTTTTCCCTGACAGCCAATGGCATCCTTGCAGACGATGGAAAGTGGTACATCCGCGGGGAATCGCGAGGGCATCCGGAGCCGGCTCTTGCGGATGCCGCTGCTCGGGAAATTGCTGGGCGCCAATCTGCTCATCGCGCTGGCGGCGCTCGCAGTATCCCTGGATGTCGAACATCCCGGCCTGGTGGCGGTCATTGCCGTGGCGCTGGCCATCGGCTTTGGGGTGAACGCGCTCCTGGTTCGATTGGCCCTGCGGCCGCTGGATGAGCTTCAGCGCGTGGCCCAGCAGGTATCGGATGGCGACCTCTCGGCGCGCGTGGTGACGTCGCCCATTGCCGACCGGGACATCGCCGAGCTGGGCGTCAGCTTCAACCGATTGCTGGCGCGCGTGGAGGGAGATCGTGACCGCATCCAGCACCTGGTGCGCCGGAGCCTGCGGTTGCGGGAGCTCGAGCGCGCGGGAATTGCGGACGAGTTGCGTGAAACCACGGCACAGAACCTCTCGGCGCTGGCCATGCACCTGTCGGCGGCGGTGCGCGAGTGTCCCGACCTGGATTCCGCGCCAAACCTGCTGGCGGCACGGGATATCGCGGTGGGCATGGTGAGCGAGGTGCAGCGCGTGGCCGAGTCGGTATACCCGGGACTGCTGGGGCAGTTCGGACTCGTCAGCGCGCTTGAAGCGCTGGGGCGCCGGGTAGCAGGGCGGACGAACCTGGACGTGAACGTTTCGGCGGACGGTGACAATCAACCAATGCCACTGGCCCTTGTGACCGCGCTGTACAGCGTGGCAGAGGAAGCGATCCGAAACGTCGAGCGACATGCCCACGCCGGCAGCGTGGCCATCCACTTGATGCGTGAAGGTGACCGCGTGGAACTGACGGTTGAGGATGATGGACTTGGATTTGACGTCGAGTGGGCGGAACGAATGTCCACTGGCGTCGGGCTGTTCCGGGTGCGCGAACTGCTCGCCCATGCGGGCGGGGAGGTTCACATCTCGAGCGCGCCGGGCAGCAGAACCCGTGTGGTCGCAACGGCCACCGTGCATGAGGATGCCAACCCGTGACCACAGACATCATTCGCGTCGTGCTGGCGGACGACCACGCCGTGGTGCGCGCCGGCCTGAAGGCGGTGCTGGGCGTTGCCAAGGACATCCAGGTGGTGGGGGAAGTGGCCAATGGCGCTGACGCCGTGGCCATGACGGAGAAGCTGGACCCCGACGTGTTGATACTGGATCTCTCAATGCCACAGATGGGCGGCGCCGAGGTGACCAAGGTCCTGGCGGCGCAGGGCGTCCGCACCAGGATCCTCATCCTGACCATGCACTCGCCCGACGAGGCGCTGGTGCCGCTGCTGGAGAGCGGGGCCAGCGGCTTCCTGCAGAAGAGCGCGGCCGACCGCGAACTGGTGGACGCGGTGCGGGCGGTGGCGCACGGCGACACCTACCTGCAGCCATCGGCAGCGCGGGTGCTGGCCGGCGGGCTCCGGAAAAAGGCGGAGCACAACGACGAGCGCACCCGGTACGAACGCCTCACGCAGCGTGAACGCGATGTGCTGCGGCTGGTGGCCCAGGGCTACTCGGCCCCTGAAATTGGCGAACGGCTGTTCATCAGTCCCAAGACCGTGGATACGTACAAGCAACGCATCCAGGAGAAGATGGGGCTGCAACACCGGTCCCAGTACATCCAGTTTGCGTTGAACCTGGGGCTGCTGACGCAGGAGTAGCCGCCGGCCGCGCCGTGCAGCGGGGCCCGGGCGATACTAGCTTACAGGTGTGCCCGGACATGGCGTCCGGGCCGACGCCGAGTCGCTGCATGACCGCCAACCGCAACTTTGGACCGGCCGCACGGGAGTCCGCCACGACGGGGCAGGGATCCAGGCCGACACTGGTCACCGACCAGCGGCCCGCGCCGCCGAATGCCGGTGTGACCCGCAACCCCGGCACGCCGCTGGACCTGGATGCCGTGCGCGGTATCCGCGTGAACCGCAGCGCCGTGGAGCGCCGCGCCGCCACCATCCCCACGCGTCGCAGCGTCAAGAAGGAGTGGCAGGCTGCATGGCTGCTTCGCGCCATCACGCTCATGGACCTGACCACCCTGTCGGGCGACGACACACCGGGCAAGGTGCGGCGACTGTGTGCCAAGGCGCGCCATCCGCTCCGCGACGACCTGCAGCGCAGCCTTGGCGTGGAATCACTTGACATCAAGGTCGGCGCGGTGTGCGTGTACCACGCCTTCGTGGAAACCGCGGTCCGCGCGCTCGAAGACACGAACATTCCCGTGGCGGCTGTGTCCACGGGGTTTCCGGCCGGCCTCAACCCATTTGAGCAGCGGGTGGCGGAGATCCAGGCGTCGGTGGCCGCGGGAGCCCGCGAGATTGATATCGTGGTGACGCGCGCACACGTGCTGACCGGAGACTACGAGGCGCTGTACGACGAAGTGAAGGCCTTTCGTGCCGCGTGCGGGGAGGCTCACATGAAGGCCATCCTGGCCACCGGGGAGCTGGCGACGCTGGGCAACGTGGCGCGTGCCAGCCTGGTGGCCATGCAGGCGGGGGCCGACTTCATCAAGACCTCCACGGGCAAGGAGGGCGTGAACGCCACCATGCCGTTTGCGCTCGTCATGGCGCGCATGATTCGCGAATACCATGAACAGACCGGCTATGCCGTCGGGTTCAAGCCCGCGGGCGGAATCCGGACGGCCAGACAGGCCCTGGAATTCATGTACCTGATGAAGGAGGAGCTGGGCAATCGCTGGCTGCGCAATGACCTGTTCCGCTTTGGCGCGAGTTCGCTGCTCACCGACATTGAGCGGCAACTGGAGATGTTCGTGACTGGGCGGTATGCGGCGGCGCATCGCCAGCCGATGGGGTAAACGGAGGGGCCGGGGGCGGCGTGCCCCGGCGGCTCGAAGGTGGATGGACCTCAACCAGGCCGATGATGGCAAGCGTATCAGCGATCTTTGAATCGATGGAGTATGGGCCGGCGCCGGAGAGCGACGCCGAGGTCACCCGGTGGCTCGAGGGACATGACCGGGCGTTCGGGCACTACATCGGCGGCACCTGGACGACTCCCGCGGCGGGGTTCGAGGCCGTCAACCCGGCCACGGCGAAGGTGCTGGCCCGCGTCTCGCAGGGCACCGCGACGGACGTACACGCCGCGGTAGCGGCGGCGCGCCAGGCGCTGCCGGCGTGGAAGCGGCTCAGCGGACATGCACGCGCCCGATACCTGTACGCCCTGGCGCGCGAAATCCAGAAGCACTCGCGCCTGTTTGCCGTGCTGGAAAGCATGGACAACGGGAAATCCATTCGCGAGACCCGCGACCTGGATATCCCGCTGGCGGCGCGGCACTTCTACCACCACGCCGGATGGGCGCAGTTACTCGATGCGGAGTTCGTGGGGTACAGCGCGGTGGGAGTGGTTGGCCAGGTCATCCCGTGGAATTTTCCGCTGTTGATGCTGTCGTGGAAGATCGCGCCCGCGCTGGCCGCCGGGAATACGATAATCCTCAAGCCCGCCGAATTCACGCCGCTGACGGCCCTGCTCTTTGCGGAGGTGGCGGAGCAGGTGGGGATTCCGGCCGGCGTGGTCAACATCGTGACCGGCGATGGCGACACGGGTCGCCTGATTGTCGAGCACGACGACGTGGACAAGATTGCGTTCACGGGCTCCACCGAGGTGGGACGCCTCATCCGCCGGGCGACCGCCGGCACGGGCAAGAAGCTCAGCCTGGAGCTGGGAGGCAAGAGTCCGTTCATCGTCTATGAGGATGCCGACCTCGATAGCGTGGTGGAGGGCGTGGTGGATGCCATCTGGTTCAATCAGGGGCAGGTCTGTTGCGCGGGATCTCGCCTGCTGGTGCAGGAGGGCATTGCCGATCGGCTGGTGACCAAGCTGCGGGCGCGGATGGAATCGTTGCGCGTTGGGTCGCCGCTGGACAAGGCGGTGGACATGGGCGCCATCGTGGCGCCGGTGCAACTGCAGCGCATCCGAGGCCTGGTGGAGCAGGGAATTGCCGAGGGGGCACAGATGTGGCAGCCATCGTGGGCGTGCCCCACGGAGGGATACTTCTACCCTCCGACGCTGTTTACCGATGTGGAGCCGGCATCCACGATCGCGCAAGTGGAGATCTTCGGGCCGGTCCTGGTGGAGATGACCTTTCGCACGCCAAGCGAGAGCGTGGCCCTGGCCAACAATACGCCGTACGGGCTGGCCGCCAGTGTGTGGACGGAGAACGTCAACCTGGCCCTGGACATCGCGCCCAAGCTCAAGGCGGGCGTAGTGTGGATCAACTCCACCAACCTGTTCGATGCTGCGGCTGGATTTGGGGGATATCGCGAGAGTGGATTTGGCCGGGAAGGGGGGCGCGAGGGGATGTGGGAGTACCTGAAGCCGGACTGGGTCTTCGCCGCCGGCGAGCGAAGGGTGGAGGGGGCGGCGGCTGCCGAGGGTGAGCATCCCGAGGGCGGCGCGATGCCGGCCATTGATCGCACACCCAAGCTGTACATCGGCGGGAAACAGGCGCGCCCGGATGGCGGGTATTCTCGTACCATCATGGATCGGTCGGGTCGGGTGGTCGGTGAGGTGGGGGAGGGGAACCGCAAGGACATCCGCAACGCCGTCGAGGCAGCGCACAAGGCGTGGCCGGGGTGGAGCAAGGCCACGGGGCACCTGCGCGCGCAGGTGCTCTACTACATTGCCGAAAACCTCTCCGCGCGCGAAGACGAGTTCGCGGCTCGACTGCGCGCCACGACCGGTGCCGGGAAGCGAGATGCCGCGCGTGAGGTGCAGGCTACGGTCGCACGCCTGTTCACGTATGCGGCGTGGGCGGACAAGTACGATGGCGCGGCACACAGCGTGCCCATACGCGGTGTGGCGCTGGCCATGCACGAACCGATTGGCGTGATCGGCATTGCATGTCCGGTGGAACGACCCCTGCTTGGATTCGTGTCGCTGGTGGCGCCGGCCATCGCCATGGGAAACACGGTGATCGCCATTCCCTCCGAGGCGCATCCGCTGTCGGCCACGGACCTGTACAGTGTGTTCGATACATCGGACCTGCCCGGCGGCGTCGTGAACATCGTGACCGGGGCCACAGACCTCCTGGCGAAGGTGCTGGCCGACCACGACGACGTGGAAGCCATGTGGTACTTCGGCGTGCGCGACGGCGCCCGAGCGGTGGAGCAGGCCTCAGCCGGTAACATGAAGCGTACCTGGTGTGACTGGCATGTCCGCAACTGGCTGGACGCGGTACAGGGCGAGGGACGCGAGTACCTGCGGGCCGCCACCCAGGTGAAGAATATCTGGATTCCGTATGGCGAGTAGGGCACAAGCCGCCTGACGGGTCAGCCATTCTGCAGCTCCGCCGTCAGCGGCCGGCTTTCACCAGCATCGCGGCCATCTCCACGGCATTCGTGGTGCCGTAGTTCGCATAACAGTTGTTGAACACCAGGTGGATTTCGTCAGTCTGTCCCGCCAACTCGGCGATGCGCACCAGCCATTCACGCAACTGGGCATCGTCGTACAGGTAGCGGAAGCGTTCGCTGACCGTGGCCACCTTGCCCTCCCAGAACTCAGCACGACGCCCGTGAAAGCGCACGATGCTGAGGCGCGGCGACGTCACCACCGAAACCGGCGGCACGCTGCTTGCCAGCCCCTGCGGTTCGTCCACGCAGACATATGCAAAGTCGTGCTGCTGGAGGAGCGAGAGGGTTCGCTCGCGCATGCCGTCCGCCAGCCAGTCGCTATGGCGGAACTCCACCGCGGCCAGGCGATTCCCCAGCCGGCGGCGTGCGTCCTCGATGAGCCCGGCGGCGGCCCGCGACGGACGGACCCAGCGTGGGTACTGCAGCAGGATCGCGCCCAGCTTGCCCGTGGCGCGGAGGGGTTCCAGCGCCTCCAGGAACATCGTCCACGCCTCATCCAGTAACGCCGGCGGCAGGTCCCTGGCGTAAATGCGCGACTTCTCACGCACTGGCCCCGGAAGCGCGTCGCGCAACGCCTTGGGCAGCCGGGAGGTCTCGGTTGGCTGCCCCGTCATGAGCGCGTGCGCCTTGATGTTGAACAGGAACCCGTCGGGCGTCCGCTCGGCCCACAGCTCCGCAATGCGCCGAGACGGAAGCGCGTAGTAGGTGGAGTCCACTTCCACCAGCGGGAAGCGCGAGGCGTAGTAGCGGAGACGCGCCTCCGGTGACGCCACGCCGTCAGGGTAGAACACGCCGGGCGCGACCATGGTCGGGTCGGTCCAGCTCGCCGTGCCCGCGCGAATACGGGCACCGCTCGTGGTGGTGAGCACTGGCAGGGTGTCCATGGCCGCAGCCGCGGCCCGTCGCCCAGCTTCCGCTACCCCGGGATCATGTGCGCGGTCGACCAAGCGTGCCCTCCTGCTCAAGGCGCAGCAACGCGGCCTTGCGCTGATTGCCCCATCGGTACTCACCCGTGGCCCCGTCGCCGCGCACCACGCGATGGCAGGGCACCACCACGGCAACCGGGTTGCGCGCGCAGGCACTGGCCACGGCACGCACCGCGCTCGGCTGCCCGATCGCGCGGGCCATCTCGGCGTACGAGCGGGTCTGGCCGACGGGAATCCGCTGCAGGGCCTTCCACACCTTCCACTGGAACGCCGTGCCGCGCACGTCGAGGGGAATGGCGGCGGACGGCGCCCGCCCACGGGCGAGCGCCGCGATCTGCCCCGCCCACGGGGTTGCCGCGCGGGACACCCGCTCGAGCTCGGCGCCCGGCAGGTTGGTGCGCAGGGTGCGGACGAGCGCGTCTTCGCTGTCACCGAGCTCAACCGCGCAGACACCCGTGCCGGTGAACGCCACCAGCATCCGTCCCAGCGGAACATCGAACACGGTGTAGCGCACCTGCAGGCCCGCCGCGCCCTTACGATATACCGCGGGGCTCAGGGCCGACCGTACTTCGGCACGCCCGTACACTCGGCTGCTCGATCCATATCCGGCTTCGTATGTGGCGCGACTCACGGTATCTCCCGCGCGGAGCCGTTCCACGAAGCGGCGCTGACGCAGGGCGTCCTGGAATTCCCGTGGAGAGAGTCCCACCTCGCGCTTGAACACGCGCTGCAGGTGACTGCGGCTGAGGCCGGCCTGCGAGGCCAGAAACTCCAGCGTCGTGCGCTCGCCGGCGTGGTCGGTGAGATACTGCACGGTGCGGACGATCGCCGCGCTCGCGAGAGACGGCGCGTGGAGGTCGGGCTGGCATCGCTTGCACGCACGAAATCCCGCGGCGCGGGCCAGCGCGGGCTCGTCAAAAAACTGGACGCGGTTACGGCGCGGGCGACGCGACCCGCAGGACGGTCGGCAGTATATCCCCGTGGACGACACGGCGTACACAAATCGGCTGTCAAAGGACGCATCGTGCCGCAGCACGGCGCGCCACGCGACCGAGTCAGCGGGCCGCGCGGCGTTGCTGCTGCCGGTGCCAACGGGTGAGCGATGGGCAAGGTTCGTCATGCGTTCCAAGCTATGCGCGCCTGGCGGGATGGCTATCCGATTGTTGCGCCCGAACCAGGGTATTCACCATGGACGGGTTGAGGGGGCCGCCCCGAAGGCAATGCCCAGCATGCGGCCCAAGGTGAGCGAGCGTTCTCGGCCCAGCCGGCGGACTTGCGTGAGGCCGGCCCCCAGCAGGAAGCCGCCGAGCAGCATGAACACCGGTGCGTTGGTAGCCAGGCCGGCGAGCACGGCGGCCAGTCCCGCGAGCGCCTGCAGGAGTGCGGCCAGGCGAAGCGCATCAGGGGCGGGCAGGGGAAGCGCCAGGAGAATCCCAAGGACCGCGGTCAGCGGGACAGCGACCCGGAACGCCCATGTGGTCGGGGGATATACAATCAGATATGTCAGAATCCCGGCAATGAAGGCCGTCAGTGGTGCATTCACCAGATCCTGATAGCGGAAGGCAAGCGGCCGGGCGGGTATCCAGCCGCCGTTGCGGCCGGCCACCACCACGGCCGTGGCCACGGCCAGCACGCCGAGCAGCACGTCGAAGCCCAGCGCGGCCATGTCGACCCGGGCGAGGTAGAGCGCCTGTTGCAAGCCGGCATCGTACGCGCTCACACCGGCAAGCATGGTGATGGCGGCCGTGAGGGTAAGCACCAGCAGGAGGGCGCGCCGCGCGAGATGCCCGCGCATGAAGCGCGCTGCCACGTGTCCCGCCAGCAGCCCGAGGGCGAGATCGATTGCGACGACGTGAATCGGCATGCCGAAAGTTACGGCGAACGTTGGGGGCGGGGAAATCCACGGTGCCGGGGCGGGGACGATCGGGGGGTGCACGCGCGGGTCCATGCGGGGTGGCGAACCTCGCCAAGGGATGGTGCAGGCCCTATGATTATGGCGCCTGCCCGTCTGGTCGCCGGGTTCCCGGTGGCGTGCAGCGACAGATGGCGGTCGCGGATTGCCGGCTTCGGCCGGCGGTACCCGGTACCGACCAGGGTGCCACGCCAGCAGCAGCGGCGGGCAGGCGGTCGGTGTCTTCCCATTTGGTGATGGATAGCGCAAGCAGCGCGCGGCGCGGCCGGCGAGCGGCCCGGTGTGCGCGGTACACTCCCAGGCGGAGCGAGCGATGTCACTGAAGGTTGCGGTGCTGAAGGAAACGCAGGCCGGTGAGCGACGCGTCGCCATGGTGCCCGCCGTGGTGGACAAGCTGGTCAAGCTGGGGGCCGAGGTGGCGGTGCAGGCCGGGGCGGGGGACGCGGTGAGCTTTCCCGATTCGGCCTACACGGGCGCCACCATCGCCACCGACCAGCGGGCCATGGTGGCCGTGGCCGACGTCGTACTGGGGGTGCAGCCGCCAGGCGCCGACGTCGTGCGGGCGATGAAGGAAGGCGCGGTGCTCATCTCCTTTATATACGCGAACCGTGAACCCGGGCTGGTGTGCCTGCTTCGTGACCGGAAGCTCACGTGCTTTGCCATGGAACTGGTGCCACGCATCACGCGCGCGCAGGCGCTGGATGCGCTGTCCAGCCAGGCGGCGCTGGCGGGCTACTACTCCGTGCTGCTGGCTGGTACGCAACTGCCACGCATCCTGCCGCGCATGACCACGGCCACCGGCGCGCTGCGGCCGGCCACCGTCCTGGTGATCGGGCTGGGCGTGGCCGGGTTGCAGGCCATAGCGACGGCTCGGCGGCTGGGGGCGGTAGTGGAAGGGTACGATGTGCGCCCCGAGACGCGCGAAGAAGCGGCCTCGCTGGGTGCGAAGTTCGTGGACACCGGCGTAGATGCGCGCGGCGAGGGCGGGTATGCGCGCGAGCTCAGCGCCGACGAGAAGGCCAAGGTGGCGGCCGTGCTCACGAAGCACATCCAATCGGCTGACGTGGTGATCACCACGGCGGCGGTGCCCGGCCGTCCGTCGCCCAAGCTCATCAGCAAGGCGCAGGTGGACGGCATGAAGCACGGCGCGGTGATCGTGGACCTGGCGGCCGAAGGCGGGGGCAACTGCGAATATTCCAGGCCGGGGGAGACCATCCGGGTGGGGCAGGTGACCGTGGCCGCGCCGCTCAATGTGCCCTCGCTGCTGGGTGAGCACGCGAGTGAAGTGTACGCCAGGAATGTGTTCAACCTGATGGAGTTGCTGGTGGCGGACGGCAAGCTCGCCCTGGACTGGAGCGATGAGGTGGTAGCCAGGACGGCGCTCACCCACGGCGGCGAGATCAGGAACGAGGCGGCCCGCAAGGCCGTGGAATCGGTCCCGCGCACGGAGCAAGGATCATGAGCATGGAAACGGGAATCGTCGGGTTCGTCGCCCTGTACATCTTCATGCTGGCGGCGTTCACCGGGTACGAGGTGATTGCACGTGTGCCAGCCATCCTGCATACGCCATTGATGTCGGGCTCGAACTTCGTGCATGGGATCGTGGTGGTGGGTGCGATGTTCGCGCTGCTCAACGCCAGCTCGGTGCCGGAGCAGGTAGTCGGGTTCCTGGGGGTGTTCCTGGGCGCCGCCAACGTGGCCGGCGGCTACGTGGTGACCGAGCGGATGCTGGAGATGTTCAAGGCCAGCGGACCTGCCAGGAAGAAGCAGGAGCCGAAATGAGCGCCGCATGGGTCATCCAGGCCACCAACTTCCTGGCGGCATTCCTGTTCATCTATGGACTGAAGCGGATGTCGTCGCCCGTGACCGCGCGCTCGGGCATCCGCGTGGCCGGCTACGGCATGCTGCTGGCCATCCTGGCCGGCTTCCTCTACCTGTACGGCCTGCGGCCGGAGGCGCAATCGCACCTCGGGGCGAACCTGGTGCTGACGCTCGTAGCGCTGTTGATCGGCATTGGCTGGTCGTGGCGCGGCGGCAAGAAGGTGCCGCTTACCGACATGCCGCAGATGGTGGCGCTGTACAATGGCATGGGGGGCGGTGCGGCCGGTGCCATTGCCGCCGTGGAGCTGCTGGGCGGCCACTCCAGTAACGCGACGTACCTGGTGGTGACGCTGGTGGGAGCCGTGATTGGCGCGATCAGCTTCTCGGGTTCGCTCATTGCGTGGGCCAAGCTGGATGGCCGCATCAGGAAGCCCTGGCGCATGAAGGGTCAGCACATCTTCAACGCCGTGGTGCTGCTGGTGGTGCTGGCCCTGGGTGTGGCGGTGGCGCTTGGCACGACCATTTCCCTCGGTCCCGTTGCGATATCGGCCAGCGCGCTCATCGCCGTCTTCTTCGGCGTCGCCCTGCTGTATGGCATCATGGCGACCATGCCCATTGGTGGCGCCGACATGCCGGTCGTCATCTCGCTGTACAACGCGCTGACCGGCCTGGCGGTCGGGCTGGATGGGTTTGCCCTGCAGAACCCGGCGCTCATGATTGCGGGCATGGTGGTGGGCTCGGCGGGTACGCTGCTCACGCTCCTCATGGCCAAGGCCATGAATCGGTCGGTGAGTCACGTGCTGTTCAGCAACTTTGGCGACGTGAGCATCGAGCCCGAAGGGGAGATGGAGGGGGCAATGAAGCCGGTGGAGGCGAGCGATGCCGCCATCGCCATGCGCTACGCCGGCAAGGTGATCATCGTGCCGGGCTACGGCCTGGCCGCCGCGCAGGCGCAGCAGAAGCTCTATGAATTCGTGAAGGTCCTGCAGGCGGCTGGCGTGGACGTGAAGTTTGCCATTCACCCGGTCGCGGGCCGTATGCCGGGTCATATGGATGTACTACTGGCCGAAGCTGGTGTGCCCTATGACATGATCGCCGAGCTGGACGAGGTGAACGACGAGTTCAAGGGCACGGACGTGGCGCTCGTGATTGGCGCCAACGACGTGGTGAACCCGGCCGCCCGCACCGACAAGGGTTCCCCGATCTACGGCATGCCCATCCTGAACGTGGACCAAGCGCACCAGGTGTACGTGCTCAAGCGCGGCAAGGGCAAGGGGTACGCCGGCGTGGAGAACGCGCTGTTCTACGCCGACAATACGGGCATGGTGTACGGGGACGCGCGCGAGACGCTGGTGAAGATGATCAGCGCGGTGAAGGAGCTGGGGGGTGAGGCGGCGGCCTGACCTCCCGGGTCAGTTCATCGTGATCTGATCGGACAGCGTCAGCACCAGCGAGGCACCCTGGGGCAGGCAGGCCTGGTGGCTCTCCTGGGCCTTGGCCACCGCGGCGCCAGTGGCCGCGCCGGCCGCCGCCCCGATGATAGTAGATTTGGTATCCTTGCCGAGGATCTGTCCCAGGATGGCGCCGGCCACCGCGCCGCCGAGCACCTTGGTCTTGTCCGAGACGCCGTTGTCTGGTGCCTCGGTGCGTCGCACCGGCGTGGTGGAGAGCACCGCCCCGGAGATCCCGTACGAGACGCCGCCCACGTACAGCGAGAGCGGCCGGAAGTCGATGCCGCTGCTGTCAGGGGAGTCCCCTGGCGTCACGCGGGATACCTCGAGCACCACGCGGGAACCCTCCGGAATGAGTGCCCCGTTGGTCCCCTCCACGGGAGCCGTCACCGTGGCCACCAGCTTGTCGCCCACCTTGTTGGTGTTGGTGCAGACCTGCATGCCAGAGCTGAGCGCCAGTCCGGTGCCTGCCGCGATCAGCTTCACCGGCGCGGGCGCCGGGGCCGGCGGTGTTCCGCTTCCCGCCGACGAATCGACGGTCTGCGTGTCGCGCTGAATCGGCCGATCGGGCGGCGGAGTCTGTACCGCGGGCGGATTCTGCACGGGCTGCTGGGCCTGCTGCTGCCCGCGAGGTTCCCGCGAGACCGGGGCGGGCTGCCGGCGCTCCGGAGATGGCGTCGGCGTTACCGCGGAGTCGTTCAGGGCCGGCGGCGCGTTGATCTGGCTGGCCAGGGCCAGGTCCCGCGACAGGTCCGAATCGGCGCGTTCCGCTACGCGGCGTTCGGTGCAGGCGGCCAGCGCGGTGAGCGTGGCGGCGACAATCAGGGCGCGGGTGGCGCGTAAAGCGAAGCGAACCATGGGGCGTTCCTCGGGTCAACCCGTGCGGGACGCACGGGTGGCGTGCCAATGATACACGGTCGTGCGGGAGACGTTCTCAGCCTTGCGTGTCGCGGTCAAGTGGCCTGCTGGGCCGCTGACCCGGGACCGGGGGGCCAGAACTCGGTCTGCGGCAGCTCGCCACCCAGGGTGTCGCGCACCCGGGTGGCGACGTCCGCGATGGCGCGCGGGTCAGCCAGCAGGTCATATTCGCGCACGTCCAGGCGGAGCACCTGGCAGTAGCTGAAGCCGGCAATCCAGCGGTCGTACCGCGCGTGCAACTCCCGCCAGTAGGTGTCGCTGGTCTCCCGTTCGCCGGGCCGGCCGCGCGTGGCAATGCGGGAGAGGATGGTCCCCACCGGTCCATGCAGGTAGATGAGCAGGCGAGGGGGCCGTGCCGCCGGGGCATGCAGCAGCTCGCCGTAGAGCTGCTGGTAGAGCGTCCAGTCGTCCGAGCTCATGTACCCCTGTTCATACAATCCCCGCGCAAACACCTCGGCGTCCTCATACCAGGTGCGATCCAGCACCCAGCTTCCGCCCGTGCCGAGCATGCGGCGCAGGGACGCAAACCGGGAGGCGAGGAAGTGGAGCTGGAGATGCAGGCCGAACGCGCGCATCCCCTCCGGGCCATCGTAGAACCGCTCGAGCCAGGGGTTGTCGTCGCCCACGCTTTCCATGGCGAGCTGGAGCCCGAAGCGCGAGGCCAGCGCGCGGGCGAGCGTTGTCTTGCCGGAGCCCACCATGCCGGCGATGCCGATCAGCATGCCTGCAAGCTACCGCCGGATCAGCGTGGCCTTCCAGAGGTCCGGGTTGTCGTCCTCCCGGACCGGTTCACGCGCCGCCTGGCGCGAACGGCCGGGTCCTGGGAGCCCGTTCAGGCGTCCGGGTCGCGCGGCAGGTGGGCGCCCAGGGTGCAGCTCAAAGGTTCACGAGCACCATGCCCGCCAGCGCAATGGTGAACCAGAGGACCACGCTCACGATGGCTGTCGTATGCAGGGTGCGCCATCGGGAAATCGTATGGGCGCCGTCCCCGCGAATGGCCCGCTCCGTATGCACGGTCAGGCTGCCGTTGGCCAGCAGCAGCACGATGAGCACCATCTTGGTCCAGAACACCCACGACCCGTAGAACGTCCGGACATCGGCGCCAAAGAGCAGGAGCCCCGACAGCACGGCTACCACGAGGCCGCCCACCACCCACGGGTGGATGCCATCCATGTCTTCCAGGTGCTGCGTGCGCGCATCTTCACCGTGCCGCACCACGCGCAACGTGTCGCGGTCCGTGGACACCGCAAACCCGCCGGCGAGCACGAGCGCCCCGACGTGCAGGAACGTGACGATTGTGGGGGCCACGTGGGAATTTCCGTAGTACTCAGCCCACGGCTTCAGCGCGTGCACGAGGCTTTCGGGTGGAAGGAACATCTTATGCGATGAGGTCGACGATAGATAAGCGCGGTGACGTGCTCCGCCGCATCAAACTGGGCGCCGCAGCATGCACAATCAAACTGGAGGGTTACAATACGCTATGCAGATTGCCATCTCGGGCGCGTCCGGGTTCCTCGGCACACACCTCACCCGGCACCTTGCCGCCGCAGGACACGTGGTTCGACCGCTCGTGCGCGGTGACGCGGAGGTGGAACGGATGGGCGCGATCCCATGGGACCCGCTGTCCGGAGCCCTTGAACCGCAGGCGCTCGCGAATGTCGATGCCGTGGTTCATCTGGCCGGCGAGCCGATTGACCGACGCTGGACGGCAGCCCGTCGCAGGCGCATCCTGGAGAGCCGAGTGCAGGGCACCGGGACCATTGCGCGCGCCATGGCAGCCGTGAAGAAACCGGGGATGGTGCTGCTCTCCATGTCGGGCATCAATATCTACGGTGACCGCGGTGATGAGGTGCTGGACGAGCAGAGCGGCATGGGCACCGATTTCCTGGCGCGAGTATCCGTCGCGTGGGAGCGCGCCTCCGATCCCGCCCGGGACGCCGGCGTTCGAGCGGTGCAGTTGCGCACCTCCATGGTGGTGGCGACTGGCGGGGGCGGGCTGCGGCGCATGCTGCCCTTCTTCCGCGCGGGCGTGGGCGGGCCGATGGGTGGGGGCCGGCAATGGATGTCCTGGATTGCGTTGCAGGACTACCTGCGATGCGTGGAGTTCCTGCTCGGTGCCGGCGAAGCCCATGGTCCGGTGAACGTCACGGCGCCGCATCCGGTACGGAACGGCGATTTTGCGCGCGCCCTGGGCCGGGCGCTGCGTCGGCCGGCCGTGCTGCCACTGCCCGCGCTGGCGCTGGACGTGCTGTTCGGCGCCATGGCGCGGGGCACGGTACTCTCGAGCCAGCGAGCGCTGCCGCGTCGCCTGGGTGAGCTGGGATTCGAGTTCCACTATCCCATGATTGCCGAGGCCCTGGCCTTCGAACTGGCCCGCCGCGGGTAGGGCAAAGCAACAGCGCCCGCCGCGATGTCGCGACGGGCGCCGAAGATCGCCGGGCGGGTGCGATCAACTGCCCGGGGTGATGCTCTGGAACAACGCCGTAGCATTGAATCCTACGGGGTCGATTTCGAAGTACCGGTTGTCCTGGAAGCGGCCGGTGGTCGGGAAGTACGGCGGGGGCTGGACGGCGGCGCAGCGATCGTACGAATACCGCTTGATGAACCCTTGCCCGCTCGTGAGCCCGACCGGTCCACGATTGTCCTGGATGATACCGCCCGTCACATAGAGGCAACCACGGCCATCGTACTGGCCTTGGCACTGCAGGGCGCTGGACGGGCCGGAATCGTAGTCCTCAGCGCCGAACGAATGACCCATGGCCATGATCACGGCATGGATGTTCATGTCCTGGGTGTCGTCAAGCGACTTCCACGTGGTACCGTAGCCGGTATTGACATCCTGCGGCGTGTTGATGGCGTTGTCGGCGATCATGATGTCCTTATCCGAGAGCAGGCCGAGGATGTCGGCGCAGCGCCCCAGGGTCGGGTCGGCCGCGTAGCGGGTGTCGTCGAGGATCACGATGTTGCCGTGCTGGGCGTACAGCGTTACGCGTCCCTGCAGCGTGCCGCTTACGCCGACATCGCCGTCAAACGTGATGACGCCCTTCACATTGGTGTTATAGCCGCGGTAGATCGGGAAGAGGTACTTGGCGTCCTGCGGTCGCCTGGTCGCCACGGCGCTGACGGGTGCGTCGGAATACTTGACCCAGGCGCCGTACCGGTCGACCGGGGTAAACGTCGTGTCGGTCCCGCCCTTCTGGACGGCGGAGTTCGTATAGTTGCTGCCGGTGGCCGGGTCCGTGATGCTCGTGGTGCGGGCCACGGCGACCAGGTGGGGGTCGCCGCCCAGATAGCACCGCGCGCCGGAGTGCGACATGATGGTCGTCACCGACGCATTGTACTCATTGGTGGCGTTCGTGGAGTTGTAGCCCCCGTCGGTCTGCAGCAGTGTCTTGAACCAGCTCGTCTTGTGGATGGCCACCGGGAAGAACTCGCTCACGCCGTCAATAGTGTGCCAGTCGCCGCAGTTGACGTAGTCACTCTGCGTCGAGCCGCCGGGCCAATCCCCCCGCAACCATTGGTAGTTGCCTGAGTTGGCCTTGTACACGCGGAAGAACCCGTCCTGCACGGCCAGGGAATCGCCGGTGCCCATGATGTCGGTGGCTACAAACTCGATGCGCGTGCGGACGCTGGACACGCCCGATGAACTGGCGGACGTGAAGGCGTAGCCCGCCAGGTTGGCGTATGCGGGCAGCAGCGACAGCGCGCTGCTCGACGGGAATGCGATGGAACTCGCATGCTCGTGGTAGCCCTTGAGGTAGGTCCCGTATCCCTTTCCGCTGATGGTCTGCGACGTGCTGACGTCGTCGTGGAAGGTAGCGCCGCTGCTGGCAATGTGAATCACATCGTTGGAGAACACCGGCCCCCACAGTTCGTCGCCGTTGGCGAAGTAGATGGTGCTGCCGCTGCTGGCGCTGGTCTCCTCGTTGGTATAATACGCGAACTTGGCAAAGCTCTCTTGTACCAGCTCCAGGCGGCGGACAGCGCCGGATCCGCGATTGTCCACGGCTTCTGCCACCACGCTGGCAAAGCGGCCGAACTGGCCCGTGGTGGAACCCGTGGGGCCGGCCCAGATGGTCACCCGGATGTTGGGGATCTCCGTGCCGTCGGCAGTGTGGAGCGGCTGGTTGGATACCAGGACCGTGTCGCCGCTGTCGGGCAGCGCGGCCGGGTCAAAGTTGACGTGGCTCTTGCCCATCTGCAGGGCCGCATCCGCCGCGTACTTCATGATACGCTGCTGGTTGACGGCCTTGGACATGAGGGAGGCGTTGGACGTGAGCACGATGGCCGACGTGGCGAGGGCGCCGATGGCCACGGTGAACAGGAGCGCCACGCCGAGCGCAATACCGCGCCGGTTGTCCAGGCGTCGCCCGCGGGGGCGAATGGGGTGAACGGATGGTGAACGCATAATGACCTCGGAGCTTACGGGACGACCACGGTGGACGTGGTGCCGATAGGGGAGCTGCTGGGCGTGCAATCCTGCGCCGACACACCGTAGACCCAGCTATCGCCGCTGGCCACGTTGTTGTCGGTAAAGGTGTAGTTGGCCGAGCCGGCCGGAACGCTGGCAAAGGGCTGGTCAAACGAGCTGGCTGTCGAGGCGCGTCGATAAATGGCGTAGGTCTGGACGTCCTTCTCGCCGCCCCCGTCGTCGGTGGAAGCCGACCACGCCAGCACCACGAAGGGCACGGGGTCTCCGGCGGCGGACGTCGTGAACGTGGGCGTCACGCCGATCGGCGGATCGCCGCACGTGGTGCGCTGGATCAGCATGGCATTCATGATCCGGATCTGCGTGGTGATCGGGCGGACCACGACATGGTTGGTGCGGGGGTCCAGGTAGAAGGACTTCAGCGTGGCCGTCACCGACATGATGCTGTCCACCATGGCGTACCTTCCGGTATCAGCCGGGGATCCGTGGATCGTGGCCTTGTGATACAGCGGCAGGTACGACATCGGGACGGGCGTCACGGTGCCGGTGGTGTCGGCCTTGAAGTAGCGGAAGACTGTGTCGCCCGTGTTGTACTGGATGCTGCGCGCCATCACCTCGGGGGTCGTGGCATTGACCCGCCGGTACAGGACGTACGCATTGGACAGTGAACTGGTGGTGTCGCGCGCCAGGTAGTACGCGATGGTCTCCGCCCCGCTGCGCACTCCCCCCGACTGCACATACGTGGAGTCGGGGTAGTACACCGACGTGAGTCCCGGCAGGAGCAGCTTGTCCGCGGAGCGCCACACGGTGGTCATGGTGGAATCGGCGCTGGTATCCACGTACACCGCTCCCACGTCCCCCACAACCCGGGAGATGATGTCGGCGTTGAACACGATGGCGGTGTTGGATGCCTCGACGAGGAGGGGCTGTTCGTCCACCACACCCACCCCCGCCACCCGCAAGTCGCGATCCAGGGAGGTGATGGCGAACCGCCCATCCTGCAGGGCCTCGAACCGCCCGCCCTGGCCGGCCAGGAGCACCGAACTCTTCCGGAACGTGGCGACTGTGATGGCGAGCAGGAGCGTCAGCAACGTCATCGCGACGATCATCTCGAGGATCGTGAATCCGGGGCGGAGGGAAGAGCGAGGCATGGCAGGCATCCTAGAACGCAGCTATCGCGGTTGTCTGCGCGATGGCCGACGTCATGACGGGGTTGCTGACAGTGACGGTGACAATGCGATAATCCACGGAGTCGCTGACGGACCCGCCGATGTGGCTCACCTGCGTCACGCGCGTGAACCCGGCGTACTCTGAAGTGCTGCCGAAGGTCTCAGTGGTGGCAAAGGTGTCAATGGACGCGTAGTCGGACGAAGTCTTGATGCTCTCCAGCCGGTTGGCTGCAAGCTCACTGGCCGTGCCGAGCAGCCGCGCCTCGGCCGTGCTGTGCGCCATGCGGGTGACAAAGAGCGCGAGCCCGAGCAGCACGGCCGACAGGATCCCAAGCGCCACGACGACCTCGACCAGCGAAAACCCAGACCGGCGCCGGCCCCGAGTGCGGTGAATCATTTTGAACCTCCCAGCTCCCAGACATGACCCGCGGTGTTGTATCGGTAGAAGTCCGTGCGGCCTGTGCCCTGGATCAGGGTGATCGCGCGGTAGCTGACGTCAGGATCGGCGGGTCCGGCGATGTAGAGCTCCAGGTTGGACGTGGCCGCGCCGTCACGATGGAACGTGACGGTTGGCAATCCGTCCATTGTGCCCAGATGCAGACCCACCACCGAACTGGACACCGATCCGAACACGCCCGCCGGAGGCACGGCGAACTTCACGCCATCTTCCAATGGATAGGCGCGCCGGTGCTCAGTGGACTGGATGGTCCCGTTGTTGTTCGCATCCTCCGACCAGCGCAAGGCGTTGGCGGCGGTGTCGATGCTGATGACCACGTCGTACTGGCGGACCAGCGCGGTCCGTTGCGCCTGCTGGAACACGGTCCGCAGACTCTGGACGGCGGCATCGGTCCGATAGCGCTGCAGGTCCAGACGCGGCATGGCAAGCGCCGTGATCACCCCGACCACGATCATGACGATCAAGACCTCGATCAGCGTGAATCCGGCGCTTTTTGTCCTGCCAGGTGTGGTGGATCGCATGGTGACTACCGGGTGAAAATGCGGTTTCGTTCTTATAGGATCAGGGACGCTTCCAGTGATGGCGAGCGAGCCGTCCTCTTCGCAACGAAGATCCTCTTCGACGGTAACCATCCAGGGGATGGCCACTATCACGTAGATGGCACAAAACGTCACATTGTGTTATGTTCGGCCTTGGCTGTAACGTAAAAGTTCTTCCAGCGTAGCATGACACAGCAGAGCCGGGTCGCTCGGCTGGTGTCGCCCACCCTCCGCGTGGAGCAGGCCCGATGGGAGTTATCGCCACGCTACTGCCGAATCCGGTGTCGCTGCAACGCCTGCGGGCTGCCATCCGCGACCGCCACGAGCTGGTGCCATGCGCAACATGGGAAGCCGTGGCCGAGGCGTGCGAGACGCACGCGGTCCGCACCGCCGTGGTGGATCTTTACGCCACGGGGGATGCCAATTTTGAACAACTTCGCCAATTGAAGCAACGATGGCCCGGGTTGTCGCTGCTCAGCTATTCGACGATCACGCTGGATCGGGTGAGCGACGTGTTCGACGCCGGCCGCATGGGGGTGGACGCACTGGTGGTGGCCGACCAGGACGACAGCCCGCGGCAGTTGCTGGCGCGCATCGAGCGCGCGGAGTCGCGCAGCCTGGGCGGCGAGGTGCGGCTGGCGCTCGACGAGGTGGACCCCGGCGTTCGCGACGCGGTGCTGCTGGTGATCACGCGGGCGCACGAGCGACTCTCGCCCGCCGGTCTGGCTCGGCTGCTCGCGCTTCCTCGACGCACCATGAGCCAGCGGCTGGCCGTCGCGGGGTATCCACCGCCCCGACGGCTGCTCACCTGGGGGCGCCTGATCGTGGCGGCGCGCATGCTGGAGGATCCCCGTCGCACGGCGGACCGGGTGGCCTCCAACCTGGGGTTCCCCTCGGGGAGCGCGTTCCGGAACGTGTGTCAGCGCTACCTGCACCTGACCCCAGGTGAGATCCGGCAACGGGGCGGAGCGGCGCACGTGGTTCGCGCGCTCCTGAACGAGGTCGAGACGCCGGCGACGGACGGCTGATGGGGCACGGGGATTACTTGAGCCCGCCCAGCTCCCAGACGCGGGCGTCTGTATTGAATCTGTAATAGTCGGTCCGGCCGGTGCCCTGCACCAGGCGGACCGCGCGGTACGTGACGGTGGGGTTGGCCGGTCCGGCGATATAGAGCTCCAGGTCGGAGGTGGCGGCGCCGTCCCGATGGAAGGTGACCGAGGGCAGGCCATCCAGCGTTCCGAGTTGCGATCCCACCACCGACGTGTGCACGGTGCTGTCGATGCCCACGGGCGGGACGGCGAAGGTCACGCCATCGGTGAGCGGGTACTCGCGTTTGTGTTCCGTGGACTGGACGACGCCATCACTGTTGGCGTCCTCGTACCAGAGCACGGTGTTATGGACCGTGTCGATGGCGACGATCACGTCGTACTGGCGGAGCAGGGCGGTGCGCTGGGCCTGCTGGAAAACCGCGCGCAGTCCCTGCACGGCGGCGTCCGTGCGGTACTTCTGGAAGTTCAGCCGAGGGACGGCCAGCGCCACCACGACGGCCAGGATCACGAGCACGACGGTGATCTCGATGAGGGTCCAGCCGGGGCGCAGGGCACGACGGGGGCGGGACGAAGCGGCTGGACGCATGGCCAATCCTACCATGGACCACTGTCGAATGACAGCGCCCGCACGTTGCGTCCTCTTCATGCCGGGCGAACGCCTCGGGCGCTCAGTAGCCCGTCGAGATGCTCCTGAACAAGCTGGTCACGCTGAAGTTGGACGGATCTACCTCGTAATACCGGTTGTCGGTAAAACGGCCAGTGGTAGGAAAATACGGCGGGGGGAACTCCGCGGCGCACGCGTCGTAGCTGTACCGCTTGGAAAACCCGCTGCCGCTGCCGGTGCCCACCGGACCGCGGGTGAGCTGGATGATGCCGCCGGTGACGTACAGGCACCCTCGTCCCACGGGGGAGCCGTTGCAACTGAGCGCCGAGGTTGGTCCGGAGGAATAGTTTTGCACTCTGAAGGAGGATCCCAGCGCCATCGAGACGGCCTGGATGTACATGTCCTGCGAATCGTCCAGGGAGGAATAGATGGTGCTGGAGCCCCCGACATTCACGTTCTGCGGCGTATTAATGCCATTGTCCGACACCACGATGTCCTTGTCGGCGATGAGCCCCATCACGTCGGTGCAGGAGTTCAGCGACGGGTCGTGCGCATACCGCAGGTCATCCATGAGCGCGATGTAGCCGTTGGACGCATACAAGGTGGTGCGGCCGCGGACCGTTCCGCTGACGCCCACGGAGCCATTGACGTAGATCACGCCCTTCACGTTCGGGTTAAGCGAACGCGAAAGCGGGAACAGGTATTTCGCATCGGCGCGCTTGCTGGCGACCGTGGCATTCGGGGAGGCCGAATACTGGATCCACGAGCCATACGCGCCGACCGGGGTAAAGGTGGTGTCGTCGCCGCCCTTCTGCCGCGTGGCATCAACCGGATACAGCGCCGCGGTTCTGGAGACGGCCACGAGGTGTGGGTCCCCGCCCAGGTAACAGCGGGCGCCACTGTGCCGCATGATGGTCGCAATGGGCGCGGTCTGCTCGGCGGATGCCGCCGCCGGGGACATGCCGGCGGCCACCATCATGTTATAGAACCAGGATGTGGGGTGTACCGATGCCGGAAAGAACTTGCGGTCCGCATACCCTGCCACGGTGTGCCAGTCGCCGCAGTTGGTATAGGCGGACACCGACGTGGTATAACTTGGATAGTCGCCGCGCAGCCAGGGCTGGTTGCCCGCGGTGGCCTTGTACACACGAAAGAAGCCCTCGTTGTCGTCCAGCGAATCGCCGTCGCCGTTGAGGTCGGTGGCCGTGAACTCAATCCGCTCGAGGATGTTGGTCTCGTCCCCGCTGGTGGGGGCGGTGAAGTTGTAGCCGGCATCGGTCGCATAGCCGGCCAGCTTGCCCAGCCTGGTAGTGGTGGGCAGGGCCATCGTTCGCTGGTGTTCCAGGTAGCCCTTGAGGAACGTCGCATAGCCGGGCTGGTCAATGGTTTGCGCGGTGGCGACACTGTCGTGGAAGATCACGCCGCCTGATCCGATGTGGATGACGTCGTTGGACCAGACGGGGCCCCAGAGCTGGTCGTTGTTGAACTGGATGGCTCCCTCAGTGTTGGACCAGTATACGTACTTGGCAAAGCTCTCCTGTTCCACGTCCAGGCGACGCACGAACGACGCGCCATGCAGGTCCACCGCCTGCGAGACGATGGTGGCAAAGTTCCCGTATTGGCCGGAGATCGCGCCGCTCGGACCCACCCAGACATTCACCGTAATGCCCTTCAGGTTCACATAATCGGCGGACTGGATCACGGCATTGGTGAGTACCTGCACCTCATTGCTGTCGGGCAGCAGGGTGGCATTCAGGTCGAGCCTGCTCTTGACGCGTTGCAGTCCGGACTCGGCGGCGTACGTGAGGTCGCGCTGGTGTTCCGTGGCCTTGGCCAGCAACGACGCGTTGGACGACAGGATGATGGCGGCGGTAGCCAGCGCCCCGATGACCAGGGTGAAGATCAACGCGACGCCGAG